>CAWAGN010000001.1:0-198927 GCA_963781545.1 uncultured Actinomycetota bacterium
GGCACGCTGTCCTTCGAGGGCAAGGTCGACAGGTGGAAGGCGCTCGACGCCGACCTCAAGAACCTCGCGCAGCTCGCCTCGGCGGCCACCATCGGCTGCAGCTGGTGCCTGGACTTCGGCTACTTCGCGGCCCACAGCAAGGGGCAGTCGGTCGCGAAGTTCGCCGAGGTGCCGCGCTGGCGCGAGTCCGAGGCGTTCACGCCGCTCGAGCGTGACGTGATCGCGTACGCCGAGGCGATGACCGTGACGCCGCCGGAGGTCACCGACGAGATGGTCGACGGACTGGTCGCTCGGATCGGGGTGCCGGCCGTCGTCGAGCTGACCAAGATGGTGTCCGTGGAGAACGAGCGATCGCGGTTCAACAGTGCGATGGGCCTGACCAGCCAGGGGTTCACCGACCGTTGCGAGCTCCGTTGAACGAGCAGGTCCCGGACCCGTTCGCGGAGCACCGCGACCTCCTCTTCACGGTGGCCTACGAGATGCTCGGCTCCGCCGCCGACGCCGAGGACGTGGTGCAGGAGGCGTGGCTGCGCTGGCGGGAGGTGGACCCCTCGACCGTCGAGCACCCGCGGGCCTACGCGGTGCGGATCGTGACCCGGCTGGCGCTGAACCAGATGCGCACGCTCAGCCGGCGCCGCGAGTCGTACGTCGGCCCCTGGCTGCCCGAGCCGCTGCTCACCGTGCCGGACGTCGCCGAGGACGTGCTGCTCTCCGAGTCGGTGTCGATGGCGATGCTCGTCGTGCTCGAGTCGCTGTCGCCGACCGAGCGCGCGGTGTTCGTGCTGCGCGAGGTGTTCGGGTTCGAGCACGGCGACATCGCCGAGGCCGTCGACAAGAGCCCCGCCGCCGTACGCCAGATCGCGCACCGCGCCCGCGAGCACGTGCACGCCCGACGACCGGAACGCAGCACCACCACGACCAAGGCCGAGCACGCCGAGGTCACCCGCCGCTTCGCCGAGGCAGCCGCGACGGGTGACCTCGAGTCGCTGCTCGGTCTGTTGGCGCCCGACGTGGTGCTGGTGACCGACGGTGGCGGGATCAGGAAGGCGGCGCTGCGACCGATCATCGGGGTCGAGAAGGTGCTCCGGTTCCTGACCGCCGTGCGGCCGAGCGGGACGACGGCGGCGCCCGTTGTCATCAACGGCGAGCCCTGCCTGGTGATCCACGTCGACGGCGAGCTGGACGGGATCTTCGCCACCCGGGTGGTCGACGGGCGGGTGACCGAGCTCTACGGGGTGCGCAACCCCGAGAAGCTCTCCCGGCTGGCCGACCCCGTCTCCCTGGCGCGCTGAGCATGCCGAAGCGCAACCGGGTCACGCCCCACGGCGACATCGTCGCCATCGACCTGCGTGGTGCGTGGCTCGGCAACCGCGGCATCCTGCACCAGGGTAAGGAGATCGTCGCCTTCCACCGGCACCGGCTGTGGATCACCTGCGCGCTCCAGCACCGTGACTGGCGGTTGCCGCAGTGGCAGCCGCACCACTTCACCGTGCTGTTCTTCCACGACGAGGCGGTCGCCTTCGCGGCCGGCCACCGCCCGTGTGCGCTGTGCCGGCGGGCCGACTACAACGCCTACCGCGCCGCATGGTCGGCCGAGACCGGTGAGCCCCCACCGCTCGCCACCGACCTCGACCGGGTGCTCCATGCTGAGCGGCTGCACGCCGGTACCCACCGGCGGCGCCTGCACGACCTGCCGTGGCGCAGCCTGCCGGCCGGCACCTTCGTCGTGGTCGACGACGAGCCGGTGCTGGTGCGCGACGACGCGGTCGTGCCGTGGACCCCGACCGGCTACGGCGCGCCCCGCAGCCGCCCCGCGAGCGGCACCGTGCCGGTGCTGACCCCGCCGTCGTCGGTCGGCGTGCTGCGCCAGGGGTACCCGGTGCAGGTCGACGCCAGCGCTGGCGGTAGCTGAAAGACGCAGCGACGGGGGAGGTATGGCGTGAGTTGCGGCCGGCTCCCGGCTTCTGAGACGGCGGTGGTTGAGGAGAGCGCTCTGCGGCCGCCTCGAAACCTCCGTGCAGAGGTGGCGACTTGCTTTGTTGGGTCAGTTGACCCAACAACGCCGCGAAGACCACCCGGCCAACGGACCGAACGGCCCTGAACGGACGCGAAACGGGCCGATTGGCGTCCAGTGGTCCGTTGGGCGGGTGGTTTCGAGACGGTTGCTGCGCAACCTCCTCAACCACCGTCTGGTGGGCACAACCTCCTGCCCCACCGAGGTCCTCAGCGCAGGAAGTCGACGATCCGTCGGTGGGCCGCACGCGCCTCCGGGATCGGCAGCAGCGGGTAGACGTGGATCAGGCCTCTGCCCTCGACGAACGTGTCGTCCCAGCCGGCCGCGCGCGCCCGCTCGGAGAGCAGCACGTTCTCGGGGTGGAGCAGGTCGCGGGTGCCGCAGAAGCGCAGGCTGCGCGGGAGTCCCGAGAGGTCACCGAGTCCCGGCGAGGGCTCCGGCAGGGCTCGCTCCTGCTGTGAGCCGGCCCACCAGGTCGCGTAGATGTTGGTCCGGGACAGGGTCAGCCACGGGTCGGTGAGCGCGGCCTCAGGCTGACCGGGCGCGGACGCGGTGAGGTCGACCCACGGCGAGATCAGCACCAGGTGCGTCGGCGCCGTACCTCCGCTGTCGCGTACCCCTTGCGCGACCGACAGCGCGTAGCCGCCGCCGGCGGAGTCGCCACTGAGCACGACGCCGTCGGGCGCCTCGGCGGCCGCTGCGGTCACGAGCGCGACGAGGTCGTCACGGGAGGCACGCCACGTGTGCTCCGGCGCCAGCGGGTAGAGCGGGAAGAGCACGCGCATGCCGAGGTCCGCCGCGAGACGCCGGGCGAAGGCGAACTGCTGCGGCGCCGCGGGCTTCGTGTAGCCGCCGCCGTGCAGGTGGAGCAGGGTCCGCCTGGGCGTGACCCCCGACGGCACGTGCTCGAGCACCCGGACGCCGCTGGTCGAGTGCTCGGACTCGTGGAAGTCCCCCGGGATCCGGCGCGGGAATCTCTCGTTCGCCGCCAGGAACCGCTCGCGGAACGTCGCCGGGTCGCCGACCGGTCCGCCGCGGCGGGTACGCCGGACCACCTCGACCACGATCCGGTGCCGAACGCTCGGGGAGGCGGAGAGCAGGGGCAGGTGGACCACGAAGTGATCCTCACACGTCGCGCAGGTAGGCTGGCCGGGAACGACAGGGGAGCGCCGACGAGGCGCTGAGAGTGCGTGAGAGCGCAGACCCTCGAACCTGCACCGGTTAGCACCGGCGAAGGGAGTCGAGCACCTCGATCGCGCAAGCGATTCCCTCCCACGACCAAGGGAGATGCACCATGCACGGGATCTCGTCCCGCACCACGACGGCGGTGCTCGCGACCGCCCTCACCGTCACGCTGACCGGTTGCGCACTCAGCAGCAGCGGCACGGCCGACGACGACCCGAAGACGGTCGTCGTGGTCACCCACGACTCGTGGGCGATGGACAAGAAGGTGATCGCGGCCTTCGAGAAGTCCAGCGGCTACACCGTGAAGGTCCGGCCGACCGCCGACGCCGGCGAGCTGACCAACAAGCTGGTGCTGACCAAGGACCACCCGCTGGGTGACGTGGTCTACGGCATCGACAACACCTTTGCCAGCCGGGCCACGTCGTCCGGCGTGCTGCAGGACAACACGCCGCGGGACCGCCCGGCCAGCGCCGCGTCGTACGACCTGCAGGGCAACGGCGCCGCCCAGCTGACGCCGGTCGACTACGGCGACGTCTGCGTCAACGTCGACGACGTCTGGTTCGCGAAGCACGGGAAGACGCCACCGCGGACGCTGGACGACCTGACCGACCCGGCGTACAAGAACCTGTTCGTGGTGCCGGGAGCGACCACGTCCTCGCCCGGTCTCGCCTTCCTGCTCACCACGATCGCCGCGAAGGGTGAGGACGGCTGGCAGGGTTACTGGCGCAAGCTGGTCGCCAACGGGGTGAAGGTCGACGCCGGCTGGACCAACGCCTACGAGGTCGACTTCACCGGCGGCGGTGGCAAGGGGGACCGGCCGATCGTGCTCTCCTACGCGTCGTCGCCGCCCTTCACCATTCCGAAGGGGAAGACCAGGCCGACGACGAGCGCGCTGCTCGACACCTGCTTCCGACAGGTCGAGTACGCCGGCGTGCTCTCCGGCGCCCACAACACCAAGGGCGCCAGGGAGTTCGTCGACTTCATGCTGAGCAAGGAGTTCCAGGAGCAGCTGCCCGACCAGATGTACGTCTTCCCGGTCAACGACGCGGCCGCGCTGCCGCCCGCGTGGGCGAAGTACGCGAAGGTCGCGACCGAGCCCTGGACGGTTCCCGCCGACGACATCACCGCGCACCGCGCCGAGTGGCTCCGGCAGTGGCGGGACGTGACCTCGCGGTGACCCGGCGCCGGGCCGGTGTCGGAGCCCTCGCCCTGGCCACCGTCCCGCTGCTGGTGCTCGCCGTGTTCTTCGTCTATCCGGTGCTGGGCATGGTCGGCCGTGGCTTCGTCACCGACGGCCGTCTCACCCCCGGCGCCGTGCTCGAGGTGCTCGGCCGTCCGCGCACCGGTCGCGTGCTCTGGTTCACCGTCTGGTCGGCCGGGTCGGCGACGGCGGTGACGTTGGCGGCCGGACTCCCGCTCGCGTTCGCCCTGCACCGGTTGACGTTCCGTGGCCGGGGAGTCCTGCGGGCGCTCGTGGTGGTGCCGTTCGTGCTGCCGACCGTGGTGGTCGGGGTCGCCTTCGGACAGCTGTTCGCGCCGTCCGGTTGGCTCGGTGGGCTGCACCTCGAGGGGACTCCGACGGCGATCGTCGCGGCGCTCGTGTTCTTCAACGTCTCGGTCGTGGTCCGCACGGTCGGCTCGTTCTGGGAGAGCCTCGACCCGCGGCGCGAGCAGGCGGCGGCCGCGCTGGGGGCGAGCCCGGTCCAGGTCTTCCGCACGGTCACGCTGCCGGCGCTCCTGCCCGGGATCGTCGGCGCCGCCACCGTGGTGTTCCTGTTCTGCTCGACCGCCTTCGGCGTCGTGCTCACGCTCGGCGGCCTGCGCTACGCCAACGTCGAGACCGAGATCTGGCTGCTCACCACCCAGGAGCTCGACCTCGCCGGAGCCGCCGCGCTCTCGCTGCTGCAGGTGGTCGTGATCGGCGGACTCCTGGTGCTGACCCACCTGACGCGCAAGGACCCCGGGCACGTCGACCGGGCGGCCGGGGTCGCCCGCCGCCCGCGGCGCTCGGACGGCTGGCTGTTGGGCTGGTGCGCACTGGTGCTGGCCATCCTGGCCCTCCCGATGCTCGCGCTGCTGTCACGCTCGCTGACCGACCGGGACGGCGGCTGGACGCTGGCGAACTACCGCGCTCTCGCCGGTACGGCGGGCGGCACCCTGCCCGTCCCCGCCCTCACCGGGCTCGCGAACTCGTTGCAGATCGCACTGGTCGCCACCGGCTTCGCCCTCACCCTCGGCGTGGTGGTGGCCGGGCTGGTCTCCCGGCGGCAGGGCCGGCCGGGTGCGCGCCGAGCCGTGGCGGTCTTCGACGGTGTGTTCATGCTGCCGCTCGGTGTCTCCGCGGTGACCCTCGGCTTCGGCTTCCTGGTCACCCTGGACCATCCGCCGCTCGACCTGCGCTCGTCCCCGTGGCTGGTGCCTGTCGCGCAGGCCATGGTCGCGCTGCCGCTGGTGGTGCGCACGGTCGCGCCGGTCCTGCGTGCCGTCGACGACCGGCAGCGCCAGGCGGCCGCCTCGCTCGGAGCCGGACCGCTCCGGGTGCTGCTGAGCGTCGACCTCCCGGCCTCGTGGCGGTCGCTGCTGGCTGCCACCGGGTTCGCGTTCGCGGTGTCGCTGGGCGAGTTCGGCGCCACCAGCTTCGTGGTGCGGGACGAGACGCCGACGCTGCCGATCCTCATCTACCGGCTGATCTCGCACCCGGGCGCGCTCGACGCCGGCACCGCGATGGCGGCCTCGGTGCTGCTGGCCGCGACCACCGCGCTGGTGATGCTGGCTGTCGAGCGGCTCCGGGTCGGCGCAGTGGGAACCTTCTAGCGTGCTCTCGATCAAGGACCTGACGGTGCGCTTCGGCGACACGCTCGCGGTCGACGACGTGACGCTCGACCTCGAGGCCGGGCAGGTGCTCGCGGTGCTCGGGCCGTCGGGGTGCGGCAAGTCGACCCTGCTCCGCGCCGTGGCCGGGCTGGAGCCGTCGTACACGGGCCGCATCGCCTACGACGGGCAGGACCTCGCCGGGGTCCCGACCCACCGCCGTGGCTTCGCGCTGATGTTCCAGGACGGGCAGCTGTTCCCGCAGCAGAGCGTGGCGCGCAACGTCGGCTACCCGCTCCGCCTGCGCCGGGTCGACCGGCAGCGGGTCGAGGAGAAGGTCACCGGGTCTGCTGGACCTGGTCGGACTTCCCGGCCACGCCGACCGGATGCCGACGACCCTGTCGGGCGGCGAGCGGCAGCGGGTCGCGCTCGCCCGGGCGCTGGCCGTCGAGCCGAGGCTGCTGCTCCTCGACGAGCCGCTCAGCGCCCTCGACGCGACGTTGCGCGAGCGCCTCGCAGGTGAGCTCCGCGACATCCTGCACCGGGCGCGGACCACGGCGCTGCTGGTGACCCACGACCACGAGGAGGCGTTCACGGTCGCCGACCGGATGGCCGTGATGCGGGCCGGCCGGCTCGTGCAGTCCGGCAGCCTCGACGAGGTCTGGCGGCACCCGGTGGACGCGGCGACGGCTGTGTTCCTGGGCTACGCGACCGTCGTCTCCGGTCCCGCGTCCGGTCGGCTGGCCGAGGCGGCGGGGCTCCCCGGTGCGTGGCCCGCCGTCGCGCTGCGACGCTCGGCGCTGCGGGTCGACCCCGCGGGCTCGCTCAGCGCGACGGTGCGGTCCGCACGGATCACGCCCGAGCAGCTGCGGCTGGGAGTGACCGTGGACGGGGTCGGTGACATCGAGGCGGTCGCCGATCCCCGAGCGGACCTCCGGGTCGGGCAGCAGGTGCGGCTCACGGTCGACCCGTCGCGACTGGCGGTGCTCGCTTCCGGGTGACGGAGATTTACTGGAAGGCAGCCGTCGGCCGGGTCTCCTAGACTCCACAACGTGAAACGGCATGCCTACGCACTCATGGTCGGCAATGCCGTCGTGATGGGGACGTTGGCGATCGTCTCCTCGGTCTCACTCGGCTATCCGCTGCGCGATCCCGACGGCTTCCTCGGCCCGGCCTGGGTGCGGCTGCCGCTGCTGGTGCTGCTGGCCTTCGTGGTCGACATCGTGCCCCGCACGCTGTGGCGCGCCCGGCTCGAACCCGGGCCAGTTCCGGTCCCAGGCCATGGTGCTCGTGCGTGAGCACTGGACCCGCGACCGGATCGTGCTGGTGATCCTGGGCCTGGTCTGCTTCTACGTCACCTACGTCTCCTACCGGAACCTGAAGAACTTCCTGCCCTTCGTCCGCAGCCTCGACGGCAGGCCGCTCACCTACGACCACGAGCTCCACAAGCTCGACCAGGCGCTGATGTTCGGCCAGGACCCGGCGACGCTCTCCCACCAGATCCTGGGCACCGGCCTGTCCGCCCACGTGCTGTCGTGGGTCTACCTGATCTTCCTGCCGATGGTGCCGATCGCCGTGATCGCCTGGGTGGTGTGGTCGCGCAACGTGAGCTTCGGCTACTGGTTCGTGACCGCCGACTGCCTGGCCTGGAGCCTCGGGACACTCAGCTACTACCTGGTGCCGACCCTCGGGCCGAACTTCTCCTTCGTCCAGCTCTACGCCGACCTGCCGCACACGGGGGTCTCCGACCTGCAGCAGGCGCTGTTCTACGGGCGCGGTGACCTCAGGTACGACCCGTTCTTCTCCGGGGTGCAGTCCGTCGCCGGCTTCGCCTCGCTGCACGTCGGGATCACGCTGATGATGGCCCTGGTCGCGCAGTACACCGTGCGCCACCGGCTGATCAAGATCGTGCTCTGGGTCTACACGGTGCTGGTCACGATCTCCACGACGTACTTCGGCTGGCACTACATCGCCGACGACGTGGCCGGGGCGGCGATCGCGGTCGTCGCCTTCTACCTCGGCGCGCTCGCGACGGGCCAGCGCTTCGACCGCCGGGGGCGAAGTTCGCACCCCACGACCACCACCGGCGAGGTACCGATCGAGGTCGACTCCTAGCGTGCCTCGGGGAGCCGGACGAATTACAACAGTGTAGTTTGTCAAGCCGACACGCCGCAAAACGGACGCAATTTCGGGAAAAGTGTTCCCAATGTGACTGATGAGCTCTAACGTGGCGGAAGTCTCGAGCCGTGGGGAAGCGGCTCGAGACCTTCGACGAATGGAGTCTCGCGTGCGTTCAACACCCCGTACGGGTGTCCGGAGTGTGCTGGCAGTGGCTGCGGCGGTGGCCGTCACGGTCGCCCTCGGCCCGGCCGCGACCGCCGACCACCAGGACCCGGTCCCGACCCAGGAGCAGGTCGACCGGGCCGCCGGCGCGGCAGCGGCCAAGACGCGTGACGTGGCCTCGATCCGGGCCTCGTTGGTGATGGCCAACCAGCGCCTCGAGAGCGCCTCGGAGCTCGCCGAGGTGGCCGCGGAGAACTACAACGCGGCGATGTGGCACCTGAGCGAGGCCCGGGCCGAGGTCAAGAAGGCGGACCGGCGAGCGACCGCGGCCAGGAAGGCCGTGGCCGACCAGCGCGACGACATCGCCGCGCTGGTCACCCAGAGCTACCGCGGGGGTGCGCAGCTCGACCAGCTCAACGCCCTGTTCAGTGCGGACGGTCCGTCCGGGGTGATGGACGGGTACGGCGCCGTGCACAGCGTGGGCGACACCATGCAGGCGGCCTTCGACCGCTTCCGCGCCGCCAACGCGCTCGCGAAGGTGACCGCGGCGAAGGCCGTCGACAGCCGGGCGAAGGCCGAGAGGATGGCCGGCAGCGCCCGCGCCGCGCGTGACCGGGCGACCAGCGCCGCCGACGAGGCCCAGGCCGCCGCCAGCTCGATCGCCGCCGAGAAGACCCGGCTGCTGCACGAGCTCGCTGCCGCCGAAGGCGTCTCGGTCCGGCTGGCCACCCAGCGTCAGAGCGCGCTGGAGGAGCAGGCCCGTGCCCGCGCCGAGTCCGCCGCCCGCGCGCTCGCCGCCAAGGAGGCTCTCGAGCGCGCCCGCAAGGCCAGCGACAAGGCCAGCGGCGGGACCAGCGACGGGGCCAACGACGGGACCAATGACGGGACCAATGACGGGGCCGACCCGGCGCCGATCCCGTCGACCAACCCGGCCCCGGCGCCCAAGCCGAAGCCCAGCCCCAAGCCCAGCCCGAAGCCCAGCCCGAAGCCCAGCCCGGCCCCCGCGCCGAGCCCGCCCCCGGCCCCGAGTGGCGGCGCCAACCAGGCGATCGCCTACGCGAAGGCCCAGATCGGTGAGCCCTACCGCTGGGGAGCCGACGGCCCGAGCTCCTGGGACTGCTCCGGTCTGACCATGAAGGCCTGGGCGTCTGCCGGCAGGTCCCTGCCGCACTGGTCGGTCGGCCAGTACCAGGCGACCACCCACATCTCCTCCAGCCAGCTGCGCCCCGGCGACCTGCTGTTCTGGAGCTCCTCGAGCAGCGCGAGCTCGATCCACCATGTCGCCATGTACCTCGGCGGCGGGATGATGATCCACGCCCCGCGGACCGGTCAGAACGTGCAGATCGTGAGCATGTACTACTGGATCCCGCCGAACCTCTTCGGGCGTCCCTGACGCGAGGGTCGGTCCGTGGCCTGACCCATGGTCCGGGGCCGAGAGCACCGTTCTGCGACGCGGACCGGTGCTCCCGGCCTCGGACTCCCCCCGGGCTGACCCCTACGGCCGGGCCTCGAACACCAGGTTGAACGGGGTCTCGGCGACCCGGCGGAAGCGGGTGAACCCCGCGTCGGTGACCACCTGGCGGATCGCGGCCTCGCCGGCCTGGGCGCCGAGCGCGTAGCCGCCGGACTGCGACATCGCGTTGGGCACGCAGAGGAACGTCGAGAACCCGTAGTAGAGGCGGCCGACCGGGTTCAGGTTCGCCTCGACCGTGTCACCGGCAGCGGGCTCGACGATCATCCAGGTGCCGTCGGGCGCGAGGCTGGAGTGGATCCGGGCCGCCGCACCCAGCGGGTCGCCCATGTCGTGCAGGCAGTCGAACGTGGTGACCAGGTCGAGGTCCTTCGCCTCGATCGACTGGGCGCCCGCGACGTCGAAGCCGACCCGGTCGGAGAGGCCCGCTCCCTCGGCCCGCTCGCGCGCGGCCTCGATCGAGCCCTCGTGGTAGTCCGAGCCGGTGAAGCGGCTCCTCGGGTAGGCCTCCGCCATCAGGATCGTCGACGCGCCGTGGCCGCAGCCGAGGTCCGCGACGTCGGCACCCGCCTCGAGCTTGTCCTGCACGCCCTCCAGCGCGGGAATCCACTCGGGCAGCAGGTGCATGAGGTAGCCGGGGCGGAAGAAGCGCTCGCACCCGGTGAAGACGTCCTGGTCGTGCTCGTGCCAGCCGATGCCCGTGCCGCTGCGGAACGCCTGCTCCACGCGGGGCTCGGCCCGCAGGGCGCCGAGCGCCAGCTCGAACGCCCCGGGCAGGAAGATCGGGCCGCCGGGGTCGCAGAGCGCGAACTCCTGCTCCGCGGTCATCGAGTACGTCGCGTTCGCGGCGTCGTACGTCACGTAGCCGCCTGCCGCCTGGCCGCGCAGCCACTCCTCGACGTAGCGCGGATCGGTGCCGGTCCGGCCGGCGAGCTCACGGGCGTCGGCGGGGCCCTGGGCCAGTGCCCGGTAGAGGCCGAGCCGCTCACCGACGACCACGTTGCCGGCGGCCATCGTCCCGCCGAGGTCACCGACGACGCTGCCGACGAACGACATCAGCACCTCCACGTCGATCGGCGGGGCGGTCGCGGTGTCGTCAGGCGTGGTGTCGGTGGTCTCGTTGATCTGGTCCGTGGACATCTGGGTCTCCCTGGGTCGGGCATCCCGGGTGGATGCTGTCGTGAGCAACAGTCCGCAGCCCTGGTTGCAACGGTGTTGCAACGGCCCTCGGGAGGCTGGTCGCCCGACCGAGCGAGGAGGAACCATGCGAGCACGCGAGCCGGACCTGCAGGGGTACGCCGAACGCGACGGCCGGAAGATCGGCTTCGAGTCGTTCGGGTCCGGCGAGGTGACGGTCGTCTTCGTCGCGGCCGACACGATCACCACCGGCCGCGCGTGGAAGGGGCAGGTGCCGTTCCTTGCGCGCCACTTCCGGGTGATCACGATCGACCCGATCGGCAACGGACGCTCCGACCGCCGGTTGGACGCCGCGGCGTACAGCGACCTGGCGTACGTCGCCGACACCGTCGCCGTGCTGGACGCGGCGGGGGTCGAACGGGCCGTCGTCGTCGGCGTGTGCGTCAGCGCGTGGCAGGCGCTGGTCCTCGCGGCGCTCCACCCGGCTCGGGTGCAGGGGGTGGTCGCGATCGCGCCCTACGCGGTGGACAGCACTCCGACCCTGGAGGCCGCGGCGCGCTTCGGTGGCCCGGTTCTTCGAGGAGCAGCCGAGCTATGAGGGCTGGGACAAGATGAACAAGCACTACTGGCTACGGGACTGGCCGGACTTCGCCCAGTTCTTCTTCGAGCAGATCTGCAACGAGCCGCACGCGACCAAGGTGCTCGAGGACATGGTCGACTTCGCCTGCGAGAGCACCGGCGAGGTGCAGGCTGCCGGGGCGCCGGCACCCCATCACCCGGAGACCCCGGACGAGGCGGCCGACATGCTGCGCTCGATCGCCTGCCCGGTGCTGGTCGTCCACGGCACCGAGGACCGGTGCCAGCCGGTCGAGCGGTTCGACACCGTGGTCCGGCACACCGGTGCGGAACGGATCGTGCTGGAGGGATCGGGCCACCTGCCGATGGGGCGCGACCCGGTGGTCGTGAACAAGGCGATCAGGTCGTTCGTCGACCGGGTCACGGGTACGCCCGCGCCGGAGCGCCGGTGGACGCGCGGTCCTGCCCGCCGAAAGCGCCTGCTCTACCTCAGCTCCCCGATCGGGCTGGGCCACGTCCGGCGGGATCTCGCCATCGCCGACGAGATCCGCAAGGAACGGCCCGACCTCGAGATCTCGTGGCTCTCCCAGTCGCCCGTCACCGACTTCCTCGAGGCCCGCGGTGAGACGGTGCACCCGGCGTCACGGTGGCTGGCCAGCGAGTCCGGCCACATCGAGTCCGAGTCGGGCGAGCACGACCTGCACGCGTTCGGCGCCGTACGCCGGATGGACGAGATCCTGGTGAACAACTTCATGGTCTTCGACGACCTGGTCGAGCGCGAGAGCTTCGACGTCTGGGTCGGGGACGAGGCCTGGGACCTCGACCACTTCCTGCACGAGAACCCGGAGCTCAAGCGGGCGCCGTTCGTCTGGATGACCGACTTCGTCGGCTGGCTGCCGATGGCCGACGCCGACGACCGTGAGCAGATGCTCACGGCGGACTGGAACGCCGAGATGGTCGAGCACGTGGCCCGCTACCCGGCGCTCCGGGACCGCTCGGTCTTCGTCGGCGACCCGGGCGACGTGGTCGACGCGCCGCTGGGCCCGGGACTGCCGTCGGTGCGGGACTGGACGCTGGACCACTTCGAGTTCACCGGCTACGTGATGGGCGAGCGGCCGGTGGACCGCGAGGCGCTGCGGCGGCGGCTGGGGTACGCCGAGGACGACGTGGTGTGCCTGGTCAGCGTCGGCGGCTCCGGGGTCGGGACCCACCTGCTGCGCAAGGTCGTCGCGTCCTACGGCGAGGTCCGGGCGCGCGTGCCCGGTCTCCGGATGGTCGTGGTCGCCGGACCCAGGATCGACCCGGAGAGCCTGTCCGCGCCGGCCGGGGTGGAGGTGCACGGTTTCGTGCCCGACCTCGACCTGCACCACGCAGCCTGCGACGTGGCGGTGGTGCAGGGCGGGCTGAGCACCACGATGGAGCTCACGGCCAACGGCCGGCCGTTCGTGTACTTCCCGCTGGGACACCACTTCGAGCAGCAGATCCACGTGCGCCACCGGCTCGACCGGCACGGAGCCGGTCACGCGCTGGACTACCGGACGGCCGACGCGGGCACGATCGCCGAGGCGCTGGTGCAGCAGCTCGGCCGCACCCCGGCGTACGTCCCGGTGCCCACGGACGGTGCCGCCCGTGCCGCTCAGCTGGTGGTCGACCTGATCTGATCGCGCACCTGCTCGGCACGCTCGCGGACCGGTGCCCAGCTGTGCCGGGTGGCGTCGAGCAACGGCCCCAGGATCCGGACCGCCCGCTCGGGGTCGGTCACCGCCCAGGCTCGGGCCACCAGCAGGTAGGCGTCCGAGCCGATCACCCACGCCCCCCCGGCCGGCGCCTGGATGCCCTCGACCAGCCGGGTCGCGTCGGCGAGCACCAGGTCGTCTCCGGACGCGAGGGCGAGCGGGGCGAGGCAGCGCAGCCGCCAGGCCTCGGCGCTGCGGTCGGTGGTGGCGGTGAGTCCGGCGCGCGCCACCTCCGCCGCCTCGGTGGTGCGCCCGGCCTCGATCAGGCTGCCGGCGTAGAGCCCGGCGGCGGCGGCGTACCACCAGGGATGGTCGATCATCGAGGTCTGGTCGACAGCCTTGAGCCCCTGCGAGAGCGCCCGGTCGCTGTCACCTGCGAGTCTCTCGAACCAGGCCCCGTGCGCCCGGAAGAAGCCCGCATAGGCGCCGTAGCCGCTGCGCCGGTTGAGGTCGATCGCGGCGTTCACCCGCGCCCGAGCCGTGTCCCAGTCGCCGGCCGCGGCGGGCACGAACGAGGACTCGTAGACGGTCCACTGGAGCAGCCAGGTCGCCTGTCGGTGCCGCAGCATCGGCTCCAGCTCCTCGACGACGGCGGCCAGCTCCTCCGCCTCGCCGAGCGCGGTGAGGATCGTCTTCAGGCCGTCGAGGGCGAGGAGGACCGCCTCCGCCGAGGCGGAGTCGCGGCACCGGGCCAGGCTGCGCCGGGCGCGCTCGAGGGCCGGGCCGAAGGCGAGGGTGCTGGCCTCGAGGATCGCCAGCCGACCCGCGAAGTCGCTCTCCGCCCGCCGGTCGCCGAGGCTGGAGGCAATCCGCAGGCCCTCCTCGAGGCACGCCGCGGTCTGGGAGGTCGGCTGGTGCAGGGCGACCGTGATGTCGCCACCGCGCGCCCGGAGCGCCGCCATCTCCAGGCGGAAGTCGCCGGTGCCTCGGGCCAGCAGCAGCGCGGCGTCGACGTCGACCAGGGCCGCGTCGTAGGCCGTGCGTGCCTCGTGCGCCCGGGCCCGGGCGAGCAGGATCCGCGCCCGGAGCGATGGCTCGACGGCGACCGCGAGCGCCTTGTCGAACAGGCCCTGGGCGTCCGCCACGGCCGACCGCGACATGGCGTCCTTGCCGGCCGCGAGCCAGCCCTGCGCGGCCCGCTCGGGGTCGCCGGCCGCGATCGCGTGGGCGGCCAGCACCTCCGGCTGGTGGGCGAACAGGTCCGCAGCGCGGCGGTGGTAGGCGCCGGCCAGCGCCGGCGAGAGCGAGGCGTGGACGCACTCCTGGGTGAGGTCGTTGGCGAACTCGTAGTGGGTCTCGACCCGCTCCAGCAGCCGCACCCGGCACAGCTCCTCGCAGCGCCGGACCGCGTCCAGCTCGGTCGTCGACACCAGGTCGGCGAGCACGAGGGGGTCCAGTCGTCGGCCGAGGACGGAGGCGGCCTCCACCAGGGTGCGCTGCTCCGGTGGGAGCCGGTCCAGCCGGCCCAGCACGGCCGCGGACAGCGTCGGGGGCACACCCGCGTCGCCGGCGGCCAGGGCACGCAGGGACTCCACGACGCTCAACGGGTGCCCCGCGGTGCGGGCCATCACCGTCCCGCCGTGGGCGGAGAGACCGGCTGCCGAGGCCAGTGCCTCGACGGCGGACCGGGGAAGCGCACCCAGCGGGACGTGCGTCGCGCGCCCGGCGAGCTGCGCGACGCGCGCGGCGTCCTCGATGCGTACGGCGCCGATCAGCAGCACCCGAGCACGGTCGAGCCGGCCGGCGAGGTAGCCGAGCAGGTCGACGGTCGCTGCACCGGCGTCCTGCAGGTCGTCGACGGTGAGCAGCACCGGTCGCTGCCGGCTGAGCCGGGCGAGCGTGTTCGCGACGGCGTCGAACGCGCGTCGTTGCTGGAGAGCGGGCGAGGCGCCGACCTCGGCGGCGGGCCCGACCAGCTCGCCGAGCTCCGGCAGCAGGGTGGTCCAGGTGGCCGCATGTCCACGCACCAGGTCACCGAGCGCCGGCCCGGGGAGGTCGAGCAGCAGCGGTCGCAGGGCGTCGACGTAGGGCTGCAGGAACAAAGAGCGTTCCGTCGGGTGGCAGCGCGTCCGCAGCACCAGCGCACCCGAGCGTCGGACGAGGTCCTCGGCCGCGTCGAGCAGCCGGGTCTTGCCGATCCCGGCCTCGCCCTCGAGGAGCAGCAGGCCGCCGGTCCCCACGCAGGCGGCGTGCCACGCCCGGTCGACGAGGCCGACCTCGCCGTCGCGGCCGATCAGCACCGGGCGCGACCGTGGCGGCACCGGTCGCTCGTCGTCGGGTACCTGCTCGCCGCGGAGCGTGGCGAGGTGGGCGTCCCGGCTGGCCGCGTCGGGGTCGGTGCCAAGGTCGGCGCGCAGCCGGCTCGCGAGCGCGTCGTACGCCGCCAACGCAGCGGCCGGTCGGCCGTCGTCGACCAGCACCCGCATCAGGTCGCGGACCGCGCGCTCGTCGTACGCGTCCGCCTCGACCGCGTCTGTTGCCGCCTGCACCGCCTCGGCCGGATCGAGCCGGCCGGCGGCCCGGGTCAGCAGGTGGCGGCCACGGCGGCGGAGCGAGTCGGCCTCGCGCCGGACGCCGAGCACCCAGTCGGCGTCGCCCTCGTCCGTGAGCGCGGACTGGGTGCCGAGCAGTGCGAGCGCCTGCCGCGCTGCGGCAGCGGCGACCCCGCGCTCGTCGGCGGCGAGCCGGGCCTCGGCCTCGTCACAGAGGGCGGCCGCCTCGTCCAGGTCGACCACGCAGCCGCCGGCTCCTGGGCAGGCCGTAGGTGCGCCCGGCCGCAGTCAGCGCACCCGCGCCGAGCAGGCGGCGGAGCCGGCTGACCAAGGTCGCCACGTTGGCTCCGGGGTCGGCGGGGGACCCTCGGGCCAGAGCGCGTCGACGATCCGGTCCAGCGGCACCAGCTGGCCGCGCTCGGCGGCGAGCAGGCCGAGCAGGGTGCGTTCCTTGCGGCTGCCGAGGGCGCGCCGGTCGAGCGCCCGTCCGTCGAGGTCGACGGCGAGCGCCGAGGTCACCCGGATCCGCACGGCTGAGGCCACGGGGATGCCTCCCTCCACACCGGTGCGCAGTATTCCACCGGGCTGGCAGAGTTGGCCCATGCCCGACTACGTGCAGCCGACCGTCGACGTCCCCGCGCTGCTCGCCGTCCTCGACGGCCCCTACGCCGAGATCCGGGAGCTGACCCGCAAGCACCTGGTGGAGCACGCCGGGATCCTCGACGACGAGATCACCATGGACCACGACGCGTTCCGCGACCGGGTGCTCGAGGTGGTGCGCGAGATGGCGGCGACCGGGTCGCTCGGCATGGGCTTCCCTCCCGAGTACGGCGGGGGAGGCGACATCGGCGCGTCCGTGGCTGGCTTCGAGACGATGGCGCTCGGCGACCTGTCGGTGCTGGTGAAGGTGGGCGTCCACTTCGGCCTGTTCGGCGGCGCGATCCTGCACCTGGGCACCAGGTCGCACCACGAGGCCTACCTGGCCGACCTGGTCTCGGCCGACCTGCTCGGCTGCTTCGCGATGACCGAGTCGGGGCACGGCTCCAACGTGCAGTCGCTGGGCACGGTCGCGACCTACGACGTCGCGACCGGCGAGTTCGTGATCACCACCCCCGACCAGAGCTCGCGCAAGGACTACATCGGCAACGCGGCACGCCATGCCCACGCCGCTGCGGTGTTCGCCCAGCTCGAGATCGACGGCGAGTCAGAGGGGGTGCACGCGTTCGTCGTCCCGATCCGCGACGCGCGCGGCAACCCGCTGCCCGGGATCACGATCGAGGACGACGGCACCAAGATGGGGTTGAACGGGGTCGACAACGGTCGGCTGTCCTTCGACGGGGTCCGGGTTCCCCGCGCGAACCTGCTCAACCGATACGCGGACGTGGCCGAGGACGGCACCTACTCGTCCCCGATCGACAACCGTGGCCGCCGCTTCTTCACGATGCTGGGCACCCTGGTGCAGGGCCGTGTCTGCGTCGGCGGGGCCGGCATCAACGCGTCCAAGGTGGCCCTCACGATCGCGGTGAAGTACGCGCTGTTCCGGCGCCAGTTCGGCGAGCCGGGCGCGGGCGAGGAGCTGATCCTCGACTACGGCATGCACCAGCGCCGGCTGTTCCCGCTGCTCGCCCGCACCTACGCCCTGCACTGCGCGCAGGAGGTGCTGGCCCTGGAGCTGCACGACGTCTTCTCCTCCGAGGAGGTCGCCGGCGACGAGGAGGCGGAGCGCCGGCGCCGGGCATTGGAGTCCCGGGCGGCCGGCACCAAGGCACTCGGCACCTGGCACGCGACGCGCGCCATCCAGGAGTGCCGGGAGGCGTGCGGCGGCGCCGGCTACCTCTCGGCGAACCGGTTCGCCGCGCTCAAGGCGGACACCGATGTGTTCACCACGTTCGAGGGCGACAACCACGTGCTCCTGCAACTGGTCGCGAAGGGCCTGCTCACCGACTACGGCTCCTCCTTCGAGGACCTCGACCAGCTGGGCATGGTGCGGTTCGTCGCCGGCCTCGCGGTGGAGACCGTGGTCGAGCGCACCGCGGCGCACAAGCTGCTCGAACGGGTCAAGGACCTGCTGCCCGGCGGTGACGACGGCTGGGACCAGGAGTCCGGGCTGCTCGACCCGAACTACCAGCTCGCGATGCTCCGGTGGCGCGAGGAGCACATGCTCTCCGGCGTCGCCCGGCGGCTCAAGCGCGGCATGGACCGCGAGCTGGAGCCGGTCCAGGTGTTCAGCATGTCGCAGGACCACGTGATCGGCGCCGCCAGCGCCCATGTCGAACGGCTGGTGCTGGAGGCCTTCGTGGACAAGGTCGCGGCCCAGCCCGACGGCGACAACAAGGTGGCGCTCGGGCTGCTGTGCGACCTGTTCGCGCTGTCCACCATCGAGGCCGACCGCGGCTGGTTCATGGAGCACGGCCGGCTCTCCTCCCAGCGGTCCAAGGCGATCAGCCGCGAGGTGGGCTCGCTGTGCCGCAAGATCCGGCCGATCGCCGGGGACCTGGTCGACGCGTTCGGCGTCCCACCGGAGATGCTGCACGCCGAGCTGCTGACGCCGCTGCAGGAGCGCCGATGACCTCGCTCGCGGGGCTCCGGCTCCCGGGACTGGGCGGCTGGGGCGACGACCCGCTGTGGGCCGGCATCTACGACTGGACCGTCGAGCACGAGCACGTCGGTGGCCTGCTGTGGCGGCTCGGCATCGGCAGCGACCTCCGGCTGCTGTACGACGCCGCGAGCGAGATCGGCGACCTGCCCGAGGGAGCGCGGGTGCTGGACGTGCCCTGCGGAGGCGGCGTCGCTCTGCGCGGGCTCCGTGCCGGACAGGGGATCGACTACGTGGCTGCCGACGTCGCGCCGGCGATGCTCGACCGCACCGCCGCCGCGGCCCGGGACCGTGGGGTCGAGGACCAGGTGGATCTCCGGCGCGCCGACGTCGAGAGCCTGCCGTTCGACGACGCGTCGTTCGACCTGGTGGTCAGCTTCACCGGGCTGCACTGCTTCCCCGACCCGCGCCGGGCGGTGCGCGAGATGGTGCGCGTGCTCAGGCCCGGTGGCGTGCTCACCGGCAGCGCGTTGTTCAACGACACCGGGGTGCGCTACCAGCCGGTCCGGGTGGTCGGGCGCGCGTCCGGCCTGGTCGGGCCGGGTGTCGACGGCGCCGACCTGGTGCGCTGGCTCGGCGCCGACGGGATGCGCGACCCGTCGCTGCGCACCAGCGGTGCGCTCGGCTACTTCCGCGCCGTCCGGGCGTCGGTCCTCAGTCCTTGAGCGGCGGCGGGGGCTGGTTGCCTTCGCGCTCGAAGGATGCGGCGATCTCGGCCTCGGCCTCCAGTCGGCCGACCCAGTCGGCACCCTCGACCGACTTGGCGGGCTCGAGGTCCTTGTAGACCTCGAAGAAGTGCTGGATCTCCAACCGGTCGAACTTGGAGACGTGGCTGATGTCGCGCAGGTGCTCCTGGCGCGGGTCGGTCAGCGGCACGCAGAGGACCTTGTCGTCGCGGCCCTTCTCGTCGGTCATCCGGAACATGCCGATCGCGCGGCACCGGATCAGGCATCCCGGGAAGGTCGGCTCCAGGAGCAGCACGAGGGCGTCGAGCGGGTCGCCGTCCTGACCGAGGGTGTCCTCGATGTAGCCGTAGTCGGCGGGGTACTGGGTCGAGGTGAACAACGTGCGGTCGAGGCGTATCCGACCGCTGTGGTGGTCCACCTCGTACTTGTTGCGCTGACCCTTGGGGATCTCCACGAGTACGTCGAACTCCACGACCATGCCTTTCGCTGCCGGACCTCTGGGGGTGGTGCCAGTTCTTGGTGCCAGTTCCTGGTGCTGGTTCTTGCTCCTGGTTCTTGCTGCTGGCCCAGTGTCGCGCACAATGGGGCGGTTGCCACAAGTCGGTGGGGAGCGGGGAGGGGCGCGAGTGTCCGAGCGTGAGGAAGCGCACGCCCCGCGACCGCGTTGGCGGCGCTCGGTGGGCTTCCTGCCGGACCTGCTGGTGGTCGCGACGGTGGCCTTCGCCTTCCTCGCCTGGCACTTCGACCTCGGCACCCGGTGGGGTCTGGCCGCTCCCGACCCGCTGGTGGAGCCGGCGCTGGTGCTGCCCCCGGAGGGACTGGACCTGCCGACGCAGCGTGCCGCTGCTGCGGTCGCCAAGCCCCTGGTCTCGTCGTCGGCGTCGCCCGGCGCGGTCGCGCGCACGATCCGGAAGCTGCTCGCCGACCGCCGTCTGGGGTCCCACATCGACGTGCTGGTCACCGACCTCGAGACCGGTAGGCCCTTGTACCGCAAGGGATCCGGCACCGTCACTCCCGCTTCGACGATGAAGCTGCTGACGTCCCTGGCCGCGCTCGAGGCGATCGGCCCGGACCGCCGGTTCGAGACGACGGTGCGACGCGTGCCGGGCACCAAGCAGATCGTGCTGGTCGGGGGTGGGGACCCGTTCCTGCAGAGCAGTGCGTCGAAGGAGTACTTCTACCCGCACCGCGCCGACCTCCGGTCGCTGGCCCGCCGTACGGCCAAGGCGCTGCGAGGCGACGGTGTCCGCCGGGTGCGGATGTCCTACGACGACAGCCTGTTCACCGGTCCGCGGACGCCGAAGCACTGGCCGTCGTCGTACCTGGCGGACGGTGTGGCCCCACCGATCACCGCGCTGTGGGTCAACGAGGGCCGGAACCCCGTCGGGTCCGGCTACGTGGACGACCCGTCGCTGGCGGCCGGGCAGGCGTTCCGCGCGGCCCTGACCGAGCAGGGGATCACGGTCGTCGGTGACCTGCGGCACCGCAGGGCGCCGACCGGGACGCGCGAGATCGCCGCGGTCGCCAGCCCACCGCTGGGCCAGATCGCGGCTCGGTTGATCCTGGTCAGCGACAACAACGCGGCCGAGGTGGTGGCCCACCACGTGGGCCGGGTGGTGCGGTCCGACGGCTCGTTCGCGGGGGGCGCGCTCGCCGTGCGCTCCGTGCTCCGCAAGCTCGGGGTCCCGCTCGACGGTGCGGTGATCCACGACGGCAGCGGGCTCTCCCGCGCCGACCGGCTGAGCCCACGCACCCTGACCGAGGTGCTGCGGCTGGCCGCCAGTGCCGACCACCCGACCCTGCGCGAGGTGGTGACCGGGCTGCCGGTCGCCGGCTTCTCCGGCTCCCTGGAGTACCGCTTCGACACCGGGGCGACGGCCGGACGTGGCCGGGTGCAGGCGAAGACCGGCACCCTGACCGGCGTGCACGGCCTGGCCGGCGTCGCCACCGACCTCGACGGCAACGTGATGGGCTTCGTGGCGATCGCGGACCGGGTGCCGAAGCCGCAGCAGCTCTACGCCCGGCTCACCATCGACAAGGTGGCCGCGGCGCTCGGCGCCTGCCGCTGCGGGACCGGCACGTAGGGTCAGGACATGACGAACGAGCGCTCCTCGATGATCGACTGGGACACGGCGGTCACCGTCGGCGCCCGGCTGGCCGGCGAGGGTCCCACCGTGAGCAGTCCCGAGGCGGCCGACGCCGTTGCCGAGCTGAGGGCCGGAGCCGCCCGTTCGACACCGCTGGTCCGCGCGTTCACCGGCCTGGTCGCCGAGGAGCGCACCGCTCCTGTCCTGGTCGTCGACCGGCGCGGCTGGCTGCAGGCCAACGTGGACGGCTTCGCCGACATCGTGAGCCCCCTGATCGACAAGCTCCAGGCCAGGAAGGGTGCGCCGTCGCCGATCGCGCACGCCGTCGGCTCGCGGGTCACCGGTGCCGAGCTCGGCCTGATGCTCGGGTTCATGAGCGGCAAGGTGCTCGGCCAGTTCGACCCGTTCTTCGATGGCGAGGGAGCGGCCGGCCGGTTGCTGCTGGTGGCCCCGAACATCGTGCAGGTCGAGCGTGAGCTCCAGGTCGACCCGCACGACTTCCGGCTCTGGGTGTGCCTCCACGAGGAGACCCACCGCGTGCAGTTCACTGCGGTCCCGTGGATGCGGGACCACCTGCGCAGCGAGATGGGGAAGATCATCGACGCCGTGCACACCGACCCGGCACAGATGATCTCGGAGGCGGTGAAGAGGATCGGCGACGTGGTGAGCGGCAAGGCCGAGGGCAGCCTGCTCGACCTGTTCTCCTCGCCCGAGCAGAAGGCCGTGATCGAGCGGATCACCGGCGTGATGAGCCTGCTCGAGGGCCACGCAGACGTGGTGATGGACGGTGTCGGTCCCGAGGTGATCCCGAGCGTGTCCGAGATCCGGTCGAAGTTCACCGAGCGCCGCAAGGGGATGGGCGTGCTGGACAAGCTGATCCGCCGGCTGATGGGACTGGACCAGAAGATGGCGCAGTACCGCGACGGGGCGGTGTTCACCCGTGCCGTGGTCGACAAGGTCGGCATGGACGGCTTCAACGCGGTCTGGGTCGAGCCCGCCAACCTGCCCTCGAAGGCCGAGATCCTCGCGCCGGAGACGTGGCTCGCCCGAGTCCACGGCTGAGCCACCGATGAGGCTGCACCCGTCCGTCGCCGCGGTGCGCCTCGGCGTGCGGCAGGTGCTCGCCGAGCCCACCCCGGGCGGCACTGTCCTGGTCGCCTGCTCCGGTGGCGCGGACTCGCTGGCCCTGCTGTCCGCCGCGGTGTTCGAGGCGCCCGAGCAGGCGGTGCGCGTGGTGGGGGTGACCGTCGACCACCAGCTCCAGGACGGGTCGTCCGAGCACTCGTCCCGGGTCGCCGACCAGATGCGCTCGCTCGGTGTCGACGAGTCGGTCGTCGCGACCGTGTCGGTGACGGCGGAGGGGCTCGGCCCGGAAGCCGCGGCGCGGCGGGCGCGGTACGACGTGCTGGCCGAGCTGGCCGGTCGGTTCCGGGCCGACCAGGTGCTGCTCGGGCACACGCTCGACGACCAGGCGGAGACCGTGCTGCTCGGGCTGACCCGCGGTTCAGGGGGGAGGTCACTGGCCGGCATGCGACGCTCGTTCGAGGTGTTCCGCCGGCCGCTGCTCGACGTCACGCGCGCCGACACCGAGACCGCCTGCCTGACCGAGGGCATCGAGTTCTGGACCGATCCCCACAACAGCGACGAGCGGTTCACGAGGGTCCGGGTGCGCACCACCGTCCTGCCGCTGCTCGAGGAGGCGCTCGGCCCCGGTGTCGCCCGCACCCTCGCCCGCACCGCCGACCAGCTCCGCGCCGACACTGCCTACCTGGATGCGGTGGCCGACGCGGCGCTCGCGGAGGCGATCACCCCGGGCGGGCTCGCGGTCGGGAGGCTGGCCCTGATGGACCCCGCCGTGCGCAGCCGTGTGCTCCGGCTCGCCGCGGTCGCGGCCGGATCACCCCCCGGCGAGCTGTTCCACGAGCACGTCGTCGCCGTCGACCGGCTGGTCACGCACTGGCACGGGCAGAAGGGGATCGACCTGCCCGGGCACGTGCGGGTGGTGAGGACGGGAGACGTGCTCGGGTTCGAGCGCGGCGTCACCCGATGACGGTGGCCACGTCCAGCGTGCAGCCCACCACCGTGTCCACGCCGCCCCGATGGCTCGGCTCGTCGAACCACAGGCCCTCGACGAAGCCGGCCCTGGCCAGCACCCGTCGGGAGGCCACGTTGCGGTGGTCGGGTGCGGCGAACATCACCGGCGCCTCCGGGTACAGCGTCCGGGCCCGCAGCGCCCAGGCCCAGACCATCCGGGTGCCGAGCCCACGTCCGGCCCACTCGGACTCGCCGATCGCGTAGTCGACGCCGATCGCCTCCGGGTCCGGCCCGAGCAGCGCGTAGTCCGGGTAGTCCGCGATCCGGTAGTGCTGGCCGAACCCGACCGACCTCCCGTTCACCTCCAGCACCCACATCCGCGTCGGGCTGAGCCCGTCGATGCGGTGGCCGTACGCCCGCTCGACGGCGTAGTATGTCGGCTCGTGGTCGCCCGACCACCAGCGCGCCACGTGCGGCGCGGCCCGCCACCGGGTGACGTCGCCCAGGTCGCCGCGGGTCATGTCGCGCAGGGTCACCCGTACGTCCCGGTCGACCACGAACCGCTTGGTCGGGCCCGACAGGTCCCGCGCCACCGGTGCCGCGACCTCGGCACCGGCCAGCCGCTGCGCTGCGACCGCCCAGGCCTCCCCGGGCTCGGCCGGGCCGACCAGCACCTCGTCGTCGTCGGCGACCTCCACGAGAACGCCCTCGCGTGCCAGCGTCATGGGTGGCATCGTGCCCGATGCCCGCCGGGTGGTGCAGGCGGGCGCGGACGGTCGGCTTCGTCGGCGGGTGCTCGCTGCTCGACCCCCTGGAAACCGTTGCTGGGTCAACTGACCCAGCAACGCAACCTGGCCCCTGGGGCCGACCGCTACCCCGCGCCGCACCGGTCCCGGTCACGGGTGGCTACGACTCATCGACCTTCTCGCCGCGGAACTCGCGGTAGCTGTAGACGACCAGACCCAGCGCGATCAGGCCGGAGATGATCAGCGACGAGCCCGTGCCCCAGCCGCCGGGGAGCCACCACTTGTCGTCGATCGGCCACCAGCCCGGGGCCCGGGGTGAGACGACCCAGACGATGCCGACGCCGATGATGCCGAGCGCACCGAGCGTGGAGGCGATGATCCGGGGCCAGGTCTCGACGCCGTCGCTGGCGGTCTTGATCGCGCGCTCCTTGACCGGTTCGAGCCGGCGCTCCGCCCATTCGTACTGCGTGGCGAGCACCACCAGGCCGAGCGCGAGCAGGATCAGGCCGGGGCCGGGGAGCACCAGTGCGGCGAGCCCGAGCAGCACGAGGCTCCAGCCGAGGATCTCGACCCCTATCCGTTTGGCGAAAGCCTTCATCTCCGCACCTCTCTCCAGCGACGCAACGCGTGAGCACCGTGGACTGTTCCGTTGGCCGCGCCGGTCCCCTTGGCACACTGCACCGCATGGAACCAGAGGTACGACGCCGCACCGTGCGACTGCTCCTGGGCATTCTCGCGCTCGGCGTCGTGATCGCGCTGTGCATCGCCGCACTCGTGTTCCTCCTCGACAGGTTCACGGCCAAGGCCGCGCGCGACTGCGAGCGCACCCACTGCCGGGGGGCGCGCTCGATCGGTGTGGGAGGCTGACGTCATGGATGCGGTTCACGTCGACGACGACCTGATCAACGTCCTCTTCACCGAGAAGCAGATCCAGGACCGGCTGGCCGAGATGGCCGTGCGGATCCGTGAGGACTACGAGGGCAAGGACCTGCTCCTGGTCGGTGTCCTCCGCGGCGCCGTGATGGTGATGGCGGACCTCTCCCGGCACCTCGACCGGCACCTCGAGATGGACTGGATGGCGGTCTCCTCCTACGGCTCGGGCACGAAGTCGTCCGGCGTGGTCCGGATCCTCAAGGACCTCGACACCGACATCTCCGGCCGCCACGTGCTGATCGTGGACGAGATCATCGACACCGGGCTGACCCTGAGCTGGTTGATGTCCAACCTGGTCTCGCGCAGCCCCGCGTCGGTGCGGATCGCGACCCTGCTCCGCAAGCCGGAGGCGGTGCGGATGGATGTCGACGTCTCCTACGTCGGCTGGGACATCCCCAACGAGTTCGTGGTCGGCTACGGCCTCGACTACAACGAGCGCTACCGCAACCTCCGCGACATCGGCACCCTCGCGCCCCACGTCTACTCCTGACGGCACCGCCTTCGCCCACGCACTTTTCGGGCAACCTGCCCCTCACGCGTTGTCCGCGACGTGTACCGTCAGAGGTTCCAGAGGGCCGTCGATTCCGGACACCATCATGCCCTCACAGTGTCTTGAGTAGGTGGACGTGAAGCGCATTTTCCGCGGTCCCTGGTTGTGGATCGTCCTGGCGGTCGTGGGCGTGCTGCTCGCGCTGCAGTTCCTGTCGTCCGACGGTGGGTACGACGAGGTCACGACCTCGAAGATGGCGTCGTACATCAACTCCGGCGAGGTCTCCAAGATCACCTTCGTCGACGGTGACCAGGCGATCCGGGCGACCCTCGACGACGACCGCAAGGTGACCGCCACCTGGGTCTCCGGTACCCAGGTCGACCTGGTCGACATGGTCGAGAAGCAGGTCGCCCAGGGCACGATCTCCAGCTACAACGGCCACGTCGCGCGCCCCAGCCTGATCGGGAACCTGATCTTCTCGCTGCTGCCGATCGTGCTGGTCCTGTTCCTGATCCTGTTCCTGATGAACAACATGCAGGGCGGCGGCGGCCGGGTGATGCAGTTCGCCAAGTCCAAGGCCAAGCTGATCAGCAAGGACATGCCCAAGACCACGTTCGCCGACGTCGCGGGCTGCGAGGAGGCGATCGAGGAGCTCGGCGAGATCAAGGAGTTCCTCCAGGAGCCGGCGAAGTTCCAGGCGGTGGGCGCCAAGATCCCCAAGGGGGTCCTGCTCTACGGCCAGCCCGGCACCGGCAAGACCCTGCTGGCGCGTGCCGTCGCGGGCGAGGCGGGTGTGCCGTTCTACTCGATCTCCGGCTCGGACTTCGTCGAGATGTTCGTCGGCGTCGGTGCGTCCCGGGTGCGTGACCTGTTCGAGCAGGCCAAGGAGAACGCCCCCGCGATCGTGTTCATCGACGAGATCGACGCCGTGGGTCGGCACCGTGGAGCCGGGATGGGCGGCGGCCACGACGAGCGCGAGCAGACCCTCAACCAGCTGCTGGTCGAGATGGACGGCTTCGACGTGCGCGGCGGCGTGATCCTGATCGCGGCCACCAACCGTCCCGACATCCTCGACCCGGCGCTCCTGCGCCCCGGTCGCTTCGACCGCCAGATCAGCGTCGACGCCCCCGACCTCAACGGCCGCGAGAAGATCCTCCAGGTGCACTCGCGGGGCAAGCCGATGGGGCCGGACGTCGACCTCAGGAGCGTTGCCCGTCGTACGCCGGGCTTCACCGGCGCCGACCTGGCCAACGTCCTCAACGAGGCTGCGCTGCTCACCGCGCGCCAGAACGCCAAGCAGATCGACAACCTCGCTCTCGACGAGGCGATCGACCGGGTCATCGCCGGCCCGCAGAAGCGCACCCGGCTGATGAACGAGAAGGAGAAGCTGATCACGGCCTACCACGAGGGCGGCCACGCCCTGGTGGCCGCGGCGCTCCCCGGCACCGACCCCGTGCACAAGATCACGATCCTGCCGCGCGGGCGCGCCCTCGGCTACACGATGGTGCTGCCCGACGAGGACAAGTACTCCGTCACCCGCTCGGAGATGCTCGACCAGCTCGCCTACATGATGGGTGGCCGGGCGGCCGAGGAGATGGTCTTCCACGACCCCACCACCGGCGCCGGCAACGACATCGAGAAGGCCACCGGTGTGGCGCGGGCGATGGTCACGCAGTACGGCATGACCGACCGGCTCGGGGCGATCAAGCTCGGCTCCAACAACGCCGAGCCGTTCATGGGCCGCGACATGGGCCACACCCGCGACTACTCCGAGGACGTCGCCGCGATGGTCGACGAGGAGACCAAGAAGTTCCTCGCCGAGGCGCACCAGGAGGCCTTCGACATCCTCGAGCAGAACCGCGACGTCCTCGACGCGCTGGTGCTCGAGCTGCTGGAGAAGGAGACCCTCGACAAGGCACAGGTGGCCGAGATCTTCACGCCGCTGCGCCGGCGCGACCGCCGTCCCGCCTGGACCGGTTCGCCGGACCGCGAGCCGTCGACGATCCCGCCGGTCGAGGTGCCCGAGAAGGTGCTGGCCGCCGCGTCCAACGGGTCGCGCCCCGACGAGGAGGAGGGTGGCGTCGTGCTCACCCCGCCTTCCGCCGGTGGCGACATCCACGGCGGTTCACCCACGGCCGGGCCCGACGCACCGGAGCCGCCCCAGTGATCAGTGCCGTGAGCCGCTGATGAGCATCGGTCCGGTCAGCGCCCCCGGACCCACCGGGGCCGCGTTCGACCACGACCGTGCCGTCGCGGCCGTGCGCGAGCTGCTGATCGCGATCGGTGAGGACCCCGAGCGCGAGGGCCTCCGCGACACCCCGCAGCGCGTGGCCCGGGCGTACGCCGAGCTCACCGCCGGTCTCCGGATGACGCCGACCGACGTGCTCAGCACGACGTTCGACATCGGCCACGACGAGATGGTGCTGGTCAAGGACATCGAGCTGTGGTCGATGTGCGAGCACCACCTGGTGCCGTTCACCGGCGTCGCCCACGTCGGCTACATCCCCAGCGAGTCCGGCCTGATCACCGGCCTGTCCAAGCTGGCTCGGCTGGTCGACGTGTTCGCCAAGCGTCCGCAGGTGCAGGAGCGGCTGACCACCCAGGTCGCCGACGCGCTGATGGAGATCCTCGAGCCCCGTGGCGTGATCGTGGTGATCGAGGCGGAGCACCTCTGCATGACGATGCGCGGCGTGCGCAAGGCCGGCGCCCGCACCATCACCTCCGCGGTCCGGGGGATGATGCACAAGTCCGCCACGCGTGCCGAGGCGATGGCCCTGATCAACGCGCGTCGGTGACCCGATGAACGGCCCGACGTCATGAGCTGGCAGGGCACACGGCTGACCCCGCGGCACCTGGCCGGGCTCCCGCAGCTCGACCGGCCGCTGGTGATGGGCGTGGTCAACGTGACCCCCGACTCCTTCTCCGACGGCGGCCGCTGGTTCGACCCCGTGGCCGCGATCGAGCACGGCCTCGAGCTGCTGGAGGACGGCGCCGACCTGCTCGACATCGGTGGCGAGTCCACCAGACCGGGCGCCACCCGGCCGGTCGTGGCCGAGGAGCTCGACCGGGTGCTGCCGGTGATCACGGCACTGACCGCCGAGGGGGCGACCGTCTCCGTCGACACGATGCGCGGCGAGGTGGCCGAGGCCGCGCTGGACGCCGGCGCGGTCGTGGTCAACGACGTCAGCGGTGGCCTGGCCGACCCTCGGATCCTGTCCGTGGTCGCGAGCGCCGGCGCGTCGTACGTCGCGATGCACTGGCGGGCGCACGCGGACACCATGCAGCAGCACGCGTCCTACGACGACGTGGTCGGCGAGGTGGTGACCGAGCTGGGCGAGCGGGTCGAGGCAGCGCTCGCGGCCGGCATCCCCGCCGACCGGGTGGCCGTCGACCCCGGGCTGGGCTTCGCCAAGACCCACCAGCACAACTGGGCGCTGCTGCGCCGGCTCGACGCGCTGGACACGATCGGCACCCCGGTGCTCGTCGGCTCGAGCCGCAAGTCGTTCCTCGGTGCCCTGCTGGCGGACCGGCACGGCGAGCCGCGACCGGTGCTCGACCGCGAGGCCGCCAACTCCGCCCTCACCACGATCGCCGCGATGGCCGGCGTGTGGGGGGTGCGCGTGCACGACGTGCGCGCCTCGCTCGACGCGGTCAAGGTGGTCACCCGGCTGGCGGAGGACCCCGGTGCCTGAGACCGACCGGCTCGCGATCACGGGCATCGAGGTGTTCGCGCACCACGGGGTGTTCGACTTCGAGCGCCGCGAGGGCCAGAAGTTCGTGATTGACCTCATACTCGGCGTCTCGACCGCCCCCGCGGCGGCCTCCGACGACTTGAAAGACACCGTCGACTACGGAAGTGTCGTCGCTCAGGTGGTCGAGGCGGCCACCTCGGAACCCGTGGACCTGATCGAGACCCTGGCCCAGCGCGTGGCGGACGTCGTCCTCCGTGAGGCCCGGGTGGCGTGGGTCGATGTGACACTGCACAAGCCGAACGCCCCCATCGCAGCGACGTTTGACGACGTGGCCCTGACCATCACCCGGAGCCGTCCGTGACCGAGACCCCGAACCCGAACATCGTCGACACCGACACCCTGACCGGGGAGATGCACCCGATCCGGCGCGCCGTGCTGTCGCTGGGCTCCAACCTCGGTGACCGGCGGCTCAACCTCCAGGGTGCGCTGGACGCCCTCAAGGACACCCCCTTCGTCTGGGTCACCGACGTCTCGCCCGTCTACGAGACCCGCCCGGTGGACTCGCCCGAGGACGCGAAGGACTACCTCAACGCCGTGGTCCTGCTCGACACCACGCTCTCCGTGCACACGCTGCTCGACCGCGCGCTGGCGATCGAGGACGCCTACGGCCGCGAGCGCGGCGAGCGCAACGACCCGCGCACGCTCGACGTCGACCTGATCGTGGTCGGCGACCGTCGGGCCGACGACGAGAACCTGACCCTGCCGCACCCGCGGGCGCAGGAGCGCGCGTTCGTGCTGGTGCCGTGGTCCGACGTGGAGCCCGACGCGGAGATCCCCGGCGTCGCGCCGATCGTCGAGCTGCTCGAGAAGACCGGGCGCGAGGGCGTCAACCGCCGCGACGACATCGAGCTCGACGGGGAGTGAGGACTCCCAGTGCGGGATCCTGACGGGTCGCTCGAGCCGTCCGACACGCCACCGGAGGCACCGGAGCCGCGGGAGGGCAACCTGCGCCCGACGGGACCCGGTCCGCTGGTGGTCCTCGGGGCGCTCGCCGCCTTCGTCGGCTGGCTGGTGCGGCCGGTCACGATCCGGCTCGACGTGGCCGAGCCGGTGATCGCCGTGTGGACCGTGGTCGTGGTGTACCTGCTCGCGGCCGGCGTCGGGTCCGTCGCCTGGCGCACCTGGCGGGTGCTCCAGCACCCGACCACGCACCGCACGGAGCCGCTCGAGCCCTACCAGGCGGTCAACCGGCTGATGCTGGGCAAGGCCGCTTCGATGGCGGGCGCGATGGTGCTCGGTGGGTACGTCGGCTTCGCGATCGCCCACCTGGGCATCACGCCGACCGAGCTGTCCCGGCAGCGACTGGTGCGCTCGGGGCTGGCGGCGCTCGGTGGACTGCTGCTGCTGGTGGCGGGGCTGGTCCTGGAGCGCGCGTGTCGTGTGCGCCGGGACGGCGACCGGTCCGTACCCTGACCGACATGGACCGTCACCCCGCGTCCCGCCGTCGGCAACGCTCCGTGCGGATCACGGTGGCCGTTGGCATCCTCGCCCTCGCCACCGCGCTGGTCCTCGCTGCGGTGGCGGTCGGGGGAGCAGGTCCGCTCGCCGCATCGGCCGGTGTCGCGCTGCTCGGCGGCTGGGCCGCGCTGCGGCTCGCCTGGTCGACCGTGGTGCTCGCGCGCTACGAGCACACCGCCGATCGCACCGAGCTGGCCCGCACCTATCGTCAGCTCTTCGCCGAGCGTGCGGTCGAGAACCACGCGTTCACCCAGGCGATGACCGTGCGGATGCGCGAGCGTGACCAGGCGATCCGCGAGCTCGAGAGCCAGGTCCTCGACACCCAGCGCCGCGCGTTGGTCGCGGAGACGTCGGTCAAGCGCGTCCAGCGCCGCCTGGCCGAGGCCGGTGACCGGATCATCACCCTCGAGGACTACCTCGCGCGCAGCCAGGCCGAGCACCGTGCCGCGGTCGAGCGGCTGGTCGCGGCGGAGGCCGAGCAGGCGCCGGTGGCGCCGATCGAGCTCCCGGTCCGCCGCACCGTCGTGCCGGAGTGGGCCGACCTCGAGACCGACCCCACGGCCGCGCTGATGGCCTGGGAGGAGCACGCCCAGCATCACGCACAGGGCGCCAAGCACGTCGCGGACGACCGGATCCCCAAGCAGGCTTGAGGTTCGGAGGCGACGCGCGCCTCAGTCCGTCGCTTCCCCGTGCTCAGCGGTCGACCCGTTCGACGCCGCGACGGAGGCACGCAGCATCCGGTGCACCCCGTTGGGCGTCAGCACACCGAGGAACTTCGGGCCGTCGGTGACGCCGACCAGCTCCTTGTCCTCGCGCATCGCCAGCGCCAGCACGTCCTCGAGGGTGGCGCCCGAGTCGACGGTGCCGGCCAGGGCGGAGGCGCTGACGCCGTCCATGGGCTCCAGGTACGACGGGTCGATCGGCGTGACGCTCAACCGGCGCAGGCCGCGGCTGCCGCCGACGAACTCCGAGACGAACTCGTCGGCCGGTGCGCCGAGGATCGCGGCGGGCTCGTCGTACTGCGCCAGCCGGCCGCCGGCGGCGAACACCGCCACCTTGTCGCCCATCTTCACGGCCTCGTCGATGTCGTGCGTGACCAGCAGCACCGTCTTGTCCAGCTCACGCTGAAGACGCAGGAACTCGTCCTGCAGCCGGCCGCGCACCACCGGGTCCACGGCGCCGAACGGCTCGTCCATCAGCAGCACCGGCGGATTGGCGGCGAGCGCCCGGGCGACGCCGACGCGCTGGCGCTGACCACCGGACAGCTGGTGCGGGAACCGGTCGGCGAAGACGTCGGGGTCGAGCCCGACCAGCTCCATCAGCTCGATCGCCCGGCCCCGGGCGTGCGCCTTGGACTCGCCGAGCAGCGTGGGCACGGTGGCCACGTTGGTGGCGATCGTCTGGTGCGGGAACAGCCCCACCTGCTGGATCACGTAGCCGATCCCGCGCCGCAGCTCGACCGGGTCGGCGTCGGTGACGTCGGTGCCGTCGAGGAAGATCCGGCCGGTCGTCGGCTCGATCAGCCGGTTGACCATCTTGAGCGTCGTCGACTTGCCGCAGCCCGACGGACCGACCAGCGTCACGATCGCGCCCCGTGGCACGTCGAGGTCCAGTGCCTCCACCGCGACGGTGCCGTCGTCGTAGGTCTTGCCGACGCCGTCGAGCCTGATCATTGGGCTAACGTCCACCTGTGACCCCATCCCTGGACCCGACCTTGTCCTCGGTCCACGCGCTGGCGGTGGACAACTGCCTGACACGCAACGACTGGGTGTGTGGCGCGTACTTCTCCGACTCCCGGGTCAGCGAGCTCGAGACCGCGCTGCTCCAGCACATCGGGATCGTGGTCACGTCCGTGGTGCTGGGCTTCGTGATCGCGTTCCCGCTGGCCCTGCTCGGTCGACGTTACCGAAAGCTCGAAGCGCTCGTGGTCGGCACCACCACCGCGATCTACACGATCCCGTCGCTGGCCCTGTTCTCGCTGCTGGTCCCGGTGACCGGGCTCGGTGTGGAGACGGTGGTGATCGGGCTCGGCCTGTACTCGCTGACGATCCTGGTCCGGGGCATGATCGACGGACTGCGCGCCGTACCCGACGACGTGCGTGAGTCCGCCGTCGGGATGGGCTACTCGCCCGGCCGGATGCTGTGGCGGGTCGAGCTGCCGCTGGCGCTGCCGACGATCATGGGCGGCCTCCGGGTGGCGACCGTCAGCGCGGTGGCCCTGACCACGGTCGGTGCGATCCTCGACTACGGCGGCCTCGGGTCGCTGCTGATCCAGGGCAGCTCCACCAACTTCAAGGCCCAGGTGCTCTTCACCAGCCTGATGTGCGTGGTGCTCGCGGTCGTGCTCGACCTGCTCCTGGTCGGGCTGCAACGGGTGCTCACGCCATGGCAGCGGACGGCGGCGACCCGGTGATCACCGACGTCTGGGCCTGGCTCACCGACGGTTCCAACTGGGTCGGCGGCGGAGGCGACCAGGCCCTGACCAGGCTCTACGAGCACCTGCTCCTGACCGGGGTCTCGGTGGTGATGGCGATGGTCGTCGGCCTGCCGCTCGCGGTCTGGCTCGGGCACCGCGGCCGTGGTGGCACGCTCGCGGTCAACGTCTCCAACATCGGCCGCGCGATCCCGATCGTCGCGCTCCTCGCCCTGCTGTCGTTGGGCCTGTTCGGCTCCGGCGAGTTCGGTCCGTTCGGCCGGGCCGGCGTCGCCACCCTGATCACGCTGGCGCTGTTCGCCCTGCCGCCGATCATCACCAACACCTGGGTGGGCATGCGCGAGGTCGACCGCGACACGGTCGAGGCGGCCCGCGGCATGGGCATGTCGGAGAGCGAGGTGCTCCGTCGGGTCGAGCTCCCGCTGGCGCTGCCGATCATCTTCTCCGGCATCCGGCTCGCCGTCGTCCAGGTCTGGGCGACCGCGACCATCGCCGCGCTCGTGGCGGGGCCCGGGCTGGGACGGATCATCACCCACGGGTACGACGCCGACGACCCGGCCGAGATCATCTCCGGCGCCCTGATCGTGGCCGTGATCGCGCTGCTGCTCGAGATCGGGCTGGCCGGTGTCCAGCGCCTGGTCGACCCGGTCGGCCGGGCCGAGCGGGCCACCGCGAAACGGGACACTCGCCGCGCCTCGGACAACCGGCTCCCGGTCGGACCCACAACGTAGAGTTCTGCCCACGGGTCACCGGACACGCGCGGCACCCCGGCCGCGGGACACAGAAGGCAGACAATCTCATGCGCAGCATCCCGGCACGTTTTCTCCCCCTCCTCGCTCTCGTCCTTCCGCTCGCGCTCCTCGCAGGGTGCGGCAGCAAGGGCTTCGAGGGCGACAAAGGCTCCTCCTCGGTCACGGTGGTGAGCCAGAAGTTCACCGAGGCCGAGGTGATGACCCAGCTCTACAAGGCGGTCCTCGAGGACGCCGGCTACAAGGTGAAGACCAAGAACTTCACCACCCGCGACATCTACATCAAGGCCCTGCAGCAGGGTGACGTGCAGATCGCCGCCGACTACTTGTCCTCGATGACCGAGGAGCTCAACCGCAGGGTCAACGGCAAGGACGCCGACCCGGTCGCGACGCCCGACGCCGCGGCCACGGTCGACAAGCTCAACGAGCTCGGCAAGAAGGACGGTCTCGAGGCGCTCGAGCCGGCCAAGGCCGAGGACGCCAACGGCTTCGTGGTGACCAAGAAGGTCAGCGACTCCAAGGGCATCACCAAGCTGAGCGACCTCACCAAGCTCGGTGGCTCGATTACCCTGGCCGCCGCCTCCGACTGCCCCGACCGTCCCGAGTGCGCGCTCGGGCTCAAGAGCGTCTACGGCGTCACCGTGAGCAAGGTGGAGCCGCTCGGCTTCGGCTCGCCGCAGACCAAGGACGCGGTCAAGAAGGGCGAGGTCGACGTCGGCGAGGTCGGCACCACCGACGCCACGCTCGAGGACAACGGCCTGGTGCTGCTCGAGGACGACAAGGACTGGCAGAACGCCGAGAACCTGGTCCCCGTCGTCAACAGCGACTGGCTGAAGAAGAACAGCAAGGCCGGCGACGCCCTCGACAAGCTGTCCGAGACGCTCACCACCGACGACCTGGCCACCCTGATCGGCAAGGTCGACACCGAGCGCGAGCTGCCGGCCGACGTCGCCACGGCGTACCTCAAGGACAAGGGACTGATCTGACCAGTCGGCCGTTGCCGCGCCGCCCCCGCCTGGTGCGGGGGCGGTCGCGCCCTTCGGGTCGGCTGACCGCGGTGGTGGCGACCCCGGTCGGTGACACGGCATCGCTGGCGGAGGCGCTGGCGGCACTGCGCGCCCAGGGGCGCGACGGCGACCGCGCCGGTCCGGCGCCCGAGATCGTGGTCGCGCCGTGGGGTGGCGGCAACCCGGCCGGGCTGCGGGCCGTCGTCGGTGACGCCCACGTCGCCGGCATCGCGGGCAACGCCAACGCCGCCCGCAACGCCGGCGCCGCGCTGGCGACCGGCGACCACCTCTGGTTCCTCGACCACCGCACCCGGCTCCGGCCCGGCGCCCTCGCGCTGGTGTCCGGCGTGGCCGACCGCGAACGCGACTACCGGGTGATCCGGGCGGTGGGCGACCGGGGACCGCTCGCCACCCCGTCGTACCTCTTCTCGGCCCGGCACTGGCTCCGGGCCGGCCTGTCCTTCGACGAGGTGCACGGTGAGTTCCCCGACGCGACCTGTGCCCGGGCTCTGCTCGACCGGCCGGTCCGGGTCGACGGCCAGCTCTGGGACCGGGTGCCCGCCGCCGGTGCGGCCGACGGCGCGATGCCCGAGTGGGCGGGATCCCTCGAGGCCTGGCTGGCGATGGTGCCCGAGGTGCGTCGGCTGGTGCAGGGTCCCGACCGGGCCCGTTGGATCCGCGACCTGCTGGTGCACGACCTGCCGGGTCTGCTCGCGGACGCCGGCCGGCTCCCCCCGACCCGGCTGGCCGAGCTCGCCGACACGGTCGGGGCGGTGCTGGCCTCGCTCGAGCCGCACGACCTGGCCCGGGTGCCGGTCGAGGCCCGGGCGGGTGCCTGGCTGGCGGGACAGGCCCGCTGGCTCGACCTCGAGCGCTTCCTCGCGCTGCGTGCCGAGCGCCCGGGTGACTTCCCGACCGAGATCGACGGCGGCACGGTGCGCGCCTACCTGCCCGGCGTCGACTGGGAGGCACTGCGGGTGCCCCCGGCGATGCTGGAGGTGGGGCGCGACGAAGCCCGCGTCTCCTGTTCCGTCCGACGCGTGCGCTGGCCGGTGGAGGACCACGGACTCACCCTCGCGGTCGACCTGTTCGTCGGTGTCCGCAGGGTGACGCTCGACGAGCCGGTGATCCGGGCCCGTTGGGTCTCGCGCGACACGGCGGTCGACACGCTGGTGACCGCCCGCCCCGATCCCGGGATCGGTCTGGTCCTCGGTGGCGAGCACCTCGACCCCACGGCCGGCTCGGTGACCGCGCGGGTGCCGCTCTCCTCGCTGCCCGCCGGCACCTGGGCACTCCAGGTCGAGGTCCGGGTCGGTGACCTGACCCGGACCTGCCAGCCCGAGCACCGTGACCGCTACGGCTCGGCGGGCGAGCTCAGGCCGGCGCCCGACGGGTCGGCGCAGCCGGTCTGGGGAGCCACCGGCCTCCGGTTGCTGGTGGGCGCGCGTGGCGCCTTCGAGAGCGACCGGCTCCGGGCCCCCCTGCTCGGACGGGTGGAGGTGACCGGCGACGAGCTGGTGCTCCACACCGGTGCGCCGCTCACCGGCCCCGTCGAGCTGCGCTCCCAGCGGCACGTGATCGTCGGCGAGGTCGACGGTGAGCGCGCCCGCTTCCGGCTGCGCGTCGACCGCTTCGGCACCGGCGAGGCGCCCGCACCCGCGGGTCGCTACCGCTTCCTGGTCGGGGGCCTGCCGGTCCGCTGGGAGCCCGCGGCCTCCGACGACCTGGCGCTCGACCTGCTCGCCGACGAGCACCGGGTCGGCGTCCGCCGCACGCCGCAGGGGCAGGCGCTGCTGCTGGTCGGCCCGCCGCTCCACGACGACGAGCTGGGCACGCACGCGCAACGGGTGCTGCGCTCGTCGTACGACGAGGCGCCGCTGGTGGACCGCGTGCTGCTCGAGTCGGCCGGGGGGCGCGAGTGCTCCGGCAGCCCACTGGCCGTCGACGCCGAGCTGGCCCGCGCCCGACCCGAGCTGGAGCGCTGGTGGGTCGTCACCGACCACTCCGTGGTGGTCCCGCCCGGTGCCCGTGCCGTCGTCAAGCACAGCCGGCCGTGGCACGAGGCGCTGGCCGGTTCGCGCTGGGTGGTGACCGACGGCCCGCTCGACGTCGCGTTCCGACGGCGGGAGGGTCAGCACGTGGTGCGGCTGGCCGGCTACCCCGCCACCACGCTCGCCGTCGCGCGGTGGCGCCGACTGCACTTCTCCCGGGCTCGGATCCAGCGGCTGGTCGCCGGCGGCGCCGACCAGTGGACGACGCTGGTGGTGCCCACCGAGGAGGCCGAGGCCGACTTCCGCGACATGTTCGGCTACCGGGGCGAGGTGCTGACGACCGGCCTGCCCGGCACCGACCTGCTGCTCGCCGGAGACGTCGCCGAGCGACGCACCGCGACGCGCGAGCGGCTGGGCATCCGCCCCGACCAGGTCGCCGTCCTGCACGCCCGGCACTTCGGCGACCGGCCCACCGACGGTCGCCGGCCGGTGGCCCTGCTCGACCCGGTGGAGCTGTGCGACCTGCTCGGCGACGACCACGTGGTGCTGCTGCGCACCGGTGGACCCCCGGCGGGCCTCGACCACCCGCGGCTGGTCGACGTCAGCGACCACCCGCGACCCGACGACCTGATGCTCGCCTCCGACGCGGCCGTCGTCGACTACGCGGCCCTGCGCTTCGACTACCCGCTGACCGGTCGGCCGATGGTCTTTCACGTGCCCGACCAGGCGGTGCGCGCGGGCGACGCGCGCGGCTTCCTCTACCCCTACGCCGAGACCACACCCGGCCCGGTCACCACGACGACCGCCCAGGTCGCCGCACACCTTCACGACCTCGAGCGGCTCGGCCGGCGCCAGGGTCAGGCGATGGCCCGGTTCAACGCGCGGTTCAACGACCACAGCGACGGCCGTGCCGCCGAGCGGGTGGTCGCCGCGGTCTTCGGCACCGGCTACGGCCGGCTCACGCTTGCGCCGCGGCTCCCCGCGGACGACGAGACCCGCCCCCGGATGCGTGTGGTCCGGGGCCGCTCGTGAGCGGGAGGCTCACCCCGCGCCGCGTGGGGCGGGCGCTGCGTCGCCGGGTGCGGGACCGGCTCGGCAGCCACCCCAGGGTCACCGTGCTGGTCCTGGTCCCGGAGGGCTCGGTGGCAACCGAGGCCTGCGTGGCGTCGGTGCGCGGATCCGTCGGGGTCGTCGCCGATGCCGTGGTGCTGCACACGACACTGGCCGACGCCCTGGCGCAGGTGGCCACCGACCTGGTCGCGTTCGTCTCCGCCGACGACGAGCTGGTGCCCGACGGACTGGCCAGGCTGGTCGCCGCCGGGACCGACGCGACCGACGTGGTCGCCGGTCGCCGGCGTGCGGTGCGCGCCGGCCGTGACCTCGCTCTGCCACCGCCCGGCTCGGTGGTCGACCTGGCGCTCGGGGGCAAGCTGTTCCGTCGTGAGTTCCTGGCCGAGGTCGCCCCGCCGTACGACGACGCGGAGCGGCAGGCGGTCACGGCGGCGACCCTGCTCGCGGCCGCCCGGGCGGTGGCCGTGGTCGACGACGTCGTGCTGGTGGAGCACGACCGCGACACCTCGCTCGCGATCCACGATCAGCGGAGGTTCCGCACCGACCTGGTCGCCACCCGGCTGGAGGCGCTCCGGCGGGTGCTGCTCGACCTGCTGGAGCCCGAGACCCGGCACACGTGGCGGGAGCAGGCCCTGGTGCACCTGCTCCCCGGGCTGTGTCGCGACTCCGTCGGCGGCGGACCGGCGTTCCACGCCGTGGTGCAGCAGTTCGCGCTCGACCTGGTGTCCGGCGGCGTACGCAACGACGCGGTGCCGGTCGAGGCACGCATCGCCGCCTGGGTCGCCGCCCACGGCACCTACACCGACCTCGCGCTGACCGAGGACCACCTCGCCGGCAACCCGCACGGGCTCCCGGTCGCCGGCGGGGTCGTTCCCCCGCCGACCGGGCTCTCGATCGACGTGCTCGAGGACTACCTGCGGCTCGGTGCCGCCGACCGACCGCTCCGCAGCCGGGTCCTCGACCTCGAGCCGCAGCCCGCCGGGCGGGTGACCGTGCGCGGCAACGCGTTCGTGGCCACCGAGCCCGACGACGACCTGCCGGCGGTGAGCCTCTTCCGCACCGGCGGCGCGGCCGTCGAGGTGCCGCTCGACCGATGGCGCGACGAGCGCGCCAACCTGTGGGCGGACCGCGCCTGGGAGGACCGGCGCGGCAGCGGCTTCGAGGGCACGGTGGTGCTGCCCACGGGCGGCGGCGCGTGGCGGGTGCGGGTCGGACTGGCCGGTCGCGAGGCCGTCCACGAGGTGCGGCTCCGGCCGGCAGCGTCCGGCGTCGACGCGGCGTCGCTCGGGCCCGCCGGGTTGTGCGTCTCCGGTGCCGGGAGCCCGGTCCGGCTCCGGCTGGTCGGTCCCCGTGGCACCTCGCCGTGGTGCGACGCGGCCCTGGCCGACGGACGGTTCGACGCGGTGCTCGCCCTGGTCACCACCGCGCCCTGGGGGCAGCAGACCCGGCTGCCCGGCGGTCGCTACGCACTCGAGGTGCAGGGACCGCGCGGTGAGCCGGTCGCGCTGGACTGGGCGCCGGCACTGCTCGCAGCCCCGCCCGACCTCCTCGACGAGCGCTCGGCGCTCCGGCTGGAGGCAGGGGGAGAGGTGGTGGTCGACGCCCCGCTCGACGACCAGCAGCGGAGCGCCCACGGCCAGCAGTCGCTGGTCTCGGCCTACGCCGCCGCGACCGGGGTGTCCACGAGCCCGTCCCCCGCCACGGTCCTGCTGGAGTCGTTCCACGGCCGGGCGGTGGCCGACAACCCGGCCGCCATCGGTCGCGTGCTGGCGGCGCGTGAGCCGGGGCTCGACCTGGTGTGGGTGGTCGACGACCCGAGCGTGGCCGTCCCGGAGGGCACCCGCGCCGTCGCCCGTCGTACGCCCGCCTGGTACGAGGCGCTGGCCGGGGCCCGTGCCTACGTCGGCAACGCCGCGGCGCCGCCCTGGTTCGCCAAGAAGCCCGGGCAGATCCACCTGCAGACCTGGCACGGCACCCCGCTGAAGCGGATCGGCGAGGACCGCGGACCCGGTGACCTCAACACCTGGCGGCACCGACGCAGCCTGGCCCGGCAGGCCGCCGGCTGGGACGGCTTCGTCTCGCCGAGCCCGTTCTGCAGCGAGATCTTCCGCTCGGCCTTCCGCTACGACGGGCCGATGCTCGAGATCGGCTACCCGCGCAACGACCTGCTGCTCTCCGAGGCCGCCCCCGCCGTGCGCGCGGAGACCCGACGCCGGCTCGGAGTGACCGAGGACCAGCGGGTGGTCCTCTACGCCCCGACCTGGCGCGAGTACCTCGGCGTCCGCGACAGCAAGCCGCTCTTCCTCGACCCCACCCGGCTGGTCAACGCGCTGCCCGGCGCGGTGGTGCTGGTGCGTGGCCACTACAACGCCTCGCGCCAGGCAGACGTGCTCGCCGGGCACGACCAGGTCGTCGACGTCACCCGCTATCCCGACATCGCCGACCTCTACCTCGCAGCCGACGCCCTGGTGACCGACTACTCCTCGGTCATGTTCGACTTCGCGCTCACCGACAAGCCGGTGGTGCTGCTGACGCCCGACCTCGACCGCTACCGCGACGTCGAGCGTGGCTTCTACTTCGACATCGAGGCGGCCGCGCCCGGACCGATGGTCACCACCACCGACGAGGTGGCCGCGGCCCTGGTCGCGGCCGACACCCACGCCTCGGCCCGCGCCGCGTTCCGCGAGCGCTTCTGTCCCTGGGACGACGGGCACGCCGCCGACCGGGCGGTGGAGCACCTGCTGGCGCTCTGGGACGGTTAGGCTCCCGGGTCGGAGCCGATCGCGCGCCGGAACTGCGCCACGGCCTCGTCGTTGTAGGTGTGGAAGTCGAAGGTGCCGGCGGGCACCGTGCCGGCGACGAACCGCTGCAGCCCGTCGACCATGCCCTCCACCGACTTCGGCACCACGATCCCGGCCTCCGGAGGCACCGAGTCGCCGACCGAGGAGAACGACGTGGTGACCACGGGCAACCCGAGCGTGCGAGCCTCGAGGATCACCATCGGCTGGCCCTCGTAGTCGCTGGACAGCACGAAGCAGTCGGACTGGGCGAGGATCGCGAACGGGTTGTCCACCTGGCCGGCCAGCGAGATGAACGGCTCCATCCCCAGGTTGGAGATCTGCTCGGCGAGGTCGAGCTCGAGCGGACCACCGCCGAGGATCACCAACCGGATGTCGGGGTGCTTGCTGTGCACCCGCGCGAACGCGTCGATCAGACGGCGGTGGTTCTTCTCCTGTGAGAGCCGGCCGACGGTGACGAAGGTGGTCACCTTGCCGCGCACGTCCATGGTGTTGATCCGCTGCCGGCTGCGCGCCTCGCGGACGATGTCGCTCACCGGGAAGTACTTCATCAGCGCACCCACCGCGGCAGCCACGTTGGTGGTGTCGAACTGCTCGAGGTGCGCCGGCGCCGAGGAAACCTCCTCGCCGTCCTTGCTGTCGGCGCGCAGCAGGCCCGCCATCTGCAGCACCCGCTCGCCGTTGATGGTGTTGAGAGCGAAACGGAACTTGTCCGGTGCGGCGTAGGCCGCCAGGTTCTTCTGGTTGAGCCGCATCAGCTCGGGCGAGACCGACACCAGGTGGTCGAAGTAGCGGTACGTCGAGAACACCGCGCCGAGCCGTGCCTCGAGGTGCTTGGTGCCGGCTGTCTCCCGCTGCTGGTCTGCCGCCATGTCGTTGTGCAGCCAGATGCTCGTGCGCGGGCTGCCGTGGGCGGCGGTGAACAGGAACGGCGCGTGGCAGCCGTAGCCGCTGAAGTCGATCAGGTGGTCGAACTCCGCGTCCCCGAACATCCGCTGGTACTCGCCCCGCCAGAACTTCAGGTGCGAGGCGGACAGCGTGTCCGGCAGCCCCTTGATCAGCAGCTGCCGCTGGACCCGGCGGAACGTCGCCGGCCCGGCGTTCATCAGCGTGGTCCGCGGGATCACTCTCACCCGGGAGTCGACCAGGTTGGCGTTGCGGGTGCGGTCGCGACCCTTGCTGTAGGCCCAGTAGGCCGTCACGTCGTAGCGGTCGTAGTCGAGGTTGTGCAGCAGGTTGAGCGCCGAGGTCATGATCCCGTTGGAGGCCATGCTGCCCAGGTAGATGCAGATCCGCTCCTTGTCGGTGCCGAAGTCGCGGTGCACCGTGTAGCTCGACTCGTCCGCGCCGCGGAACACGATGTCGACCAGCCGGGCGGTGGCGTTGCCGTCGTCCTTGGCGCAGTAGCGCGCCGCACCCTCCAGCGAACGCTCCGACTGCCCGCCCGCGGCGCGGGACTCGCGCACCGCGTCGGCCAGCTCGGGAAGGCTGCGCGTGAACGGGCCGAACAGCTCGTCGGGCTGCAGGTAGAGCCCGCGGTGTCCCTCGTAGTCCTCGAGGTCGGGCACGTAGTGGACGACCGGCCGGCCGGTGCCGAGGAAGTCGAAGAAGATGCTCGAGTAGTCGGTGACCAGCACGTCGGAGACACCGAGCACCACGTTGGTGGGCAGGTCGTTGGGCACCAGGAACGGCGTCTGGCCGAGCCGGCGGCGTACGGCGTCGTGCACGACCTGGTGCGTCTTGAGCAGCACCAGGTAGTCGTCGCCCAGCCGCTTCTGGAGCTGCCGGACGGTGCGCACCAGCTCGGCGGCGTTGACCTGCGGCTCGGAGAAGGTGTTGCCGCGCCAGGTGGGGGCGAACAGCACCACGGTGCGACCGTCGAGGTCGACCCCGTGTGCCTTCAGCTGCGCGGTCGCCGCGGCCGGGTCCTTCATGGCCTGGACCTGGCGGTCGATCCGCGGCTGGCCCTCCTCGATCACGGCGCCGCGGAAGATGCCCTGCAGCCGGTAGGCCGAGCGGTACATGACCTCGGTCATCATCGGGTTGCCGGAGAGCAGGTAGTCGGCGCTCAGGAAGTTGCGCAGGATGTTGCGCGACTCGATGCCTCCGCCGGGCATGTCGTAGCCCATGTGCTTGAGCGGGACACCGTGCCAGGTGTTGACGTAGACCTGACCGTCACGCTTGGCGAAGCGCTGCTGCCACGTGGCGTTGTTGACCAGGTACTTCGCCGTGGCCAGCGCTTCGAAGTACTCCGGGCTGCTGGTGGCGACGAAGCGCACGCGCGGGTTGCCGGCGAACTCGGCCACCACGGACGGGTGAGCCTCCGGGTCGTCCAGCGCCCAGATGTGCGTCAGGTCGGCCATGTCGGGCTGCTCGAGCAGGTGCCGGAAGATCGCCTCGGGGTTGTCCAGCACCCCGTTGCCGAAGAACGACTCGTACAGGACCGTGCGCTCCTGGAGCGGGTCGTGCCGCCACCGCGCGTAGCGGCCGGCCAGGATCTCCTCGCCGAGCGCACGCGCACGGGTGCGGACCGCTGCCCGCCGCCGCAGCTCGCCGATGGCCTTGTCGCCGATCACGTCGGTGGATCACTCCTCGTACACAGGTCGTCGGGGGTGCAGGTGCACGCTGAAGCCGCTGGTCGCAGGACCGGCGGGCGAGTTCGAAGAATACCTGTGCGCGGATCAGCCGCGAAGTCGGCGGGCCAGCCGGCCCAGCCGGCTGCGGATGGCGCGAAGCCGGGCTCCGCCGCCCAGCAGCGGCTTCGGCCCGAGGCGGAACAGGGGCGACCCGGTCTTGCCCCCCACGGTGACCTTGACCTCACCGGTGCCGCTGAGCTCCGCGTCGACCTCGAGGGCGGCCTGCCCGTCGTGCCCGACCAGGCGGGCGGGCTGCGCGGTGCCACCGAGCCGGACGGTCGCCGGGAGGTCGGTCTCGCCGGCGACATGGACGCCGGGCAGCGCGATCCGCGATCGCCCCGACCCGGTGGTCAGGTCGGCCGGGCTCGTGGTGGCGGCGCCGGCCACCGTGCGGTGCTGGCCAGAGAGGTCGACCGCGAGGTCGCCGTTGCGGGTCTGGAAGGCGACCGCCCCGCGCCCGTGCAGCAGCGCACCGGCGGGGGTGGTGTCGGGGTCGAGGAACACGCGGCGCGTGGCGGCGTACCCGATCCCGATCAGGCGGAAGAACACGTCCCAGACGTCGTCCTCCATCGGCCCGCCGCCAGCGGCGGTCGCGAGGTCCAGCTCCGCTGTCATCGAGAGGCACAGGCGGTCGGGACCGGGCTCGACCCAGACCCGCGAGGTGGCAGGCACGATCCAGTCGACCGCGGTCTCTCTGGCCCGGACGACCATCTCCACGAACGCGTTCTCGAGGTCCTCGGTGAAGTCCCAGACCGCCGGGTCCACCCCGGCCGCGAGCGACTGCGGGACCACCCGGCGGACCCGGCCCTCGACCACCTCGATCGGCAGCGGGGCGCCGGTGCCGTCGACGATCGTGGCGCTGACGTCGACCACCAGCCGGCCGTCCTGCCAGCGGATGCCACCGGACCGGCGCTCGAAACGGTGCCCGGTGTCGAGCTCGGCGAGGGCGAGCATCCGCTCCCGGTCACCGGCGCGCAGCAGCGCGGACCGGGCCCGGTGGGACGGGTTCATCTGCGCGTCCAGGTGGGGCGGGAAGAGCGGCATCAGGTGCTGCCAGGTCACCAGCAGCCGGTCGACGTGCTCGACCGGGAACTTGTGCAGGGTCTTGACCCGTTCGAGGATCCGGCTGCGGTACCAGCGGATCAGCAGCTGGTCGCGCTTGTCGCCCTCCTCGAGCTCGAGGATCGGCGCCAGCGACTCCTCGAACGAGGCCCAGTACACGTCGTAGTCGTAGGACGCCTTGTGGCTGTTCTCCTGGTGCACGCTCCACTGGTAGCAGGGGTAGTCGGCCAGCACGCCGATCGCGTCCGTGCGCGCCCAGGCCAGCGCGTTGAGGCTGAAGTCCTCGAGCCGGATCCTGCCCTCGGGGAACCAGACGTCCTGCTCGTGGACGAACGAGCGTCGGTAGAGCTTGTGCGGGCTGATGTTCTGCACCACCACCTGGTCCAACCGGTCGACCCGGGGCCGGTGCTCACGGTAGGCGAACCAGCCGGGCCGGCCCCAGCCCTTCACGACCTCCTTGGGGTGCACCACGTCGAGGTCGTTCTCGACCGCGAACGCGTACATCCGCTCCAGTGCCTCGGGGAACAGGTAGTCGTCGTGGTCGGCGTAGAACAGGAACTCACCGGTGGCGGCCCTGCTGCCGACGTTGCGCGGCCGCCCGGGCCAGCCGGAGTTGGGGATCCGGTGCACCTGCAGGTTGCTCCGCTCGGCGGCGAACGCGGTCAGCCGGGCGTGGGTGTCGTCACTGGAGCCGTCGTCGACGAAGATCAGCTCGTACTCGTCGGCGGGCAGGGTCTGGTCGTCGAGGGACTTCACCAGACCGGCCAGCTCGGGTGGCGAGTTGTACGTCGCTACCACGACGCTGACTTTCACCGGCATGGACAGAACCGTACTTGGGAGGGCGCTCAGCGGGACGCTAAGGTCCGAGGGCGTTCCAGCACGGCCCAGGAGACCGCGACACGAGCAGGGGAGGAGACCGGATGCCGGTGTTTCGGCGGGACGGCCGGGCGGTGCTGTTCGTGCACGTGCCCAAGGCCGGCGGCTCGACCCTGGAGCGGTTGTTCGCGAAGAGCGGCTGGACCACCGGCTACCGCGACCCGAAGCTCGGTGCCGGCTCGATGAACAGCCTGCGCCGGGTCTCGCCGCAGCACATGCACCGGCCGATGCTCGAGCAGCTCTTCCGGCTCGACCTCTTCGACGCCGTGTTCATGACCGTCCGCGAACCGCTGGCGCGGTTCCGCTCCGAGTTCGCGATGCGCAACAGCGACCGGGTCTCGGCCAGTGCCACGCAGGTCGAGGCCTGGTACGACGACGCGTTCCGGGAGTACCGGCGCGACCCCTTCGTCTACGACAACCACCTGCGCCCGCAGTGGGAGTTCCACCTGCCCGGGTCACACGTCTACCGGCTCGAGGACGGTCTCGAGGCCACCGTGCGCGACCTCAACACCCGGTGGGACCTCGGGCTGCTGCCGCTCTCGGAGGTGCCGAGGGTGCTCGACCGCAAGGAGCAGAGCGGCATCGCCAGCAGTGAGGTGCGGCTGACGCCGGGGCTGGAGGGGCGCCTGCGCATGGAGTACGCCGAGGACTTCGCGCGCTTCGGCTACTGAGCCCGGGCCGACTCCCGGAGGGCCGTCCCTCGTTCTCAGGACCCCCTCGTCAGCCGGTACTGTCGGCGCATGCGTCTGATCATCGGCCCCACGTCCGCGGGGAAGTCCAGCTACATCCAGGGCCTCCAGGCGGAGGGCGCCGCGAAGCCCAAGGTCTACTTCGCCCACCAGGTCCAGAAGTCGGGAAAGATCCCGACCGGTGACGACGACGTCGTGCACTACAACCTGCTGCACGGCGTGAAGGGCCGCCGCGAGGCGGTCCGGCTCGGTGAGTCCGAGCTCCTGCACAACCTGATCGACGCGGCGAGCGACGTGGTCGTGCTCAGTGCCCCGCGGTCGGTGCTGCTGGAGCGCAGCGGCGGCCGGGTCCTGGCCGAGCCGGACCACCCGGGCCACGCGAAGCGCCGCTACGACCAGGAGCTGTGGGAGAAGGCCCTCCGCTCGCCCGACCTGGCCCAGGTCTACGAGCACCTCGCGCTGCTGCTCGACGAGGCGAAGGCCTCGCACGGGTACTTCTGCACCAACGGCGACGTGCACGGCGAGATCGCCCCGATCGCGCGCTGGGACTTCCCCCAGCTCGCCCGCGACGACGCCGCCGCGCTGTGCCGCAAGGGGCACCGGCTCCCGGAGCAGGCCGAGCAGGAGAAGTCCTACCAGTCCGACCACCGCATCGGCGGGGTCTCGGCGACGCTCAGCCATGCGCTGGTGATGCCGCTGGAGAACAAGAAGGTGCTCGACATCGGCTGTGCCGAGGGTGCCGTCGCGCTCAGCGCCTCCCGGATGGGCGCCCGCGTGACCGGTCTCGAGCCGCGTCAGGGCCGGCTGACCAAGGCCCGCCGCGCCGCGGAGGGCATGGGCCTCGACGTCGAGTTCCGCAAGGGCTTCCTCGACGACCTCGAGGCGCGCCCGGGCTCGTTCGACGTGGTGCTCGCGCTCAACGTGGTCCACCACGTGCCGAACCCGTTCGCGTTCCTCGACCAGGCGGCCTCCCTGACCCGGTCGCACCTGGTGCTGGAGTACCCGGGCCTGGTCGACGAGAAGTACCGGCGCACGCTGCCGGACGGCACACCCGACCTCGACGACTCGCTCCCGCTGCTGGGGGTCAGCACCCGCGCCGAGGACCAGACCTTCGTGTTCACGCCGGCCGGGCTCGAGCGCTACTTCCTCGACACGGTGCGGTACTTCACCAAGCACCAGGTGGTGGAGTCGCCGATGCCGAACCGCTGGCTCTCGATCTTCTCCGGCAAGGACAAGACCGTGGAGGCGGCACCGACCGCCGCGATCCTGAAGAAGCGGCTGCGGCTGCGCGACGAGCGGATCGCCGAGCTGGAGCAGCGCGTCACCGACATGGAGGGCAGCCGTTCCTGGAAGGTGACCGCCCCGATCCGCAAGGTCACCGGCAAGGTGCGCCCGAGCTAGAGCCGCCCGCCCGCCCCCTCACCCGGAGGACGCAAACGTGCATCCCGCTGCCATGAACCTGATGGGTGGTTTCATCGCGAACCACCTCGACAAGTCGAAGCACTACGACCTCCTGGACTTCGGGTCGTTCATCAACGAGGGGCAGACGCTCAACCACCGCCAGCTCCTCGAGGAGTACGACGTCACCTACACCGGGGTCGACATCCAGGCCGGGCGCAACGTCGACATCCAGATGACGCAGCCGTACAAGATCCCGCTGCCCAGCAACAGCCAGGACGTGGTGCTGTGCGGCCAGGTCTTCGAGCACATCCCCTTCCCGTGGGCCTCGATCCTCGAGATCGCGCGCGTGATGCGCAGCGGCGGGGTGCTGCTGATCACCGTGCCGTCGCGCGGCCACCACCACTCGACGTACGACTGCTGGCGCTACTACCCCGACAGCATGCGGGCACTCGCGGCACAGGCCGACCTGACGCTGGTCCGGGTGAAGACCGACTGGCCACCGCGTCAGGTCGACTCCCCGCAGCGGCACGACTTCCACAAGATCGACCTGGTCGACCACTACTGGGGCGACACGGGCGCCGTGTTCCGCAAGCCGAAGTGGCGGCCCTCTCCGAGGCGCGCGATCAACCGCTACTTCACCCTCCAGCGCGCGAACCGGATCGGTGACCTGTCGAACCACCCGCGGCCCAAGGGAACCCGCCTCTACGCACCCAAGGTGGAGGTCCCCTCCGAGGAGGGCTAACTCAATTGGACGAGCTCTTCGCGCTGCCGGAAGGTGAGTGGCTGCGGATCCAGCCGACCCTGGCCCGGCTCAGGCGGCTGGTGCTGGTGCTGGTCCTCGGTCTCGCGCTGCTGGCCCTGGTGGTGCTGGGCCTGGTGTTCGAGGACCTGCGGGTCTGGGTCTGGACGCTGGCCGGGCTCGGCCTGCTGTTCGGTGGCCTGGATGTGGTGGCTGGTCGGGCGCAACGTCGCGAACTGGGGCTACGCCGAGCGCGCCGAGGACCTGTGGATCCGCCGCGGGGCCCTGGTCCAGCGGCTGATCGTGGTGCCCTACGGCCGGATGCAGCTCGTGGACGTGACCGTGGGGCCGATCGAGCGTGCCTTCGGGCTGGCCGCGGTCCAGCTGCACACCGCTTCGCCGGCGACGGACGCCCGGATCCCGGGCCTGGCGCCGGAGGAGGCCGCCCGGCTGCGCGACCGGCTCACCCAGCTCGGTGAGGCCGGGAAGTCAGGGCTGTGACCGACCAGCCGCCCGACCAGCCCCCTGTTCGGCCGCCTGTTCAGCCGCCCGACCAGCCCGCCCGACCAGCCCACCGACCCGCACCCGGACGACCAGTCGGAGTTCCGGCGGCTCTCGCCGCTGACGCCGCTGGTCCGGTCGGCGATCTTCTTCGTGGCAGCCGTCTACACCGGTGGCCGGCAGGCGCTGGAGGAGCGCCAGTTCACCGGTGCCGCGATCGCCGCGGCCGCGGTCCTGGCTGCGGGTGGGATCTTCGGGTTCGCCTCCTGGTACCGCACCCGGTTCCGGATCACCGCCACCGAGCTGCGGATCGACACCGGCGTCTTCAATCGCCGGTCGCGCCGCGTGCGGCTCGACCGGATCCTGGAGATCGGCGTCAGCCAGCCGTTCGTCGCCCGGCTGCTCGGGCTCGCCGAGCTCAAGATCGAGACCGCGACCACCGAGGCCGAGGTGTCCCTCGCCTACCTGCCGCTGCACGAGGCGCACCAGGTGCGGCAGGTCCTGCTCGAGCAGCGTGACTCGGCGCAGGCCCAGCAGGTGGGGGAGGACGGGACCCCGGTGCCCGTGGAGCCCCAGCCACTGGTGCGGGTGCCGCTCTCGTGGCAGATCAAGGGTCTGGTGGCCAGTGCGGAGACGGTGGGCGTGCTCGCGCTCGGCGCCCTGATGGTCGGCATGATCGTCGGCGGCCTGCCGCTCGGGGCGTTCGGGATCGGCCTGGCCACGCTGGGCGGTGCCGCGTTCTCGCTGGTGCGCAAGCTGGTCGGATGGTGGGACTGGCGGGTCGCGGTGGTGCCGTCCGGGCTCCAGGTCCGCCACGGCATGTTCGGACTCACCACGCGCACCTTCAACGTCGAGCGTCTCCAGGGTGTGCGGATCACCGAGCCGCTGCTCCAGCGGCCGTTCGGACTGGCCCGGTTGGAGCTCTCGGTGGCGGGCGGGCTGAAGGACGACGGGTCCGGGGAGAACAGCAGCGGCATCGCGCTGCCGGTCGCGCCGAAGGAGCTGGTCTGGCGGCTGGCGTCGGACCTGATCGGGGCCGACCCGGCCGCGGTGGCGATGTCCGGCCCCCCGAGCCGGGCGTCGTGGCTGCGTCCGCTGGCTCGCCCGTGGCTGGCGTTCGGGATGGACGACCGGCTGGTGGTGTCCCGCGCCGGCCTGTTCGCGCGTCGTACCGACCTGGTGCCGCTGGCCCGGGTGCAGTCGCTGCGGCTGGTGCAGGGGCCGGTCCAGCGCTGGCTGCGGTTGGCGTCGGTGCACGCGGACAGCCCGGTCGGGCTGGTCCACGCCCAGGGCCTGCACCGCGAGCCGGCCGAGGCCCGGAGCCTGGTCGAGGAGGGCGTCGAGCGGGCTCGCGTGGCACGGATGCCCCGCGCTGCGCTCTGAGCGCGTGTCGCCCGGCTGTGACCTGCGCCACCGGTTCGGGCGGTATCGCGCCGCCGTGGTGCGGCGCTAGGCTGGAGGAGCACTGTTCAGGACGTCTGGTACCCGACCTCGGGACTGGAACGGAAGGCATGTGACATGACCCGTATCGGGGTGATCGGCGCCGGCCGTGTCGGCGCTGTCCTCGCGTCGGCCCTGCGCTCGGCCGGCCACGAGATCGTGGCCGCCGCCGGTGAGTCGACCGCGTCGCTCACGCGGATGGAGACGCTGCTGCCCGGCGTCCCCGGCCGCAAGCCGACCGCGGTCGCCCGCGACTGCGACCTGCTGCTGCTGACGGTGCCGGACGACATGCTCGGCAACGTGGTGTCCACGCTCGTGGGCGCCGGCGCGATCCGCCCGGGCCAGCACGTCGTGCACACCTCGGGCCGCCACGGCCTGGCCGTGCTCGAGCCCGCCCGCCGGCTCGGCGCGCACGTGGTCGCGATGCACCCGGCGATGACGTTCACCGGCACCGACGTCGACCTGCCGCGGCTGCGCGGTTGCGTCTTCGGCGTCACCGCCGAGGGGGAGGACCGCGCGCTCGCCGAGACCCTGGTCAGCGACCTCGGTGGCATCGCGATGTTCGTGCCCGAGGACAAGCGCGCGCTCTACCACGCCGGACTCGCGCACGGTGCGAACCACCTGGTCACGCTGGTCGCCCAGGCGATGGAGATGCTGTCCGCGTCCGGCGCCGAGGACCCCGCCGCGACCCTGCGACCGCTGCTGACCGCGGCACTCGACAACGCGCTCGCCGACGGTGACGCGGCCCTGACCGGGCCGATCGTCCGCGGCGACGTCAACACCGTCGCGGCGCACCTGGCCGACATCGCCGCGCACGCTCCCGCGACGCTCCCGTCGTACGTCGCACTGGCCCGGGCCACCGCCAACCGCGCCGTCGTCGACGGACGGCTGCTGCCGATCCGTCGCGCGAAGATCATGGCGCTGCTCGACGGTGCCGAGACCGCGGCGGTGCTACCGGGCTGATGGTGGGCACACTCACCCTCGCGCGCACCCGCGAGGAGCTCACCGACGCGCTGTCCGCCACCGGCGGGCGGGTCGGCTTCGTGCCGACGATGGGAGCGCTGCACGCCGGCCACGCCGCCCTGATGCGTACGGCGCGCGCGACGGTCGGTCCGGACGCGCCCGTCGTGGCCTCGATCTTCGTGAACCCGATGCAGTTCGGCCCGGGCGAGGACCTCGACCGCTACCCCCGCACCCTCGAGCAGGATCTCGAGAGGTGCGCCGCCGAAGGCGTGGACCTGGTCTTCGTGCCGTCGGTCGACGAGGTCTACCCGGGTGGCGACCCGCAGGTGAGCGTCGACCCAGGCCCGCTGGCGAGGGTGCTCGAGGGGGCGTCGCGGCCCACCCACTTCCACGGCGTGCTCACCGTGGTCGCGAAGCTCTTCGGGTTGGTGCGCCCCGACGTGGCCGTCTTCGGCGAGAAGGACTACCAGCAGCTGGCCCTGATCCGGCGGATGGTCTCCGACCTGTGCCTCGGCGTGGACGTCGTCGGCACCCCCACCGTGCGGGAGCCGGACGGGCTGGCGCTGTCCTCGCGCAACGCCTACCTCGACGCGGACGCCAGGGAATCGGCGCTGGCCCTCTCGGGTGCCCTGTTCGCCGCCCGCGACGCCGGCGGTCGCGGTGCCGAGGCCGCGCTCGCCGAGGCGCGCGCCGTCCTGGATGCCGCTCCCGGCGTCGAGCTGGACTACCTCGAGCTCACCGCACCCGACCTCGGACCCGCACCCGACGCGGGCGATGCCCGGCTGCTGGTCGCCGCCCGGGTGGGCTCCACCCGGCTGATCGACAACGTCGCACTCCGACTGGGAGGTTGATCCCGATGCTGCGCACCATGATGAAGAGCAAGATCCACCGCGCCACGGTCACGCAGGCCGACCTGCACTACGTGGGCTCCGTGACCGTCGACGAGGACCTGCTCGACGCGGCCGACCTGCTGCCCGGTGAGCTGGTGCACGTCGTCGACGTCACCAACGGCGCCCGGCTGGAGACCTACACGATCGCCGGCGAGCGCGGCAGCGGCGTGATCGGGATCAACGGCGCCGCCGCCCACCTCGTGCACCCCGGTGACATCGTGATCCTGATCGGCTACGGCCAGCTGGAGACCGCCGAGGCACTCGGCTTCGAGCCGCACGTGGTCTTCGTCGACGCCGAGAACCGGATCGTCGGCACCGGCAGCGACCCAGCGGAGGCCCTGCCGGGCACCGGGCTGCTCAGCGGCGACACGGCTGTCGCCTGATGGCGGTGCCCGGACGGCTGGCTGCGGGCCCGCCCGGTTGGGAGACCTACGCCGACGTGGTCGTGATCGGTTCCGGCATCGCCGGGCTCACCGCTGCTCTCCGGATCCGCGAGACCCTGCCGGCGGGCGGCTCGGTGATGGTCGTGACCAAGGACATCCTCTCCGCCGGCTCCACCCAGTGGGCGCAGGGCGGCATCGCGGCCGCGCTCGGCGACGGCGACACCCCGGACCAGCACCTCGAGGACACCCTCGTGGCCGGCGCCGGGGTCTGCGACGAGGAGGCGGTCCGGGTGCTCGTCACCGAGGGCCCCGACGCCGTCCGCGAGCTGATCGCGCTGGGCACCAACTTCGACCACACCGCCGCGGGTGAGCTGTCGCTGACGCGGGAGGGCGGGCACCACCGCGACCGCATCGCGCACGCCGGCGGCGACGCCACCGGGGCCGAGATCCAACGGGCGCTGGTGGCCGCCATCCATGCCTCGCCCGAGATCGGCGTCACGGAGCACGCGCTGGCCGTCGACCTGATCCCGGGCACCGGCGGTGGCATCGCCGGCGTCACCCTGCACGTGATGGGGGAGGGGCAGCAGGACGGCATCGGCGCGGTGATGTGCCGCGCCGTCGTGCTCGCGTCCGGCGGGCTCGGCCAGGTGTTCTCGCAGACCACGAACCCGTCGGTCGCGACCGGTGACGGCATGGCGCTCGCGCTCCGGGCGGGCGCGGTGCTGCGTGACCTGGAGTTCGTACAGTTCCACCCGACGGTGATGTGGCTCGGACCCGACTCCCGCGGCCAGCAGCCGCTGATCTCCGAGGCGGTGCGCGGCGAGGGCGCCTTCCTGGTGGACTGGGAGGGCACCCGGTTCATGCAGGGCCAGCACGAGCTCGCCGACCTCGCCCCGCGTGACGTCGTGGCCAAGGCGATCACGCGCCGGATGCACGAGGAGGGCCGGCCGCACCTGTGGCTCGACGCCCGGCACCTGGGAGCCGAGTTCTGGGAGCGCCGGTTCCCCACCATCCTGGCCACCTGCCGTCGGCACGGGGTCGACCCGGTCACCGAGCTGATCCCGGTCGCACCCGCGTGCCACTACGCGTCCGGCGGCGTCGCGACCGACCTCGACGGACAGTCCTCGCTGCCCGGTCTGTTCGCGACCGGCGAGGTGGCCTGCTCCGGCGTCCACGGCGCCAACCGGCTCGCCTCCAACTCGCTGCTCGAGGGCCTGGTCTTCTCCCGCCGGATCGCCGCCGCGATCGAGCGCGACGGGCTGCCGCCCCGGCAGACCCCGGTCCAGGACGTCCGCACGGCCGGGCTGGTCAGCGGGTCGGTGATCACCGACTCCCAGCGCGTGATGACCGACAAGGTCGGTGTGCTCCGCAGCGCGGCGGGCATGTCCCGGGCGATCGAGGACCTGGCCGCGCTCCTCGACCGGGTCGAGGACGACCCGCGCACCGAGTCCTGGTCGGTCACCAACCTGGTCACGATCTCGAGCGTGCTGGCCACGGCCGCGCTGCTGCGTGAGGAGACCCGCGGCTCGCACTGGCGCGAGGACTTCCCCGAGCGCGACGACGGGCAGTGGCGCGGACACGTCGACACGGTGCTGGTCGACGGCGTGCTGCGCCCGTCGTACCACCCCGACGCGGTGCGGGCGGGCGCGTGATGCCGATCGCCCGCACGCCCTTCTTCGACCTGCCCGCGCACCTCGCCGACGAGCTGGAGGACTCCGGTGTCGCCGCCCGGCCCGTGTACGACGCGATCGTGCTGGCGCTGGACGAGGACCTTCCCGGTGGCTCGACGGACGTCACCAGCGACGCCACGATCGCGCCCGACGCGCACGGCGTCGCCGACTTCGCGGCCCGCGAGCCGGGGGTCGTGGCCGGACTCGGGGTCGCCGAGATGGTCTTCCACTACGTGATGGGCCGGGCGGTCGAGGTCACCGACCGGGTGCCCGACGGCACGCGCGTCGACCGCGGGGACGTCGTGATGCGGGTCGCCGGACCGGTGCGGGGACTGCTCACGGCCGAGCGCACCGCCCTCAACTTCGGCTGCCACCTCTCCGGGGTCGCCACCGCGACCGCCGCCTGGGTCGACGCGCTCGAGGGCACCCGGGCACGGGTCCTCGACACCCGCAAGACGCTGCCGACCTACCGCGCGCTCCAGAAGTACGCCGTCCGCTGCGGCGGGGGCGTCAACCACCGGTTCTCGCTGGCCGACCTGGCGCTGGTCAAGGACAACCACGTGCTGGCGGCCGGTGGCGTGCTGCCGGCCTACCGCGCGGTGCGCGAGCGCTACCCCGACCTCCCGGTGGAGGTCGAGGTGACCGACCTCGACCAGCTGCGCGAGCTCCTCGACGCCGGCTGCGACCGGATCCTGCTCGACAACATGAGCAACGAGACGATGGCCGAGGCGGTGCGGATCGCCGGCGGACGGGCCACGTTGGAGGCGTCCGGCGGGCTCACCTTCGACCGCGCCCGCGAGGTCGCCGCCACGGGTGTCGACTTCATCTCGGTCGGCGCGCTCACCCACTCGGTCAAGGTCTTCGACATCGGCATGGACCTGTGACCCGGCGACCTGTCACCCCGGCGGTCCGGTCCCTCCGCTCCCACCCCGGCGGACCCGCGATGACCCTCCTCTGCGCCGACATCGGCAACTCCCACACGGTTCTCGGGCTGCTCCGCGACGGTGACGTGCTCGACCACTGGCGGGTCGCGACCGACGAGCGGCGCACCTCCGACGAGTGGGCGGTGCTGATCCGCGGCCTCCTCGCCGACTCGACCGTGGCCGACACCCTCGCCGGGATCTCGGTGTGTGCCACCGTCCCGGCCGTGCTGCACGAGTGGCGCGAGATGCTGCGCTCGCACTTCGGCACCGTGCCCAACGTCGTGGTCGAGCCCGGCGTCCGGACCGGGGTGCCGGTGCTGATGGACAACCCGCGCGAGGTGGGTGCCGACCGGATCGTCAACGCGCTCGCCGCGGCCCGGCTCTACGACGGGCCCTGCATCGTCGTCGACTTCGGCACCGCCACCACGTTCGACGTGGTCAGCCCGCGGGGCGAGTACGTCGGCGGCGCGATCTCTCCCGGCATCGACATCTCCCTCGAAGCGCTCGGGCGGCGTGGCGCCCAGCTCCGCAAGGTCGAGCTGCTGCGACCACGCAACGTGATCGCGAAGAACACCGTCGAGGCGCTCCAGTCCGGCATCGTCTTCGGCTTCGCCAGCCAGGTCGACGGGATCGTCGCCCGGATGGTCGCGGAGCTGGGCGTCGAGGCGTCCGAGGTCAACGTCGTCGCCACCGGCGGGCTGGCGCCGGTCGTGGTCGAGGAGTGCGCGAGCTTCACCGACCACCAGCCCTGGTTGACGCTGCTCGGGCTGGAGACCGTGTTCGAGCGCAACGCCTGAGACCGAGTGGGCGCTCGAGCGGGGCGGTCAATAGGCTGGCGGCCATGAGCGAGCACCCCGAGGACGACCTGCCCGAGCAGATCCGGGTGCGCCGCGACAAGCGCCAGCGGCTGCTCGACGAGGGCACGGCGCCGTACCCGCTCGCGGTGCCGCGCACCCACACGCTCGCCGAGGTCCGCGCGTCGTACGACGACCGGGCGCTGGAGCCGGACTCCCGCACCGGCACGGTCGTCTCGGTCACCGGCCGGGTGATCCACCAGCGCAACACCGGCAAGCTCTGCTTCGCCCGGCTGCGCGAGGGCGACGGCACCGAGCTGCAGGTGATGCTCAGCCTGGCCGAGGTGGGCGAGGAGCCGTTGGCGTCGTACAAGGCGCTGGTCGACATCGGCGACCTGATCGGGGTCACCGGCGAGGTCGTCACCAGTCGCCGCGGCGAGCTGTCCGTGCAGGCCACCGGCTGGACGATGGCCGCGAAGGCGCTGCGGCCGCTGCCCAACGAGCACTCCGTGCTCTCCGACGAGGCGCGGGTGCGGCTGCGCTACGTGGACATGATCGTGCGTCCCGAGGCGCGCGACATGGTGCGCACCAAGGCCGCGGTGCTGCGTTCGCTGCGCTCGACGCTCGACGGGCAGGGCTTCGTGGAGGTGGAGACGCCGACCCTCCAGCTCACCAACGGGGGAGCGGCCGCCCGGCCGTTCCGCACGCACCTGAACGCGTTCGACCAGGACATGCTGCTCCGGATCGCGCTCGAGCTGGACCTGAAGAAGGCGATGATCGGCGGTGTCGACCGGGTCTACGAGATCGGCCGCACCTTCCGCAACGAGGGTCTGGACTCCACGCACGCCGCGGAGTTCTCGATGCTCGAGGCCTACCAGGCCTACGGCGACTACGACACCATGAAGGCGCTGCTGCGCGACCTCGTGATCGGCGCAGCCGAGGCCACCGGCCGCACCGTCGTGCCCGGTCGGGACGGCTCCGAGATCGACCTGCGGCAGCCCTGGCGGGAGGCCACGGTGCTCGATCTGGTGTCCACGGCGGTCGGCGAGGAAGTGACGGTGGAAACGTCACCCGACACACTCAAGAAGCACGCCGCGAATCACGAGGTCGAGCTGCAGGCGGGCTGGAATTCAGGCGAAATCGTGCTCGAGCTGTACGAAAAGCTGGTGGAGCACACGCTGATCCAGCCGACGTTCGTCACCGACTATCCGGAATCGGTGCGCCCGCTTGCCAAGGCGCACCGCGAAGTGCCCGGCCTGAACGAGGCTTTCGACCTGATCGTCAATGGCGTCGAGCTGGCGCCGGCCTACTCCGAGCTCAACGACCCGGTGATCCAGCGTCAGCGTCTCGAGGAGCAGTCCCTCCTTGCGGCACAGGGCGATCCCGAGGCGATGGACCTCGACGAGTCGTTCCTCAGGGCGATGGAGTTCGGGATGCCGCCCGCCGGCGGGATGGGTATGGGTGTCGACCGCCTGGTCATGCTGCTCACGGGCGCGGGCATCAGGGAAACGATCCTGTTTCCGCTGCTGCGACCGGAATGAATGGACAATTGCGGTCCCGCGTTGCGTTGTTTACCGACCCATGGGCTACGGTGGACATTGTCATTTCCACTCCATTCCTGTGAGGCCCTGATGGCGCAGAAGGTCAACATCGTGCTGGTCGACGACATCGACCACACGGATGCCGACGAAACCGTTTCCTTCGGGCTCGATGGCAAGAACTACGACATCGACCTGAACACCAAGAACGCCACCGCCCTGCGGGAGGCGCTGGCGCCCTACGTGGGCCACGCGCGTCGGGCCGGGGGCAGCACCCGACGCTCGTCGTCCCGGGGCGGCTCGTCCCGCTCCTCGGCCGGCGACATCCGTGAGTGGGCGAAGGCCAACGGCTTCGAGGTCTCCGAGCGCGGCCGGATCTCCAGCGAGGTCCGCGACGCCTACGCCGCGGCCCACTGACCTGACCGGCGCCTCCTCGCGCGGGCGCCCGGGAGGAGACACGGCCGCACCAGGGGCCGTGTTCGCTGTCGGCGAAGGATGCCGGACCGTCCCCGGGAACACGTAGGGTGGAATCCGGAGTTGTACGACGTGTGGCTGCGGCGTACGCACTCACGGATACACCACAGACTTTTGCGAGGAGTGCCCATGTTCGAGCGGTTCACTGACCGAGCACGCCGGGTGGTCGTGCTGGCCCAGGAAGAGGCCCGCATGCTCTCCCACAACTACATCGGCACCGAGCACATCCTGCTCGGCCTGATCCACGAGGGCGACGGCATCGCGGCGAAGGCGCTGGAGAGCCTGTCCATCTCGCTGGAGGCCGTGCGCGCCCAGGTCGAGGAGATCATCGGCCAGGGCCAGCAGGCGCCGAGCGGGCACATCCCGTTCACCCCCCGCGCCAAGAAGGTCCTCGAGCTGTCCCTGCGCGAGGCCCTCCAGCTCGGGCACAACTACATCGGCACCGAGCACATCCTGCTCGGCCTGATCCGCGAGGGCGAGGGGGTCGCCGCGCAGGTGCTGCAGAAGCTCGGGGCCGACCTCAACCGGGTGCGTCAGCAGGTGATCCAGCTCCTCAGCGGCTACCAGGGCAAGGAGACGCAGTCCGCCGGGACGGCTGCGGAGCCCGCGCCGTCGTCCTCGCTGGTCCTCGACCAGTTCGGCCGCAACCTGACCCAGGCCGCCAAGGAGGGCAAGCTCGACCCGGTCATCGGGCGCGAGAAGGAGATCGAGCGGGTCATGCAGATCCTCTCGCGGCGCACGAAGAACAACCCGGTGCTGATCGGCGAGCCCGGCGTCGGCAAGACCACGATCGTCGAGGGCCTGGCCCAGGACATCGTCCGCGGCGACGTGCCGGAGACGCTCAAGGACAAGCAGATCTACACGCTCGACCTCGGTGCCCTGGTCGCCGGCTCGCGCTACCGCGGTGACTTCGAGGAGCGCCTGAAGAAGGTGCTCAAGGAGATCCGCACCCGCGGCGACATCGTGCTGTTCATCGACGAGATCCACACCCTGGTCGGTGCCGGCGCCGCCGAGGGCGCGATCGACGCGGCCAGCATCCTCAAGCCGATGCTGGCCCGTGGTGAGCTCCAGACGATCGGCGCGACCACGCTCGACGAGTACCGCAAGCACCTCGAGAAGGACGCCGCGCTCGAGCGTCGGTTCCAGCCGATCCAGGTGCAGGAGCCCTCGATCGCGCACACGATCGAGATGCTCAAGGGCCTGCGCGACCGTTACGAGGCGCACCACCGGGTCACGATCACCGACGAGGCGCTGGTGGCCGCGGCGACCATGGCCGACCGCTACATCTCCGACCGCTTCCTGCCCGACAAGGCGATCGACCTGATCGACGAGGCCGGCTCCCGGCTGCGGATCCGCCGGATGACCGCGCCGCCGGACCTGCGGGAGTTCGACGAGAAGATCTCCGACGTACGCCGCCGCAAGGAGGGCGCGATCGACGGCCAGGACTTCGAGGCCGCCGCTCGACTGCGCGACGAGGAGAAGCAGCTGATCCTGGCCAAGGCCGAGCGCGAGAAGCAGTGGCGCGCCGGCGACATGGACGTCGTGGCCGAGGTCGACGAGGAGCTGATCGCCGAGGTGCTCGCCGTCGCGACCGGCATCCCGATCGTGAAGCTGTCCGAGGAGGAGTCCACGCGGCTGCTCAAGATGGAGGACGAGCTGCACAAGCGGGTGATCGGCCAGGACGAGGCGGTCAAGGCGCTGTCCCGGGCCATCCGTCGCACGCGTGCGGGTCTGAAGGACCCGAAGCGCCCCGGCGGGTCGTTCATCTTCGCGGGCCCGTCGGGCGTCGGCAAGACCTGGCTGTCCAAGACCCTGGCGGAGTTCCTGTTCGGTGACGAGGACGCGCTGATCCAGCTCGACATGAGCGAGTTCTCGGAGAAGCACACGGTCTCGCGGCTCTTCGGCTCGCCTCCCGGCTACGTCGGCTACGAGGAGGGCGGCCAGCTCACCGAGAAGGTGCGCCGCAAGCCGTTCTCCGTGGTGCTTTTCGACGAGGTCGAGAAGGCCCACCCGGACATCTTCAACTCGCTGCTGCAGATCCTGGAGGAAGGTCGCCTGACCGACTCCCAGGGCCGGGTGGTCGACTTCAAGAACACCGTGATCATCATGACCACCAACCTCGGCACCCGTGACATCGCCAAGGGCCAGAACCTCGGGTTCAACCAGTCCGGTGACACCGCGGGCTCCTACGAGCGGATGAAGAGCAAGGTGCAGGAGGAGCTCAAGCAGCACTTCAAGCCGGAGTTCCTCAACCGTGTCGACGAGATGATCGTGTTCCCGCCGCTGTCGCAGGAGCAGATCGTCAAGATGGTCGACAACATGATCGCCTCGGTCGAGCTGCGCATGAAGGACCGCGACATGTCGATCGAGCTGACCCAGCCGGCGAAGGACCTCCTGGCCCGCCGCGGCTTCGACCCGGTGCTCGGTGCCCGCCCGCTGCGGCGCACCATCCAGCGCGAGATCGAGGACGTGCTGGCCGAGAAGATGCTCTACGGCGAGGTCGGACCCGGCCAGATCGTGCTGGTCGACGTGGAGGGCGAGGAGGGGCCGACGCAGTCGTTCACCTTCAAGGGCACCCCGCGCGGCGAGATGCCCGACACGGTGCCGGTCGAGGCCACGGTCGCTCCCGCCACCGGAGGTCCCGACGACTCCGAGGGTCCCGTCGACCTGCCACGGGCCGAGGGCACCGAGTAGCACCCGTTCCTCCCGGAGGGCCGGATCCCGATCGCGGGGTCCGGCCCTCCGTGCGTCCGGCTCAGGGCAGCGCGTACCGGTCGCCGGTGCGCACCACCAGGCCGTCGGCGATCAGGGAGGCGAGCGACCGGTCGCGCTGGCCCGCGTCGGGCCAGACCGCGTCGAGCTGTGCGCGGTCGACACTCGCCTCGGTGGCGCGGAGCACCGCCAGCAGCCGGCCGCGGCACTGGCGGTCGGTGCCGTCGTAGGTCTGCGCGGTGCGGGCCGGACCGGTGTGCGCGGGGCGGCCGGCGGCCAGCCAGGCGCACCGGTCCGCGATCGGGCAGGCGTCGCAGCGCGGCCTGCCCGCCGTGCACACGAGCGCGCCCAGCTCCATCACGGCCACCGCCCAGTTGGCGGCCACGGCCGGCTCCGCGGGGAGCAGACCCGCCGCGCGCTCGCGCTCGGCGCGGGTCACGGTTCTCGCGGGGAGCTCGACGCCGGCGACCGCCCGTGCGAGCACCCGGCGGACGTTGGTGTCGAGCACGACGTGACGTTGCCGGTAGGCGAACGACGCGACCGCCGCCGCCGTGTAGTCCCCGACGCCCGGGAGCTCCTTCAGCGCGTCGTACGACGCCGGCACCTGGCCCCGGTGGCGCTCCACGATCGCCCCGGCGGCGGCGTGCAGGCGCAGTGCGCGTCGCGGGTAGCCGAGCCGGCCCCACGCCCGGACCGCCTCCCCTGCCGGTCGCGCCGCGAGGTCCGCGGGGGTGGGCCAGGTCGTCAGCCAGGTCGTCCAGACCGGCAGCACCCGGACCACGGGCGTCTGCTGGAGCATGACCTCGCTGACCAGGACCCCCCACGGGGTGGCGCCGGGGGCGCGCCACGGGAGGTCGCGCGCGTGCGCGTCGTACCAGCGCAGCACCGCGTCGTGCAGGTCGCTCATCCCGACCGACGCTATCCGGGCGTGCCTGCGCCATCCGGGGCGGGCCGCTGCATAGCGTGAGCGCATGCCATCCGTGACCTCTCCCCGGGGACCTCTCCCGGCCCGGGTCTACTGGATCCGCCGCACCCTCGTGCTCGTGGTCGCGCTCGCCCTGGTGTTCGGGATCGGCAAGCTGCTCACGGGATTCGGCGGCGATGCGAAGGCCACCACGGCCGCGGCGCAGCCCTCGCGTCAGCCGACGGCGAGCGCCAGCGCGACGGTGCCGGCCCCGGCGCCGACGAAGCAGGCGGCCAGGAGCAAGAAGTCCACGGTGCCGCTCTCGGTGCCGACGGGCACCTGTGACGCCACGAGGATCGACGTGGTCCCGGCCGTGCGCAAGGTCGACGGTGGCAGTGCGATCACGCTGCCGGTCAAGCTGGTCTCGACCGACGGCACCTGCACCTGGCAGGCCTCACCGAGCGCCCTCGTGGTCAAGGTGGTCTCCGGCGAGGACCGGATCTGGAGCAGCCAGGACTGCCGGGCAGCGGTGCCGAAGCAGGACGTCGTGGTGCGCCCGGCGACGGAGAAGGCCACGGTCGTCGACGTGACCTGGAGCGGCCGGCGCTCGCGCGACGGCTGCCCGAAGGGGACCGAGTGGGCCGACGTCGGCTACTACCACGTGATCGCGGCGACGCTCGGGGGCGAGCCGGCCGACGTCCAGTTCCAGGTGGTCGGGCCGCCGCGGCCGGTGGTCACCAAGACCACGCACCCCAAGCCGAGCAAGAAGGCGGCGAAGAAGCCGGCGGCGACGAAGACCCCGAAGGGCTAGAAGCTAGACGTATCGCTCGAGGAAGCTGGACTCCGCCAGGCGGGACAGCCCCTCACGCACGCTGCGGGCCCGCAGCTCGCCCACGCCGTCGACCATCTGCAGGTCCTCGGCCGTGGCCGAGAGCAGCTTCTGCAGCGACCCGAAGTGCTCGACCAGGCGGTCGGCCACCAGGCCCGGCAGGCGGGGCACCTTCGCCATCAGCCGGTGCCCGCGCGGAGCCACCGTCGTGTCCAGCGGCTCCGCGGACGGCAGGCCCATGGCGGCCGCGACCGCGGCGACGTCGACCAGCTCGGTCTGCGAGAGCAGGGCGAGGTTGAGCAGCACCTCCTCCGTCGTCCGCCGCCGACGGCGCTGCAGGTAGTCGCGGACGACGAGGAGCCGCTCGGCCTCGACGCCCGTGACCAGCTCCTCGAGCTGGAGCGACAGCAGCCGGCCGTCGGTGCCGAGCTCGAGAACGTAGCCCTCGATCTCGCGCGCGATGCGGGTCACCATCTCCAGCCGCTGGGCGACCACGGCGACGTCGCGCACGGTGACCAGGTCCTCGATCTCCAGCGCGGACAGCGTGCTGGACACCTCGTCGAGCCGGGTCTTGTAGCGCTCCAGCGTGGCCAGCGCCTGGTTGGCGCGGGACAGGATCTGGGCGGAGTCCTCGAGCACGTAGCGGATGTGGCCGACGTAGACGGCGATGATCTGCATCGACTGCGACACCGAGACCACGGGCAGCCCCGTCTGCCGGGCGACCCGGTCGGCGGTGCGGTGCCGGGTGCCGGTCTCCTCGCTGGGGATCCCCGGGTCGGGCATCAGGTGGACCGCGGCCCGGTGGATCCGGCTCGCGTCGCTGTCGAGCACGATCGCACCGTCCATCTTGGCCAGCTCACGCAGCCCGGTGGCGGTGAAGGGCACGTCGAGCGTGAAGCCGCCGGTGCTCATCTCCTCGACGGTGCGGTCCTCGCCGAGCACCAGCAGGGCGCCGGTGCGCCCGCGCAGGATCCGCTCGAGACCGTCGTGCATGGCGGTGCCGGGCGCCAACGCGGCGAGCGTGGCTCGCAGCTGCGCAAGGTCGCGCGACCGGTCGTCTGCCACCCTGTCCACTCCCCGTCGACTAACGGCTCACCGGCCGGGCACCGGCGAGTCGCACGTCAGTGTAGGGGAGCGGAGCCCGCTCCTGCGGCTGTGTTCTCCTGGGTGGACCGCGGTGCGCGGGCTCACCAGCGGGGCACCTCGGGCCTGATGCGCGGTCCGCTCGCCTCGGGCGGCTCGACCAGCTTGACCAGACGCAGCGCGGCGTGGACGTGGTCGATCTCCATCACCCGCATGCCGTCGACGATCCGGCTGCTGCCCGCGGCCGCGGCGGACTCGGCCGGCACGATCGCCGCCTTGAACCCGAGCCGGGCGGCCTCGGCCAGCCGCTGGGGCAGGTCGGGGACCCGGCGCAGCTCGCCGGAGAGCCCGAGCTCGCCGATCGCGACCACGTTGCGGCCGAGCGGTCGGCCGGCGTTGGCGGAGGCGATGGCGAGCGCGACCGCCGTGTCGCTGGCGCTGCCGGTGAGGCGGGCGCCGCCGACCGTGGACACGAAGACGTCGTGCCCGTGCAGCCGGATGCCGGCGTGCTGCTGGAGGACGGCCAGGATCATCGCGACCCGCGAGCCCTCCACCCCGGACGTCGTACGACGGGGCCGCTCCGCGGGCGAGAGCGCCACCAGCGCCTGCACCTCGGCCAGCAGCGGCCGGCGACCCTCCATGGTCACCGAGACGGCGGTGCCGGGCGTGGTCCCGTGGTGGGCGTCGAGGAACAGCCCGGTGGGGTCGGTGATCGCCTCGATGCCGGCGGACGAGAGGTCGAAGCAGCCGACCTCGTCGACCGGCCCGTAGCGGTTCTTCACCGCGCGCACCATCCGGAGCCGCGAGTTGCGGTCGCCCTCGAAGTGCAGCACCACGTCGACCAGGTGCTCCAGCACCCGGGGCCCGGCGATGGTGCCGTCCTTGGTGACGTGGCCGACCAGGACGGTGGTGATGTTGCGGATCTTGGCCATCCGGATCAGCGCGGCCGCGACCTCCTTGACCTGGGTGACCCCACCGGGCACGCCGTCGACGTCGGCGGCGCTGATCGTCTGCACGGAGTCGATCACCAGCAGCGTCGGCCGCACCGCCTCGACGTGACCGAGCACCGCGCCGAGGTCGGTCTCGGCGGCGAGGTAGAGCTCGTCGTGGATGCCTCCGGTGCGGTCGGCCCGCAGCCGCACCTGGGCCGCGGACTCCTCACCGGTGATGTAGAGCGTGCGGTGCCGGACCCGCGCGGTCTGCGCGGCCACCTCGAGCAGCAGCGTCGACTTGCCGACGCCGGGCTCGCCGGCGAGCAGGATCGCGGCGCCTGGGACCAGGCCACCGCCGAGCACCCGGTCGAGCTCGGGCACGCCGCTGGTGCGGGCGTGGGAGTCCTCCGCGGGCACCTCGCCGATCGGCACCGCCGGCGCGGTCACCGGCCCCGCCTGCACCCGGCTGCGCGGCGCCTGGGACTCCGCGACGCTGCCCCAGGCCTGGCACTCTCCGCAGCGGCCGACCCACTTGGCCGTCTCCCAGCCGCACTCGGCGCAGCGGTAGCTGGCACGGGTGCGGGTCGTCGTCTTCGCCATGGCCCGAACCTAGGCGAGGGCGCCGACAGTTCCCGGGAGAACCCACCCGGGGGTGTGCAGGACCGGGGGTCGATAGCATTGGATCGATCCACTCGGAAGGGGGAACTGATCATGAGCCGTCACCTCGGCCGGGTCGGCGTACCTCCGACCCTCACCACCGTCGCCGACCGGGCCGGCGTCTCGCGGCAGACGGTCTCCAACGCGCTGAACAATCCCGAGCTGCTGCGTCCCGACACCCTCGAGCGGGTGCTGCACGTGATCGCCGAGCTGGGCTACTCGCCGAACCGGGCGGCCCGCCAGCTCCGCAGCGGCACCTCGCACCTGATCGGGCTGCGGTTCGAGGCGGCCCAGGAGGGCACCACCAACGCCCTGATGGACCGGTTCCTGCACTCGCTGGTGGAGACCACCCGCGAGAACGGCCAGCACATCCTGCTGTTCTCCGGGGACCCCGAGGACGCGCTCGACGGCTACGACGACCTGCTCCGCTCGACGGCCGTGGACGCGTTCGTGATCACCGACACCTACATCGGCACCCCGCAGGCGGCCTGGCTGCAGCAGCGCGAGGCGCCGTTCGTGGCGTTCGGCCGCCCGTGGGACGACCCCGGCGCGAACTACGCCTGGGTCGACGTCGACGGCGCCGCCGGGGCGCGCCTCGCCACCGAGCACCTGCGGGAGCAGGGCCACAGCCGGATCGCGTGGCTGGGCTGGGAGAAGTCGTCCCGGATCGGGGAGGACCGCCGGGCCGGCTGGACCGACGCCATGCTCGACGCCGGGCTCGACGTCGCCGGGCTGGGGGAGCGGATCACCGACAACGTCGACGCCGCCCGGATGGCCGCGCACGAGCAGCTCGCCACCGGCACGACCGCGTTCGTGTGCGCCAGCGACACGATGGCGATCGGCGTGCTCCGGGCGTTCGACGAGCGCTCGATGAAGGCCGGCCGCGACGCCGGTGTGGTCGGCTTCGACGACTCCGCCGCCGCCCAGGTCACCGGCCTCTCGTCGGTGCGCCAGCCGCTCGAGCAGGTCGCCGTCGAGCTGGTCGGCCTGCTCCGCTCCGCCGTCGACGGCTCCCCGACCCCGACCTCCGGCACCGTGCTGACCCCGACCCTCGTCGTACGCACCTCGTCGTTGCGTCGCTGAGCCCGGTGTCGGGGTGGTCCCGGCCATTCGGCACCTCCTGACGGCCTCCGGACGTGCTTTTCGGCCGGGACTACCCGCCGGTTCCGATCCACACCCAGGCCTCACGACCTCCCGTCCACAGGTCCCGGACGCGGGCGTGCGACGGACTCTCGCCCGGCGTTGGTTGGCGGGATGGGAGAACACCGCTGGAGCCCGATCTGCCGCCGGCCGAGCGGCCTGGTCCGGCCGGTGCCCCTCGATGCCACGGGCGTCGAGGGGCCAACTCGGGGGCAGGCGCGGGGACCGAGGTTCCGGCAGACCTCGGCCGGGCTGTACGTGCCGGCAGCGGTGGACGCCGAGGTGGTCGAGCAACGAATCCTCGAGCAGGCCACACGCATCCGCACGTACGGCGCGGTCACCGGGTGGGCGTCGCTGCGTTGGCAGGGCGCGAGCATCTTCGACGGCACCATGGCTGGAGGCACCGGGCAGCTGCCGGTGCCTCTCGTGGTGGGGCGCTACCGGCTGCGACCCGATCCGCGGTGCAGCGTCTCCGAGGAGCAGCTGGCCCCGGTCGAGCGGCTCGAGGTCGACGGCATCTGGTGCACCACCGTCGAACGTGCGGTCCTCGACGAGATGCGTCGTACGCGGGAGGTCCGGACCGCCGTCGTCGTGATCGAGATGGCCGTCGCGGCGGGCCTCACCACGGTGGCGTCCTACGCCCGCTACCTCGCGCCCTGGCGCAACGCCTGGACCGGCATCCCCTTCGTGCGCAAGGTCGTTCCGCTCGCCATCGACGAGAGTCGGTCGCCGCAGGAGACGCGGATGCGACTGTGCTGGGTGCTCGACGCCGGACTCCCGCCGCCGCTGTGCAACCGGGAGCTGTTCGACCTCGACGGCAGCCTGATCGGGATACCGGACCTCTTCGACCCGGTGGCCGGCCTGGTCGGGGAGTACGACGGCGCCGACCACAAGGACGCGCAGCGGCACCGGCGCGATGTCGCGCGCGAGGAGCGGTTCCGGGACCACGGGCTGGAGTACGTCGAGGTCGTCGGCGGCGACCTGCGCGACCGTGGCCTGGTGGCGGCCCGGATGCTCAACGCCCGGAGCCGCGCGAAGTTCCTGCCTCCCGAGTCGTGCTCGTGGACGTTGACGCCGCCTCCGTGGTGGTCGGCGCGCGGATGGTCCCGACCGAAAAGCTCGTCCGAGGACCCTCGTGAGGTGCCGATCGGCCGGGACTGTCCCGCCGCCCTCAGAAGTGCTTCGCCCACACGTCGACGGCGTAGTCGACGGTGACGCCGCCGTCGGGGTCGGACGGGGCCTCGGACAGCACCTCCTCGGCGGTACGACGGGCGAACTCGATCCGGACCACCGCCTCGAGGTCGGCGCGGGTCTCGAAGCGCCAGGACGTCAGCACGGGGTGCCGGGTCCAGCCGCGCGCGGTCCAGAAGCGCTGCACGGTAACGGGGTCGATCTCGGGGTAGCCGCGGCGGAACCAGCCGCCGAAGGTCGACCGGGTGCCGTCGTTGTCGATCACGAACGCGGTCCCGCCGCGCCGGACCACCCGGTCCAGCTCCCGCAGCCCGGGCTCGCAGCCGGGGCCGAAGAAGTAGGCCCAGCGGACCTGCACCACGTCGACCGACGCGTCCGGCAGCGGCAGGGCGGTGGCACTGCCCTGGACCACCGAGACGGTCGGCAACGCCCGGCACCGGCGGCGGGCGAGGGACACCAGCCCCGGGTGCGGGTCGACACCGACCACACGGCGCGCGGCGCCGAACGACGACGACGCCCAGCGGGGCAGGTGGAAGCCGCTGCCGCAGCCGAGGTCGAGCAGGTCGCGGCCGTCCCAGGACGCGACGGAGTGCATGGTCGCCTCGACCGTCCGGGAAGCGTCGAACGCGCGGTTCTCGACCTCGTAGACGGCCGGGTGCTCCCAGATGTTCGGGCTCCGCACCGCTCCCCGGGAGAGACCGGGGACTCGCGGCTCAGAGCCTGACGAGCCCGTCACGGGTCTGGAACTGCACCGCCTGGATGCCCGGCGTGCCGTGCGGGGCCACCCAGTCGACCTTGACGTCCTCGAGCGGCTGCTCGACGGACTGGCCGAGCCAGTCGCTGACCCGCTTCGGGTCCCCGGCCATCTCGATCGCGGTCATCGAGACCTGCTCGCTGCCGCCGTGGCTGGGGTGCTCCGAGGTGCCGGCCTCACCCTCCCACTGGATGAAGAAGGGGAGCTGCGGGTCGGACTGGAGGCCCTTGACCCCGAGCTGCTTCCAGCGGAGCTCGACGCCGTCCGGACGGTGCCGGTTGCCGCTGACCGCCTCGCGGCCGAGCCGCGCCTCGTGCGGGCGGATGTCGTCGACGGCGACGACCCAGCCGAGCCAGCCGCCACCGAGCAGGGAGCGGGCGCGGACGGCCTGGCCGAAGGGCGCCTTGTCGGACGCCGGATGGTCCAGCACCTCCACCACCTCGAGGTAGGTGCCGTCACGCAGCGGCAGGATCCGGTTGCGGGTCCCGAAGCGCGGGTGGACACCTCCGTCCTGGAACGGCTCCCCCAGAAGGTCCGAGATGCGCTGCACAGTCGCGGCCAGGCCGTCAGGGCCGGCGGCGAACGAAAGGTGGTCCAGTCGCATGCCAAAGATTGTGGCCTTGTCCCATTTTCGGCGGCACACCGGGGTAGGTCAGGCGGGTGGCGGATCGGCCGGATGAAGGGCCAGTCGCGAGCGAGACGCCATGTGGGCTTCGCAATTCGCCGCGAGCACGTCGTACGCCGGCTGTCCCATGAGCGCGATCAGCTCGGTGGCGTTGGAGAGGAAGACCGGCTCCAGGCCGACGTGCGCCTCGGTGTTGCCGCTGCAGTACCAGTCGAGGTCGTGGCCGCCCGGACCCCAGCCGCGACGGTCGTACTCGGCGATCGTGACCTCCGTGTACGTCGTCTCGTCCTGGCGGGTCACGTCGCGGAACGTGCGCCGGATCGGCAGCTGCCAGCAGACGTCGGGCTTGGTCTCCACGAAGTGCACGTCCTCGCGGATCGCGAGGTGGTGCAGGGCGCAGCCGTACCCGCCCTCGAACCCGGTCGAGTTGTGGAAGATGCACGCGCCCGCGACGACCCGCGTCTTCCGTTCGCCGTCCTCCTTCTCGACCCACCCGGACCGCTTGAGCCGGCCCTTGCCGTCGAGCGCCTGCGAGCGCTTCTCCCACAGTGAGTCGTCGAGCCGGTCGACCCAGCCGGCGACGCGCTTCTCGTCCTCGCCGTCCTTCTTCTCGCCGTCGGAGAAGTGGGCGCCGAGCGTGCAGCAGCCGGTGTCGGGTGACTCGCTGTAGATGCCCGGGCAGCCGTTGCCGAAGATGCACGCCCACCGCGACGTCAGCCAGGTCAGGTCACACCGGAAGACCTGGCTCTCGTCCGCGGGGTCCTGGAACTCGACGAAGGCACGGGGGAACACCAGGTCGACCTCGGGCATGACGGCAACCCTACGGCGGGCGGCGGCGCGCCTCACGGCCGGCCGGTAGCGTGGGGACATGCGCCTGGGCGTCCTCGACATCGGCTCCAACACGGGGCACCTGCTCGTGGTCGACGCCCACGCCGGTGCCGCGCCGACACCGGCGTTCTCGCACAAGGAGCCGCTGCGGCTCGCCGAGCACCTCGACAGCGACGGTGCCGTGAAGCAGAAGGGTGTCGACGCGCTCACCGGCTTCGTCGCCGACTCGCTGGTCGTGGCCGAGGACAAGGGTTGCGAGGAGGTGATCGGGTTCGCCACCTCGGCGGTGCGTGACGCCACGAACTCCGACGAGGTCCTCGCGCACGTCAAGGAGTCCACCGGCGTCGACATCCAGGTGCTGCCGGGCGAGGACGAGGCGCGGCTGACGTTCCTCGCCGTACGGCGCTGGTTCGGCTGGTCCGCCGGTCGGCTCGCCGTCTTCGACATCGGCGGCGGCTCCCTGGAGATCGCGGCCGGTGGTGACGAGAACCCCGACGTGGCCTGGTCGCTCCCGCTCGGCGCCGCGCGGCTGACCCGCGACCACCTCGCCGACGGTCGCGGTGACAAGGCGGTCCGCAAGCTCCGCAAGCACATCCGCACCGCGGTCGCCCACGACGCGGGGATGCTGCTGCGCAACGGAGCGCCGGACCTGGCGGTCGCGACCTCCAAGACGTTCCGGTCGCTGGCCCGGATCTGCGGTGCCGCTGCCTCCAGCGAGGGTGACTTCGTCAGCCGCTCGCTGACGGCCGACGACCTGGCCAAGTGGGTGCCGAAGCTGCTGGCCCTCGACGACGACGAGATCGCCGACCTGCCGGGTGTCTCGTCCAGCCGTTCGCACCAGATGGTGGCCGGCGCGCTGGTCGCCGACGCCGTCCTCGACATCTTCGACCTGCCCCAGCTCGACATCTGTCCCTGGGCGATGCGCGAGGGAGTGATCCTCGAACGGCTCGACACGATCAGCTTCCTCGGCCGCTGACCCGACCATGAGTGCGCCCCTGTTCGCCCTGTCGACCGCGTCGGTCTACCCGGAGTCGACCGCGCACGCCTTCGGCTACGCCGCCAAGCTCGGGTACGACGCCCTCGAGGTGATGGTCGGCATCGACGAGCTCAGCCAGTCGATCGAGAGCGTGCAGCACCTCGTCGACTACCACCAGCTCCCCGTGTGCGCGGTGCACGCACCCTGCCTGCTGATCACCCAACGGGTCTGGGGCACCGACCCGTGGGAGAAGCTGGAGCGGTCGGCCGAGATGGCACGGTCGCTCGGCGCCGACGTCGTGGTCGTGCACCCGCCGTTCCGCTGGCAGCGCGACTACGCGGTCGGCTTCGTGGCCGGCATCGCCGACCTGGAGCGGCGCACCGGCATCGCGTTCGCGGTCGAGAACATGTACCCGTGGCGCGCCACCTCCAAGCGGGAGATGCAGGTCTACCTGCCGGGTTGGGATCCGTCGCGGGAGTCCTACGCCAACACCACGGTCGATCTCTCGCACTCCTCGACAGCCCAGTCCGACCCGCTGGAGATGGTCCGCCGGCTCGGTCCGCGGATGCGGCACCTCCACCTCACCGACGGCAGCGGGTCGGCGAAGGACGAGCACCTGATCCCGGGGCGCGGCAACCAGCCCGCGGGCGAGCTGCTGGAGCACCTCGCCGAGACCGGGTTCACCGGGCACATCGTGGTCGAGGTCAACACCCGCAAGGCCGGCGGGCGTGAGCAGCGGGAGGCGGACCTGGCCGAGGCGTTGGCGTTCGCCCGGCTGCACTTCGCGCGGGTGTCCCGGTGATCCAGTGATGCATGTTTTTGGTCGTGAGGCAGCCGGCGCGCGGCCGTCGTCCGGGCACCCCGGACACCCGCGAGGAGATCCTGGCCGCCGCCCGTGAGCTGTTCGCGGCCTCCGGCTTCGCCGCCACCTCGATGCGCGCTGTCGCTGCGCGGGCCGGCGTCGACCCGTCGCTCGTGCACCACTACTTCGACAGCAAGGCCGACCTCTTCGTCGCCGCGCTGCAGGTGCGGATCGACCCGCGCGAGGCGCTGCGGCCGGTGGTCGAGGGCGGGCCGGACGGTGCCGGCGAACGGCTGGTGCGGGTGCTGCTCGCGGTCTGGGGCGACGAGCAGACCCGAGTCCCGCTCCTGGGCCTGTTCCGCGGGGCGATGGACCCCGCCGGCGCGACCCTGGTGCGCGACGCGCTGTTCCGGCTGGTGCTGGGTCCGGTGGTGGCCGGGCTGGGCCTCGACCAGCCGGAGCGCCGGACCGTGCTGGTGGCCAGCCAGCTGGCCGGCATCGTGATGCTGCGCTACGTGCTCGAGGCGCCCCCGATGGTGGCGATGTCCGAGGACGAGCTGGTCGCGGCGTACGGCCCGACCCTGCAGCGCTACCTGACCGGACCACTGACCGTCGACCCTTGACCGGCGGGCCTTCGGCGGCATAAATTCATCACATGGTGAATAACGCGGTCGAGACCACGGCACTCCGCGTCGTCCGTGGGGGCAAGGTCGTGCTGCGCGACCTCGACCTGGCCGTCCCGGCCGGGTCGGTGACCGGACTGCTCGGCCCCTCGGGCTGCGGCAAGTCCACGCTGATGCGGGCGATCGTCGGCGTGCAGGCCATCGCCTCGGGCACGGTGACGGTGCTCGGCCGGCCATCCGGCTCCGCCGAGCTGCGGCACCGGATCGGCTACGTCACCCAGGCCGCGAGCGTGTACGACGACCTCACCGTGCTGGAGAACCTGCGCTTCTTCGGCCAGGTGCTCGGCGTCGGCCCCGACCGCGTGCGCAGCTGCCTCGAGCAGGTCGACCTCGTGGAGCAGGGCGGCCAGGTGGTCGGGCGGCTCTCCGGTGGCCAGCGCTCGCGCGTCTCCCTCGCGGTCGCACTGCTCGGTGAGCCCGACCTGGTGGTGCTCGACGAGCCCACGGTCGGGCTCGACCCGGTGCTCCGGCAGCAGCTGTGGGGTTCCTTCCACGCGCTGGCCGCGGCCGGCGCCGCCGTCTTCGTCTCCAGCCACGTGATGGACGAGGCCGAGCGCTGCGACCGGCTCTTGCTGATGCGCGAGGGCGCGATCATCGCCGACGACACCCCCGACGGGCTGCGGCAGCGCACCGGCACGACAGACATCGAGAGCGCGTTCCTGGCCATCGTCCAGGGCGAGGAGGTCCACTGATGTTCGCCCAGTCACCACGCGCCGACCGCGCGCCCACCCGGTCGGGCCGGCGGCCATGACGCCCCGGATCACCTTCGCCGTCGCCGGCCGGGTGCTCAACCAGCTCCGCCGCGACCACCGCACGATGGCGATGCTGCTGGTGCTCCCGTGCCTGCTGATGACGCTGCTGTGGTGGATGTTCGACGACCCGGCGTTCCGCGCGCTCGGGCCGGCCCTGCTGGCGATGTTCCCGTTCATCATCATGTTCCTGGTGACCAGCGTGACCACGCTCCGCGAACGGTCGTCCGGCACCCTCGAGCGGCTGCTGGCGATGCCGATGGGCAAGCTCGACTTCCTCGGCGGCTACGCCCTCGCCTTCGGTCTGGTTGCCGCCGTCCAGTCCGCGCTCGCGGTCGGGCTCAGCGTCGGCGCGCTGGGCCTCGACGTGCAGGGTCCGGTCTGGATGCTGACCCTGGTCGCGATCGCCGATGCCGTGCTCGGCACCGCTCTCGGGCTGTTCGTCTCCGCGTTCGCGCGCACCGAGTTCCAGGCCGTGCAGTTCATGCCGGCCGTCGTGATCCCGCAGATCCTGCTGTGCGGGCTGTTCGTGGCCCGGGACGCGATGCCCGACGTGCTCGGCTTCCTCTCCGACCTGCTCCCCCTGTCGTACGCCGTCGACGCGATGCAGGGCGTCTCGCTCGACAGCGCGATCGGCGAGATCTGGGGCGACCTCGGGATCGTGGTCGCGTTCGCGCTCGCGGGGCTGGCGCTGGGCGCGGTCACGCTCCGCAGGCAGTCGGCCTGACCCTCCCGATTCGGGCGCCACACCCCCTGCGGCGTACCGTGGCCGCGGCGGTACGGCGGGCCCGCGAGAGGCCCCACGCGAGTGGAGGAAACGGCACGTGCTTCGGCAATCGATCCTGTGGCTGGCGCGCAGCGAGCGCATCAAGAAGCTGATCAGCACCATGCCCGTGAGCGGCGGCATCGTGAGCAGCTACGTCCCCGGCGAGGACACCGCGTCAGCGGTCCGGGCCACCGAGGAGCTGATCGCGACCGGCCTCCACGTCACGCTCGACCACCTCGGCGAGGACACGCTCGACCCGGAGCAGGCCGACGCCACCGTCAACGCCTACCTCGACGTGCTCAAGGAGCTCAGCGCCGCCGGCCTGGCCCGCAACGCCGAGGTGTCGGTGAAGCTGTCCGCGGTCGGCCAGGCGCTGCCCGAGATCGGGGCCAAGCTGTCGCTGGAGAACGCCCGCACCATCTGCCGGGCAGCGCGCAACGTCGGCACCACGGTGACCCTCGACATGGAGGACCACACCACCACCGACCAGACCCTGGCCACGCTGCGGGAGCTGCGCAAGGACTACCCCGAGACCGGCGCCGTGATCCAGGCCTACCTGCACCGCACCGAGGCCGACGCCCGCGCGCTCGCGTTCGAGGGCTCACGGGTGCGGTTGTGCAAGGGCGCCTACAAGGAGCCCGAGACGGTCGCCTTCCAGGACCGGCTCGAGGTCGACAAGTCCTACGTCCGCTGCCTCAAGGTGCTGATGGCGGGCCAGGGCTACCCGATGGTGGCCACCCACGACCCGCGGATGATCGCGATCGCGTCGGCGCTGGCGACCCGCAACGACCGCGCCCACGGGAGCTACGAGTTCCAGATGCTCTACGGCATCCGTCCCGAGGAGCAGAAGCGGCTGGCGGAGAGCGGCGAGAAGGTCCGCGTCTACGTGCCCTACGGCCAGGAGTGGTACGGCTACCTGATGAGACGTCTCGCGGAGCGCCCCTCGAACCTGACATTCTTCGCTCGCTCGCTGATCTCCAAGTCGTAGGAGGACCGATGACCGTCGCCATCCTCGGCGTGGGCGTGATGGGCGAGACGCTGCTCTCCGGCCTGATCCGCGGCGGACGCCCGGTCGAGGACCTGCTGGTCGGCGAGAAGCGGGCCGAGCGCGCCACCCAGCTCGCCGAGAAGTACGACGTGCGGGTCGTCTCCAACGTCGAGGCCGTCGGTCAGGCCGACACCGTCGTGCTCGTGGTCAAGCCGCAGGACATGGCCGACGTGCTGGCCGAGATCGCGCCGGCGCTGACCACGGGCACGCTGCTGGTCTCGCTGGCGGCGGGGATCACCACCGCCTTCATCGAGTCCCGGGTGCCCGACGGCATCGCCGTGGTGCGGGTGATGCCGAACACCCCGGCCCTGGTCGACGAGGGGATGGCCGCGATCTCCCCGGGCACCCACTGCGACGACGACCACCTCGCGATCGCGGAGTCGCTGCTGAGCACGACCGGACGGGTGGTCCGGGTGCCGGAGAAGCAGCAGGACGCGGTGACGGCGATCAGCGGCTCGGGTCCGGCGTACCTCTTCTTCGTGGTCGAGGCGATGATCGAGGCCGGGGTGCACCTCGGCCTGCCGCGCACCACCGCCACCGAGCTCGTCGTGCAGACCGTGGTCGGCTCGGCCAAGCTGCTCCGCGAGACCGGTGAGCACCCGACGGTGCTGCGGGAGCAGGTCACCTCTCCGGGCGGTACGACGGCCGCGGCGATCCGCGAGCTGGAGTCGCACCGGGTGCGGGCGGCGTTCATGACCGCCATGGAGGCCGCGCGCAACCGGTCGCGCGACCTCGCAGGCGAGTCCTGACGGGCAGACCCGCATCTGGGTCAGCGCAGCCGCACCTGGAGCTGGCCGTTGCCGGCGAGCTTGGTCTCGACCAGTGCCTCGCGCGACTCCACGAACGCCCGGAACGAGGAGAAGCCGAGCGACTTCTCCTTGAAGCGCGAGTTCATCCGCTGCATCTGGCTCTTCACGCCGCCGCTGTAGAGCCACTCGTCGTCGCTCTTCTCCAGCCCGATCCGCATCGCCCGCTCCAGCAGGGCGGTCGCGTCGGCCTGCGCCCCGGACTCGGCCTCGCCCGCGTCGGCCGGGTCGGTCTTCCCCGAAGTGGACTTCGCGGTGCCTGACCGCCGGCCGCTGGACTTCTTCGCGACCTGCTTCTTCTGAGCCGGCACCGGCTCCACGTCGGGCAGGTCGTCGTAGTCGCTGAACTCGTCGCACGCCGCCACCAGCGCGGAGCTGGTCGAGCCGGTGACGCCGATCCCGACCACGAAGCGGCCCAGACTCTTGCAGCGCTGCGCCAACGAGATGTAGTCGGAGTCCCCGGCCACCACCACCACGTGCGTGAGGTCGGCGTGCCGGAAGAGGTCGTCGACCGCGTCGATCGAGAGCCGGATGTCGGCGCCGTTCTTGGTGCCCGAGGTGGAGAACAGCTGGGTCAGGTCCACGGCCCGGTCGACCAGCTGTCGCTTGTACGCCGCGTTGGCCGGCACCGACCAGTCGGCGTACGCGCGCGTGAAGGCGACGGTGCCGAACGACGAGGCGTAGTCGATGATCGCGCCGATGTCGACGGCGGCGGTCGCGAGCTTGAGGTCGATCGGGTCGTCGGCGCCGGAGTCACCGGCGTGGTGCCGGGCGTTGTCCTTGCGCCAGGCGTTGTCGCCGAACACGTTGTCGTAGCGGGAGATCACCACGTTGTCGAAGTCGATGTAGACGGCGACGCGTGCGGCGCTGGAGTCGGGCATGGACCGAACCCTACGGTCCCGCGGCCGGGCGGTAACGTCCGTCACATGGTGGCCTGCTCCTCGTGCGTGGTGTTCGACCCCTCGCTGACGACGTACGACTTCGGCCCCACCCACCCGATGAACCCGATCCGGGTCGACCTCACGGTGCGGCTCGCCGAGCAGCTGCACGTCGTCGGCAACGGCGCGCTGCCGCTGGTGACGGCGCCGCACGCGACCGACGCCGACCTGCTGACCGTGCACTCGGCGGACCTGATCGAGGCGGTACGACGCACCAGCCTCGACCCGGCCGACGTGCAGCCGCTGCTCGGGCTCGGCACCGACGACAACCCGACCTTCCCCGGCATGCACGAGGCGGCGCGCCACGTGGTCGGTGCCTCGATGGAGGCGGCCAGGCTGGTCTGGGAGGGCGAGGTCGACCACGCCGCCAACATCGCCGGCGGGCTGCACCATGCGATGCCGGGCCGTGCCAGCGGCTTCTGCGTCTACAACGACGTCGCGGTGGCGATCCGCTGGCTGCTCGCGCAGGGCGCGGAGCGGATCGTCTACGTCGACGTCGACGTGCACCACGGCGACGGTGTGGAGCAGGTCTTCTGGGACGACCCGCGGGTGCTCACGATCTCGCTGCACGAGACCGGCCAGATGCTGTTCCCGGGCACCGGCTTCGCGCACGACCTCGGCGGCCCCGAGGCGGAGGGCAGTGCGGTCAACGTGGCGCTGCCGCCCGGCACCGGTGACGCGGGGTGGCTGCGGGCCTTCCACGCCGTCGTACCTCCCCTGGTGCGGGAGTTCGCCCCCGACGTGCTGGTCACCCAGCACGGGTGCGACTCGCACATGAGCGATCCGCTGGCCCACCTGATGCTGAGCGTGGACGGCCAGCGGGCGGCCTACCAGGCGCTCCACGACCTCGCGCACGAGGTCACCGACGGCAGGTGGGTGGTGACCGGTGGTGGTGGCTACGCGATCGTCGACGTGGTCCCGCGGGCCTGGACGCACCTGCTCGGCGTGGTCGCCGGACGCCCCGTGGATCCGGAGACGGAGACCCCCGAGGACTGGCGCGGGCACGTCGCGGAGGTGCTCCACCAGGACGCCCCGACCCGGATGACCGACGGTCGGGTCCCGGACTACCGGGACTGGAGCGAGGGGTTCAACCCGGAAACCTGGCTAGACAGGTCGATCCAGGCGACCCGGGTGGCGACTTTCCCGCTGAACGGGCTCGATCCGACCCCGTAATGTCCTATTTCAGCCTGATTTATAGGGTCAGGCGGGGGATTCTTCGGTCCAGTCCGGGCCCCGGTTTGAGACTTTGCTTCCACACCAGTCACACAAGGCCCTATTCTCACCTCAGCGTTGCACGTGGGATTTCCGGTGGGGAAGCCGGAGACGTGCCTGGGAAAGTGGTGCGGACATGAGCTCGAACCTCGACGGAAACATCTCGGAGGTGAAGTTCCTGACGGTGGCAGAAGTTGCCGCCGTCATGCGTGTTTCGAAGATGACGGTCTACCGCCTCGTGCACTCCGGCGAGCTGCCGGCCGTGCGGGTGGGGCGTTCCTTCCGCGTGAGCGAGAAGGACGTCAACGACTATCTGAAGAACAGCTTCTACCAGACCGGCTGAGCCCCGTCGGTCGTCCGGCCTCGGGCTCGGCCGGACCACCAGACCGGCACCATCACGGGCACAGCACAGCACAGCCGCACCGCGACGGGCGTGACAGCAGTCACGCCCGTTTCGCGCGTCCGCGCCCCTCGCCCGGTTCGTGCGGCCGGTCGCCGCCGGTTAGGCTGCTGTCGTCGACTCGCGTGGCCGCGGCTGCCGCCGTCGTGCCCGTCCACTCGTCGTACTCCGTCCCGAAAGGCTCCACGTGGGTTCCGTCATCAAGAAGCGTCGCAAGCGCATGGCCAAGAAGAAGCACCGCAAGCTGCTCAAGAAGACGCGCGTGCAGCGTCGTCGTCTGGGCAAGTGACCCGCTGACGGGCAGTCGCATGGGTCGCGTCGTCCTGGTCACCGGGGTCTCCATGGATCTCGGCAGGCGGATGGCGCGCCAGCTGACGGCGCTGCCCGAGGTCGACCGCGTGATCGGGGTCGACGTGCTGCCCCCGCGCGGCGACATCGGCACCGTGTCCTTCGTCCGGGCCGACATCCGCAACCCCGTGATCGCCAAGGTGATCGCGCGGGAGGACGTCGACACCGTGGTCCACATGAGCGTGATCGCGAGCCCCGGCAACGCCGGCGGTCGTACGTCGATGAAGGAGCAGAACGTCATCGGCACCATGCAGCTGCTGGCGGCTGCCCAGCAGGCGCCGTCGCTGCGGCACCTGGTGGTCAAGTCGAGCACCGCCTTCTACGGCGCGACCAACCGCGACCCGGCGATGTTCACCGAGGACATGGGTCCCAAGCGGCAGGCCCGCGCCGGCTACGGCAAGGACGTCGCCGAGGTCGAGTCCTACGTCCGCGGGTTCTCCCGCCGCCGGCCCGACGTGACGGTGACCATGCTGCGCGCGGCCAACGTGATCGGGCCGATGGTCAGCTCGCCGATCGTGTCGTACTTCAAGCTGCCGGTGATCCCCACGGTGCTCGGCTTCGACGCCCGGCTCCAGTTCCTGCACGAGCACGACCTGCTCGGCGTGATCCAGCACGCGACCCTGAGCGGTGAGCACGGCACCTTCAACGTGGCCGGGGACGGCCTGATCATGCTCTCCCAGGCGATCCGGCGGATCGGCCGGGCCAGCATCAAGCTGCCGACGTTCGCGGTGGCGTCCTTCGGTTCGGCGATCCGGCAGATGCGGCTGGCCGACTTCTCGCCCGAGCAGGTCCAGTTCCTGACCTACGGTCGCGGCGTGGACACCACCCGGATGCGCACGGTGCTCGGCTACACGCCGCGCTACACCACGCACGAGGCCTTCGCCGACTTCGGTACGGCGCTCGCGCCCGGGCTGCTCTCCGCCGATCGGGTCGCCGCCGCGGAGGACGTGCTCACGGGCGCGCTGCGCCAGTCCGGGCGCCCGGCCCGGCGCCACGCCACCGCGATCGGGGGCGAGCGTGCCTGACGCCGACATCATCCCGTTCGGTGGTGACCCCGAGCGTCCGCTGGGCACCCGTGGTCGTCCCGGCCGCGGCTCCGGCAGCGCCAAGCCGTCGACCTCCTCGCGCGGCCTGGCCGGCCCCGGCACGTCACCGCCCCGCCAGCGCCGCACGCCGCCGCCGACCTCGAAGCGGCCCGTCGAGCCGTCGGTGCCCGAGACCGGCCCCGAGAGCAGCACCGAGACCAGCACCGAGACCAGCACCGAGACCAGCACCGAGACCAGCACCGAGACCAGCACCGAGACCGGCACCGAGACCGGCCCCGAGATCGGCAGCGAGGCCGGCCCCGAGATCGGCAGTGAGGCCGGCACCGGCGTCGCCCACGCCGCGCCGCGGCAGGGCATCCCGGCCGTGGACTGGGTGGCCGCGTTCACCAGCGCCTCCAAGGAGCTGTTCGGCGAGGGCTGGGAGCCGCGGCTCGCGGAGTTCCTGGCGTTCCTGCGCCGCCGGCTGACCGGTGACTACGTGGTCGACGAGTACGGGTTCGACGCCGAGATCACGCAACGGTTCTTCCTGACCGCGCTCCGGCCGATCGCACAGAAGTGGTTCCGGATCGAGGTGCGGGGCATCGAGAACATCCCGGCCGAGGGCGGAGCGCTGGTCGTGTCCAACCACTCCGGCACGGTGCCGATCGACGGCCTGATGACCGGGGTCAGCATCCACGACCACACCGGCCGTCACCTCCGGCCGCTCGGCGCCGACCTGGTCTTCAAGATGCCGGTCATCGGCGAGCTGGCCCGCAAGGGTGGTGCCACCCTCGCCTGCAACGAGGACGCCGAGCGGATGCTGCGTGGCGGCGAGCTGGTCGGGGTCTGGCCCGAGGGCTTCAAGGGGATCGGCAAGCCGTTCTCCGAGCGCTACAAGCTCCAGCGGTTCGGCCGCGGCGGCTTCGTGTCCGCGGCGATGCGCACCGGCGTCCCGATCGTGCCGACCTCGGTGGTCGGTGCGGAGGAGATCTACCCGCTGGTCGGCAACATCCCGTCGCTGGCCCGGCTGCTGGGCGTGCCCTACATCCCGATCACGCCGCTGTTCCCGCTGCTCGGCCCGCTCGGCCTGGTGCCGCTGCCGTCGAAGTGGCTGATCGAGTTCGGCGAGCCGATCCGCACCGACTCCTACGACGAGGGCGCAGCCGACGACCCGATGCTGGTCTTCAACGTCACCGACCAGGTGCGCGAGACCATCCAGCAGACGCTCTACTCGTTGCTGCGGCAGCGGTCCTCGGTGTTCGGCCGCTGACCCTGTTCAGGGCTTGGGCTTGAGCGGGTCGGTGACCGACCCCAGGTCCTTCTTGACCTGGTCGGTGACGTCGTCGACCTTCGGCAGGCTGGAGGCCGGGACGCCGGGCGTCGGCAGCACGCCACCGAGCGGCCCGTGCCGGTGCCGGTGGCCGGTCGAGGTGCCGGTCGAGGTGGGAGCACCTCCGGGGCCGCCGAGCAGGTCCTCCAGCGGCGGCAGCGTGATCGCGCTGGTGTCGGCGGTGCTGACCGGGACGCCCGAGGAGGGCACCCCACCGGCCGGGCTCGCCGTACCGGACGAGTCGACCGCTGACGTCGTGCCGGTGGCGGGTGCCGGCTGCGGCGTCAGGTCGAGCAGGTCGACCAACGACGTCTCGGCGGAGACCAGGCGCAGCCGCGCGGGCAGCCCGAGCGCACCGCGGGGTCCGCAGTCCGAGCACAGCACCGTGGCCTGCTGGTCGAGGTCGCTCAGCAGCTGGGCGGCCTCGGCGAAGTCCGCCTGCAACGGGGCCGGGGCCGTGTCGGCGAGCCGGGCGAGGACACCCATCTCGGTGCCGGCGAAGTCGCGCACAGCGGTGACGTCGGCGTCGTCGCCGTCGCGCTGGTAGGCGCGGAACAGCAGGTCGGCACCGTCGCCGGCGCTGCCGGTGAAGCTGCGCAGGGTGGCCGCCACCTCGGCGTCGGAGGCATCCCGGCCGAGCAGGGTGTCGACCTCGTCGAGCCGGGAGCTGGCCTGGCCGAGGAGAGCGCGGCCGCGACCGGCGTCGGAGAAGCTCATCGCCCGGTCGATCTGCTCCAGGCCGCGCTTGATCGGGTAGAGGCCGTCGCCGGCGACGCTGCCCTGGGCGGCGACGGCCATGCCGGCGCCGGACCCGACCAGCACCAGGCCCGCGGCGGCGGCGGTGAACCGGCTCTGCTTGCGCGCCGCGGTCTGTCGCTGCGGGAGGAGCAGGCGGGCGTCGGTCGGCACCAGTGCCGTGTCGGCCTCGGCCATCAGCCGCGATCGCAGGTCGGCGACGTAGTCGGCGCGCGGGGAGAGGGACTCGTCGGCGGCGGCCCGCAGGGTCCCGACCACCTCGAGCAGGGATGCGTAGCGCCGGTCGGCCTCCGTGGTCGACGTGGCGTCGACCAGGGCGGCGAACCTCTCGGCCCGGCGGTTGGCCGGGAGCAACGCGTTCATCGCTCATGTCCTGTCAGCTGGGTGACTCCCTCTGCACGACACAACGAGGCGACGACCCGCGAGGTTACGGCGGTGACGGGGGTGGTCCGTGCCGGGTATGTCCGCATCAGCGCACCCCGTCCGGCAGCAGCGCCGCGAGACCGCGGACGGCCCGCAGCTGGAGCTGCTTGACGGCTCCGGCGCTGCGCTCGAGGACGTCGGCGGTCTCGGCGATCGTCATCCCCTGGAGGAACCGCATCACCAGGCAGTCCTGCTGGTCCTGCGGCAGCTCGCGCAGCGCGGTCAGCAGCGCCTCGTTGGTGAGGTGGGCGAGGACCGCGCTCTCCGGGCCCTCGGTGTGGGTGTCCAGGGTGGACATGTCCTCGGTGGTCTGCTCGAGGCGGGTGCGGCCGGACTTGAAGTGGTCGGTGGTGAGGTTGCGCGCGATGGTCATCAGCCAGGCGCCGAAGTCGCGACCCTGCCAGCGGAACCCGTTCATGCTCCGCAGCGCCCGGAAGAACGTCTCGCCGGTCAGGTCCTCGGCCAGCTGCACCGAGCCGACCCGGTAGTACACGAAGCGGTAGACCGACACGTGGTAGTGGTCGTAGAGCATCCCGAAGGCGTCCTTGTCGCCACCGCGGGCGAGCTCGACGAGGGCGATCAGGCGCTCCCGGTCGGCCTCGTGGTCGGCGCTGGAGGTCGCGAGCGAGCTGTCGTCGTCCGACCGGCCGGGACCGCCCGGAGCGGCACCGGCTGTGTCGCCGGAGGTGTCGCCGGCTGTGTCCTCGGAGCTGCGCCCGACCTCCGCGTCCACCGCCTGGGAGAGCAGCGCGTGACCGGCCAGCAGGGGCTGCGGCTCGAGGACCGAGGCGAGGGCACGGCGCAGCGCGTCGAAGCCGGTGCTCCGGTCTGCGCGCATGAGGCTCCCTCCCCGGGCTCCTGCCGGGCTGATCCGACCCAGAGTATGTGCCCGTGGGCGGGGTTGCTACACCTTCGTGAGCGATCACACGCCCTCCTCCCGGCGGTCCGGGAGGGGCGTCGTACCGGAGCGGAGAGGCCTAGACCACCTTGCGCCGGATCGCCACCCCGGCCGCGACCGACCCGGCCACGGCGCCACCCAGCCCCGCCGCGACCACGCCGAGCCGGGCGGCCTTGCGGCCGGTGCGGTAGTCGCGCACCCGCCAGCCCTGCCGCCGGGCGTAGTCCCGGAGCCGGCTGTCCGGGTTGACCGCGCACGGGTCACCGACCAGGGAGAGCAGCGGCAGGTCGTTGATGGAGTCGGAGTACGCCGAGCAGCGGGACAGGTCCAGCCCCTCGCGCTCGGCGAGCGCCGCCACCACCTCGGCCTTCGCCGGGCCGTGCAGCAGGTCACCGACCAGCCGGCCGGTGTAGACGCCGTCGACGTGCTCGGCCACCGTGCCCATCGCGCCGGTCAGGCCGAGCCGGCGGGCGATGATCCGGGCGATCTCGATCGGGGCGGCGGTGACCAGCCACACCCGTTGGCCCTCGTCGAGGTGGATCTGGGCCAGGGCGCGGGTGCCGGGCCAGATCCGGTGCGCCATCGCCTCGTCGAAGATCTCCTCGCCCAGCGACTCCAGCTCGGTGACCGTGTGCCCGGCGATGAAGCCGAGCGCCGCGGCCCGGGTCTCGGCCACGTGGGAGGGGTCCTCGACGCCGACGACGCGGAAGTAGGCCTGCTTCCACGCTGCCCCCACGATGTCGCGGGTGGTGAAGAACTTGCGCCGGTGCAGCCCCCGGGCCAGGTGGAAGATCGAGGCCCCTTGCATCACCGTGTTGTCGACGTCGAAGAACGCCGCCGCGGTCGGGTCGGGGGCCACCTCGAGGGCGGTCTCCACCTCGTGGATCGCGGCGGAGGCCTGACCCGCCATCGAGGAGCGGCGCTGCAGGTCCGGTGGGCGACGCGGACGCGGCGATCGAGGGGGCGTCACGGTTGCAGCGTATGCCCCCGGAAGTGTCCCGGAAATGCCCCAGAAGTGTCCCGGAAGTGTCCCAGCAGGGTCCCGGGAGTGTCCCTGGAGTGGGCCGGCCGGGGCGTCGCCGTGTGACAGACTCCGCGGATGGAGTCGAACGTCGCCCAGCTCCTCGGCCTGGCCGCTGAGCGGGAGCCGGAGCGCATCGCTCTGGTCGAGGCGACGACCGGCCGCCGGGTCACCTGGCGGGAGCTGGACGCGCTCGTGGACGCCGTCGCCCACGGCCTCTCGACCGCGGGCATGGTGGCCGGCCACCGGGTCGTGCTCGCGGTCGGCAACCGGATCGAGTTCGTCGCCGCCTACCTCGGAGCGCTGCGGGCCCGGCTGGTCGCGGTGCCGGTCAACCCGCGGAGCGCCACGGGCGAGCTGGTGCGGATGATCGCCGACTCGGGTGCCCGGATGGTGTTCGCCGACGCCGAGACGGTGGAGACGGTCCGTGCCGCTGTCGGAGGTCTCACCGAGGCGCTGGAGGGCGCCGACGAGGAGACCCGCGCCCGAGCCTCCCGCCCGCGGGTGGTCGCGATCGACGCCGCCGCGCAGCCGGGGGAGCACGCCTGGAGCGACCTGGTCGCGGAGACCGGCCGGCCGACCCCTGCGCCCGACGACCCGGAGGCGCTCGCCGTACTCCTCTACACCTCCGGTACGTCGGGCCGCCCGCGGGCCGCGATGCTCAGCCACCGGGCGCTGCTGGCCAACATCGCCCAGGTGGCCGAGATCGACCCGCCGATGATCCACGGCAACGACGTCGTGTTCGGCGTGCTGCCGCTGTTCCACGTCTACGGCCTCAACGCGGTGCTCGGCCAGCTCCTGTGCCACCGGGCGCGGATGGTGCTGGTCGAGGGCTTCGACCCCGAGGGCGCGCTCGACATCATCGAGGACGAGGCGATCACCGTGCTGCCCGTCGCGCCGCCGGTGTTCGCCTACTGGCGCTCGGTCGAGAACCTCAAGGACCGGCTCGGTCCGCTGCGGCTCGCGCTGTCCGGCTCCGCGCCGCTCTCGGTCGACCTGATCACGTGGTTCACGAGCAGCACCGACATCGAGGTCCACCAGGGCTACGGGCTCACCGAGGCCTCGCCGGTGGTGACCTCCACGCTCTGCAGCAAGGTGATGCAGCCCGGCTCGGTGGGCGCCGCGCTGCCGGGCGTCGAGATCCGGCTGGTCGACGAGCAGGGCCACGAGCCCGAGGGCGACGACCCCGGCGAGATCTGGATCCGGGGGGAGAACCTGTTCTCCGGCTACTGGCCCGACGGCTCCCACGGGCCCGACGGGGACGGCTGGTACGCCACCGGCGACGTCGGCTTCCTCGACCCCAGCGGTGACCTGTTCCTGGTCGACCGGCTCAAGGAGCTGGTGATCGTCTCCGGGTTCAACGTCTACCCGAGCGAGGTCGAGGAGGTGATCACCGAGGTCCCCGAGGTCGCCGAGGTCGCCGTGATCGGGGTCGCCGACGACCGCACCGGGGAGGCCGTGGTCGCCTACGTGAAGCCGCGGGAGGGCGCCGACCGCGAGGAGCTCCCCGGGCTGGTGGAGCGGGTGTGTGCGCGTCGGCTGGCCCGGTTCAAGCAGCCGACGGTGATCCACGTGGTCGACGAGCTGCCCTACACGGTCACCGGCAAGGTCCAGAAGGGCCGGCTGCGGGCCACCGAGCGCCGCCGCTCCCTGGGTCTCCTGGAGTGACCGCCCGGGTCCGGCTGTACTCCAAGCCCGGCTGCCACCTCTGCGACGACGCCCGCGCCGTCGTGGAACGGGTCTGCGCCGACCTCGGCACGTCGTACGACGAGGTGGACATCACCACCTCGCCCGAGCTCATGGACGCCTACGCCGAGGAGATCCCGGTGACCCTGGTCGACGGCAAGCGCCACGACTTCTGGCGCGTCGACGAGACCCGCCTCCGCCGCGCCCTCTCCTGACCTCCCGCGAGAGGTCGTTCGTGGTTGCCGTGAGCCCCGCGAGAGGTCAGTTCTGGTTGCTCCGAGGCCACCGAGGCGTCGTTCACGGTGGTGCGACGACAACCGATACTGACCACTGGCCGTCCTCACGCCAACCACAACTGACCTCTCGGCGCCCTCGCGCCAACCACAACTGACGCCTCGGCGGGGACCCCGCGGTGGTGACGGATCCCACATGTGCTACTCGTCGGTCGGACTCGGTTTGTTCCCGAGTTCACAAACTCTTACAGTGACTGACGAACCGCCGCTCTGACACGGGATCGCCAACGTTCCCGGGGCGACGCTGGTGGAGACCGAGCAGTGACGACTTCCCGCATTCCCGAGGCAACCGTGGCGCGCCTTCCGGTGTACCTACGGGCGCTCAACACCCTCGCGGACAGCGGCACCACCACCTGCTCCAGCGAGGAGCTCGCGGGCGCCGCCGGCGTCAACTCGGCGAAGCTGCGCAAGGACCTCTCGCACCTCGGCTCCTACGGCACCCGCGGCGTCGGGTACGACGTGGAGTACCTGCGCTACCAGATCGCCCGCGAGATCGGCCTGACCCAGGACTGGCCGGTCGTGATCGTCGGCATCGGCAACCTGGGCCACGCGCTCGCCAACTACTCCGGCTTCAGCTCCCGCGGCTTCCGCACGGTCGCGCTGCTCGACGCCGACCCGGACCGCACCGGCCAGGTCGTGGCCGGCATGAAGATCCGCAGCTTCGACGAGCTCGACGTGATCGTCCGCGAGCACGGCGTCGCGATCGGCGTGATCGCCACCCCCGCCGCGGCCGCGCAGGACGTCTGCGACCGGATGGTCGGCGCCGGCGTCAGCAGCATCCTCAACTTCGCCCCGACGGTGCTCGCGGTCCCCGACGACGTCGACGTCCGCAAGGTCGACCTCTCGATCGAGCTCCAGATCCTCGCCTACCACGAGCAGCGCAAGGCCGCTCCGAGCGAGACCCGCAAGGGGAGGTCCGCATGAGCGTCCTCGTGGTGGGCATCTCCCACAAGAGCGCCCCGGTGGCGGTCCTCGAGCGGTTCGCCCTCGACCCCGAGGGCGCCAGCAAGCTCGCGCGTGACGCGGTCGACCAGGACCACGTCTCCGAGGCGACCGTGCTCGCCACCTGCAACCGGGTGGAGATCTACTCCGACGTGACCCGCTTCCACGGCAGCGTCGAGTCCGTCTCCCGGCTGCTGTGCGAGCACGCCGGTCAGGACCCCGAGGACTTCCTGCCGCACCTCTACGTCCACTACGACGACGGCGCGGTCTCGCACCTGTTCCACGTCGCCTCGGGCCTCGACTCGATGGTCGTCGGCGAGAGCCAGATCCTCGGCCAGGCCCGCGAGGCGTTGCGGGTGGGCCAGGAGAACGGCACCGTCGGTCCCTCGCTCAACCTGCTGTTCCAGCAGGCGTTGCGGGTCGGCAAGCGCTCTCACGCGGAGACCGACATCGACCGCTTCGCACCGTCGCTGGTCACCGAGTCCCTGGCCCGTGCCGCCGACCACATCGGCGACGTCCGGGGCAAGCGGGTGCTGGTCATCGGGGCCGGCTCGCTGGCCTCGCTCGCCGTGGCCACCGCGTCCCGCGCCGGCGCCGACCTCGTGGTCGCCAACCGCACCGGCGTCCACGGCGACCGGCTGGCCCTGGAGTACGACGCGCGCGCCGTCGACCTGACCGCCGTCCCGGCCGAGCTCGCGGTCGCCGACGTGCTGATCAGCTGCACCGGCTCCACCGGCGTGATCCTCACCGCTGACCGGGTCGCCGCCGCCCGCTACGGCAGCAAGCGCCAGCTGATGGTCGTCGACCTCGCGCTCCCGCACGACGTCGAGCCCGCCGCCGGCGACCTGCCGGGCGTCACCCTGATCAACCTCGCCACCCTCTCCGAGGAGCTGCGCGACACCGAGGGCGAGGTGGCCGTCTCCGGCGTGCGCGCGATCGTCGCCCAGGAGCTGTCCGCGTTCCTCGCCGCCCGCCGGGCCGCCAGCGTGACCCCGACCCTGGTCGCCCTGCGCAGCATGGCCACCGGCGTGGTCGAGACCGAGATGCTGCGCCTGGACCACCGGCTGCCCGATCTCGACGAGGCGACGCGCGCCGAGATCCTGCACTCCGTGCGACGCGTCGCCGACAAGCTGCTCCACCAGCCGACCGTGCGGGTCAAGGAGCTGGCCGACCAGGAGGGTGCGGTGTCCTACGCCGCCGCCCTGGCCGAGCTGTTCGCCCTCGACCCCGACGCCGTCGAGGCCGTGACCCGGGCGGAGGGCGTCCAATGAGCCCGGCACCGGACACCGTCCGCTTCGGCACCCGCGGCTCGGTCCTCGCGCGCACCCAGTGCGGGCACGTCGCCGACGCCTTCCGCGCCGCCACCGGCCGCGACGTCGAGCTGGTCGAGGTCAGGACCGAGGGCGACCGCTCCGCCGCACCGCTGGCCTCGATGGGCGGTGCCGGCGTCTTCGTCGGCGCCCTCCGCGACGCGCTGCTGCGCGGAGACGTCGACGTCGCCGTCCACTCGCTCAAGGACCTGCCCACCGCGGCCGCCGACGGCATCGAGCTCGCCGCCGTCCCCACCCGCGAGGACCCGCGCGACGCCCTGGTGGCGCGCGACGGCCTCACCCTGGGCGAGCTCCCGGCCGGCAGCACCGTCGGCACCGGGTCCCCGCGCCGGGTCGCCCAGCTCGAGGCCCTCGGCCTCGGCCTGGACCTGGTCGGGGTGCGCGGCAACGTCGACACCCGGATCGCCAAGGTCGGCTCCGGAGACCTCGACGCGGTGGTGCTGGCCCGCGCGGGACTCGCCCGGCTCGGCCGCACCCAGGAGATCACCGAGACGCTCGACCCGCTGCAGATGCTCCCGGCCCCCGGGCAGGGTGCGCTCGCGGTCGAGTGCCGCGCCGGCGACGCGCTCGCCGGCGAGCTCCGCACCGCGCTCGACGACCCGCGCACGCACGCGGCCGTCACCTGCGAACGCACCGTCCTCGCCGAGCTCGAGGCCGGCTGCTCCGCCCCCGTGGGTGCCCTGGCCGAGGTGGTCGAGGGTGACGACGGCGACGAGCTCTGGGTGCGTGCGGTGGCCCTGTCCACCGACGGTTCCCTGTCCGTACGACGTTCCGCCAGCGGCTCCACCGGTGATCCCGTCGCCATGGGCCGTGCCCTCGCCACCGAGATGCTGGCCGAGGGCGCAGCAGAGCTGATCAAACCGCACGAAGTCCCGGCAACCGCAACAACAAGTGAGCGACTGTGACCAAGACTGCAGCTACTTCCGCCCGCACCTCCGGCTCCGGCGCGCCCCGGAAGGCGCCCGAGAAGGCGCCCCAGAACTCGCCCAGGAAGTCGCCCGGGCCGGTGGGTTGGGTCTCCTTCGTCGGCAGCGGGCCGGGTGACCCCGACCTGCTGACCCTGCGAGCGGTCGACCTGATCCGCGCCGCCGACGTGGTGGTGACCGAGATCCCCGGGCACGCCGACCTGGTGCGCGCCCTGATCGGCGAGGCCACCTGCCCCGAGCTCGTCGACGGCGGCTTCGGTGACGACGGCACCCCGCTGACCAACGCGGCCCGCGCCAAGATGGTGGTGTCCCCGGCCAAGGCCGGCCGCCGCGTCGTACGCCTGGTCTCGGGCGACCCGTTCGTGCACGCGTCCGGTCCCGAGGAGGCCCAGGCCGTGGCCAAGGCCGGCCTCGGCTTCGAGGTCGTGCCCGGAGTCTCCGCCGCCACCGCGGTACCGGCCTACGCCGGCATCCCGGTGACCAGCAAGGACCACCGCGAGTTCGCGGTCGTCTCGGCCTCCGCGCCGAAGGTCGACTGGGCGTCGTACGCCCACCACGACACGCTGGTGCTCCTCGCCGCGCTCCCGCACATCGGTGAGATCGCCGACGCGCTGGTCGCTGCCGGCCGGTCGCCGGAGACCCCGGTCGCGATGACCCACGCGGGCACCACCACCACCCAGGAGACGATCGTCTCGACGCTCGCGTCGATCGCCGCCGACGCCAAGGCCGCCCGGCTGCCCCAGCCCGTGGTGACCGTGGTCGGCGCGGTCGTCGACCTGCGCGAGAAGCTGTCCTGGTTCGAGACCAAGCCGCTGTTCGGCTGGCGGGCCCTGGTGCCGCGCACCAAGGAGCAGGCGGGCACCCTGTCCGCGCGGCTCCGCGGCTTCGGCGCGGTCCCGGAGGAGGTGCCGACGATCTCCGTCGAGCCGCCCCGCAACCCGCAGCAGATGGACAAGGCCGTGCGCGGCCTGGTCGAGGGCCGCTACGAGTGGATCGCCTTCACCTCGGTCAACGCGGTCAAGGCCGTGCGCGAGAAGTTCGAGGAGTACGGCCTCGACGCCCGTGCCTTCTCCGGCCTCAAGATCGCCGCGGTCGGCGACAAGACCGCCGAGGCGATCTCCGCCTGGGGCCTGCGCGCCGACCTGGTGCCGTCGGGCGAGCAGAGCGCCCGCGGTCTGCTCGAGGACTGGCCGCCCTACGACGACGTCCTCGACCCGATCAACCGGGTCTTCCTGCCGCGCGCCGACATCGCGACCGAGAACCTCGTCGCCGGCCTGGTCGACCTCGGCTGGGAGTGCGACGACGTGACGGCCTACCGCACGGTGCGCGCTGCCCCGCCGCCCGCCCCGGTGCGCGAGGCGATCAAGTCCGGCAAGTTCGACGCGGTCGTGTTCACCTCCTCCTCCACGGTGCGCAACCTGGTCGGGATCGCCGGCAAGCCGCACGCCTCGACCGTGATCGCGGTGATCGGCCCGGCCACGGCCAAGACCGCCGAGGAGCACGGCCTGCGGGTCGACGTGCTCGCCCCGCAGCCGTCCGTGGAGTCGCTGGTCGACGCGCTGGCCGACTTCGGCGCCACCCGCCGCGCGGCGATGCTCGAGTCCGGCCAGCCGGTGACCCGCCCGTCCGAGCGTCGCCCGGCCACCCGGCGCAAGGCGAGCAGCTGACGTGAGCGGCATCGGCCCCGAGATCCGGCCGCGACGGTTGCGGCGCACACCGTCGCTGCGCCGGCTCGTGGCCGAGACGTCCGTGCGCCCCGCGCACCTGGTGCTGCCGATGTTCGTGCGCGAGGACGCCACGGAGCCGCTGCCGATCGCCTCGATGCCGGGCGTCGTCCAGCACACGCGCGACTCGCTGCGGAAGGCGGCCGCGGAGGCTGCGGCCGCGGGCCTGGGTGGCGTGATGCTGTTCGGGATCCCGACCAGCAAGGACGCCGTGGGCTCGGGTGCTCTCGACCCCGACGGCATCCTGAACACCGCGATCACCGACGTCGTCGCCGAGGTGGGCGACGCACTGACCGTGATGAGCGACCTCTGCCTCGACGAGTTCACCGACCACGGCCACTGCGGTGTGCTCGGTGCCGACGGCAGCGTCGAGAACGACCGCACCCTCGAGATCTACGCGGAGATGGGCGTGGCCCAGGCTGCCGCCGGGGTCGACCTGGTCGGGCCCAGCGGGATGATGGACGGCCAGGTGCGCGCCGTACGACGCGCGCTCGACGCCGAGGGCCACGACCAGGTGGGGATCCTCGCCTACTCGGCCAAGTACGCCTCCTCGTTCTACGGCCCCTTCCGCGAGGCCGTCGACTCCTCGCTGCAGGGTGACCGTCGCACCTACCAGCAGGACGGCTCCAACGCCCGCGAGGGCGTGCGGGAGGCCCTCCTCGACGTGGACGAGGGCGCCGACATCGTGATGGTCAAGCCGGCGCTCGGTTACCTGGACGTGGTCTCCGCGGTCCGCCGGGCGGTCGACGTGCCGGTCGCGGCGTACAACGTCTCCGGCGAGTACTCCATGGTCGAGGCCGCCGCGGCCAACGGCTGGATCGACCGTGAGGCCGCGATCGTGGAGTCCCTGACCTCAATCCGGCGGTCCGGCGCGGACATCGTGCTGACCTACTGGGCGCTCGAGGCGGCCACGGGGCTGCTGGAGCGCTGAGGCAGGCGCCGAGGACCTCGGCTCACACCGTGGTGCGCCGGTCCCAGACCGGCGAGCGCTCGGCCCAGGCCGGCGGCGACCCTCGGGGCAGCCGCGTGGTGAGGTCGGGATGCAGGTCGTGGTGCACGCCCCAGAGCACCGCTTCGCTCCGCGAGGTCACGCCCATCTTGCGGTAGCTCGAGCGGATGTAGGACTTGATGGAGTTGATGCTGAGGAACGTGTGCTCGGCGATCTCCTGGTTGCTCAGCCCGCAGGTGATCATCTCGATGATCTCGCCCTCGCGCAGGGTCAGGCCCTGCGCCTTTCCCGGCCAGAGATCTCCCGTCTCGCCTCCGCCTCCGGGTTGGTCCGGGATGGACGGGGACGGCGTCGGATCGCGCTCCTCGCCGGGTCTCATCTGCCTCCAACGTACCTCGGGCCTCCACCCTCCGGGGTGGGGCGTCAGCTCGGGGCCAGCCAACCCTCGACCACGAAGTCGGCGTCGTCGTGGCGCACCCCACGCCACCAGCCGGCCGCGGCCAGGCCCGCGCCGAGCTGGTCCGCGGCGTCGGCGCCGCTCACGTGCGCGTCGTGGGCCAGGTGGCGCCAGTGCACGCTGACCACTTCACCTCGTTGACTGGCGATCCGCGTGATCGTGGCGGACCGGTCGGCGTCGGTGAGGTAGTGGAGCACCTCGGTGACCAGGGTCAGGTCGACCTCGCTCGCACCGGGTGGGAGGTCCGGGAGCGCCGAGACCGCACAGGTGACATCGGTCCGGTCGGCGACCAACCGGGACGCGATCGCCACCGCGCCGGGTGAGGCGTCGGTGGCCAGGATCCTCCCGCAGCGCGCAGCCACGGCGAGGGCGAGGTGGCCGGTGCCCGCCGCGCAGTCCCAGGCGGCGTCGTACCGCGTGCGGGCGAGGCAGGCCAGCACCACGTCCTGCTTGCGCTGCTCGTACCAGGACGAGGCGACGTCGAACGGATCCTGGGAGCGCCGGTACAGCTCGTCGAACGAGGTGCCGGCGGGCTGGCCGCTCAGCTGGTGAACAGGGCGACGAGGGGGACCATCAGGAGCAGGATGGCCATCAGGAGAACCATGCCCTGGAACTCGCCATCGGCCTGCGCCACCTTGACGCGTTCCGGCATCTGGTGCCTGCCATCGGTGTTCATCATCAGCCGTCCTTGCTTCGAAGGGGACCCGTGGACGGTGAGTACCCGTGGGTCCATCGGCCAAACCGTTGACCGCTCAATCTGTGACTCGTGGGTCGAATGAGGTGGGATTGGCGGGTTCCCAAGGCCTCCGACCCCACCACAAGGGGTGAAATCTGTGCCGGGCAAGGCTCGCCACGGGATTCCGGTGCCGCCGCCGGGTATGACTTGGTTCCCCCTAGAGGAGGCGTCATGCGGCTGCCCAGCGATCGTGGTCTTCTGAGCAAGCACGTCCTGCATGCCCTGGCGACCGGCGGCGACCCGCCTCCCGACCTGTTCGCGGACGATGCGACGCGTCCGACACCGGTCCTGCACGACGAGGACGTCCAGCTCGCCCTCTGGGTGCTCTACGAGCTGCACTACCGAGGCTTCGACGACGTCGACGTGGACCGGGAGTGGGACCCCGCGCTGATCGCGCTGCGACTGCGGATCGAGCGAGTGGTCGAGCGCGAGATCCGCAGCGCGACGGCCGACCGGTTGCGGGACCTGCCTGACATCGATGACGTCGGCCGCCAGCTGCTGGCCTTCGTCGCCGCGGACCGCGGGGTCTCCGTCGCGTCGTACCTGCAGCGCAGCGCCACCCGCGAGCAGTTCGTCGACTTCCTGACCCAGCGCAGCGTCTACCACGCCAAGGAGGCCGACCCGCACACGTTCGTGCTGCCACGGATCGACGGTGCCGCCAAGGCGGCGCTGGCCGAGGTGCAGTACGACGAGTACGGGGGCGGGCGCCCGGAGCGGCTGCACGCGACCATGTTCGGCGACGCCCTGGAGGCGTGCGGTCTCGACCGCAGCTACGGCGCCCACGTCGACAGCGCCACGGCCCTGACCCTCGCGGTGAACAACCAGATGTCGATGTTCGGTCTTCACCGGCGGCTGCGGGGTGCGGCGCTGGGTCACCTCGCGGCCTTCGAGGCGAGCAGCCCGGTCGGCGCCCGCAAGATCGCCGGCGGCGCCGAGCGGCTCGGGCTCCCGGATGTCGTCGCGGGCTACTACTCCGAGCACGTCGAGGCCGACTCGGCGCACGAGCAGGTCGCCGCCCACGACATCTGTGGCGGTTTCGTGGCGGACCACCCGTCCCTCCGGTCCGAGGTCATGTTCGGGGCTGCCGCATGCCTGCACCTCGACGCCCTCGCGGCCCAGGAGATGGTGGACCGGTGGCAGGGCGTGGCGTGACCGAGCCGTCACCGGCCGTCAGCGTGCGGTTGTGCCCGGACGGTCCGCTGCTGGTGCGGGGCGCCACCGAGGTCGTCGACCGGGACGGCAGGGCCCATGCGGTGACCCGGCCGGTCGTGGCCGTCTGCGTGTGCGAGAAGTCGGGTCGCCCTCCGTGGTGCGACGGCACCCACAAGGCGCTCGCGGCCGGGCGGGCAGCCCGGGTTCCCTGACCCCGTCGGTCACACGGTGGCCCAGGGTCCCGTGCACACGGCTGTGGCCATTGGGACGGATCGCGACTACCGTGCTGTGGCCATGACGTCTCGGACTCTCAGCCTCCCGACTGCCCGCCTGCTCTCCGGAGCGGTCGCGGCGGCCCTGCTGGCGACCACCGGCCCGGTGGTCGCGGCGGCTTCCTCGCCGGCTTCCTCGCTGGGCGCGGCTTCGCAGGCGAGCGCCCGGCACCACCCGCAGTACCTCCGGGTCGCGACCTGGAACGTCAGCGGCATCCTCACCGACGGCAAGGGCGCCCCGCACGAGCGCTGGAAGGCACGGCGCACGGTAGTGGTCCGCCAGCTGCTGGCGCAGGCGCCGGTCGGGCAGCGCGGCCGGCCGGCCGACGTGGTCGCCCTGCAGGAGGCCAACGCGGAGAAGAAGCTGCCGAGCGGACGGACCCAGTACACCGACCTCGTGCACCGGCTCAACGTGCGCGCGACCGGCCGGGACCACTTCCGGGGGCTGCGCAGCAGCCTGCAGTCGAAGGCGACCCGGATCGCCTACAACACCCGCACGGTGCGCCTGCTCAAGGCCGGCGTGGTGCGGTGGCACGCCCAGGAGGGCAAGGCGGACGGACCGCGGATGATGGCGTGGGCGCGGTTCCGGCACAAGGCGTCGGGCAAGCGCTTCCTCTTCGCCAGCGTGCACCTGGAGACGGCGGGCAAGCGGATCCGGGTCAAGCAGTGGAAGCAGCTGGTGCGCGTCGTACCGAAGCTCGCGCACGGTCTGCCGGTGGTGGTCGCTGGTGACTTCAACTCGACCCGGAACCAGAAGGGCAACGCGGCCGCGAAGATGCTCCCGAAGATGAAGCGGGCGGGTTTCGGAGACACCCTCGGGCAGACCGCCGGCGGCAACCTCAAGGTCAGCAAGGCGCGGCCGCACAGGCTGACCCGGGCGAACTTCAACTCGGTGAACTTCTACCAGCGCAAGCTCGGCCACTCCTGGAACAAGAAGTACGTGGGGCAGGACGTCGACTACATCTTCGCCAGCAACCGGCTCCGGGTGCGCGGCTGGTCGCTGGTGGCGGACCTGTCGCGCGGCGGGAAGCTGCAGGGCGTGATCCCGTCGGACCACAACCTGGTGCGGGCCAAGCTGGTGATCAGGCGCTAGGGGTCGGCCGACCGTCGGCTGGGACGTACGGCGAGAACGCCGTGCGCACGGCGCCCGGCCAGGGCGTCTTCGCCATCGTCTCCTTGTCGACGCAGACGTGCCGGACCCGGCCCTCGACCAGCAGCTTGTTCTGGTGGAAGAACGTGTGCGTCGTGGCCATCGAGCTGGTGCCCATGGACTCGACCGCGACCGCGACGTCGATCTCCTGGTCGAAACGCGCCGATGCCCGGAACCGGGCCGAGGACTCGGCCACCACGAAGTCGCAGCCGAGGCTGCGCAGCGCGTCGAGGGTCCCGAACGCGTCGCGCCACAGTTCCGTGTAGGCGTCGTCGATCCACGTGTAGTAGTGGGCGTTGAAGACGATGCCCTGCATGTCGCACTCGACATACCTGACCCGGAGCCGGTGCGTGAAGGACGTCGCCATCGGGCCAGCGTAGGAGGTTGCTGCGCAGGGGGCGGATGACTCCGGCAGCCCGCCGAGGCGTGACACGATGAACGGCATGGACGACCCGGTGGCAGATGCCGCGGCTCCGCGCCGTGGTCGGCCGGGCTACGACCAGGAGACGGTGCTGCGGCGGGCGATCGCGGTGTTCAACCGGCAGGGCTACGAAGGCACCAGCATGGGGGACCTGGCCCGCGAGCTCGGGCTGACCAAGTCCGCGATCTACCACCACGTGCCGAGCAAGGAGCACCTGCTCGCGGCCGCGCTGGACGAGGCGCTGGACGGCCTGACCGCCGCCATCGACGGCGCGGCACGGGCGGAGGGCACCAGCGCCGCCGAACGCCTGCGGTGCGCCGTCGAGGACTCCGTCGAGGTGCTGGTCGACCACCTGCCCGCGGTCACCCTGCTGCTCCGGGTGCACGGCAACAGCGAGGTCGAGCTCGACGCCCTGCGCCGCCGGCGCGCCCTGGACGACACGCTGGCGGGCCTGGTGCAGGCCGCCGCCGACGAGGGCGCCCTGCGCGCGGACATCCCCCCGGACCTGATCAGCCGGCTGCTGTTCGGGATGGTGAACTCGCTGGTCGAGTGGTACCGCCCGGACGGCGCCGTCGACCCCGTGGTCCTGAAGCGGTCCGTGGCCGACCTGGCGTTCGAGGGGTTGGTGGCGCGGGGTCGGTGCGGGGCGGGCGGTTAGTGGGGTTTGCGACAAACACCATGTTCTCTTGGTGATCAGTCACATCTCATGGCGAACAATCCATGCGGAGTGACCGTTTACCAGGAGAACTTGGTGTTTCGTCGCCCCCAAGAACCCCAGCACCCACCTCACGCGTCGAAGTCGACCGTGACCTCGTCGCTCACCGGGTGGCTCTGGCAGGTCAGCACGAAGCCGCGCTCGACCTCGTCGTCGTCGAGCGCGTAGTTGCGGCGCATCTCGACCTCGCCGGAGGTCAGGTGGGCGCGGCAGGTGCCGCAGACGCCGCCCTTGCAGGCGAACGGCAGGTCGGCACGGGTCGCCTGGGCGGCGTCGAGGATGGAAATCCCCCGAGGCATCGGCGCGGTGGTACGACGACCGTCCAGGACCACCGTGACCTCGCTCGTGTCGCCCTCGACGACCGTCTCGGCGCGGTGCACCTCGGGCGGCGGCTCGTCGACGTAGAAGAGCTCGAAGTGGACCCGGTCCTTCGGCACCCCGAGCTCCTCGAGCACCGCGCGGGCGTCGGCGATCATCCCGAACGGCCCGCACAGCCACACGTGGTCGACCGCGCGCAGCGGCACCAGGGCGGTCAGCAGCCGGCGCAGCCGGTCGGCCTCGAGCCGGCCGGAGAACAGCTCGACGTCACGCGGCTCCCGCGAGAGCACGTGCACCAGCTCGAACCGCGAGCCGTGCCGGTTCTTCAGGTCCGCGAGGTCCTCGGCGAACATCACCGAGCCACTGGTCCGGTTGCCGTAGAGCAGCATCAGCCGGGACGCGGGGTTGCCGAGCACGGTCGACGCGATCGACAGCATCGGCGTGATCCCGGAGCCGGCGGCGATGCACAGGTGCCGACCGCCCTCGGCCGGGTCCGCCCGGAAGGTGCCGGTCGGGGTCTGCACCTCGACCGTGTCGCCGGGGCGCACGTCGTGCACCAGCCAGCGCGAGAACATCCCGTCCGGGATCTCGCGCACGCCCACCCGCGGCCTGGCGCCGACCGGCGCGCAGATCGAGTAGGTACGACGGTGCTCGGCCCCGTCGACGTACCTCCGCAGCGTCAGCGACTGCCCGGCGGCGAAGTCGTAGTCGTCGCGCAGGTCCTCGGGTACGTCGAACGTCACCGCGACCGCGTCGTCGCACAGCGGCTCGACCGCGGCCACGGTCAGCTCGTGGAACTGCGCGCGGGTCGACCGGCGCAGCTCCTCGCGCTCGGCGGCCTCCGAGACCGTCATCAGATCTCCTTCACGTGCTCGAACGGCTCCAGGCACGACGTGCAGCGGTACATCGCCTTGCACGCGGTCGGCCCGAACTCCGAGGTGAGCTCGACGTCCGCCGACCCGCAGCGCGGGCAGTCGAGCGAACGCCGCAGCGGCTGCAGCGTGATCGGCACCGGTCCGTCGTGACGCGGCGCCGGACCCGGCGCCGACAGCCCGTGCCGTTCCAGGGCGCGACGTCCACGCTCGCTGATCCAGTCGCTGGACCACGCGGGGGAGAGGCTGACCCGCACCTCGACGTCGCGGAAACCGTTGTCCTGCAGGCGATGCACGACGTCGTCGCGCATCGTGGCCATCGCCGGGCAGCCGGAGTACGTCGGCGTGATCGTGACCACGACCCGGCCGTCGCGCTCCTCGACGTCGCGCAGCACGCCGAGGTCCTCCAGCGTCAGCATCGGCATCTCCGGGTCGGTCACGGAGGCCGCGATGGCGCGCGCGTTCACCACTGGCCCATCGGGTGCGCCCGCGCGACCACCTGCATCTCGGCGAGCAGCTTGCCGAACGACTCGGTGTGCCGGCCCTCCCGACCGGTGCCGCGGCTGACCGCGCCGACCTGCTTGGCCTCGGGCCGCTCGACGCCGCTGACGGAGAACACCTGCTCCAGCAGGACGGCGACCTCGTCGGCCACCGTCGCCGGGTCGACCCCGACCTGCTGCGCGGCCACGGCCTGCTCGACCGGGTGGCTGCGGAACAGCTCGTCGTGCAGCGGCCAGACCACCGCGAGGGCAGCCTCCAGCCGGCGCCGCGACTCCTCCGTGCCCTGCGCCAGGGTGAGGAACCAGCGCCCGGCGTAGTCGCGGTGGTAGGTCAGCTCCTTGACCCCCTTGGCGGCGATCGCGGAGAGCACCTGGTCGCGGCTGGGCACCAGCCGCTGCAGCAGGGCGAGCCGCCAGGTCGCGAACAGCAGCAGCCGGACGATCGTGACCGCGAAGTCGCCGTTGTCGGGCTCGACCAGCCGCACGTTGCGGAACTCCCGGTCGTCGCGGAAGAACGCGAGCGCGTCCTCCGGCGGCACCGGCGACCCCTGCGGCAGCGTGGGTACGACGCCCGCGTCGGCCGCCGCCGCCCGCGCCAGCAGCAGCCGGGCCTGGCCGAGGAGGTCGAGCGCCACGTTGGCGAGCGCGATGTCCTCCTCGAGGTCGGGCGCGCGGCTGCACCACTCGGAGAGCCGGTGGGAGTAGACGAGCGCGTCGTCACCGAGCATCAGGCAGTACGCCGCCAGCGCCTCGTGGTCCACGCCCTCGGGCACCGTGGTGTCGACCCCCGCGAGCGGGTCCTCGAAGTCGGTGCCGAAGGCCCACTGCGAGGCGTCGCCGGGCGCGTGGTGGTCCTCGAGCAGCCCGTCGTACGCGCTCTCGTGGAAGTGCTCGTCATGGTTGTCTGTCATGCATCACCTCGAAGACACTCCGTGGGGTGGTTCACATGTGCGGAACGTCGTCGGGGATGTCGTAGAACGTCGGGTGCCGGTAGACCTTGTCGCCGGCCGGCGCGAACAGCGGGTCCTTCTCGTCCGGGCTCGACGCCGCGATCGCGTCGGAGCGCACCGCCCAGATGCTGACGCCCTCGTTGCGGCGGGTGTAGACGTCACGTGCGTGCCGCAGCGCCATCTCGTCGTCGGCCGCGTGCAACGAGCCCACGTGCACGTGGTTGAGGCCGCGCTTGCCGCGCACGAAGATCTCGTACAGCGGCCACTCGTCCTGGATCTCGGTCACGACTCGGCCGACCTCGCCGCGAACGCCACGGCGGCCTCCCGCACCCAGGAGCCGTCCTCGTGCGCCGCGCGGCGGTGCGCGATCCGCTGCTGGTTGCACGGCCCGCTGCCCTTGACCACGGCGTAGAACTCGTCCCAGTCCGGTTGCCCGAAGTCGTGGTGCCCGCGCTCCTCGTTCCAGGCCAGGGCGGGGTCCGGGAGCGTGACGCCCAGCGCCTCGGCCTGCGGCACGGACATGTCGACGAACTTCTGGCGCAGCTCGTCGTTGGTGTCGCGCTTGATCCCCCACGCCATCGACTGCTCGGTGTTGGGGGAGTCGGTGTCGGGCGGGCCGAACATCATCAGCGCCGGCCACCAGAACCGGTCCACCGACTCCTGCACCATCGCCCGCTGCTCCTCGGTGCCGCGCATCATCGTCGCCAGCAGCTCGAAGCCCTGCCGCTGGTGGAAGGACTCCTCCTTGCAGATCCGGATCATGGACCGGCCGTAGGGGCCGTACGACGTGCGGCACAGCGGCACCTGGTTGCAGATCGCGGCGCCGTCGACCAGCCAGCCGATGGTGCCCACGTCGGCGTACGACAGGGTCGGGTAGTTGAAGATCGAGGAGTACTTCTGCCGGCCGTTGACCAGGTTCTCGGTCAGCTCGCGGCGGGAGGTGCCGAGCGTCTCGCACGCGGAGTACAGGTAGAGCCCGTGCCCGGCCTCGTCCTGCACCTTCGCCAGCAGGATCGCCTTGCGGCGCAGCGACGGCGCGCGGGTGATCCAGTTGCCCTCCGGCTGCATCCCGATGATCTCGGAGTGTGCGTGCTGGGCGATCTGGCGGACCAGCGTGCTGCGGTACTTCTCCGGCATCCAGTCCCGGGGCTCGATCCGGTCGTTGGCCGCGATCGTCCGCTCGAACGAGGCGAGCAGGTCCGGCTCCGCGTCGGCTAGCGTCATGGGATCCCTCCAGGACGTGGTCCGGGTGATTTACAGACCGATCGGTCAGTAATAGTCTGGCACGCGTCCCCGGCTTCGCGCAACGGAAGGTCCACGAGATGAGTGCCCCGCCAGTGTCCCTGCTCGAGAGCTACGTCGCGGGCGGCTGGTTCACGGCCGACGACGAGGGTCAGCCGCTGCTGGACGCGGCGACCGGCGAGGAGGTGGCGCGGGTCTCGGCGACCGGCGTCGACCTGGGCGCGATGACCGACCACGCCCGCGACGTGGGCGGCCCCGCGATCCGGGCGCTGAGCTTCCACGAGCGGGCCGGCCTGCTCAAGGCGGTCGCCAAGCACCTGACCGAGGTCAAGGACGAGCTCTACGCGCTGTCCTACCGCACCGGCGCCACCCGACGGGACTCGATGGTCGACATCGACGGCGGCATCGGCACCGTGTTCAGCATCGCGAGCAAGGGCACCCGTGAGCTCCCCAACGACACCGTCGTGCTCGACGGTGGCCTGGAGCGGCTGGGCCGCGAGGGCACGTTCGTCGGCCAGCACGTCTACACCTCGCGGCCCGGCGTCGCGGTCCAGATCAACGCGTTCAACTTCCCGGTCTGGGGGATGCTCGAGAAGCTGGCGCCGGCGTTCCTGGCCGGCCTGCCGACGATCGTGAAGCCGGCCAGCCAGACGGCGTACCTCACCGAGCTCACCGTCCGCCGGATCATCGAGTCCGGCCTGCTGCCCGAGGGTGCCCTGCAGCTGCTCTGCGGCAGCCCGGCGGGTCTCCTCGAGGAGCTGCGCGCGCAGGACTCGGTGGCGTTCACGGGCTCCGCGCACACCGGCGCCCACCTGCGCCAGCACCCCTCGGTGCTGCACGGTGGCGTCCAGCTCGGCGTCGAGGCCGACTCGCTCAACTGCTCGGTGCTCGGCCCCGACGTCACCTCGGGCGACCCGGAGTTCGACCTGTTCGTGAAGGGCGTCGTCGCGGAGATGACGGTCAAGGCCGGGCAGAAGTGCACCGCGATCCGGCGCGTGATCGTGCCGACGCCGATCGCCGACGAGGTGTCCGACGCGATCGCCGCCCGGCTCGCGAAGATCACCGTCGGCAACCCCGCCGACGAGTCGGTGCGGATGGGCGCGCTCGCGTCGCTCGGCCAGCGCGACGAGGTGCGCAAGGCGGTGCAGGCGATCCGCGGCTCCGCCGAGATCGTGTACGGCGACCCCGACCGGGTGGACCTCGTCGACGCCGACGCCGAGCGCGGGGCGTTCATGTCCCCGCTGCTGCTGCGGGCCCCCGCGGGCGCCAGCGAGCCGCACGACGTCGAGCCGTTCGGCCCGGTCAGCACCGTGATCGGCTACGACGACCTCGACCAGGCGGTCGCCCTCGCCGCGCGTGGCAGCGGCAGCCTGGTCGGCTCGGTCGTCACCCACGACCCGGAGGTCGCCCGCACCGTGGTCCTCGGACTCGCGCCCTGGCACGGCCGGATCCTGGTGCTCGACCGCGACGACGCGAAGGAGTCCACCGGCCACGGCTCGCCGCTGCCGGTGCTCGTCCACGGTGGCCCCGGCCGCGCCGGTGGCGGCGAGGAGCTCGGTGGCGTCCGCGGCGTGCTGCACCACATGCAGCGCACCGCGATCCAGGCCTCGCCCGACATGCTCACCGCGATCACCGGCCGCTGGACGACCGGCTCGCAGCGCACCGTCACCGACGTGCACCCGTTCCGCAGGAGCCTGGCCGAGCTGCGGGTCGGCGACACCATCGCCTCGGCGTCCCGCGAGGTCACGCTCGCGGACATCGAGCACTTCGCGGAGTTCACCGGCGACACGTTCTACGCGCACACCGACGAGGAGGCGGCGAGCAGGAACCCGCTCTTCGGCGGCATCGTCGCCCACGGCTACCTCGTGGTCTCGCTCGCGGCCGGTCTGTTCGTCGACCCCGACCCGGGCCCGGTGCTCGCGAACTTCGGTGTCGACAACCTGCGCTTCCTGACCCCGGTCAAGGCCGGCGACACGATCGCGGTGACGCTCACGGTCAAGCAGATCACCCCGCGCACCAGCGCCGACTACGGCGAGGTGCGCTGGGACGCGGTGGTCGCGAACGCCGACGGCGACCCGGTGGCGACCTACGACGTGCTGACCCTGGTCGCGAAGACCTGGCCCCAGGAGTAGTCAGTCCATCTGGTCGGCGACGGCTGCCTCGGCGGGGCCGCCCTCGGCGCGCAGGCCCGCGACCACGCCGGCGCGGTCGGCCTCCCCGCGGTTCTGGCTGAGCTTGGCCTTGGCCTCGACCTTCTCGATCGCGAGCTCGAGGCCGACGATCGCCTTCAGCTGCTTCCCGACGTACGCCGCCGGGGCGTCGGTCACCGACCACCGGTCGGGACGGTGCTCCTCGTGACGGTCGGTCAGCCGGGTCACCGCGTCGCGGAGCCAGTCGGCGTCGTGGTGCACGGTCAGCCTGCCGGTGAGGTGCACCTGGGAGTAGTTCCAGGTCGGGACCACGCGGCCGTGCTCGGCCTTGCTGGCGTACCAGGCGGGGGACACGTAGGCCTCCGGGCCGGTCACCACCGCGAGCGCCGGGGTGCCGTCGGCCACCTCGCGCCACTGCGGGTTGGCCCGGGCCAGGTGCATCACCAGCCGGTCGCCCTCCCAGAGCACCGGCAGCAGCGTGGCCACCGGGTAGCCGTCGGCGCCCACGGTGACCAGGTCGGCGGTGCCGACGGCGGCGACCAGCGCCCGGATCTCCGGTTCGTCGTCGAGGACGTTGAAGTGCGGCACGTACATGCGCCGAGCCTAGGCCCGGTCACCGTCTGGTCGTGGACCGGGAAAGGCCGAAGCCCGGCCTGTGGGGGGCCGGGCTTCGAACCTGCTGGAGCTGCTGGTGGATCAGCTGGTCAGGTCAGCGACACACTTCAGGAACGCCGTTGGCTGCGTGAGCTTGTTGTACTTCTTAGCGCACTCGGCCTCGGCCTGGGCCTTGGTGAGCACCTTGGGCACCGCGCTGGTGACCGGGTCGGTGGCCTTGGTGACCGTGCCACCCGCCGACTTGGTCGCGTCGCCGACCGGGTTGCTGCCGCTGGTCGAGCCGCTGGACGGCAGGTTGCGGTGCTGCCCGTGGTGCCGGTGGTCCCGGTCGTGCCGGTGCCCGAGCTGCTGCTGGTGCCCGAGCCGCCGTTGGACGAGGCCTGCTGCTTGGCCTTCTTGTGCGCCTTCGCCTTGGCGATCCGCATCGCGGTCGAGCTGCTCGGGGAGAACACCGAGCCGCCGGAGGCGCTGGTCGGGACGGCGGTGTAGTCGCCGGACTGGTAGGCCGCCATGATCCGGAGCACCAGGTCGACGTAGGACTTGGAGTGGTTGTAGCGGAAGACGCCGGCCTCCTGGCCCTTGCGGGTGCCGAGGTCGTCGCTGCCGGAGCACAGGTACACGGCCGTCGCCAGTGAGGCGTCGTCGATGTCCTGCGGGTTGCGCTTGCCGTCACCGTCGGCGTCGACCTTCACCACCGACCAGGTGCCGGGGATGAACTGCATGGAGCCGACCGCGCGGTCGTAGACCGTGTCCTTGTCGAGCACGCCGCCGTCGGTGTCCTGGATCGCCTGGGTGCCGTTCTTGCCGTTCAGCGCGATGCCGTAGATGCCGGGCTGGCTCACGCCGTCCTCGCTCAGCGTGTTGCCGCCGTAGCGACCGTGGTCGGACTCGACGCGGCCGATCGCCGCGATCAGCTCCCACGGGATGTTGCAGGTCTTGTCGGCGGCGTTGATGATCTGCGCCGCGCGCTGGTAGGCGGACAGCGCCGCGGACGGGATGCCGCTGGTGGACGCTCCGTCGACCACCTGGTCGGCGGTGCCGCGGGGGACGCCCGGGGCGATCACGCCGGCCTGGGGCACGCTCGCCGGGGCCTCGATCGCCTGGCTGGGCACCTGGGTGCCGTCGGGCAGCTTGCCCTTGTCGTCGTGGGGTGCGGCCGCCGTGGCGGAGCCGAGGCCCGCCAGGCTCAGCGTCCACGCACCGCAGAGCAGTGCCAGCGGGACGACCGTGATCGCCTTCTGCCGGCGCGACAGCTGCTTGCGGGCCGTTGTCCGGGCCGTTGTCTGGTCCGTTGTCTGGTCCCTTGTCTGGGCCATGTTGTTCCGACACTCCCTGTGTAGCCGTGGCGCGCGGGACTCCCTCAACCCGGTGCACCGTTCCGGGAAGTATCCCGCAGCCGGCCGAGGGCTAAACGGGAACTGGAAGTCTGGTCTCCCGAGACCATGCTGTGAGGTGCGTCACGCTCAGCGTACGGTCGTGCACTGCGCCTCGGTAGACCCCAACGAGTCATCGTCCCCCTGGTCACGACGGGGTGACGCCGATCACATGCCGGGCGGCCCTCCCCGGTTTCTCCGGTTCAGGGGGCGCGGGAGACAATGCGGGGGTGCCCGCCACCGACCCGGCTCCCGTCTCCGCTGCCCTGATGCAGCGCGCCCGCGCGGTGACGCCGGGTGGGGTCAACTCGCCGGTCCGGGCGTTCCACGCCGTCGGAGGCACGCCGCGCTTCATGGCCTCCGCGTCCGGTGCCCGGATGACCGACGTCGACGGCAACGAGTACGTCGACCTGGTGGGCTCGTGGGGTCCGATGCTGCTCGGCCACGCGCATCCCGAGGTGGTCGCGGCCGCGACGGCGGCCGTCACGCGCGGCACGTCGTACGGCACCCCGAGCCGCACCGAGGTCGAGCTCGCCGAGGAGATCGTCGACCGCACCCCGGTCGAGCAGGTGCGGCTGGTCTCCTCCGGCACCGAGGCCACCATGTCCGCGATCCGGCTGGCCCGTGGGTTCACCGGCCGCGAGCTGATCGTGAAGTTCGCCGGCTGCTACCACGGCCACGTCGACTCGCTGCTGGCCGCCGCGGGCTCCGGGCTGGCCACGTTCGGGATCCCGGGCACGCCCGGAGTGCCGGAGGCGGCGACCGCCGCGACGCTGGTGCTGCCCTACAACGACCGGGCGGCGGTGGAGAAGGTGTTCGCCGAGCACGGCGGCGACATCGCCTGCCTGATCACCGAGGCGTCCCCCGGCAACATGGGCGTGGTCCCGCCCGAGCCCGGCTTCAACGCGTTCCTCGCCGAGACCTGCGCCCGGCACGGCGCGCTGTTCGTCTCCGACGAGGTGATGACCGGCTTCCGGGTCTCGCGCTGCGGGCAGTGGGGCCGCGACGGCGCGGTCGAGGGCTGGCGGCCCGACCTGCTCACCTTCGGCAAGGTGATGGGCGGCGGCTTCCCGGCTGCGGCGTTCGGCGGCCGGGCCGACGTGATGGCGATGCTGGCGCCGGACGGGCCGGTCTACCAGGCGGGCACGCTCTCCGGCAATCCGGTGGCGACCGCCGCCGGCCTGACCACGCTCCGGCTCGCCACCCCCGAGGTGTACGCCGCCGTCGACCGGGCCGCCGCGATCGTCTCCGAGGCGGCGACGTCCGCGCTCACCGCGGCCGGCGTACCCCACGTGATGCAGGCCAACGGCAACATGTTCAGCGTCTTCCTCACCCCGGCCGGCACCACCGAGGTGCGCGACTTCGACGGGGCGTCGAGCCAGGACACCGCGGCCTACGCCGCCTTCTTCCACAGCATGCTCGACCAGGGCGTCTACCTGCCGCCGAGCGCCTACGAGGCCTGGTTCCTCTCCTCCGCCCACACCGACGACGACCTCGACCGGATCGCCACCGCGCTCCCGGTCGCGGCCAACGCGGCGGCTGCCGCACGGAAGGACAACCGATGACGACCGTGGTCCACCTGCTCCGGCACGGGGAGGTGCACAACCCCGACGGCATCCTCTACGGTCGTGCGCCGGGTTTCCGACTGTCCACGCGCGGCGAGCAGATGGCCGAGCGGGTGGCCGAGCGCGTCGGCGACCGCGACATCACGCACGTCGTCGCCTCGCCGCTCGAGCGCGCGCAGCAGACCGCCCGGCCGCTGGCCGAGGCCCGCGGCGTCGCGATCACCACCGACGACCGGATCATCGAGTCCACCAACGTCTTCGAGGGCAAGCCGTTCTCCGTCGGCGACGGCGTGATCAAGGTGCCGTCCGCGTGGAAGTACCTGTGGAACCCGTTCCGCCCGTCGTGGGGCGAGCCCTACAAGCAGGTCGCGGAGCGCATGTGGTCCGCGGTGCTCGACGCCCGGGTCGCGGCCGAGGGGCACGAGGCGGTGCTGGTCTCGCACCAGCTCCCGATCTGGATCGCCCGGCTGCGCGCGGAGCGGCGTCGTACCTACCTCCACGACCCGCGCAAGCGGCAGTGCACCCTGTGCAGCCTCACCTCGTTCACCTTCGAGGGCGAGCACCTGGTCGCGATCGGCTTCTCCGAGCCCGCGGGTGACCTGATCCCGATCGCCGACCGCAAGGCGAACTTCTCCTCCGGGGGCGACGCCGCCGACAACGCTCCGCCGGCCTGAGCGCCCCATGACCCGTCCGCTGCGCCTGCTGCTGCCCGTCGCCCTGCTCGCGGCGTCGGCGCTGGCCGGGTGCGGCAGCGACGCCGCCACGGGCGACAAGGGCTACGTCGACGGCAAGGGCGTGATCACGGTGCTCCCGGTGGCCGAGCGCGAGGCGCCCGACCCGGTGGCGGGCACCACGCTCCAGGGCAAGGACGCGTCCCTGGCCGAGCTCGCCGGCAAGCCGGTCGTGGTCAACGTCTGGGCGTCGTGGTGCGCGCCCTGCCGGGCCGAGAGCGGCCTGCTGAACGACGCCGCCGAGAGCCTGGGCTCCCGCGTCGCGTTCCTCGGCATCAACGTGCGGGACCCCGGCAGCACCGCCAAGGCGCTCGCGTTCGAGCGCCGCTTCGAGGTCAGCTACCCGAGCCTCTACGACCCGGCCGGGCGCACCCTGCTCGCCTTCCACGGCAAGGTCACCCTCGCCTCGATCCCCTCGACCGTCGTGCTCGACAGCTCGGGCCGGGTCGCGGCCAGCGTCGTCGGACCGGTGCCCAGCGCCCAGACGCTCGAGGACCTGGTCGACGACGTCGAGAAGGGCGCCTCGTGACCCCGCTCGACCTCGGCTCCAGCTTCTCCGACGCGGCGGCCTCCGGGTCGCTGCTGGTCGCGGTCCCGGTGGCGATGGTCGCCGGGCTGGTCTCCTTCTTCTCGCCGTGCGTGGTGCCGCTGCTGCCCGGCTACCTCTCCTACGCGACCGGCCTGTCCGGCGCCGACCTGGAGTCCGCACGGCGCGGCCGGATGGCGCTCGGCGGGCTGCTGTTCGTGCTCGGCTTCTCCTTCGTCTTCGTCTCCTTCAGCGCGTTCGTGGGCGCGATCGGGGAGTGGCTCTACGAGTACCAGCGACCGATCACGATCGGCCTCGGCGTGGTCACGATCCTGGTCGGGCTGGCGTTCGTGGGCGTGGTGCCGTGGTTCCAGCGCGACCTCCGCGTGCACCGGGTGCCGGCCGTCGGTCTCGCGGCCGCGCCGCTGCTGGGCGTGCTCTTCGGTCTCGGCTGGACCCCCTGCATCGGCCCGACCCTGACCGCGGTCCTCGGCCTCGCGACCCACGAGGCGACCGCCGGGCGCGGCGCCCTGCTCGGCTTCGCCTACTGCCTCGGCCTCGGCGTGCCCTTCATCCTCGCCGGCCTGGCCTGGCGGCGGATGCTCGGCGCGGTGGCCTGGGTGCGCCGGCACCAGGTGTGGGTGACCCGCGCCGGTGGCCTGATGCTGGTGGTCGTCGGCCTGCTGCTGGTCACCGGGTGGTGGGACCTGCTGGTCGCCGACCTCCGGGACTGGTTCTTCCCCGGCTACACCCCGGGCGTCTGATGGCGGCGGAGGGTCGCGCCGTGACCGACGTACAGCCCGAGGTGGCCGCGAGCGCCCCGGTGCCGCCGCCCCCGTCGGGACCGCCGGCGATGACCCCGGTCGAGCTCGGGCGCTGGGCCTGGCGCCAGCTCACCTCGATGCGCACCGCGTTGATCCTGCTGTTCCTGCTCGCGCTCGCCGCGATCCCGGGCTCCGTGGTGCCACAGGTGGGCGTCGACTCGCTCCGGGCCTCGCGGTGGAAGGCCGACCACCCGAGCCTGACCCCGATCTACGAGAGGCTCGGACTGTTCCACGTCTACGGCTCGCCGTGGTTCGCCGCGATCTACCTGCTGCTGGTGGTCTCGCTGGTGGGCTGCATCGTGCCGCGCAGCGCGGTCTACTGGCGGGCCTTCCGAGCCCAGCCCCCGAAGGCGCCGCGGCACCTCGGCCGGATGCCCGACCACCGCTCCTACGAGACCGCCGTGGCGCCCGACGAGGTCCTCGACCGGGCGCGCACCCTGCTCAGCGGGCGCCGCTACCGGATCCGGGACACGAGCGCGGACGAGGCCGCCGCGAGCACGGACGCCGTCTCGGCGGAGCGCGGCTACCTGCGTGAGGCCGGCAACCTGCTCTTCCACATCTCGGTGCTGGTCGTGCTGGCCGGCTTCGCGATCGGGTCCCTGTTCGGCTTCAAGGGCGGCGTGATCGTGGTGACCGGCGACAGCTTCTCCAACACCCTGAGCCAGTACGACGACTTCGCGCCCGGCGGTGCGTTCGGGCCCGACGACCTGAAGCCGTTCAGCTTCAAGGTCGACAGCTTCGACGTGACCTTCATCCGCAAGGGCCGCGCGGCCGGCTCCGCGACCAGGTTCTTCGCCGACCTCGACGTGCAGCCGTCGCCCGCGTCGGCGCCGCGCCGGCAACGGATCTCGGTCAACCACCCGCTCACCATCGACGGCACCAAGGTGTTCCTGATCGGGCACGGCTACGCCCCCCACATCACGGTGCGTGACGGCAAGGGCAACGTCGCCTACTCCGGCGCCACGGTGTTCCTGCCGGAGAACGAGGCGTTCACGTCCTTCGGCGTGGTCAAGGCCCCCGACGCCCAGCCGAAGCAGATCGGGCTGCGCGGCGAGTTCTACCCGACGTACGCGTTCACGATGGCGACCGGACCGTTCTCGGCCTTCCCCGACGCGAGGAACCCGGCGATCTCGATGCTCGCCTACAGCGGCGACCTCGGGCTCGACGACGGGGCCGCGCAGTCGGTCTACGCGCTCGACCTGAAGGGCCTCGAAGCCGATCCGGAAGGCCGACGGCAAGCCGGTGCGGATCGACCTCGCGCTCGGCAGGAGCCAGACCCTGCCCGACGGGCTGGGCACGGTCACCTTCGACGGGCTGAGCCGGTTCGTGCGGCTGCAGGTGAGCGAGAGCCCCGGCAGCAAGATCGCGCTCGGCGGCATGGTGCTGGCGCTGACCGGGCTGCTGGCCTCGCTGTTCATCCGGCCGCGGCGGATCTGGGTGCGGGCCCGCCGGGAGGGTGACCGTACGATCGTGGAGGTGGCCGGGCTCGACCGGTCCAGCGGCGGTGACCTCACCGGCGAGCTGGACCAGGTCCTCGGCGAACTGGAGCCCAAGGAGTCGCGCACGTGACGCACGAGCAGTTCGAGATCTTCAGCAACCAGGCCGTCGCGGCCTGCGCGGTGCTGTACTTCCTGACCTTCCTGGCCCAGCTGGCGGCGTACGTCAGCAAGCCGAGGGTGGCGGCCGTCTCCGCGCCTGCCGCCGTCTCGAGGGAGGCCGAGGGTGGGGGCGCGGTCGCGGTGCAGGCGCCGCCGGAGCCACCGCCCTCCTCGGGCCGGTCCGAGCTGTTCGACCGGCTGGCGCTGGTGCTGACCGGCTTCGCCGCGGTGGTGCACCTCGCTGCCCTGGTCACCCGCGGGCTCGCGTCCGACCCGGCGCGCGTGCCCTGGGGCAACATGTACGAGTTCACGCTGACCGCGACGTTCGTGGTGGTCGCGCTCTACCTGGTGATGCACCGCCGGTTCCAGCTGGACTGGATGGCGCCGGTGATCACGCTCTTCGTGCTGGCCGTCCTGATGGTCGACGTACTGGTGCTCTACGAACCGGTGACGCCGCTGCGCGACGCGCTGCAGTCGCCGTGGCTGGTGATCCACGTGGTCGCCGCGATCCTGGCGACCGGTGCGTTCACGATGGGCGGCATGTGCTCGGCGCTCTACCTGGTCAAGGAGCGCGCGCTGGACCGGGGCAGGGGCCGGACCGGCTACCTGGCGCGGGTGCCGTCGCTGGCCGGCCTCGACCGGCTCGCCTACCGCTGGCACGCGTTCGCGTTCCCGGTGTGGACGTTCGCCGCGCTGATCGCGGGCCCGATCTGGGCGCAGTACGCCTGGGGCCGCTACTGGGGCTGGGACCCCAAGGAGGTCTGGGCGTTCATCACCTGGGTCGTCTACGCCGGCTACCTGCACGCCCGCGCGACGGCGGGCTGGAAGGGCAACCGCGCCGCGATCGTCGCCCTGGTCGGGCTGGGGACCCTGTGGTTCAACTTCGTCGGGATCAACTTCTTCTTCGGCTCCGGCAGCCAGCACTCCTACGCCGTGGAGCTGGTGGTGCGCACCCTCGCCCTCGGTGGGTGATCCGGCGCGCCGACCCCGGCCCGGAGGCTAGGCCTCGTCGTCCTTCTTCTTCTTGCGGCGCCGGTCGCGGTCGAGCTCGCGCAGGAAGTCGTCGTCGTCGTCCGGTCCGACCGGGCCGCGCGGGGCCGTGGTGGGTGGCGGGTTGTTGCGGCGCCCGATCGCCCAGAACACCGTGTAGATGACTGCCGCGAGCAGCAGCACGTAGAGCAGGATCCGGAGCACCCCTCCAGCCTAGGCGTCGTGTGCAACAGCCGCCCCCACCCCTCGTAGGGTGGGCGTCGTGAAGGAGTTCTGGACCTACACCCTGCTGCGGATCGCGCTGTTCACGGGCACGGCCGCGCTGACCTGGGGCATCTACGCGCTGGTGGCCGACACGATCAACCTGCTGGTGGTCGTGCTGGTGGCCGCCGTGGTCTCCTCGGTGCTCTCCTGGAAGCTCCTCGCGGCCCCTCGCAACCGCTTCGCCGCCTCCGTCGAGGCGCGGGCCGCCCGCGCCACCGCGCGCTTCGAGGAGCGGAAGGCGCGCGAGGACACCGACTGACGCGGGACCGTCAGCTGAACAGGGGCAGCTGCTGGGCCACCGGCCCCAGCCGCAGGATCTCCTTGGCGTCGGGCACCGCCCGGCCGGTGCCGAGGCGGACGACGCGCTCGTCGTCCCACTCGTCCGGGAACGGGCTGCCGGCCAGCCCGTCGAGCACCCTTCTCGCCTCGCCGAGACCCGCGCTCCGACGGTCCGGGCAGGTCGGGGAGGTGCGCCACCAGGTCGAGGTGGTGGATCGCCGCCTCGACCGCGAGGGTGCGCAGCAGGTCGTCGACCAGCAGCGCGTGGCCCTGGGTCTCGACCACGGAGGTCGGGTCGGTGGCGCTCGCGTGCACGACCGCGTCGGCGGTCTCGGCGTGCAGCCCGCGGAGCTGGTCCCAGACCAGGAACATGCTGGCGCTCACCCGGGTCCAGCGGCGGCCGTTGGCATCACCATCCGGATCGGAGCCCCAGCCCTGCCAGTAGCTGACCGCGTCCCGGTCGGGACGACGTGCGGACGGCGTGTGCAGGGCGACCAGGGCGCGCTGCGCGTCCATCGTGCAGTGGTGGGTCAGGTCGCGGACGCACCAGCCCTCCGCCCCGGTCGGCGACCAGGACTCGGTGTCGTCGATCGTCGCGAGCAGCTCGCGCAGGTCGGTGTACGTCGTGCGGACGAGGTCGGCTCCGGGCATGGGACCAGTCTCGCGCTAGCCGGCGGCGATCAGCAGGCCCACCAGGATGCCGGCGCCGTACAGGAGCTCGGCAAGGCCGGTCTGCTGCAGCACGGGCACCAGGTCGCGACCGGTCGCGCCACCGAGCACCACGCGCGCCGCGCGCGCGGCGACCAGCAGGCCGAGCCCGGCCAGTGCGGCCCCGGTGCTGGTGGCGAGCACCAGGGCGACGAGTGCGACCAGGGCGACACCGACCAGCAGGGCGTAGAGGCCGCGGGTGCGCTCGTCGCCGAGCACCACGGCGAGGGTGCGCTTGCCGACCTCGCGGTCGGTGGGGATGTCGCGGAGGTTGTTCGCGACCAGGATCGCGCAGGCGATCGCGCCGATGCCGACCGCGGCCGCGAGCGCGGGAAGGGTGAACGTCTCGCTCTGGACGTAGGCCGTCCCGATCACCGCGACCAGCCCGAAGAAGACGAAGACCATCACCTCGCCGAGGCCGAGGTAGCCGTAGGGGTGCGAGCCGCCGGTGTAGTACCAGGCGGCGAGGATGCAGAGCGCGCCGACCGCGACCAGCCACCAGGCCGTGGTGAGCGCGAGCACCAGACCGAGCACCGCGGCCACGCCGAACGCCGCGACCGCCGCCCGCTTGACCGCGCCGGGCGTCGCCACCCCGGAGCCGACCAGCCGCAGCGGGCCGACCCGGTCCTCGTCGGTGCCGCGGATGCCGTCGGAGTAGTCGTTGGCGTAGTTGACCCCCACCTGCAGCGCCAGCGACACCAGCAGCGCGAGCAGCGCCTTCCACCACAGCGCGTCGTGCGTGTACGCCGCCACGCCCGTGCCCGCGAGGACCGGCGACACCGCAGCCGGAAGCGTGCGCGGGCGTGCTCCTTCGAGCCACTGCGCCGTTGTCGCCATGGTGCGGGAGTCTGTCAGGCGGGCGGCGGGCGGCTGTAACGCGGGGTTATGGTCGCTGCACACGTGTTGTACGCCGTGCGCAGCGTCAACAGCGCGTGGGTTGTTGCTCGTCGGCGGCCACCTGTGCGCGCGGACAGGTGGCGGGGCCCTCTGCCCACGGCGTGTTGTCGCTGCACACGCGGTACGCGCCGTGTGCAGCGACCATAACCCCGCGTTACAGCTGGGCTAGCGTGACGCGAGTGAGCAGCCTGCGCCCCGTCTCCGGCCCCGCCGAGGACATCATCGGGCTGCTCGCGGACTGGCTGGCCGCACCGGTCGCCGAGCCGCTGCTGATCGAGACCTCCGGGTCCACGGGACGGCCGAAGCGGGTCGCGCTGTCGCGGGACGCCGTCCTGGCGTCCGCCCGCGCGACGCACGACCGGCTCGGCGGGCCCGGACGCTGGACGCTGCTGCTGCCCCCGTCGTACGTCGCCGGCCTGCAGGTGGTCGTGCGCGCGCTGCTGGCGGGGGAGCCGCCGGACCGGGTGCTGACCGCCCGTCCGGAGCGGTCCTACGTCTCGGTCGTGCCCACGCAGCTCCGGCGGATGCTCGACGACCCGGCCGACCTCGACCTGTTGCGCAGCTACGACACGGTGCTGGTCGGAGGTGCCTCGTTCGACCCGGCACTGCGCGCGCGTGCCGCGGACGCCGGCGTGCGCGTGACGGCGACGTACGGCATGAGCGAGACCGCGGGCGGCTGCGTCTACGACGGGTTGCCGCTGGACGGGGTGGCGGTGAAGATCGGCGCCGACGGGCTGGTGCGGCTGGCCGGGCCGGTGCTGTTCGACGGGTACGACGGCGACCCCGACCTGACCGCGAGCGTGCTGGAGGGCGGCTGGTTCGTGACCTCCGACCTCGGCGAGATCGACCACGACGGGCGGTTGCAAGTGCTCGGTCGGGCGGACGACGTGGTCACCAGCGGCGCTGTGAAGGTGCCTGCCTCGGCTGTGGCCCGCCGGCTGCGAGCGCACCCGACGGTGACCGCGGTCGAGGTGGTCGGGGTGCCGGACGCGGAGTGGGGCGAGCGGGTGGTGGCCGTGGTCGTCGGAGCGCTCGGGCTGGACGAGGCGCGGGACTGGGTGTCTGCCGAGCACCCGCGGGAGTGGGCGCCGCGCCAAGTGGTGGTGGTGGACGAGATTCCCCTGCTGGACAACGGGAAAGTCGACCGACTCGCCCTGAAGGAGCTGCGGTGAAGGTCTACTCGATCCCGATGCGCACGCGCTTCCGTGGCATCGACGTGCGCGAGGGTGTGCTGCTGGACGGCCCCGAGGGGTGGGGGGAGTTCAGCCCGTTCCTGGAGTACCGCGACACCGAGGCGGCCGCGTGGCTGCGCTGCGCGATCGAGGCTGCCGTGGACGGGTGGCCGGCCCCGGTGCGCGACGTCGTACCGGTGAACGTGACGGTGCCCGCCGTCTCCGCCGAGCACGCGCACACGATCGTGATCGAGAGCGGCTGCGCGACGGCGAAGGTCAAGGTCGCCGAGCCCGGCCAGACGCTGGGCGACGCCGAGCGGCGGCTCGAGGCGGTGCGCGACGCGCTCGGTCCCGACGGCGCGATCCGGGTGGACGCCAACGGGGGCTGGGACGTCGACGAGGCGGTCACCGCGATCCGGCTGCTGGAGCGGGCGGCCGGGGGGCTGGAGTACGTCGAGCAGCCGTGCGCCTCGGTCGAGGACCTGGCAGCGGTTCGACGGGCGGTCGACGTGCCGATCGCGGCGGACGAGTCGATCCGCCGGGCCGAGGACCCCTACCGCGTGCGCGACCTGCACGCCGCGGACATCGCGGTGCTGAAGGTGCAGCCGCTGGGCGGTGTACGCGCCTGCCTGCGGATCGCCGAGGAGATCGGGCTGCCGGTGGTGGTGTCGAGCGCGCTGGAGACCTCGGTCGGGATCGCCGCCGGGATCGCGCTGGCGGCGGCGCTGCCGGAGCTGCCGTACGCGTGCGGCCTGGCCACGATCTCCCTGCTGACCGACGACGTGATCGACATGCCGCTGCTGCCGGTCGGTGGGGTGCTGCCGGTCGCGCGACCGATCCCGTCGCCCGAGGCGCTGGACCGGCTGGCCGCGCCGCCGGACCGGGTGGCGCACTGGGAGGCCCGGCTGCGCGCGGTGGAGGGGCTGGTCCGGTGACGTCGTTCTCGTCGTCGACGGCGCTCGCCCGCGCGCTGGTCGACCGGCTGGTCGCCGAGGGTGTCGAGCACCTGGTGCTGTGCCCCGGCTCGCGGAGCGCACCGCTGGCGTTCGCGTCGTACGACGCCGCGAAGGCCGGCCTGGTCACCCTGCACACGCGGATCGACGAGCGCACCGCCGGCTTCCTCGCGCTCGGCCTGGCCAAGGGCAGCCACCGCCCGGCCGTCGTGTTCTGCACCTCCGGCACCGCCGCCGCGAACCTGCACCCGGCCGTGCTCGAGGCCGCGCACGCCGGCGTACCCCTGGTCGTGGTGACCGCCGACCGCCCGGCGTCGATGCGCGGCACCGGCGCCAACCAGACCACCGACCAGGTCGGCCTCTACGGTGACGCCGCCCCGACCCTGGACGTCGTGTCGGCCCAGGACCTGGTGTTCGAGGTGGGCGGGGGACCGGTGCACGTGAACGTTCAGTTCGTGGAGCCGTTGGTGCCGGGTGCCGGGGGCCAAACACCAAGTTCTCTTGGTAATCAGTCACTTGTCACGGGCAATTCCCCATGGGAAGTGACAGAACACCAGGAGAACTTGGTAATTCGCGCCCGCGACCGCGACCGCGACTGCGACCGCGACCGCAACACCACCCACCTCCCCGCAGGCCCCCGGACCGTGGTCATCGCGGGCGACGACGCCGGGCCACCCGCCCGGCAGCTCGCGGAGCGGTCCCGCTGGCCGCTGCTCGCCGAACCGTCCAGCGGCTCCCGCACCGGGGACAGCGCGATCCGCACCTACCGGCTGCTGCTCGACGGCGACCTCGGCGCGCAGGTCGAACGGGTCGTCGTCTACGGCCACCCGACGCTGTCCCGGCCGGTCACGCGGTTGCTCGGCAGCGGGATCGAGGTGGTCTCGGTGCCACCGCTCGGGCGCTGGCGGGAGCGGCCCTTCCCGGTCAGCCGGCACGCCGAGGTGGTGACGGCCGAACCGGACCAGACCGGCTGGTTCGCGGCCTGGAAGGCCGCCGACGCCGAGCTGTCCCGGGCGCTCGACGCGCTCGTCGACGCCGACGGGCTCGGGCCGCTGGCCGTGGCCCGTGAGGTGAGCGCCGCCGTACCCCCGGGCGGACAGCTGTTCGTCGGCGCCTCCAACCCGATCCGCGACCTCGACCTGATGGCCGCGCACTACGAGGTCGGCCGGCGACGCAAGGTCCTGGCCAACCGCGGCCTGTCCGGCATCGACGGCACCATCTCGAGCGCCATCGGCGCCGCGCTGATCCGGCCAGGCGCGCGCAACCTGCTGCTGGTCGGCGACGTGACGTTCCTGCACGACACGACGGCACTGGTGCTGGGTCCCGACGAGCCACGCCCCGATCTCACGATCGTCGTGGTCAACGACGACGGTGGCTCGATCTTCGCGGTTCTCGAGCAGGGCGACCCGGCGTACGCCGACCGGTTCGAGCGGCTCTTCGGCACACCGCACGGCGTCGACCTGGCGGCGCTGTGCGCCGCGACCCGGACGCCGCACTGGCGGGTCGAGTCGGTGCCCGAGCTGCAGCAGGCCCTGGCCACGCCCAACGGCGGGATCGAGGTGGTCGAGGTCCGGTGCCGCCGGGACAACCGCCGGACGCTGGACGAGGCGATCAGGGCGCTGGCGCAGACTGGACCTCATGCTCAGCCGTGACCTGGCCGTCGCCCTCCGCGACGCCGGACTGGACTGGACGCCGGACAACGGCGACCGGTTCCTGGTGCCCGACCGCGACCTCGACGACGACGTGTTCGTGCTCAGCGACATGGTGATCGAGTCCGCCCGCCTTCCCGACGGCACGCCGGTGCTCGCGTTCAACGGCACCACCGAGTGGGCCCTCGACGCACTGGAGGCATCCGAAGCGGTCTGGGTGCCCCGGGAGGACCAGCTCCGCGAACTGCTCGGCGACACGTTCGAGGGTCTCGAGCCGCTGCCCGGGCCCGGAGGTGGCTTCGCGGTCCTGGCCGCTGGCGAGCGCTACGTCGACGTCTCCGCCGACAACGCCTACGGTCGCGCGCTGCTGGACCGGCTGCGCGGATAGTCCCGGCCAGAAAGCACCGTGCAGCACCCGTTCGAGGTGCCGAATGGCCGGGACTATCCCCCCTGGCCCCCGCCCCCCTGGCCCCCAACCCCCCGACCCCCAAACCCTCCCGCCCCCACAACCCGACCGCCCCCGCGGATGCCAGCAAGCCCGATCAAGCAACCGGGGCGGTGCCGGGGGCACCATCGACCCATGACCGCAACCGACACCTTCACGGCGTTCGTGGACGTCCTCGCCGACGCGCTGGACGATCACGACGCCTCGGGGGAGGAGCTCGCGGGACGTCTGTACCTGTCGCGCTTCCACCTCGACCGGGTGGTGTCCTCTGTGGCCGGAGAGCCACCGCGCCGGTTCCGGCGCCGGATCCTGCTCGAGCGAGCGGCGTACCGGCTCCTGTCGACCGACCGCACCGTCCTCGACATCGCGGTCGAGGCCGGCTACGGATCGCAGGAGGCGTTCACGCGCGCGTTCGCCCGGGCCTACGGCGACCCACCGGCGCAGTGGCGCCGGAGACCGAGGGCGATCCGGATCGAGGCGCCCAGCGGCGTGCACTTCCATCCACCCGGCAGCATCCGGCTGCCCGCACGAGACAAGGTGAGCTCCATGGACCTCCTGACCCGCATGGTCGAGCACCACGTCTGGCTGACCGGCGAGATCCTCCGGTGTGCCGGACGCGTGAGCGACGCGCAGCTCGACGAACCGATCGTGGTCAACGTCGACGACGATCCCGATCCGAGCACGCTGCGCCGGATCCTGTCCCGGTTGATCGGCCAGATGGGCATGTGGAACGCCGCCCTGGCCGACCGCGCCTACGACTGGTCGCTCGAGGAGAACGAGTCCCTGGCGTCGATGCGGGAGCGCCTCGCCGCCGAGGGCCCGGTGTACCTGACCCACGTGCGCGAGGTGGTCGAGACCGGTCGTCTGGACGACACCTTCGTCGATGCCCTCTGCGAGCCCGCCCAGGTCTTCACGTACGGCGGGATGGTGGCCCACGTGCTCACGTTCGCCGCACATCGACGGACCCTAGCCGTGCTCGCGCTCGACAAGTACGGCGTGGACGACCTCGGCTGGGGTGACCCGATGCTCTGGGTCGCGGAGACGTCCTCCTGAACCTTGACCGCCGAGCGGCGGCTGCGGCTAGGTTCAAGGGATGGGGATGTTCCGACGACGGCGCCGAGCCACGGCCCCTGAGTGGGCGGCGCGGGAGCCCGACCCTGGGCTCCCGATGTTCGCCTCCGGCGCCCAGGCGGCCAAGTTCGCCGCCCTCGCGCGGCAGGTCTTCGCCGAGCACGGCATCGAGTGCACGTACGACGACGGCTACCTCCGCGGCACCGACGGCCGGAGCTACGGGTTGACCAACGTCGCCCTGCTCGCCGTGCAGGAGGCCGAGCGCAGCTGGCCGGTGCTGCTCTCCCAGCACGTCGACGGCATCGTCGCGGCGCACGCGACCCCCAAGGAGCGCGACCTCGAGACGGTGCGCGACCGCCTCTACCTCCGGCTCTGGGCGACCGACGACCTGCCGATGCGGCCGGACTCCGCGGAGGCGCTCGGCGACGGGCTGGTCGGTCTGGCCTCGATCGACCACCCCGAGCACGTGGAGACGCTCGCCGGGGCGCACGACATCGAGCTGCTCGGTGGGTGGCCCGGGATCCGGGAGGCGGCCCTGGCCAACCTGTCCCGGCTGCGGGCCGACGACGTGATCCCGCTCGGAGACGACCTGCAGTCGCGCGTGCACCTGAGCATCGGCGGCTTCTTCAACGCCAGCAGGGCGTTCACGATGGACCAGCTCCTCCGCGAGGACTTCCTGATCGAGTCGCCGGCCCACGGCGTGCTGTTCGTGGTGCCCAACCGGCACCTGGTCGCGGTGCACCCGATCACCGGCATCGGCATGGTGCAGGCGACGACCACCCTGATCCGCGTCGCGCAGGGGGAGTACGACGTGCCGGGCTCGATCAGCCCGCACGTGTGGTTCTGGCGCGACGGCGAGGTCCAGCAGGTGACCCGGCCGGCCGAGGAGTCGACCGTCGAGCTCCACGTCGAAGGCATGCTCGAACAGGTGATGCGCGAGGTCGGGCTGATCGAGGACGACTCCTGAGCTGAGTGCTGGGAGGATGTCCCGGTGCACATCGCCTTCGGCCTGGTCGTCCTGGGCGTCACGGTCATCGCGGTCACGGCGCTCTGCCGGCGCTACGACCTGTCGGCGCCGCTGGTCCTGATCATCGTCGGCATCGTCGCGTCCTACCTGCCGTTCGTGCCCGCGGTCTCGCTGGAGCCGGAGGTGGTGCTGGTCGGTCTGCTGCCGCCCCTGCTCTACTCGGCGTCGCTGTCCACGTCACTGGTCGACTTCAACGCCAACCGGCGGCCGATCCTGCTGTTGTCGGTCGGACTCGTCGTGGTCACGACCCTGGGGGTGGGCGCGGTCGCGCACTGGCTGGTCCCCGACCTGTCGTGGGGCCTCTCGCTCGCCATCGGCGCGGTCGTCGCCCCACCGGATGCTGTCGCCGCCACCGCGATCGGGCGCCGGATCGGCCTGCCGCGGCGGATCGTGACGATCCTGGAGGGCGAGTCGCTCCTGAACGACGCGACCGCGCTGGTCGCCCTGCGCACCGCGCTGGCCAGCACCGTGGCGTGGCAGATCCTGGCTCGGGACTTCGTGGTCGCCGCCGGGGGCGGCGTACTCGTGGGCGTGCTGCTGTTCGTGGTGGTCGGCAAGGTACGGCGCCGGCTCACCGACCCGCTGCTGGACAGCGGACTGTCGTTCATCACCCCGTTCGCGGCGTACGTGCTCGCCGAGGAGATCAACGCCAGCGGCGTGATCGCCGTGGTGGTGGCCGGGCTGCTGCTCGGACACAAGGCGCCGATCCTGCAGACCGCGCAGTCCCGGATCCAGGAGCGCATGAACTGGGCCAGCATCGCGTTCCTGCTCGAGAGCGCGGTGTTCCTGCTGATCGGCCTCCAGGCCAGCTCGATCATCAGCAACGTCGCCAGTGAGCAGGTGAGCCGGGCCCGCGTCGCCGTGGTCTGCGCGGTCGTGCTGCTGGCCGTGATCGTGATCCGGATGGTGTGGGTCTTCGCCGCACGCTTCCTGCTGATCCGGCCGGGCCCGGACCCGACGAGCCACCGACGACCCTCGTGGGCGTTCACCGCGATCATCGGGTGGGCCGGGATGCGGGGGGTGGTGACCCTCGCGGCGGCGTTCGTGATCCCCCCGGGGACCCCGCACCGCGAGCTGCTGCTGCTGGTCGCCTTCACGGTCACGGCCGGCACGCTGTTCCTGCAGGGCCTCACTCTGCCCTGGCTCGCGCGCCGCCTGAACGTGCCGTCGCCCGACCCCCTGGCCGACGCACTCGCGCGCGCCAACCTCCTCCAGCAGGCGTCGCAGGCCGGCTTCGCCGCCCTCGAGGCGATCGACGACGACGACCCGTACGACGTGCGGTCCCAGATCGAGGACCGTCTGGAGCGCCGCAACTTCTCCGCCTGGGAGTCGCTGGGCGCCAGCGAGGACGAAACGCCGAGCGAGACCTACGCGCGGCTCCGGCGCGAGATGATCGACGCCGAGCGCAAGCACGTGCTCGAGGTGCGCAGCACCGGCACCGTCGCCCACGACGTGGTACGGCAGGTGCTGGCGATGCTCGACATCGAGGAGTCCATGTTGGAGTACAGCGATCGGGAGCGGGCCGCGGTGCGGGGCGCCGCCCCGGTGTCCCTGGAAGGTGACTGCGAGCACCTGCGCGCGGTCCAGCACCCGGTCGAGCCGCACTCGCCCGGTGAGTGCCACACCTGTCGCGAGCAGGGCATGTCGTGGGTGCACCTGCGGATGTGCGTCGGCTGCGGCAACATCGCCTGCTGCGACTCCTCGCCCGGGCGGCACGCGAGTGCGCACTTCCGCGAGTCCGGCCACCCGGTGATGCGATCGGCCGAGCCCGGCGAGGACTGGCGCTGGTGCTTCGTCGACGAGGTCACGGGCTGATCGGGTGATCGACTGGCTGGGGGAGCGCAGCGTCGTGCAGCTGGTGTTCCTGACCCTCTTCGTGCTCCTCGTGCTGGCGATCGGTGCTGCCCTGCTGACGCGCGCGCTGGTCCGCCGCGGGCTGCACACCCCCTTCGGGATCCGGCACGTCAACTCCCTGACCCAGCGGTTCGCCGACCTGGTCAAGCGGCCGATCACGATCGCCGTGCTGGACGAGGTCGCCGACGTGATCCAGACCGGCCACTACACGAAGAACATCTCCGCAGCCCTCGTCGAGAACCACGACGAGCTCAAGCGGCTGGTGGCCGAGAAGGTGCGCGAGGACCCCAACCTGCGGGTGGTCGGCAGGCTCCCGGGGTACGACGCGGTCGTCGGCCAGGTCAGCGAGACGACGTTGCGGGTGCTGATCGAGATGCTCGGAGACCCACGGATGGACGAGCTGGTCTCCGACCTGCTGCGCAACAACCTCCAGCAGATCAAGCTGGCCGTCCGTGAGCGGCAGAACGAGAACGTGCCCGTGCACACCCCGCCCGACCCGTCACCGATGGTGCGTCGCCGGCGTCCTCGCTGACCCACCCCGCGGTCAGCCCAGGCTGCGCAGCGCCAGCACCGCGATCGCGGCGCCGGACACGAGGCCGGTGACCACCCGCGCGCGTGGCCCGGTCAGGGCCCGGCCGAGCAGTGCTCCCGTGCCGGCCACCAGCACCTGCCACGACGCGCTGGCCAGGAACGCCGCGAGCACGAACGCGGTGGCCTCGGCAACCCCGTCGACGAGCTCGCGGTTGGCGAGCACGATGGCCGCGAAGTAGATCACGGTCGCCGGGTTGACCGCCGTGATCGCCACGTAGGTCGTCCAGGCGCGCAGGGGCGTCGTCACCCAGCCGGCCCGGGTGTCGGACTCCCGGTGTGGTCGGAGGGCGGAGACCACCAGCCAGGCCGCTATCACCAGCAGCACCACGACCGAGCCGATCCGCAGCGGCGTGCGCGATCGGCGCCAGCACCCGGGCGACCACGCCCCCGGCGAGCACGGCCACGGCGGCGTACCCCCCGTCGACGGTGGCCACGCCCACCGCGGCGCCGAGCCCGACCCGGAAGGACGTGCGTGCCGTGAGCGCCACGATCAGGGCCGCGACGGCGCCGACCGGCATCGCGATCGCGAGGCCGGTCACGAGGCCGGACAGGATCGCTTCGCGCACGGCAGGAGTCTGGCGGGGCCGGGCACCCGCGGCGACTCGATTAACGCGTCGCCGCGCCGCACCGTCGCTGGCATCCTTGCCCGGTGCTGACCAAGCGAGTGCGGGTGCCCGCCGTGCTGCGCGACGAGCCGCAGTACCGGCTCCTGTTCGGCAGCCAGGTGCTCTCGGTCCTCGGCGACCGCGTCACCCAGATCGCGCTGCCGTTCGCGGTGCTCTCCATCGGTGGTGGCGTCAAGGAGGTCGCGCTCGTCTCGACCGCGCAGTTCCTGCCGTTCGTGCTGCTGGCGATCCCGGCCGGGGTGTGGGCCGATCGGCTGGACCGCAAGCGGATCCTGATCGCTTCCGACGCCGTCCGCCTGGTCTGCCAGGCGGTCGCGGCCACGCTGCTGCTCACCGGCACGGCCGACACCGCGCACCTGGTGGTGGTCGCGGCGGTGTTCGGTGCGGCCGATGCCTTCTTCGCGCCGGCGTTCAGCGGTCTGCTGCCGACGACGGTCGGTCCGGCCAACGTGCAGCCGGCGAACGCCCTGCGTGGCCTCACCTACTCGGCCGGCAACGTCGTCGGCCCGGCGATCGCGGGTCTGCTGATCGCGTTCGCGGGCGGACCCGGCGGGGCGTTGGTCTTCGACGCCGCGACGTTCGCGGTCTCGCTGGTGCTGCTGCTGCCGTTGAAGCCGCGGATGGTGGAGCGGGCGCTGGCCGAGGAGGACCCGTCGGCGACGACGACCCACTTCTGGGGCAGCCTGCGCGAGGGCTGGGCCGAGGTCCGCAGCCGCAGCTGGGTGGTCGGGTTCCTGGCGGGCATGGGCTCCTACCACGTCGTCGTGCTGCCCTCGATCTTCGTGATCGGGCCGGTGCTGATGCAGTCCGAGTACGACGGCGCGCAGTCCTGGGCGCTGATCACGGTGTTCTTCGGGGTCGGCAACATCCTCGGCGACCTGCTCCTGCTGCGCTGGCGGCCGAGGTTCGCGCTGCGGGTGGCCGCCCTGGCGCTGGTCGGGTCGTCCCTCCAGGCGGCGGTCATCGGCAGCGGCCTCGGGGTCTGGACGATCGGCGTGCTGGAGCTGCTGACGGGCATCTGCGTGACCTGCGCGTTCACGCTGTGGGAGACCTCCTTGGGGGAGCACATCCCGGAGCGGTCGCTGTCGCGCGTCTCCAGCTACGACTACCTGGCGAGTGCCGGTCTGATCCCGCTCGGCAACGTGCTGGCCGGGCTGGCGACGGTCGGCTTCGGCGTGCGCCCCACCCTGATCGGGATGACCGTGATCGGGGTCGCGATCTCGGGCGCGGTGAGTGCGGTGCCGGCCGTGCGGCGGCTGCCCAGGGTGGCGGCCTGAGGATCACCGGGGTCGTCCCCGACGGAGCTACCGGACCTCGAACCTCCGGGAGGCGGACCATGCCCCGGCTGCGCCGGAGGTGCCCGTCGCCCGGACCCGGAACCACATCCGTGCGGCCGGAAGCGTGCTGGTCGAGTACGTCGAGGGCGCCGTGCTCGCGTCGACGGTCGGAGAGGAGAACGAGCTCTGGTCGTCGATCTGGATCTGGTAGCCGGCAGCACCGGCCACGTCGGCCCAGTCGAAGGTGATCGACTGCCCGCGGGAGAAGCGGGCGTCCGCGGCCGGTGACAACAGCGCCGGTGCCGGCAGGGTGCTGGTCGCGGCAGGTCCGACGGTCAGGGTGGCAGTGCGGGTGACACCACCGGAGGTGCCCGAGATGAGCACCGACGTCGAGGACGGGACCGCGGACGTGGTCACGGTGAAGGTCCGGCTGGTGGCCCCGGCGGGCACGGTGACGCTCGCCGGAGTGACGGCAGCCGATGAGTCGTCGGACAGGGTCACCACGGTCCCGCCCGAGGGAGCGGCGCCACCGAGGGTCACGGTGCCGGTCGAGGAGCCACCACCGATGACGCTGGTGGGGCTGAGCGACACGGCGGTCAGGCCCGAGGCCGCACGGGTGATGCCCAGGGCCGCGAACTGCGTCACCGAGTCGAGGCTCGCCGACAGCTGGACCGTGGTGTTGTCGACCGGGAAGGTCGTCACCGGGAAGGCGGCGCTCGTCGCGCCGGCGGGCACCTGGACCGACGGGGGAACGGACGCGGACCCCGGCAGGTTGCTGCCCAGGCTCACGGTCACGCCCCCGGCCGGTGCCGGGCCGGCAATGGTGACCGTGCCGGTCGCGGGGCTCCCTCCGGGCACGCTTCCGGGGCTCACCGACAGTGAGGTGAGCGCCGGGACTGCCGGCGACACGGTGAGCTCGGCCGAGCGTGAGACGCCGCCCCCGGTGACGGTGATCGTGACCACGCGCGACGCACCTCCGGGGTGCGCGACGATGTCGAAGCGCCCGAGCCCGGTCGAGGACGGGACCGTCGCGAACTCGGGCACGGAGGCGATCGCCGGGTCGCTGCTCGTCACCCGCACCAGCTGGTCGTGCCCGAGGACCTCGGAGGGCGGGATCGTGACCTGACCCTGCGAGGCGCTCGACGTCTGGGCCGGCACCAGCGACAGCGCGTCGAGCTCCGGTGACGGCGTCAGCGTCAGTGTCCAGTTCGCGGTGACGCCGCCCGCTCGAGCAGTGATGGTGACGTGGGTGAGCTTCGAGACCGGACTGGTCCGGATCGGGAAGGAGTCACCGCCCGCGCCGGCGGGGATGAGGAACGTCGCGGGCACGGTCGCCGAGGACGACGAGCTCGACAGGTTGACCGGGAACCCTCCGGGAGGGGCGAGCCCGTCGCAGAACCCGGCGAAGCAACCGACCTCGAGATCGACGATCCCGAGCATGTCGGCACCTCCGGTCGCCTTGACCGGGAACAGCTGCAGCGGCGTGTCGTTCAGCGTCGGCGGCAGCAGAGTGATCGTGGTGGCCGTGGAACTCCCGTTGTACGTCGCGGTCAGCGTCACCGCGGTCGGCGTGGTGACGAATCCGACCCGCATCCCCCTCAGCGAGTTGGGGAAACCGGTCGGCGCCACCAGCACCGGCACCGACGAGCTCCCAGCGGGGACCTGCCGCGAGGCAGGCAGCTCCGGCAGCAGCTCCGGACGGTCGGTGGACAGGGCCACGGTGGCGCCACCTGATGGTGCGTTGCCCGTCAGGTCGAGGCTCCCCCTGGCCTCCGCGCCGCTGAACACGCGGGCAGGGAAGGTCGCGGTCGAGATGCGCAGCGGGGTGGAGGAGAGCGAGAACGTGCGCGTCGCCGACCAGGCGGTGTAGGCCTCGGTGGCACCGACGTACCCGTGCTGGGAGCGCACCCGCCAGAACTTCGTGCCGGGACTCAGGGTCGGGACGACCAGACGGTTCTCCGTGCTCCGGAAGGTCTTCTCGATCGTGCCGAACGACGAGCTCGACGAGACCTGGACCTGGTAGCCGTCGTCCTGGTGGTTGGGCACGTGGCTCCAGGACAGAGCGACCGGCAGCTGTGCGGTCGAGCCGTTGCCGGGACCCTGCAGCAGCGGCGCGGGCGGCAGCGGGTTGCTGTCCTGGACGCTGAAGTCGACGAGATTCGAGGGGAGCCCCATCAGCCCGTCCGCGTCGACCGCGAGGACGCGGGCCTGGAAGCTGCCCTGGTTGCCGGAGTTGAGGGAGATCCTTTCGGTGGTCCCGGGCAGGTTCACCTGACGCACCCGGGTGTCCACCGGGAACGCCGGATCGGTCGACTCCTGCAGGACGTAGCTCACCGCTCCTGGCACCGCCGACCAGGAGAACGTGATCGTCTCCAACGGGCGGAACGTGGTGGCACCCGACGGCGGGTCGAGCACCGGGGCCGCCGGCACCGCGGGCCCCGCGCCGGTCACGGTGAAGCTGCGTGACGACGACCAGACCCCTGGTTCGAGGTCGCGACTCACGGCCTGGACGCGCCAGAAGTAGGTGCCCTGTGCCAAGCCGCTCACCACGTCCTCGGTGGCAGCCGCGCCGGAGACCAGCACCGGGTTCCGCTCGATCACCGAGGTGAACGCGGCCGTCCGGCTCACCTCCCAGTTGTAGCCGCCCACCGCGTTCGGGGCACTGGGCGGCGCCCAGGTGATCGTCACCGGGAGTGTGACCGAGGCGCCGTTCGCCGGTCCCAGCAGCGTGGGTGCGGCGGGGGCGACCGCTACCGACTCGACCGTCCAGGTGAAGGACAGCGCGACGACCAGCGCCGCCACGAGACCCGACGACAGAGCGGCTCTCACTCGGTTCCGGCGCATCGGCGCACCCAGTTTCTCGTCTCCGAGATGTGGGGGTCACCGCCGCGAACGCAAGGGGGGGCGGGCCTGCGGCGGTGACCCCACGCAGAACGTTAGGGGGCGCTCAGAGGCACCGTCGATCAGACCTTGGTCGTAGTACCTGCGCGGCGAGGCCCATCCGGGGGCGCGGGCGCAACGAACCACACCACGTCGTCCCACTCCCCTGGAGCACCTCGTGCGCACGTTCGCGTCCCTCGTCACAGTGGCCGCCGCCGCGGTCGCGCTGGCCGGCGTGGTCTCGACCGAGGCACCCACCTCGGGCGGGTCGTACACGGTCCTCCAGATGAACCTGTGCCTGTCCGGTGCGGCCGGCTGCTACCCGCGCACCGCCTACCCGGCCGTCGTGGAGGAGGCGGCCGCGCAGGTCGTCGAGCACGAGCCCGCGGTGGTGACCCTCAACGAGACCTGCAGCGCCGACGCCGTGTCGATGGCGCGTCGCACCGGCTACCACCTCCGCTTCGCGGCCGTCCGAGAGGACGGTGAGCCACTCCGCTGCGTCAGCCCCGGGCATCGCGGCGTCTTCGGCATCGCGGTGCTCACCCGGGCACGGATCACGGTGTCGCACGACCAGGCGTTCACCGTCCAAGCCGGACCCGAGGAGCGCAGGTGGATCTGCGCCTCGACGGTGCGGTCGGTCACCGCCTGCACCGCGCACCTGAGCACCCGCGGAACGGCCGCCTCGCGGCACGCCAACGACGCCGAGTGCACCGAGCTCCGGGGGGTCCTGGCGAGGTACGACGGAGCCGGGACGACCGTGTTCGGCGGGGACGTCAACCGGCAGGCGCCGTGCGCCCCGGCGAGCATGTGGGCGCGCGAGGACGGCGCAGCCGGCCAGGCGTCCGGCATCCAGCACGTCTACGGCAGCGTCTCGCTGGGCTCCCCGTCGGCCCGCGTCGCACCGGCGACCCACACCGACCACGACTTCCTGCTCGCGGCCGCTCTGCTCCGAGCCCGCGCGAGTGACCGGGGTTGACCCAGGGATGACAGCCGCAGCCGGTCAGCGGCTGCGCGGGCGGCTCTCGACCCGACGCGAGGCTCGACGTCAGGGGCTGGTGCCGGTCAGCGCCTGCTCGAGGGTCCGCGCCGGGTGCCCGGTCACCCGCGCCACGTCGTCGGTCACCTGCCCGACCTCGCCGTTGCGGATCGCGGTGTAGGTGCTCACCCAGGCGTCCAGCTGCCATTGCTCGGCGCCGTACGACGCGCGGGAGGCGTAGGCCTCGTCCGTCGTCTCGTCGTGGAAGCTCAGGCCGCGACCCAGGACGGCACCGGCACGGGCGGCGACCTCGGACAGCGTGAGCGCCTCCGGCCCGGTGAGCTCGTACGTCGACCCGGCGTGCGAGGTGGGGTCCCGCAGCACCGCGGCGGCGACGTCGGCGACGTCCGCCCGGGCGACGGCCGCGACGCGACCGTCGCCGGCGGGTCCGCGGATCACGCCCTGCTCGTCGGCGAAGTAGGGCAGCAGGTCGGAGTAGAAGTTGTCGCGGAGCAGCGTGTACGCCATGCCACTGGCCCTGATCGCCTCCTCGGCGTCGGCGTGGTCGCGGCCGAGCGTGAAGTCGGCGTCGGGCGCGGCACCCGCGAACGACGTGTACACGATGTGTCCGACCCCCGAGCGAGCGGCGGCGTCGATGAACGTGCGGTGCTGGGCGCGGCGGTCCACCGCCTCGGCGCCCGACACCATGAACAGGACGTCGACGCCTGCCAGGGCGTCCGTGGCGTCGGCGCCGTACGACGCGAGCCGGACCTGCGCGCCGGCGATGGACGGGGCTCGGGTGGCGTCGCGGACCAGCAGCACCGGGGCGAGGTCGGCCAGCAGCGCGGCGACCCGGCCGCCGACGTGGCCGGTGGAGCCGGTGAGTGCGAGCGTCATGTCGGAGGAACCCGCGGCGGGCCGGTCGGATTCCCCGACCGGACGCAGGCCGGGGGCCGCGGCCGGTCCGGATGCCTGCTTGGCGAGGTATGACATGGCTCGGTCGGGCCATCTTTCGGCGAACCAGTCGGCGGCGGACTGCCCGCGTCATACGGTGCCGCACGACGTCGGATCGACTTTCTCGGAGGCGCCCAACGTGAACACGTTGCGCAAGATCACCCTTGTCGGCGTCTGTGCCGTCGCACTGCCGCTGGTCGGCATCCAGTCGCCGGTGGCGGCCGACGTCGGAGCGCCGGCGCCGGTCAGTCCGACGCCCCCGACGGCGCAGGACGTGTGCGAACCCGCCGACGGCAGTGCTGCTGATCTCGTGACCATCCCGGCCGACGGCGCCTTCGGCTACACCATCGACGGGGTCCCGAGCCCGGCTGGCACCTACCCGGCAGTCCTGGTCGAGCACGTCGTGGAGGCCGTCCCGAACGTGGACGTGCAGGTGGCCGACGGTGCGGTGGTGGTGTGGACCCTGCGGTTCACCAAGGTGCCGTGCGCCCAGCCCGAGCCTCCTGTGGCCTGGAACAGCAAGGAGCTGGCATGTCTGTCGGGCGTGATGGTCATCGGTCACCGCAGCCTCGGGCATGGGCTCACGCGCTCCGGGGGCAAGGTGTACATGGAGGACACGACGCCGGCCGCGAGCCGGGCCGTGAACGGGCTCGGCGCCTGCGGGTACGAGACCGACTGGTGGTCGTCCTCCGATGGGCGGCTCTACTCGAACCATGACTCGACCCTGCAACGGACCACGAACGGCTGGGGGTCGGTCTCCCACCGCAGCAGCCGCTACATGGGTCGCCTCGACCACCCGGGAGCCTCGGGCTTCGTCCACGTCGCCACGTTCAGGACCGACTCCGAGGCAGACCGGTCGCACACGAGCTGCTTCCGGCAGCACGAGCTGAAGCCCGGCGGGTTCAGCGTCGTGCAGTCGAGGCGGATGATCGACAAGCTCCTCGCGACGACCAAGTCTCCCCGGTGCACCCTGTTCACCTCGAGCCAGCTGTCCACGGTGCAGCGCATGAACAAGCTGGACCCCCGGTTCCCGGTGGGCTGGATCAACTACAGCTCGACCGCCCGCTTCGACCTGTCGAAGGTCCCGGCGTGGGTCGACGTGCTGATGCTCGACCGGCGTGCACTCTCGGCGGACTACGTCGAGCGAGCGGTCGCTGACGGCCATGCGGTGTCGGCACGGAGTGTCACGTCCAGGGCGCAGGCGAGCAAGCTCAAGCGCTGGGGCGTGACCCGCATCGTCACCGACGTCCCGTGGACCCTCGGGCACTTCCGCTGAGCGTCGCCGGACGCCCGGTCAGTGGCCCGGCGTGAACCTGATCGGGTACGAGACGGGTCCGGTGTTGCCCGAGACCGGCAACCAGCGGCCCGGCCCGTCGGCCCTGGCGTCGGGCATGCGTTTCGCCAGCAGGGGAAGGGCTACCGCCATGTCCGTGCGAGCCACGAAGTGACCCAGACAGTGGTGCAGGCCGGAGCCGAAGCCGAGGTGCGGCGGCCGGAGGGCGGTGATGTCGAACGACGGGTCCGGCATCGCCGACGGGTCGGTGCCGGCGGCGTGGGACAGCATCTGCACGATGCCGCCACGCGGGATGTGCAGCCCCTGGAACTCGACGTCCTCGACCGCCTCGCGGGTCACCCAGGTGACGGTCGGGTTGACCCGCATCACCTCTTCCACGGCCTGGCCGCCGAGCTCTGGCCGTTCGCCGAGCAGCCGCCACTGGTCCGGGTGCGCGAGCAGTGTCTGCAGGGCGAGTCCCAGCTGGTTGCGCGTGGTCTCCATGCCCGCGAAGGCCAGGAACACCAGCGCCACACCGAGCTCGTGCCGACTCAGCCGGCCGCCACCCTCCTCGTCGACCGCCTGGACCAGCGAGGTGACGAGGTCGGCCCGCGGGTGCGCGACGCGGTCCTCGACGACACCGTCGAGATAGCCGCGCAGGCCCTCGAGGGCAGCCTCGATCGCCGGCAGGTCGTCGGCCACACCGATCCCGAACGACTTGCCGAGGTCGTCGGCCCAGTGCGCGACCTCCGGCCAGGCGTCCTCCGGCAGCCCGAGCAGCAGGCAGATGATGCGTGAGGCATACGGCTCGGCGAACTGCGAGACGAACTCGACGCGTCCCTCCGCTGCGAACCCGTCGATGAGCTCGTCGGCCAGCGCCTGGAAGCGCGGACGCATCGCCGCGATCGCCTTGTTGCGGAAGGCCGGCATCAGCAGCCGGCGGATCCGGCTGTGGTCGTCACCCTCGAGGCTGAGCAGGGTCTCCTGCCACCAGTCGCTGAACATCCCCGAGTGGATCCCGTTCTGGGCCGGCCACCGTGCGTTGCCCTGACGGAACCGGCGGTCCTTGAGCAGCGCACTCACCTCGGCGTAGCGCAGCACCGCCCAGCCCCAGTTGGTCTCGACGTACCAGCTCTCCTCGCGGGCGTCGTGCACCCGCTGCGACGTGACGTCGAACGACGGGTCGGCCAGGTCGAAGCGCTCCATCAGTGGGGTCCTCCCGCTAGTCGCTGAGCGCGTCCCGCACCGGCACCAGCTTGGCCTGAGCCTCGGCCAGCTCCGCCTCCGGGTCGGAGCCACCGACGATGCCGCAGCCGGCGAACAACCGCACCGTGTCGCCGTGCAGCTCCGCGCAACGCAGGGCGATCCCGAACTCGCCGTCGCCGCGCGCGTCCATCCAGCCGACGGGTGCCGCGAACCCGCCGCGGGGCATGCCCTCGATCTCAGCGATCAGCGCGACCGCGGCCTTGGTCGGGGTGCCGCCGACCGCGGCCGAGGGATGCAGCGCGGCGGCCAGCTCCAGCGCGTTGGCGCCGGCCCCGTGGTGCTGCGTGCCGTTGGGCCGGTCGTGGGCCTGGTCGTGGACGACGGCGGTCACGTCGGTGGCCAGGTGCATCACGTTGGGGAGGTGCAGGACGAAGGGCGCGTCGGGCAGGTTCATCGAGTCGCAGTACGGCGCCAGCGCGTCGGCGACCGAGCGCACGGCGTACTCGTGCTCCTCGAGGTCCTTCGAGGACCGGGCCAGCGTCGCGGCCAGTGACAGGTCTCGCTCGTCGTCACCGGTGCGGCGGATGGTGCCGGCCAGGACCCGCGAGGTGACCAGGCCCTTCTCCCGTCGCACCAGCAGCTCGGGCGTCGCGCCGAAGATGCCGTCGACGTGGAAGGTCCAGCACATCGGATAGCTCGCGGCCAGCCGGCGCAACGGCCAGCGCACGTCGATCGGGCCGGGCGCGTTGGCGATCAGGTCGATCGCAAGCACCACCTTCTCCAGGTCACCCGCGTCGATCCGGGCGACCGCGTCGGCGACGACGGTCTCCCAGGTGGCGCCGCTGAGCGCGCCGTCGGAGAACGTGACCGGGCCGGGCGCCGGCGGAGGGGGTGGCGGTGTGGGTTCCGCGACGTCGGCGAACGGCATGTCGTCGGTGCCGATCGTGGTCATCCAGGCGGTGCCGCCCCGTCGACCGACCACCACCCGCGGCACCACGACCGTGGACTCACCCGGGTCGTCGGCGAAGCCGAAGGTGCCGAAGCACACCAGGCCGCTGCCCGGCACCTCGACGCCGTCGCGGATCACCGCGGCGTCGCACACCTCGCGCCACCAGGCCGAGGCGTCCTCGAACCGGTCGGCACCTGACGTGTGACGCACCGCCGCCACACCCCAGCCCACGACGCCCTCGCCGCGCCGCAGCCAGGCCAGCGGTCCGGGGTCACCGGCCGGCTCCGGCAGCAGGTCGACCAGCGAACCGGGGTCCGGGATCTCGACCGTGCGGGCCACCAGGCGCTCGACCCCGGCGTCCGCGCGGTCGGCGGTGGAGGCACTCGTCACGATGGATGAGCGTACGCCGGGACCGAAGGACCGAGCGCGACAAGGGTCGCCCTCAGGACCAGTAGACGACGACCTTGTCGCCGACGTCGACCTGGCCGAAGAGGGCCCGGACGCCGTTGTAGTCGCGCACGTTGACGCAGCCGTGCGAAGCGCCGTAGTAGCCGCGGGCCGCGAAGTCCGAGGAGTAGTGCACGGCCTGGCCACCGCTGAAGAACATCGCCCACGGCATCGCGGAGCCGTACAGCTTCGAGACGTGGTTCGGGGACTTGTAGCCGACGTGGAACAGGCCCTCACGCGTCGGCGTGTACGCCGCACCGAAGCGCACCGCGAGCGTCGAGCGCACCGTGCCGTCGACCACCCAGCGCAGCGTGCGGCTGGTCTTGTCGATGCAGATCGCGCGACCGGTCAGGCAGCGGGAGTCCAGCCCGGCTCGCGTCGAGGCGCTGCCGACCGAGATGTTGTGCATCTCGTCGTCGGTCGGGGTTCGGGTCATCGCGTACAGCCGGTCGAGGGTGCGCCGGTCGACCTTGCCGGTGACCGGGATCCTCCGCTTGGCCTGGAAGCCCTTGACCGCCCCGGTGGTGACCGGACCGTAGTTGCCGGTGACGTCGGTGAAGTACCAGGCGATCTGCTTGAGCCGGGCCTGCAGGTCGCGCACCCGGTCACCCGAGCTCTGCGGGCCGAGCAGGGTCCGGCCGGGCTGCAGCGTCGGCTTGGACTTCGGCTTGGGCTGGGCCTTCGGCTTGGCGGCCGGGGTCGGTGACGGGGCCCGGGTGCGCGTGCGGGTCACCGCCGGGGTGGGCGTCGGCGTCGCCTTCTCGTGTGCCAGAGCGGCGCGAGGCTCCTGCGAGGACAGCTGGGCGCTCGCCTGTCCGACGCCGTACGCGAGCGCGAACGAGCCCAGCAGCAGCGCGAGCACCATCGCACCGATCGTTGACTTCTTCATCTTCCGTCCCACCCGTCACATATTTCCCGCATTTCGCACTGTCACCCGTTATGACGCGCCGGGGGCGGGTTTGGTTGTGGCGGCTTTCCGCCGCGCGGCAACCTGCCCGTCGGGCACCCGGGGTGGGTACCTACCCTCGTCTCGTGACCCGAGCCGACCTCGACAAGTTGCCCGCGGAGGTGCGGGCGATGTTCGACGACGTCGCCCCCCGCTACGACCTCACCAACGACGTGCTCTCGCTCGGCATGGACCGCCGCTGGCGGCACGACGTCCTCGAGGCGGTCGACCCCCGGCCCGGCGAGCGGGTGCTGGACCTGGCCGCGGGCACCGGTACGTCGAGCCAGCCCTTCCTGGACCGCGGCGCGACCGTGGTGCCGTGCGACTTCTCGGTCGGCATGCTCCGGGTCGGCAAGGCGCACCGCTCGCACCTGCCGTTCACGGCCGGCGACGGCACCCGCCTCCCCTTCGCGGATGCGACCTTCGACGCCGTCACCATCTCCTTCGGCCTCCGCAACATCGTCGACCCCGACGCGGGACTGTCCGAGCTCCACCGGGTGACCCGACCCGGCGGTCGGCTGGTGGTGTGCGAGTTCAGCTCGCCGACCTGGGCGCCGTTCCGCACCGTGTACCTCGAGTACCTGATGCGGGCCCTGCCGCCGATCGCGCGCGCCGTCTCGTCGAGTCCGGATGCCTACGTCTACCTCGCCGAGTCGATCCGGGCGTGGCCCGACCAGGCGGGGCTCGCGGCCCGGATCGGGGCCGCCGGCTGGCAGGACGTGGAGTGGCGCAACCTCACCGGCGGAGTGGTCGCGCTGCACCGTGCAACGGCCGGGCCGACACCGGTGACGACGGCCGAGCCGACGGCCCCGGAGGGCGGTTAGACCGGCGGCGCGGGGCCGCCCTAGACTGTGCCCTGCGCCACCTTTCGTGAAGCAGTTCACAAGGTCACACCCGATGGAATCGTCACCGACGGATGACGCAGCGCGATGGACAGGAGGAGTGCGATGGAGCTGTACACACCGGTCCTGGCCCTGGCGGTCCTGGCTGCCGGGTTCGCCGTCTTCTCCATCGTGGTCAGCAGCCTCACCGGCCCGAAGCGCTACAACCGGGCCAAGCTCGACTCCTACGAGTGCGGCATCGAGCCGACCCCGCAGCCCGTCGGCGGCGGCAAGTTCCCGGTGCGGTACTACATCACCGCGATGATGTTCATCGTCTTCGACATCGAGATCGTCTTCCTGTACCCGATCGCCGTCGCCTTCGACCAGATGAGGCTGTTCGGCCTGGTCGAGATGGTGCTCTTCATCGTCCCCGTGTTCGTCGCCTACGTGTACGTGTGGCGTCGCGGCGGGCTGGACTGGGACTGAGAGGGCCGACCGTGAGCGAACGCAGTCAGCGACCAGATCGGCAGAGCAGAGGGCCCCGGACGGACCCGGAGCGGAGTGGCGGCGCACATGGGTATTGAGGAGAAGCTCCCCAGCGGTGTGCTCCTGACCACCGTCGAGGGCGTCGCGGGCTACATGCGCAAGGCGTCGTTCTGGCCGGCCACCTTCGGTCTTGCCTGCTGTGCGATCGAGATGATGACCTCCGGCGGTCCCAAGTACGACCTCGCACGCTTCGGCATGGAGGTCTTCCGGGCGTCCCCGCGCCAGGCCGACCTGATGATCGTGGCCGGCCGGGTGAGCCAGAAGATGGCGCCGGTGCTGCGCCAGATCTACGACCAGATGGCCGAGCCCAAGTGGGTGCTCGCCATGGGTGTCTGTGCCAGCTCCGGTGGCATGTTCAACAACTACGCGATCGTCCAGGGCGTCGACCACGTGGTGCCGGTCGACATGTACCTGCCCGGCTGCCCGCCGCGGCCCGAGATGCTGATCGACGCGATCCTCAAGCTCCACGACCAGGTGCAGCACGGCAAGCTCGGCAGCAACCGGCTCGCGCAGATCGAGGAGCTCGAGAGCGCCGCGCTCACCGCCCTGCCGACCTCCGACCAGCGGGGGCTGCTGCGATGACCCCCCCACCCGACAGCACCGGCCCCAAGGGCGTCGAGCGTGCCGGCAGCCAGGACCCGACCCTCGACACGGTCCGCCCCGGTTCGGGCGAGGTGGTCGGCACCCGACAGGGAATGTTCGGGGTCCGCGGCACCGGTGACACCTCCGGCTACGGGGGCCTGACCCGCGCGGTCGAGCTGCCCGGCGCCAGCGAGGCGCCCTACGGCGGCTGGTTCGACGAGGTCGCCACGGCCCTCGACGCCGGTTCCCGCGGCGCCGGCCTGGACGCGGCGTACGAGAAGGTCGTCGTGCACCGCGGCGAGATCACGTTCTTCGTCCGCCGCGAGGACCTGACCACCGTCGCCCGGCTGCTGCGCGACGACGAGAAGCTGCGCTTCGAGTTCTGCTCCGGCGTCAACGGCGTGCACTACCCCGAGGAGACCGGGCGCGAGCTGCACGCGGTCTACCACCTGCTCTCGATGACCCACAACCGCCGGATCCGGCTCGAGGTGACCTGCCCCGACGCCGACCCGCACATCCCGAGCATCGTGGCGACGTACCCCACGAACGACTGGCACGAGCGCGAGGCCTACGACTTCTTCGGCATCGTCTTCGACGGCCACCCGGGTCTCACGCGGATCCAGATGCCCGACGACTGGCCGGGCCATCCCCAGCGCAAGGACTACCCGCTCGGCGGGATCCCTGTGGAGTACAAGGGCGCGACGATCCCGCCGCCCGACGAGCGGAGGTCGTACAGCTGATGCGCGACGCCAACTGCAAGTCACTCGGGGCCGTCCTTGCGCCGCGCAAGGACGCTCCGTCATCGGCCGGCTCCGCCGGCACCGGCGCGACGATCCCGCCGCCCGACGAGCGGAGGTCGTACAGCTGATGCGCGACGCCAACTGCAAGTCACTCGGGGCCGTCCTTGCGCCGCGCAAGGACGCTCCGTCATCGGCCGGCTCCGCGGGCACCGGCGCGACGATCCCGCCGCCCGACGAGCGGAGGTCGCACTCATGAGCACGCACACGTCGGACGCAGGCACCACCGACCCCTATGCCGCCACCGAGTCCACCACCACCGAGGGCCGGGTCTTCACGGTCACCGGACAGGACTGGGACTCCCTGGTCAGCGGCATCGCCGAGGAGGGCGACGACAAGGTCGTGGTCAACATGGGCCCGCAGCACCCGTCCACCCACGGCGTGCTCCGGCTGATCCTCGAGCTCGAGGGCGAGACCGTCACCGAGGCCCGGTGCGGCATCGGCTACCTGCACACCGGCATCGAGAAGAACATGGAGTTCCGCTCCTGGGTGCAGGGCGTCACCTTCTGCACCCGGATGGACTACCTGAGCCCGTTCTTCAACGAGGCGACCTACTCGTTCGGCGTCGAGCGGCTGCTCGACATCGAGGACGACATCCCCGAGAAGGCCCGCGTGATGCGGGTGCTGCTGATGGAGCTCAACCGGATCTCCTCCCACCTGGTGTGCATCGCCACCGGTGGCATGGAGATCGGCGCGCTCACCGTGATGACGGTCGGCTTCCGCGAGCGCGAGCTGGTGCTCGACCTGTTCGAGACGATCACCGGCCTGCGAATGAACCACGCGTTCATCCGCCCGGGTGGCGTCGCGCAGGACCTGCCCGCGGGTGCGCTGGACGACATCCGCACGTTCTCCGCGCTGATGAGGAAGCGACTCCCGGAGTACGCCGCGCTCTGCAACGCCAACCCGATCTTCAAGGCCCGCCTCGAGGGGGTGGGACACCTCGACCTCGCCGGCTGCCTGGCGCTCGGCCTGTCCGGGCCGCCGCTGCGCGCGACCGGGTACCCGTGGGACCTGCGCAAGACCCAGCCCTACGGGGGGTACGAGGAGTACGAGTTCGACGTCTGCACCTGGGACACCGCCGACGCCTACGGCCGGTTCCGGATCCGGCTCGACGAGATGTGGGAGTCACTGCGGATCGTCGACCAGTGCGTGGAGCGGCTCGCCGGGCTCGAGGGTGCGCCGGTGATGGTGGCCGACCGCAAGATCGCCTGGCCGGCCCAGCTCGCGATCGGTCAGGACGGCATGGGCAACAGCCTCGACCACATCCGGCACATCATGGGTGAGTCGATGGAGGCCCTGATCCACCACTTCAAGCTGGTGACCGAGGGGTTCCGGGTCCCGGCCGGACAGGCCTACGTGCCGATCGAGTCGCCCCGCGGCGAGCTCGGCGCGCACGTCGTCTCCGACGGCGGCACCCGGCCCTACCGCGCCCACTTCCGGGACCCGTCGTTCACCAACCTGCAGGCGACGTCGGTGATGAGCGAGGGCGGCCAGGTCGCCGACGTGATCGTGGCGATCGCCTCGATCGACCCGGTCATGGGTGGGGTCGACCGTTGAGCTCGTCGCTTCTGCCCGTGCGTGGTTGCGGCCGGTGCCGGCCGCAGGTGGTCACCGTCCGTGGTGACGGAAGGTGGTGGTCCAGGTGACTGCGCTCCCCGAGGAGGCGCTCGACCCGACGACGTACGCCGAGCTCGAGGAGATCGCCGCGCGCTACCCGCAGAAGCGGTCCGGTCTGCTCCCGATGCTCCACCTCGTGCAGTCCGCCGAGGGCCAGATCACGGCCGCCGGCATCGAGGCGTGCGCCCGGATCCTGGAGATCAGCGCCGCCGACGTCAGCGGCGTCGCGACCTTCTACACGATGTACAAGCGCCGGCCCGTCGGCGACTACCACGTCGGGGTCTGCACCAACACGCTCTGCGCGATCATGGGCGGCGACGCGATCTTCGAGCGGCTCAAGGACCACCTCGACGTCGGCAACGACGAGACCACGGAGGACGGCGCGATCACGCTCGAGCACATCGAGTGCAACGCGGCCTGCGACTACGCCCCGATGATGACCGTCAACTGGGAGTTCATGGACAACATGACGCCGCAGTCGGCCGTCGACCTGGTCGACGACCTGCGCGCCGGCAAGAAGGTGCGCTCCACCCGTGGCCCGGCGATCTGCACCTGGCGCGAGGCCGAGCGGGTGCTGGCCGGCTACAACGACGGTCTCGCCGACATGGGCCCCACCGCCGGACCCGCCTCGCTGGTCGGGCTGGAGATCGCGCGCGAGAACAAGTGGACGGCTCCGGACAGCGACAACGGGTCGACGAAGGGGGACGCCTCGAAGCAGGAGGCGGCCGAGACCGCCGACACCTCGCGAGCCGAGTCCGAGACCGCGGTCGAGCAGTCGCCGGCCGACACGAAGCACGAGGACGACGCCCGTGACTGACACTCTGACGCCGGTGCTCACCGACAACTGGGACGCACCGCACGCCTGGACGCTGGCTGCCTACGAGGACGGCGGCGGTTACGCCGCCCTCAGGACGGCGCTCGGCATGGCCCAGGACGACGTGGTGGAGGCGGTCAAGGCCTCCGGTCTGCGCGGCCGCGGCGGCGCCGGCTTCCCGACCGGCATGAAGTGGGGCTTCCTCCCGCCCGACGAGGAGGGCAAGCCGCCCAAGGACCGCTACCTCGTGGTCAACGCCGACGAGTCAGAGCCGGGCACCTGCAAGGACGTCCCGCTGATGATGGCCAGCCCGCACACGCTGGTCGAGGGCGTGATCATCAGCTCCTACGCGATCAAGGCGCGCCACGCGTTCATCTACGTGCGCGGCGAGGTGCTGCACGTCGTACGACGCCTGCAGAACGCGGTTCGCGAGGCCTACGAGTCCGGCTACCTCGGCACCGACATCAACGGCTCCGGCTACGACCTCGACGTGATCGTGCACGCGGGCGCCGGCGCCTACATCTGCGGCGAGGAGACCGCGCTCCTCGACTCGCTGGAGGGCCGTCGTGGCCAACCACGGCTGCGCCCGCCGTTCCCCGCGGTCGCCGGGCTCTACGCCAGCCCGACCGTGATCAACAACGTCGAGTCGATCGCCTCGGTGCCGAGCATCGTCGCCAACGGCGCCGACTGGTTCTCCTCGATGGGCACCGAGAAATCCAAGGGCTACGGCATCTTCTCGCTGTCCGGGCACGTCCGGAAGCCCGGCCAGTACGAGGCGCCGCTCGGGATCACGCTCCGCACCCTGATCGACCTGGCGGGCGGCATGCGCGAGGGCCACAAGCTGAAGTTCTGGACGCCTGGCGGCTCCAGCACCCCGATCCTGACCGACGAGCACCTCGACGTGCCGCTCGACTTCGAGGCGATCGGCGAGGCCGGTTCGATGCTCGGCACCCGGGCGTTGCAGATCTTCGACGACACCACCTGCGTCGTGCGGGCGGTGCTGCGCTGGACCGAGTTCTACAAGCACGAGTCCTGCGGCAAGTGCACGCCCTGCCGTGAGGGCACGTGGTGGCTGGTGCAGGTGCTGGCCAGGCTGGAGCAGGGTCAGGGCAGCGAGGCCGACCTGGAGCTCCTGCTGGACCAGTGCGACAACATCATGGGCCGCTCGTTCTGCGCGCTGGCCGACGGTGCGGTCAGCCCGATCACGTCGTCGATCAAGTACTTCCGTGAGGAGTACCTCGCCCACCTCGAGCAGGGTGGCTGCCCGTTCGACCCTGCGCGGTCGACGATCTTCGAGCCCGAGGGGGCTTCGGCATGACCGTCACCTCCGACAAGAAGTCCGCCGAGGTCGAGCAGTCCGACCTGGTCACGCTGACCATCGACGGCATCGAGGTCAGCGTCCCCAAGGACACCCTGGTGATCCGCGCCGCGGAAGAGGTCGGCGTCCAGATCCCGCGCTTCTGCGACCACCCGCTGCTCGACCCGGTCGGTGCCTGCCGCCAGTGCCTGGTCGACATCCCCGATGCCGGCAACGGCCGCGGGATGCCCAAGCCGCAGGCGTCGTGCACGATCACCGTGGCGCCCGGCATGGTGGTCAACACCCAGGCCACGTCGAAGGTGGCCGACAAGGCGCAGCAGGGGATCATGGAGTTCCTGCTGATCAACCACCCGCTCGACTGCCCGGTCTGCGACAAGGGCGGCGAGTGCCCGCTGCAGAACCAGGCGATGAGCAACGGCCGCGGTGAGACCCGCTTCGACGTCAAGAAGCGCACCTATCCCAAGCCGATCAACATCTCCGCGCAGGTGCTGCTCGACCGCGAGCGCTGCGTGCTGTGCGCGCGCTGCACGCGCTTCTCCGAGCAGATCGCCGGCGACCCGTTCATCGCGCTGATCGAGCGTGGCGCCCTCCAGCAGGTCGGGATCTACGAGAAGGAGCCCTTCGAGAGCTACTTCTCCGGCAACACGATCCAGATCTGCCCGGTCGGCGCGCTCACCTCGGCGGCGTACCGCTTCCGCTCGCGCCCGTTCGACCTGATCTCCACCCCGTCGGTCGCCGAGATCGACGCCTGCGGCGCCGCGGTCCGGGTCGACCACCGCCGCGGCAAGGTGATGCGTCGCCTCGCCGGCGACGACCCCGAGGTCAACGAGGAGTGGATCACCGACAAGGACCGCTTCTCGTTCCTCTACGCCCGACAGGCCGACCGGCTGACCACCCCCCTGGTCCGGGACGAGGACACGGGCGAGCACCGGGTCGCGTCGTGGCCCGAGGCCTTCGCGATCGCCGCCCGCGGGTTGCTGGCGGCCGGCGCGGTCGGTGTCCTGACCGGCGGCCGCGTGACCGCCGAGGACGCCTACGCCTACTCCAAGTTCGCCCGGCTCGCGCTCGGCACCAACGACATCGACTTCCGCGCCCGCGCACACTCGGCCGAGGAGGCGGCGTTCCTGGCCGCCGAGGTGGTCGGGCGTCACGACGTGACGTACGCCGACCTCGAGACCGCGTCCGTCGTGGTCCTCGCCGGCCTGGAGCCCGAGGACGAGGCCGGCTCGCTGTTCCTCCGGCTGCGCAAGGCCTCGAAGCAGCGCACCCGGGTCGTGTCGGTCGCGCCGTACACCTCGGCCGGGCTGCGCAAGATGCGCGGCACCCTGATCCGCACCGCCCCGGGTGACGAGGCCGCTGCGCTGTCGGCGCTCGCCAACGACGGCGACGTGATGCTCGACGCCGGCGGCGTGATCCTGGTCGGCGAGCGGCTCGCCGCGTCCCCCGGTGCGCTCGGCGCCGCGGCCGACCTGGCCCGCACCTCGGGTGCCCGGCTGGCCTGGGTGCCCCGCCGTGCCGGTGACCGCGGTGCCGTCGAGGCCGGCGTCCTGCCCAACCTGCTGCCCGGTGGGCGTCCGGTCTTCGACTCCGCTGCGCGGACCGACCTGGCCGGCCGCTGGGGTGTCGCGACCCTGCCCGACGGCGAGGGACGCGACGGTGACGCGATCCTGGCCGCCGCGGGGTCCGGCAAGATCGGCGGACTCGTGATCGGTGGTGTCGACCCGGGTGACCTGGCCGACCCGCTGGCCGCACGTGCCGCGATCGAGGCGGCGTCGTTCGTGGTCTCGCTCGAGATCCGCGCCTCCGAGGTGACCGAGGCGGCCGACGTGGTGTTCCCGGTCGCGCCCGTCTCCGACAAGTCCGGGGTGTTCGTGAACTGGGAGGGTCGGGTGCGGCCCTTCGGCCAGGTGCTGCAGGCGCCGTCGTCCCTGCCTGACCTCCGGGTGCTCGCCGGCATCGCGGCCGAGATGGGGACCGAGCTCGGCTTCCGCACGGTCGCCCAGGTCCAGGCCGAGCTCCGCGAGCTCGAACCCTGGCAGGGCGACCGCGACCCGCTGTCGGCCCTGCGTCCTCGGGCCACCGAGCCCGGTGAGGGCTACCTGCTCGCGTCCTGGAAGCAGCTTCTCGACGACGGCCGGATGCAGGACGGCGACGAGCACCTGCGGGCGACCGCCCGCAGGCCGGTGCTGCTGGCCAACGCGGCCACCCTCGCCGAGGTGGGCGTCGTCCCCGGCGCCACCGTCACCGTCACCGGACCGCTGGGCTCCTTGGAGCTCGTGGTCGGTGAGGCCGACCTCGCCGACGGCACGGTCTGGGCACCCGCCAGCGCGCCGGGCGCGCCGGTGCGGCACCGGGTCGGTCCGGCCGGCTGCCGGGTCACGATCACGGGAGGCGCGGCATGACCCCGCTCGAGCTGGATGCCTTCGGCCACGACCCGTTCTGGGTGGTGGCGCTCAAGGCGGTCCTGATCTTCGTGGTGCTGGTGCTGCTCACGTTGTTCAACATCTGGTGGGAGCGCCGGGTCGTGGCCCGGATGCAGCACCGGATCGGACCCAACGTGCACGGCCCCTTCGGGCTGCTGCAGAGCCTGGCCGACGGCGTGAAGCTGGCGCTCAAGGAGGACATCATCCCGAAGGCCGCCGACAAGGTGGTCTTCATCCTGGCGCCCGTGCTCGCCGTGATCCCGGCCTTCATCACGTTCGCGGTGATCCCGTTCGGGCCCACCGTGAAGATCCCGTGGAGTGACGTCACCACGCCGCTCCAGCTGACCGACATGCCGGTCGCCGTGCTGTTCGTGATGGCGATCGCCTCGATCGGCATCTACGGCATCGTGCTCGGCGGCTGGTCCTCCGGGTCGACGTACTCCCTGCTCGGCGGGCTGCGCTCGAGCGCCCAGATGATCTCCTACGAGGTCGCGATGGGCCTGGCCCTGGTCGCGGTCTTCCTGTACGCCGGCTCGCTGTCGACCAGCGAGATCGTCGCCTCTCAGGCGAACCTGTGGTTCGGCCTGTCCCTGCTGCCGAGCTTCGTGATCTACACGATCGCGATGGTCGGTGAGACCAACCGGGCACCGTTCGACCTGCCCGAGGCCGAGGGCGAGCTGGTCGGCGGCTTCCACACCGAGTACTCGTCGCTGAAGTTCGCGCTGTTCTTCCTCGCCGAGTACATCAACATGGCGACCGTCTCGGCGCTCGCGACCACATTGTTCCTGGGCGGCTGGCGGGCACCGTGGCCGCTGTCGCTGTGGGACGACGCCAACACCGGCTACTGGCCCGTGCTCTGGTTCTTCGCCAAGGTCTTCATCTTCATCTTCGTCTTCATCTGGCTGCGCGGCTCGCTCCCCCGGCTGCGCTACGACCAGTTCATGCACTTCGGCTGGAAGCGGCTGATCCCGATCGCGCTCGCCTGGACGGTGCTGGTCGCCGCGATCCGGGCGGTCGACAACACCGGAGGCTTCGACCGCAGCTGGCTGGTCGTGGCCGCCGTGATCCTGGCTGTCCTGCTGGTCGCGACCTTCTTCATCCCGGAGAAGACCGAGACCGAGGACCAGGACGACGACCAGCCGTTCGACGCGTTCGCGGGTGGTTACCCCGTGCCGCCGATGCTCGAGGGCATCCCGGTCCGGGGCCCCGCAGGTAAGGAGCACTGATGGCGTCCATCAAGGAGACCTACTGGGACCCGGTGGCCGGGTTCGGGGTCACCTTCCGCACCATGTTCCGCAAGGTGGTGACGGAGCAGTACCCGTTCGTCAAGGAGAAGACGGCACCCCGCTTCCACGGCCGTCACCAGCTCAACCGCTGGCCCGACGGACTGGAGAAGTGCATCGGCTGCGAGCTGTGCGCCTGGGCCTGTCCCGCCGACGCGATCTACGTCGAGGGCGCGTCCAACAGCGAGGACGAGCGGTTCTCGCCGGGCGAGCGATACGGCCGCGTCTACCAGATCAACTACCTGCGCTGCATCCTGTGCGGGCTGTGCATCGAGGCGTGCCCCACCCGCGCCCTGACGATGACCAACGAGTACGAGCTGGCCGACGACAACCGCGCGGACCTGATCTACGAGAAGTCCGACCTGCTCGCACCCCTGCTTCCCGGCATGGAGCAGCCGCCGCACCCGATGCGCCTCGGTGACGACGAGGGCGACTACTACCGCGGCACGCTGTCCTCCGGGCGGCGCGACGGCGGTGAGCAGAAGTGATCGCGTTCTGGGTGCTGGCCCCGGTGATGGTGGTCTGCGCTCTCGGCATCCTGTTCGCCCGCAAGGCCGTCCACTGCGCGCTGCTGCTCGCGGTCGTGATGATCTCGCTCGCGGTCCTGTACGCCGTCCAGGACGCTCCGTTCCTGTTCGCGGTGCAGATCATCGTCTACACCGGCGCGATCCTGATGCTGTTCCTGTTCGTGGTGATGCTGGTCGGCGTCGATGCCTCGGACTCGCTCGTCGAGACGATCCGCGGCCAGCGCGTGTTCGCCGTCCTCGTCGGGTTGGTCTTCGCCGCCACGCTGACCATCGGCGTCGCGCAGGTCTCGGTCGGCGCGATCGCGGGGCTCGACAAGGCCAACGCCGAGGGCAACGTGCCGGGGATCGCGCAGATCCTCTTCACCCGCTACGTGTTCGCCTTCGAGGTCACCTCCGCGCTGCTGATCACGGCAGCCCTCGGTGCCATGGTGCTGGCGCACCGCGAACGACTCACACCGAAGCTCAGCCAGGCCGACCACGCCGCCCAGCGGATGCGTGACTACGCCGAGAGGGGCACGCACCTCGGTCCGTTGCCCCCTCCGGGCACCTTCGCCCGCCACAACGCGGTCGACACCCCTGCCCTGCTGCCCGACGGCTCGCCGGCACCCGGCTCGGTGTCGCGCGTGCTGGCCGCCCGCGGCACCGTCCGTTCGGCGCCCTCGCGCGACGTCGAGGAGCTCACCGGTGCGATGGGTGAGAGCGCCGACGTGCCTGCGGACCCGGCCACCGACACGGTCGACTACGGGAGGGAGGGCCGATGAACAGCCGAGCCGAGCACTCGCTGCACCCGGGTCCGTGGGGTGACCCCGCATGAGCGCCACGCCCTTCATCGTCCTGTCGGCGCTGCTGTTCTCGATCGGCGCCGTCGGGGTCCTGGTCCGGCGCAACGCGCTCGTGGTGTTCATGTGCGTGGAGCTGATGCTCAACGCCAGCAACCTCGCACTGATCACGTTCTCCCGCGTCAGCGGCAACCTCGACGGGCAGATCGCGGCCTTCTTCGTGATGGTCGTCGCCGCCGCCGAGGTCGTGGTCGGGCTCGCGATCATCATGACCATCTTCCGCACCCGCCGCTCGGCCTCGGTCGACGACGCCAGCCTCCTGAAGTACTGAGGTGCTCCCCGTGACTTCGCCCCTGCTCGCGCGCCTGGCCGAGGAAGCCGTGCCGGTGATCCATCCGTCCGGTGCGGACGGCACGTTCGGCCTGCTCTGGCTCGTGATCGCGCTGCCGGCGCTCGGTGCCGCCGTGCTGCTGCTCGGCGGTCGCCGCACGGACAGGTGGGGTCACCTGCTGGGCTGCGCCACGGTCGGGCTGTCGTTCCTGCTGAGCCTGGCCCTGTTCTTCTCGCTGCTGGGACGCGACGGGAACGACCGCTCGGTCGGCCAGCACCTGTGGACCTGGTTCACCGCCGGCAGCTACACGGTGCGGCTCGACCTGCTCTACGACCCGCTGTCGGCGGTCTTCCTGCTGCTGATCACCGGCGTCGGCGGGCTGATCCACGTGTACTCGATCGGCTACATGGAGCACGACGTCCGGCGCCGGCGCTTCTTCGGCTACCTGAACCTGTTCGTGGCCGCGATGCTCACGCTGGTGCTGGCCGCCGACTACGTCGGGGTGTTCCTCGGCTGGGAAGGCGTCGGCCTCGCGTCGTACCTCCTGATCGGCTTCTGGCAGCAGAAGACCACCGCCGCCGTCGCCGCCAAGAAGGCGTTCGTGGTGAACCGGGTCGGGGACATCGGCATGGCACTCGGCGTCGGGCTGATGTTCGCCACGTTCGGTACGACGTCGTTCGCGGGCATCTCCGCCGTCAGCGGCGAGGCGTCGAGCGCCGCGGTCACCGGCATCGGCTTCCTGCTGCTGCTCGCGGCCTGCGGCAAGTCGGCGCAGTTCCCGTTGCAGTCGTGGCTGCTCGACGCGATGGAGGGTCCGACCCCGGTCTCGGCCCTGATCCACGCGGCGACCATGGTGACCGCGGGGGTCTACCTGATCACCCGGTCGAACTTCATCTACGAGTACGCGCCCCACGCCCAGACCGGCGTCGTGGTGGTCGGCTGCATCACGCTGCTGCTCGGTGCCGTCATCGGTTGCGCCAAGGACGACATCAAGAAGGCCCTCGCCGGATCCACGATGAGCCAGATCGGCTACATGATCCTGGCTGCGGGACTCGGCCCGGCCGGTTACGCCTTCGCGATCTTCCACCTGCTCACCCACGGCTTCTTCAAGGCGAACATGTTCCTCGGGGCCGGTTCGGTGATGCACGGCATGGACGACGACGTGAACATGCGTCACTACGGTGCGCTGCAGAAGGCGATGCCGGTCACCTTCCTGACGTTCGCGATGGGCTACCTCGCGATCATCGGGTTCCCGGGCTTCTCGGGCTTCTGGTCCAAGGACAAGATCATCGAGACGGCGTTCGCCGACAACTGGCTGGTCGGCGTGTGCGCCCTGCTCGGTGCGGGCGTCACCGGCTTCTACATGACCCGGCTGATGCTGCTCACCTTCTTCACCAGCAAGCGTTGGGACAAGGACGTGCACCCGCACGAGTCCCCTCGGGTGATGACCGTGCCGCTGATGGTGCTGGCCGCCCTCTCCGCGCTCGGGGGCCTGCTGCTGCTCGGCGACGGGATCGTCAACTGGCTCTCCCCGGTCGTCGGTGATCGGCCCGAGGAGCACCTGCCGATCCCAGCGCTCGCCCTCAGCCTGGTCGTGGTCGTCGTGGTCGCGCTCGGCATCGCCGCCGCCTGGCTCCTGGTCGGCAAGCGCGAGGTGCCGCGGGTCGCACCGACCGACGTCTCGGTCGTCACGAGGGCTGCTCGCGCGGACCTGTACGGCGATGCGTTCAACGAGGAGTTCCTGATGCGTCCCGGTGACCGGTTCGTCAACGGGCTGGTCGACCTCGACACCCGGGGTGTCGACGGCGCCGCCGAAGGCACCGCTGCCGGGTTCGGCGGTCTCGCCGGTGGCCTGCGCCGGCTGCAGAACGGCTACGTGCGCTCCTACGCCCTGTCCCTGCTCGGTGGTGCCGCACTCGTGCTGCTCGCCCTCCTGGTGGTGAACCTGTGATGCCCTGGCTGACCGTGCTCATCGCCGTGCCCGTGGTCGGCGCCGTGCTCGTCGCGCTGCTGCCGACCCGCGCCGGCTCGGCGCTGTCCAAGCAGATCGCGCTCGGGATCTCCCTGCTCACGCTGGTGCTCACGATCGTGGTCGCCCTCCAGTACGACGCCGACGGTGGCTTCCAGTTCACCGAGGACGTCACCTGGATCAAGTCGTTCGGCGCCCACTACGCCCTCGGCCTCGACGGACTGGGCCTGGCCCTGGTCGTGCTCACCGCGATCCTGACCCCGGTCGTGATGGTCGCGAGCTGGCACGACGGCGACGAGGGTCGCTGGAGCTCCAGCGCCTTCTTCGCCTGGATGCTCGCGCTCGAGGGGCTCGCGATCGGCGTCTTCGCGGCCACGGACGTGTTCCTCTTCTACGTGCTGTTCGAGGCCACGCTGATCCCGATCTACTTCCTGGTCGGCGGCTGGGGCGGTCCGCAGCGGGCCCGCGCCGCGGTCAAGTTCCTGCTGTACTCGCTCGCCGGCGGCCTGGTGATGCTCGCCTCGGTGGTCGGGCTCTACGTGGAGAGCGCGAAGGCGGGCACACCGTCGTACCTCGTCAAGGACCTGGCCGGGCTCGACATCTCCACCTCCACCGGTCGCTGGCTGTTTGTCGGCTTCTTCGTCGCCTTCGCGATCAAGGCACCGATGTTCCCGGTCCACACGTGGCTGCCCGACACCACCCAGCAGGCGACCCCCGGCACCTCGGTGCTGCTGGTCAGCATCCTGGACAAGATCGGCACGTTCGGCATGGTGCGGTTCTGCCTCGGGATCTTCCCGGAGGCCTCGACCTGGGCGACGCCCGTGGTCGTGGTGCTGGCCGTGGTCAGCATCCTGTACGGCGCACTCGTGGCCATCGGGCAGGACAACATCTCCCGGCTGATTGCGTTCACCTCGGTGTCGCACTTCGGCTTCATCGTGCTCGGCATCTTCGTGATGAACAGCCAGGGCCAGAACGGCGCGAACCTCTACATGTTCAACCACGGCCTGTCGACGGCCGCACTGTTCCTGGTGACCGGCTTCCTGATCAAGCGGCAGGGCTCTGCCCTGATCAGCGACTACGGCGGGGTCGAGAAGGTGGCGCCGGTCCTGGCCGGGTTCTTCCTGCTGGCCGGGCTCTCCTCGCTCTCGCTGCCCGGGCTGGCGCCGTTCGTCTCGGAGCTGCTGGTGCTGGTGGGCACCTGGGTCCACTCGCCGGTGGCGGCGTCGTTCGCGGTGCTCGGCATCGTGCTCGCCGCGCTCTACATCCTGCTCATGTACCAGCGCACGATGACCGGTCCGGTGCGACCGCAGACCGCGCACATCAAGGACCTGGTGCCGCGCGAGATCGCGGCGCTGGCCCCGCTCATGGTGCTGATCGTGGTGCTCGGGTTCTACCCGAAGCCGCTGCTCTCGGTGCTCAACCCCACGGTCCACGACACGCTCGGCCACGTCGGCAAGAGCGACCCTGCTCCGGCGGTCGACGCCGGCAGCGGTGAAGGGAGCAGCAAGTGAGCGTCCCGTTCGTCGTGACCATCGACACCCCGCACATCGAGTACTCGCTCGTCGCACCGCTGTTGATCGTGCTCGGCACGGCCACCCTCGGCGTCCTGGTCGAGGCGTTCGCGCCGCGACCGCGCCGCTACCTGATCCAGGTCGTCCTGGCGCTGGTCGGCCTGCTCGCGGCCGGCGTCGACACCGTGCTGGTCGCGCGCGACCTCGGCATCCTCGGCGGGACCAGCAAGACCGGCAAGGTGGTCGCGGAGGGCGCACTCGCGATCGACGGACCCTCCCTGTTCATGTGGGGGCTCGTGATCGCGCTGTCCCTGCTCAGCGTGCTGCTCTTCGCGGAGCGCCGGCTCGAGGGCGGGGTGACCGCGTTCGCCGGTCAGGCCGCCGCGCTGCCCGGCACCGAGGCCGAGCGCGTGGCCTCGACCCGAGGCCTCGAGCACACCGAGGTCTTCCCGCTGATGATGTTCGCGGTCTCCGGGATGATGATGTTCCCCGCGGCCAACGACCTGCTCACCATGTTCGTGGCGCTCGAGGTGCTCTCGCTCCCGCTGTACCTGCTGTGCGGCCTCGCGCGTCGCCGCCGGCTGCTCAGCCAGGAAGCCGCGATGAAGTACTTCCTGCTCGGCGCGTTCAGCTCCGGGTTCTTCGTCTACGGCATCGCGCTGGTCTACGGCTACGCCGGCTCGATGGGCTTCGCGGAGATCGCCAACGCGGTGTCCAGCCGCACCGGCGGCAACGCGCTGCTGATCGGCGGCATGGGCCTGATGGCGGTCGGGCTGCTGTTCAAGGTGGGTGCGGCGCCGTTCCACTCGTGGACCCCCGACGTCTACCAGGGTGCGCCCACCGCGGTGACCGGCTTCATGGCCGCGTGCACCAAGGTGGCCGCGTTCGGCGCGATGCTCCGGCTGTTCTACGTCGCCTTCGGCGGGGCGCGCTGGGACTGGGCACCGATGTTCTACGTGATCGCGATCCTGACCATGGCGGTCGGCTCGATCCTCGCGCTCGTGCAGACCGACATCAAGCGGCTGCTGGCCTACTCCTCGATCGCGCACGCGGGGTTCCTGCTCACCGGCTTCGTCGGTGCCCGTTCCCTGAACCTGATCGGTGAGGACGACATCAGCGCCGTCCAGGCGGTGCTGTTCTACCTGGTGACCTACGGCTTCATGACGCTCGCCGCGTTCGCGATCGTCACGGTGGTCCGCGACGCCGGGGGCGAGGCCACCCACCTGTCCCGCTGGGCAGGGCTCGGCCGCACCTCCCCGATCCTGGCCGGCACCTTCGCGTTCCTGCTGCTCGGCATGGCCGGGATCCCGCTCACCAGCGGCTTCACGGGCAAGTGGGCGGTGTTCGCGGCTGCCCTGAGCGTCGGCGCCTGGCCGGTCGTCGTGGTCGCGGTGCTGCTCTCCGCGGTGGCGGCGTTCTTCTACGTCCGGGTCATCGTGCTGATGTTCTTCTCCGAGCCCGTGGGTGAGGGGCCGACCGTTGCCGTGCCGTCGGTGATGACGATGCTGGTGATCGCGGTCGGTACGGCGGTGACGCTCGTGCTGGGCGTCGTACCGGGGCCGGTGCTCGACGGCCTCGGCAACGTTGCACAATTCGTCAGGTGAGCACGCCGTGACCGACACCCTTGCCCTCCCCGTCCTCGACGAGGACCTGGCCGGGAGGCTGCGCGCCCGGATGGCGGAGGTCGAGCGGGCGCTGCTGCGGCACACGGTCAGCGACGCCGCCTTCGTCACCGACGCGGCGCGGCACCTGCTCGACGCCGGCGGCAAGCGGGTGCGCCCGCTGCTGGTGCTGCTCGCGGCCGAGGCGTCGGAGACCGCGGCAACACCCGAGGACGACGAGCGGCTGCTGATGGCGGCCTGCGTCGTCGAGCTGACGCACCTGGCCTCGCTCTACCACGACGACGTGATGGACGAGGCCGACCTGCGCCGCGGCGCCGAGTCCGCCAACGCGCGTTGGGACAACCATGTCGCGATCCTCACCGGGGACTTCCTGTTCTCGAAGTCCTCGGAGCTGACCGCCGAGCTCGGCACCGACGCGCTGCGGATCCAGGCGCGCACGTTCACCGCGCTCGTCGAGGGACAGATCCTGGAGACGCTGGGCCCCGACGAGGGCGAGGACGCGCTCGAGCACTACCTGCGCGTGGTCGCCGGCAAGACCGGCGCCCTGATCGCGACCTCGGCGCGCTACGGCGCCCGCTTCGGCGGCGTGCCGCTGGAGGTCGAGGAGGCGCTGACGGCGTACGGCGACAAGGTCGGCGTCGCCTTCCAGCTCTCCGACGACATCCTCGACGTGGCCTCCGACTCCGAGCAGTCCGGCAAGACGCCCGGCACCGACCTCCGCGAAGGCGTGCCGACGCTGCCCGTGCTGTTCGCCCAGCGGTCGACGGACCCCGCCGACGCGCGGCTCCTGGAGCTGCTGGCCGCTCCGCTCACCGACGACGCGGCCCATGCCGAGGCGCTGGCGCTGCTGCGGGCACACCCGGCGATGGACGAGGCCCGGGCCTACGTCGTCGGCCTCGCTGCGGAGGCGAAGGAGCTGCTCAAGGCGCTCCCCGAGGGGTCCGTGCGCGAGGCGCTCGACACCTTCGCGGACGTGATCGCCGACCGCTCCACCTGAGCGCCCGGACCGGCGCGGTTCGTGGCGCGACATGGCTCGTTCGCGCCACGCCGGGCCCGCCGCCACGGCTAGGGTTTCCCGCCAGAGGCCGCGCACGCCTGGACGCGTCCGACCGTGACGAAGGGAATCTCGGCATGTCCGACCAAGGCTCGATGCCACCGCCGCCGCCCCCACCCCCCGGAGGTGGCGGCTACGGTGCCCCGCCCCCCGGCGGCGGGTACGGCCCGCCTCCCCCCGACGGCGGTTACAGCTACGGCCCCGGCTACGGCGCCGCACCGACCGGCACGAACACGAAGGCCGTCTGGGCCCTGGTGCTCGGCATCCTCGGCATCCTGTGCTGCGGCTTCTTCGCCGGCATCCCGGCGATCATCCTGGGCCGGATGGCCCGGGGTGAGATCGACCGGACCGGTCAGCAGGGCCGCGGCCTGGCAACGGCCGGGTTCGTCCTCGGCATCGTCGCCTGCGTCCTCGGTGTCCTCTCGGCGATCCTCTTCGCCACCGGGTCGATCAGCTTCTCCGGCAGCACCAGTCCCTGACGACCCTCCTCCCGGGGTGTGGGCCCGCCCCCACCCCGGGAGCACGGTCAGATCGCGCACGCCTCCGCGGTGAGCCGGAGCTGACGGTGCCGGTGCCGGAGCGCCTCGACGGTGAAGATCACCAGGGCCACCCAGACCAGCGCGAACCCGACCCAGCGCATCGGGGTCATCGACTCGTGGACGACGGCCACGCCGATCACGAACTGGATGATCGGCGCCAGGTACTGCAGCAGCCCGAGGGTGGTCATCGGCACCCGGATCGCGGCCGCCCCGAAGCACAGGAGCGGGATCGCGGTGACGACGCCGGTCGAGGCCAGCAGCGCCACGTGGCCGACGCCCTCACCGAGGTAGTGGGCGCCGCCGGTGGCACCGAGCCAGACCAGGAAGCCGAACGCGAACGGTGCCAGCACGATCGTCTCGAAGGTGAGGCTCTCCACGGCCTCCACGTTGGCCTGCTTCTTGGCCAGTCCGTAGGTGCCGAACGAGAACGCCAGCAGCAGCGCGACCCATGGCGGCCGCCCGTACTCCACGGTCAGGCCGACGACGGCGGCGGAGGCGAGCGCGATCGCGAACCACTGCGCCCGGCGGAGCCGCTCGCCGAGGATCACCACCCCCATCAGCACGGTCACCAGCGGGTTGATGAAGTAGCCCAGGGAGGTCTCCACGACCTTGCCGTGCGTGACGCCCCAGATGTAGCCACCCCAGTTCAGCGTGATCACGACCGAGGCCAGGATCAGCAGGCTGCGCGTGCGCCGGTTGCGCACGATCGCCACCAGCTGCGGCGTGCGTTTCAGCACGACCAGCAGGACGAGCATCGTGACCAGGGACCAGCAGATCCGGTGGGCGAGCACCTCGAACGCGGTCGACGGCTCGAGCAGCACCCAGTAGAGCGGGAAGATCCCCCACAGGCCGTAGGCCACGACCCCGAGCACGAAGCCCCGGGCCTGCTCGTCGCGGGCCGGTGCCACGTCCTGGCCGCGTGTCCGCTCCAGGCTGTCCGTCACCCTCGGAGCGTATCTCCGCCCGCAGCGTCGCCTGCCGCCGCGTCCTAGGATCGGCGCGTGCCCAACTACGGAGACCTGCAGAACGAGATCTACCTCGCCGGGCTCTCCGGCACCGTGCCCTCGCTGCCGATGTCGTTCGCCGAGCTGGAGCGTCGCGCCGAGCTCACGATGCATCCCGGCACCTGGTCCTACGTCGCCGGTGGTGCGGGAGACGAGCACACCCAGCGCAGCAACCGGAGTGCGTTCGACCACTGGGGTCTGGTGCCTCGGATGCTGCGCGCGACGACGGAGCGGGACCTGTCCGTGGAACTGTTCGGGACGAGGCTGCCGACGCCCCTCCTCCTGTCCCCGATCGGCGTGATCGGCCTCTGCACGCAGGACGGCCACGGTGACCTGGCCACCGCACGGGCCGCTGCGGCGACCGGCGTACCGATGGTCGCGTCCACCCTGACCGAGGACCCGATGGAGGACGTGGCGCCGGCGTCGGGAGAGACGCCCGGGTTCTTCCAGCTCTACTGCCCGACCGACCCGGAGGTCGCCGCCAGTCTGGTGGGCAGGGCGGAGCAGGCCGGCTACCGCGGGATCGTGGTCACGCTCGACACCTGGGTGACCGGGTGGCGCCCCCGCGACCTGTCCACCTCGAACTTCCCGCAGCTGCGGGGTCGGTGCCTGGCCAACTACTTCACGGACCCGGTCTTCCGCAGCCGTCTGGAGACCCCTCCCGAGGACGACCCGGGGTCCGCGATCCTGGCCTGGGCGATGATGTTCGGCAGGCCGCTGGCCTGGGACGACCTGTCCTGGTTGCGGTCGCTGACCGACCTTCCGCTGGTGCTCAAGGGCATCTGCCACCCGGACGACGCGCGGCGCGCGGTCGACGCCGGGGCCGACGGCATCTACGTCTCCACGCACGGTGGACGCCAGGCCAACGGTGGTCTGGCCGCGATCGACTGCCTGCCCGACGTGGCTGCAGCGGTCCCGGACGTCCCGGTGCTGTTCGACTCGGGTGTGCGGTCCGGCTCCGACGTGGTCAAGGCGCTCGCCCTGGGGGCGACCGCCGTGGGGATCGGGCGTCCCTACGCCTACGCCGCCGCGCTGGCCGGCACCGACGGCATCGTGCACCTGCTCCGGACGATCCTCGCGGAGGCCGACCTGCTGATGGCGGTCGACGGCTACCCGACGATCGCCGACCTCGGGCCGGAGGCGGTCCGGCGCACGTGAGGTGCGACAGGTAGCGTCCGAAGCATGAGCCTCTACGTGACGACCAACCCCGCGACCGGCGAGACGCTGGCCGAGTTCGACACCCTCGACGACGCGGGCGTCCAGGCGGCGATCGGCCGCGCCCAGTCCGGGTTCGAGTCGTGGCGCTCGACGACCGTCGAGCAGCGGGCCGACGTGCTGCGCGCGGTCGCGGCGGCGTACAAGGAGCGCGCCGACGAGCTCGCCCGCGCAGTCGCCACCGAGATGGGCAAGCCACTGCGGGAGGCGATGGGCGAGCTGACCCTGTGCTCGATGATCTACGCCTGGTACGCCGAGCACGGGCCGTCGCTGCTGGCGGACGAGACGCTCGACGCGATGGGCGCCGAGTCCAGCGTGGTACGACGCTCGCCGGTCGGTGTCCTGCTCGGGATCATGCCGTGGAACTTCCCGCACTACCAGGTGGCGCGGTTCGCGGCGCCGAACCTGATGGTGGGCAACACCATCCTGCTCAAGCACGCCCCGATCTGCGCCGGCTCGGCGCTGCTGATCGAGGAGGTGCTGCACGCCGCCGGGGTGCCGACCGACGCGTATGTGAACCTCTTCGCCAGCAACGACCAAATTGCCGACGTGATCGCCGACCCACGGGTGCAGGGCGTGTCCCTCACCGGCAGCGAGCGGGCCGGCGCGGCTGTCGCGGAGATCGCGGGACGCAACCTGAAGAAGGTGGTCCTCGAGCTCGGCGGCTCCGACGCGTTCATCGTGCTCGCGTCCGACGACCTCGACACCGTGGTCAAGGCCGCCACCCGCAGCCGGACGGCCAACAACGGCCAGGCCTGCAACGCGGCCAAGCGGATGATCGTGGTCGACTCCGTCTACGACGAGTTCGTGGACAAGCTGGCCGCCTCCTTCGAGAAGCTGTCGCCCGGGGACCCGCTGGCCGACGGCACCCGGCTCGGCCCGATGTCCTCGCAGGAGGCCGCCGACGGACTGCTCGAGCAGGTGGCCGACGCGGTGCGGGCCGGGGCCACCGTGCGTGCCGGCGGTGCGGCGGTCGACGGCGAGGGCGCGTTCGTGCAGCCGACGGTGCTCACGGACGTGACCCCGGAGATGCGGGCCTGGTCCGAGGAGCTGTTCGGCCCGGTGGCCGTGGTCTACAAGGTGGCCAGCGCCGACGAGGCGGTCGAGCTGGCCAACTCCTCGTCGTACGGCCTGAGCGGGTCGGTGTGGTCCTCCGACGCGGACCTGGCCCGCGAGACCGCCGACCGGCTCGAGGTCGGGATGGCGTTCGTCAACGAGCACGGCACCTCGTTGCCGGGACTGCCGTTCGGTGGCGTGAAGCGCTCGGGCTTCGGTCGCGAGCTCGGCCCGTGGGGCATGGACGAGTTCGTCAACAAGAAGCTCGTCCGGGTCTCCCGGCAGTAGGTTGGCCGGCATGACGCCCACCCTCTACACCGTCGAGCGGTCGACCGTCGTCGCGGCGCCCGCCGACGTGATCTACCCGTTGCTGGTCGACTTCCACCAGTGGCCGCTCTGGTCGCCGTGGGAGGGCATCGACCCGGACATGGAGCGCACCTACGGCGGACCCGCCGCGGGTGTCGGCGCGACCTATGCCTGGCGCGGCGACCGGAAGGCCGGCGCGGGCTCGATGGAGATCACGGAGGCGACGGAGCCGTCGTCGCTGGGACTCCGGCTGAGCTTCCTCAAGCCGTTCAAGGCCGAGAACCGGATCGAGTTCGAGCTGCGTCCCGAGGGGGCCGGCACCCGGGTGACCTGGCGGCTGCACGGCAGGGCGACCGGGGTGATGAAGGTGTTCGCGCGGTTCGGGATGTTCGACCGCTGGGTGGGCAAGGACTTCGAGAAGGGCCTGGCCCGGCTGCGTGCGCAGGTGAGCTGAGACCCGCTGGGCGACTAGACGACGGTCCAGGTGTCCGATCCGGAGATCAGCGAGCCGAGCGCTGCCTGGGCGTCATCCTGGCCTTGGGCGGCGGTGACGATCTGCGTTCGCGCCTGGTCGTCGTACGTCGGACGGTCGACCTGGCGGAAGATCCCGATCGGGGCACGGTGCAGGACACCGGCGTCGGTGAGCCGGGACAGTGCGAACGCGGTCGTCGGGTCGCTGGCGTGCGCGTCGTGGACCAGCAGGTCGGACTCGTGCACGTCGGCCACCTCGACGGAGAACACCTGACCGCTCTCCTTGTCGCGCACGACGCCGTACTGGCCGTCGGTGCCGAAACGCACCGGCTGTCCGTGCTCGAGCGGGATGATCGCGTCGGCCTTGGTGTCGTTGTTCTTGATCGCGTCGAAGGCACCGTCGTTGAAGATCGGGCAGTTCTGGTAGATCTCGACCAGCGCGGTCCCGCGGTGCGCGGCGGCGGCAGACAGCACCGACGTCAGGTGCTTGCGGTCGGAGTCGATGGTGCGCGCCACGAAGGTCGCCTCGGCGCCCAGCGCCAGCGACACCGGGTTGAACGGGTAGTCCACCGACCCGACCGGCGTGGACTTGGTGACCTTGCCCGGCTCGGACGTGGGGGAGTACTGGCCCTTGGTCAGGCCGTAGATCCGGTTGTTGAACAGCAGGATCGTCATGTTCACGTTGCGACGCATCGCGTGGATCAGGTGGTTGCCCCCGATCGACAGCGCGTCGCCGTCACCGGTCACGACCCACACCGAGAGGTCCTCGCGGGCGGTGGCGAGCCCGGTCGCGATCGCGGGCGCGCGCCCGTGGATCGAGTGCATGCCGTAGGTGTCGAGGTAGTACGGGAAGCGGGACGAGCAACCGATGCCGGAGACGAACACGATGTTCTCGCGGCGCAGGCCGAGCTCGGGCAGGAAGCCCTGAACGGCGGCGAGCACGGCGTAGTCGCCGCAGCCGGGGCACCAGCGCACCTCCTGGTCGGAGGTGTACTCCTTGCGGCTCTGCGGCTCGTCGTTGGTCGGGACACCGCGCAGCCCCGGGAACGGCAGCTCGGCGGTGCTCATGCCCGGGTTCCCGGCACGATCGGGAGCGAAGCGAGTGATCGGTTGGGGTGGTTCATCGGACACTCTCCGTCTCGGTGTTCTCGATCGGCTCGACGGACGGTACGCCGTCACCGGTGGTCCCGATCAGGTCGGTGATCGCCTCCGCGAGCTCGGCCGCCTTGAGCGGCAGCCCGCGCACGTGGTTGTAGCCGACGACGTCGACGAGGTACTTCGCGCGCAGCAGCAACGAGAGCTGGCCGAGGTTCATCTCGGGCACCAGCACCGCGTCGTACCTCCTGAGGACCTCGCCGAGGTCCTTCGGGAAGGGGTTGAGGTGGCGCAGGTGGGTCTGGGCGACCGACAGCCCCGCCTTGCGGACCCGCCGGCAGGCGGCGCCGATCGGGCCGTACGTCGACCCCCAGCCCAGCACCAGCACCCGTGCGTCACCGTCGGGGTCGTCGACCGAGAGCGGCGGCAGCGAGTCGGCGATCCGGTCGATCTTCGCCTGCCGGGTGCGCACCATGAAGTCGTGGTTGGCCGGCTCGTAGGAGATGTTGCCGTGCCCGTCGCCCTTCTCCAGGCCGCCGATCCGGTGCTCGAGGCCGGCGGTGCCCGGGGATCGCCCAGGGGCGCGCCATGGTCTCGCGGTCACGCAGATAGGGCCAGAACTCCGGCTCGCCCTTGTCCGTCGTGTGGTTGGGCTCGGTCGCGAAGTCCGGGTCGATCCTGGGCAGGTCCACGAGCTCCGGGATCCGCCACGGCTCGGAGCCGTTGGCGAGCATGCCGTCGGAGAGCAGGAGCACCGGCGTGCGGTAGGTGATCGCGATCCTCGCCGCCTCGAGCGCGGCGTCGAAGCAGTCTCCGGGCGACTGGGGGGCCACGATCGGCACCGGCGATTCGCCGTTGCGCCCGAACATCGCCTGCAGCAGGTCTGCCTGCTCGGTCTTGGTCGGCAGCCCGGTCGAGGGGCCGCCGCTCTGGACGTCGACGACCAGCAGCGGCAGCTCGATCATCACGCCCAGACCGATCGTCTCCGACTTGAGCGCGAGACCGGGCCCGGACGTGGTCGTGATCCCGAGCGCGCCGCCGAAGGACGCGCCGAGGGCGGCGCCCACACCGGCGATCTCGTCCTCGGCCTGGAAGGTCGTGACGTCGAACCGCTTGTGCTTGCTCAGCTCGTGCAGGATGTCGGAGGCCGGCGTGATCGGGTAGCTGCCAAGGAACAGGGGCAGCCCTGACTGCACACCCGCCGCCACCAAGCCGTAGGACAGGGCCAGGTTGCCGGTGATGTTGCGGTAGGTGCCCGCCGCCATCGGGGCCGGCTTGATCTCGTACTGGACGGCGAACGCCTCGGTGGTCTCCCCGAAGTTCCAGCCGGCGCGGAACGCGGTGATGTTGGCGTCGCGGATGTCCGGCGCCTTGGCGAACCGGCGCTCGAGGAAGCTGATCGTCGACTCCGTCGGGCGACCGTACATCCAGGACAGCAGGCCCAGCGCGAACATGTTCTTCGCGCGGGCGGCGTCCTTGCGGGAGAGGCCGAACTCCTTCACCGCGGCGACGGTCATGCCGGTCAGGTCGAGCGAGGTCAGGGCATAGTCGGCGAGGGTGTCGTTCTCGAGCGGGTTGTCGACGTAGCCCGCCTTGGTCAGGTTGCGGGCCGAGAAGTCGTGGCTGTCGACGATGATCGCCGTACCCGGCTTCATGTCGGCCAGGTTGGCCTTGAGCGCGGCCGGGTTCATCGCGACCAGCACGTCGGGCGCATCACCGGGCGTGAGGATGTCGTGGTCGGCGAAGTGCACCTGGAAGGACGAGACGCCGGGCAGGGTGCCCTGGGGCGCGCGGATCTCGGCCGGGAAGTTCGGCAGGGTCGACAGGTCGTTGCCGAACGCCGCCGACTCCTGGGTGAACCGGTCGCCGGTCAGCTGCATGCCGTCGCCGGAGTCGCCCGCGAACCGGATGATCACCCGGTCGAGCTGCTGGACCTGCTTGGACACGGTGGAGACGCCTACTTTCCTCGCGCGACACGCCCACCGAACGAGGCGGGCACAGTTGTCCACGATATCCCCGTGGCAAGGGCGGGTGGGCGCCGTCTCCGCCTGCGGTCGCCCGGAGGGGGCCGACGTGACGAAACGCACGTGGTGCGGGGCGGTGACCGCTCACCAGAGCGTGTCCGGAACCGCGCCTACGATGCACGGCATGATCGCCACGCTCTTCCGCGGTCCGGTCATCCACGGCCTGGACCTTGAGGCAACGCCGTCCGCCCACCTCGGGGGGAGGTCGTGAGTGCCCCGGGCTTCACCGCCGGTGAGCCACCGGAGTGGGACGTCGAGCTGTTCCTCCGCGGTGACGAGGTCGACACCGCTCTGATCACCCTGGAGCGGAACCGGCGCACGTTCGGCTGGAAGTGCGCCGACGTCGACGCCGCAGGCATGGCTCTGCGACTCGCTCCCTCGTCCGTGACGTTGGGCGGACTGCTCAAGCACCTGGCCTGGGTCGAGGAGCTCTACTTCCAGCACCACCTGGCCGGCCGACCGCTCATGGCGCCGTTCGACAGGCTCGATCTCGACACCGACTGGGACAGCTGGCCATGGCGCACCGCGACCGACGACACACCGCCGGCCGTGTGCGCACTCTGGGTCGACGCGGTGCACCGCTCCCGAGCCTCACTCACCGAGGCGTTGTCCAACGGGCAGCTCGATCAGCCGACCCACGCCGGGATGAGCCTGCGTCGGTTGCTCGCCGACATGATCGAGGAGTACGCCCGCCACACCGGCCACGCCGACCTCCTCCGCGAAGCGGTCGACGGCTCCACGGGCGAAGGACCTCCCCGCGACTTCCCGGTCCCCTAGACCAGGGCTCACCCGTCGAACTTGATGCCGTGGGCCCGACCCCTGCGCGAACCGAGCAGGTGACGCCAGCGTGCACCGGCTCAGCGGTAGTTGCCGACGACCTCCGACACACGTCGCTCGAGCCGGGCGACCTCGAGCAACCCCATCGTTGGCGGGAGGTCGACGAGTCGGTCGATCTCGGATCCGTCGTGATCTTGGCCAGTTGCAACGGAACCGAACACGCGCACGTGGGAACCGCCGGCCTCATGGACCAGGCCGATGACCTCGGCGCGGTGCTTACGCAGCGCCAAGGCCCGCGGGCCGGTGCCGTGGAAGCGAAGCAGCCGCGAGACCTCCGGTTGACTGCGGCCGATCTCGTGGGCGATCTCGGCCTGAGTCCTGCCGGCAACGTGTGCCGCGCGCACCGCGTTCGAGGAGTCAGTACGGCGTTGGCATGGGTAGCGTGAGCCATGGAGACCTCCTGGTCGTGGAGCGGTTCCTAGGTAGCTCCACTCCACATCGGGAGGTCTTCACCCGTCTACGACATCAGATCGTCTCGTCGCAAGATCTCGACCAACGTGACTGGACATCACAACTGGTCCGCGTCGCTCGGCGGGCCGACCTAGGATCGAGCGCGTGCACCGTAGCCGCCTCTCGACACTGCTTATCGACGTCCCCGCCCATGAGAGGGCCTCCAGCGCCGCGTTCTGGTCCGCCGCGCTCGGCGTTCCTGCCATCCCCCAGGTGAACGAGCCGGAGTTCACCGAGCTGACCGGAGCGGTCCCCGGCCTGGTGACGGCGGTACAGGCCATCGACGGGCAGGCCCGCATTCACGTCGACATCGAGACCGACGATGTCGATGCCGAGGTCGCCCGTCTCGTCAGCCTCGGCGCTGCTCACCACTCCAGTTGGCAGGGCTGTCAAACGTTGCGCGCTCCCGGCGGCCACCTGCTCTGCGTCATCCCACTTCACAGCGACCCGGACGACTTCGTTCACAAGGCCCGCACATGGACATGACCGCCCTCACGGCCAATAACGATGGCATCAACTCTTCCCAAGTCGTCGATGGTGGCCGGGACCTGACCTGAGCGCCCCAGCCACTCATCGCCTCGAACGCGATCAAGCTCCTGGCGTGAGGCTTGAGCAGGTAGGAGCTGACCGGCTTGTCCTCGTTCCCTTCCAACATCTGGTTCTGGCTACCAGCCGCAAGAGCTGTTGCGTCTTGAACTGGCGTACGTACCGCGAGAAATCTTGGTACGCGACGGGCCGCTGGCTCGGGTTGGGACGGGGCGAACGAGCATCTTCGGCCTCGACTTCTTCTCCCGCGCACTCCTGATCCTCTCAGCACGTCGTCTGTCGCGGTTTGACCCGGTCGCGCCTGGGCGATCCGATCCTCGCCCGATATGCGGCAAATCCGGGCGTTCACCGCGGAGCATGCGGAAACGTCGTACGCGGTGGCTGTCGTGGCGACCGTGACGCATGACCTTGCTCGGGACGTCATACAGCTCGGCTGCTGGGACGACCAGAACGTATGACGTCCCGCCCCATGCGCGCGCAGTCATCGGAAGGTCCGGATGTCGCCAAGGCGCTCAGTCCGCGACACGCGAGCTCAAGTCCTTCGTCGCGCTCTGCGCCTTCGCTGGCCTGCGGCTCGGCGAGGCAGCAGCCATCCAGGCCGGCGACATCGAGACGTCCAGCCACGTCCTCGCCGTGCGCCGCCAGGTCCAGGGCCGGGTGCGCGGCAAGCAGCGCATCGTCCCGCCGAAGGCGGGCTCGGATCGCGACGTACCGATCCCGACCAGCCTCACCGACACGCTCACCGACCACCTCACATCGGTGGGCACCTACGGCGAGGAGAGCTGGCTCTTCCAGTCAGGCGACGCGCTGCTCAACCGCAACAGCGCCGGCCAGCAGTGGCGCCTGATCCGAGCCAGGGTCGGGCTCGAGGAGTTCACGCTCCACGACCTCCGCCACTTCTCCGGCAGCGACCTCATCGCCGCGGGCTGCGACGTGGTCACCGTCAAGCGTGCACTTGGCCACGCCAGTGCCTGCGTCACCCTCAGCACCTACAGCGCCCTGTGGCCCACCGCGGATGACCGCACCCGAGCGGCCGCGGCCGAGTTGATGCGGCAGGTCGGCGTACTCCCTGCGGACTCCGTGCGGACTGACGAGCAGGTGATGCCGGCGCGCCCCGGCTCAGCGGTAGTTGGTGAACTGCACCGCGAACTCGTAGTCCTGCGCCTTCACCAGCGCCTGCACGGCCTGGAGGTCGTCGCGCTTCTTGCTGCTGACGCGCAGCTCGTCACCCTGCACCTGCACCTTGACCCCCTTGGGGCCCTCGTCGCGGATCAGCTTGCCGACCTTCTTCGCGTCCTCGGAGGAGATGCCCTCCTTGAGCGCGATGCTGATCTTCGACTCGCGTCCGGACGCCCGCGGCTCGCCGGCATCGAGGATCTTCAACGACTGCTGGCGCTTGATCAGCTTCTCCTTGAACACCTCGAGCACCGCGGTCGCGCGGTCCTCGGCGCTGGCGGAGATCTCGATCGCCTCACCGGACCACTTGATCTCGGCTCCGGTGCCCTTGAAGTCGTAGCGCTGGGTGATCTCCCGAGCCGCCTGGCTCAGTGCGTTGTCGACCTCCTGGTGGTCGATCTTGCTCACGATGTCGAACGACGAGTCGGCCACGAGTCGGCCCTCCTGTGACGATTTATCCCTGACGGTGGTGCTGCGCTATCCTCGGCTGCGCTGTCGGCCACACTACTGGGACGACCAGCACGGCAGGTTGCCCGAGCGGCCAATGGGAGCGGACTGTAAATCCGTCGGAGTATTCCTTCGCAGGTTCGAATCCTGCACCTGCCACACCCTGCTCCCGCCGTCGCTGACGGACGGGAGCAGCGTTGTCTCCGAGGTGTGGGCCGCCCTTCCCCTGGCCGAGTGGTCCGGCGAGACTGGGGGCATGGCACCCGAGCACCCGCTGGCCCTGTTCGACACCGACTCGCTGATCAGCGAGGAGGACCGCGCGATGCGCGACACCGTGCGCCGCTTCGTCGACGAGCGGATCCGACCGGACCTCGCGGAGTGGTACGAGAGCGGCGAGGTGCCGGCCCGCGAGCTCAGCGTCGAGCTCGGGAAGCTAGGCCTGCTCGGCATGCACCTGGAGGGCTACGGCTGCGCCGGCACCAGTGCGACGGCGTACGGGCTGGCCTGCATGGAGCTCGAGGCCGGTGACTCCGGGCTGCGGAGCCTGGTGTCGGTGCAGGGGTCGCTGGCGATGTACGCGATCTGGAAGCACGGCTCCGACGAGCAGAAGGACGAGTGGCTGCCGCGGATGGCCCAGGGCGACGCGATCGGGTGCTTCGGGCTGACCGAGGCCGACTTCGGGTCGAACCCGGGCGGCATGCGGACGCGGGCCAGGAAGGACGGCGCCGACTGGGTGCTCAACGGCTCCAAGATGTGGATCACCAACGGCACCGTCGCCGACGTCGCGATCGTGTGGGCGCGCTCGGAGGAGGACGACCGGATCCGCGGGTTCGTGGTCCCCACCGATACCGCGGGTTTCGCGGCCAGCGAGGTGAAGCGGAAGATGTCGCTGCGTGCGTCGGTAACCGCCGAGCTCACCTTCGACGACCTGCGGCTGCCGGCCGACGCGATGCTGCCCGGGGCGGCGGGGCTGTCCGGCCCGCTGTCGTGCCTGACCGAGGCCCGCTTCGGGATCATCTTCGGCTCGCTCGGTGCCGCCCGTGACTGCCTGGAGTCCGCGATCTCCTACGCGCAGGAGCGCGACATCTTCGACAAGAAGCTGGCCGCCTACCAGCTCACCCAGGCCAAGCTCGCCGACATGTCGCTCGAGCTGGGCAAGGGCATGCTGCTCGCCCTGCACATCGGCCGGCTCAAGGACGAGGGCAAGGTCAAGCCCGAGCAGATCTCCTACGGCAAGCTCAACAACACACGCGAGGCGATCAAGATCGCCCGCGAGTGCCGGACCATCCTCGGTGGCGCCGGGATCACGCTGGACTACCCGATCATGCGCCACGCCAACAACCTCGAGTCGGTGCTGACCTACGAGGGCACCGCCGAGGTGCACCAGCTCGTGATCGGGCAGGCGCTGACGGGGGAGTCCGCCTTCCGCTGAGCCCTCCCGGCTGTCCCGGCACGACAGGCGTCCGGGGTCCCAACCTTTTCCCGAGTGCCGCCCCCCTACCGTCCGAAGCTCGGGCACGCGGGGGCGCGCTCGATCAGGACCGAGGACATCGTGACGCAGCAACGGGTGGGGTCGGCGCATGCTGACGCAGCGCAGTCGCGCGTCAGGACGCTGGCCTGGCTGCTGGTCGTGGTCATCGCGGTGGGTGCGGGAGCGAGCATCACGCACGCCATCTCCGACCGTGCGTGGGGCTTCGCCGGCGGATCGAACCACGATGCCGGGCACGCGGTCGGCGACGTCGTCCCGGTGGCGTTCGGAACCCTCCGGGTGAGCGACGTCAGCCAGGTCGACGGCGTCACCCACCGCGCCCTCTCCGGGTCCACGCACGGTGTCAAGTCCTACGTCGACGGCGCCCACGCCACCGTCCAGACCACGCTCCGGATCAGCAACACCACCGACCGCGTCCACGTCTGGCAGGTCAACCAGTTCCGGCTGCGGGTCACCCGCGACGGCAGGACGACCTTGCGCCGTCCCGACGGTGGGAACCTGCCGGACACCCTGCTCGCGGCACACAGCGGCCTGGCCGGGCACCTGGACTTCACGATCCAGCGCAAGGTCGCCCGCCTCGCCCTGGTCTTCACCCCGTCGGCCCACGCCGGACCCATCGTCATCGAGCTCGGTCGAGCCGCCTTCGACGCGCGTGCCCCTGGCGGGCACGAGCACTGAACCAACCCGCAGGAGACCGCATGAACACGACAGCCGCCGCCCTTCCCGCCCCGGGACGATCCACGACCACGGTGACGGCCGTCCAGGTTCTCGGTCTGGTCCTCGCCGGGTCCTGGTGGCTGGCCCGCGGGGACGCCTGGGTCCAGGTGGCTGCCCTGAGCCTGCCCCTCGTCGCGGTGCCGGCCTGGTCGACCCGGGTGGGCCTCGACCGGTTGGCCCGGGTGCTCGACGACCTGCGGCTGGCAAGGCTGCTCTGGATCTGCACCACGGCCGTGGTGGGTGCCCTGGGTGTCGCCGCGACCAGTGCGGTCCTGACCCACGCGGCCGCCGCCGACGCAGCCCACGGAACCCTGGCGGACGTCGCGCTCCGCACCTTCCTGGTGCTGCCGGTGACCCTGGCCGCGGCCGTCGTCGCGACCGCCGTGTCGAGTGCGCCGGTTCCTGACCGACGGACGCTCGCCCTCCGCTTCCGCACCCTGGCGGTCGCGGTCACGGCCGGCACCCTGCTGCTCGCCCTGGCCGGTCTGGTCCCACCCATGCATGCCGAGGCTGCTGGGGCGACTGCCGGCGACGGGCCGTGCCCGGTCGGCGCCACCAGCAAGGACTTCGACGTCCAGGCGATCAACGTCGACATCCCGATCAACCGGTTCGGCGACCACGACCCGAAGGGACGGATGTACGTCCTCAGCAGCAACATCTCCGACGTCCGGGCCGAGGAGGCGAGCCGCGCGGTCTCCATCGGCCTGCGTGCCGATCCGATCCAGCCGCTGGTGATCCGCGCCAACGAGGGTGACTGCGTCACCATCGACTACAAGAACAACGCTGACGGTGGTCCGTTCGGGCTGCACGTCGACGGACTGCCGTTCGCAGCGGGCTCCGAGGAGGCGGTCGGCACCAACGCGGTCGACGAACCCGTGAAGGGCGAGTCCCGGAGCTACACCTACTACGTGCCGGTCAACCGCACCCTCGAGGGTGCCCACTACCTGCACCCCGGACCGGGCTTCCGTTCCTTCGTCAACCACGGGCTGTTCGGCGCGCTGGTGGTCGAGCCACCGGGCTCGACGTACCTCGACCCGAACGCCGCCGACGAAGACCATGCCCGGCCGCTCGAGTCCGGCTGGGAGGCGATCATCCGGCCCGAGGGCAACAAGGAGTTCCGCGAGAACGTGCAGCTGTACCACGAGATCGGCAACGAGTCGGAGACCGACTCCGTGATGCGCAAGGACGGCTCCTACCTGCCGCTGGTGGACAAGCACACGGACGCCTACCGCCCCGGCACCCGGGCGCTGAACTACCGCAGCGAACCGTTCTTCGACCGGCTCGAGCTCGCCCCACGCCAGGAGGCACACTCCTACGGCTCCTACACCTTCGGCGACCCGGCCACCCCGATGCCGCGCGGTTACCAGGGCGACCCGACCAAGTTCCGCATCCTGCACGCCGGATCCGAGATGTTCCACGTGTTCCACATGCACGGCGGCGGCATCCGGTGGCGCTTCAACCCGGTCGCCGACCCGACCTGGGACTACACCGACACCGGCCTGGACAAGCACCCGCGCGAGCAGACCAGCTCCGAGCGCCTCGACTCCCAGTCGTTCGGGCCGGGCGAGTCGTACAACCTGGAGATCGAGGGCGGAGCCGGTGGTGTCCAGCAGGGTGCCGGTGACTTCCTCTTCCACTGCCACATCGCCGAGCACTACGTCGCGGGTATGTGGTCGTTCTGGCGCGTCTACGACACCCGGCAGCCGGAGTTCGCCCCCCTGGCGGACCGGACGGCGCCGCCCGCCCCGGTCGACTCCACCCAACTGGTCGGGACCGACGTCGGCAGCCCCGGGCACAGGACGCACCTCACGGCCGACAACCTGGAGGCCTGGATCCGGCCCCAGCTGCCCCCGCAGGGTGCCTCCACCAACGCGCAGGACGCCTCCGTGTGGAACTGGGTGACCAACCCGAAGAACCGGCAGCAGTACCTCGGGGAGCCCGAGCGGACGAACAGCTACGCCGACTACTACAACGACCGACCCGGTCACCCGACCGCGCTGCCGGTCGACCGGTTCGTGGGACACCGGCCAATGATCCTGTTCAACCCACTCAACGGAAGACCGGCGTTCCCACTGCTGCGACCACATCTTGGGAAGCGGCCGCCCTTCGCGCCGAACGGCCACTCGGGGGCGCCGTACCTCGGCGAGTCAGGGGCCACGACTGCACCCGCCACAGGCGTGGATCCGTACGCCGAGCGCGACGACGCGATCTGTCCGGCCCAGCAGTCCAACGGGATGCCGACGCGCCTCCGCCGGTTCAACGTGGTGGCGATCGAGCACGCAGCGCGGATCAACGCCCGCGACACCGACCCGGTCGGCATGGTCTACGCGCTCGCACACGACAAGGCCGCGATCCTCCGTGGTGACAAGCCGGTGGAGCCGCTGGCGATCCGGTCCAACCAGGGCGAGTGCGTCGCGGTGACGCTCACCAGCGAGCTGACCGACAAGAACGCCAGCGGCCACTTCTCGATGGTCAACATGCACATCCACCACGTGCAGTTCGACACCCAGGCCTCCGACGGCGTGATCACGGGCATGTCCTACGAGCAGGCGGTGCGCCCCTACAAGGCCGTCGACCCCTCGCTCACGCTGGACGCGAACGCCGGAGACACCGTCCTGCACCTCGCCAGCGTCACCAAGTTCCACGTCAACGCCGCCATCGGTGTCGGCCTGGGCACCGAGGGCCCCGACACGGCACCCGGCGAGACCGTGAACCCGGCGTCCGGCCGCGGACCGGAGATCCGCACGATCACGGCGGTCGACCGCGATGCCGGCACGGTGACCCTCGACCGTGCGCTCACCACGGACCATCCCGCCGGTCAGTGGGCAGGCACCGAGTTCACGCAGTACCGGTGGTTCCCTGACGTGGACCTCGACAACATCTTCTGGCACGACCACGTCGACGGCATCCACACCTGGGCCCACGGCCTGGTGGGTCAGCTCGTCACCGAGCCGGCGGGATCGACCTACCACGACCCGCGCTCGGGCAACGAGGTCGACTCGGGCGCCATCGTGGACATCCACACCAGCAAGGCGCTCGCGCCGGCGGCCGGGGTCAACGGCAGCTTCCGGGAGCTCGCGCTGTGGACCCTGGACAAGGGCTTCGCCAACGTGGACGACTCCATGCTCAACCTGCGCTCCGCGCCGTTGAAGTACCGCGGGCGAAGTCCCACCGCACCCGCGGATCCGACGCTGAGCTTCAGCTCCTACATGTGGGGTGATCCCGACACGCCACTGCCGCGTGCCTACGCCGGAGACCCGTTCGTGATCCGCACCGTCAACGTCGGGCCGTCCGTCGACACCCTCCACGTCGACGGTCACGACTTCCTGCTGGAGAACCGGTTCGCCAATGCGAACAACATCACCGACAGCGGGTCCACCGACACGATCCACTACGGCGTCTCCGAGAAGTTCACCCTGATCCTGAGGGGCGGGGCGGGCGGCACCAACAAGCTGCCCGGCGACTACCTGTACTTCAACGGGCTCGACCGCCGGCTGACCGACGGGGCCTGGGGCCTGATCCGGGTGCTCCCGGGCCGCGTGCCCGGCGCCGACCCCTCCGACCCGAACTTCCTGCTGCCGCTGCCGGGCACCACCGTCGGGGCAGGCACACCGGTACCGGCGCGACCCATCGGTGCGGACGGCCGGCCGCCGGACGCCTACACGGGGTACAGCCCGTGCCCGACCTCCGCACCCCGCAAGTCCTACGACGTGACCGCGATCCGGAAGTCGGGGGGACCGAATGCGATCCGCTACGCCTACGTGCCGTCGAGCTGGGCGAACCGGCCCGGGGCGGGGAGCTCGCCGCTCACCATGCACCTCGTCGCCGGGGACTGCGTCACGGTCAAGGTCACCAACGCGACGAAGGTGGCCCGGATCGGGTTCCACCTGACCGGCCTGGCGGCAGACCGCGCGTCCAGCGGGGGGAGCGCCGGCTACAACGGCGACAGCTCGATCCCGAACGGTGGCAGCCGGACCTTCACCTACTTCGTGGACAACCCCCGGTTCACGGCGGGTGCCATCGGCTCCCTGTCGGGCAGCGGCGTCGACAAGCGTGGTCTCTACGGCATGTTCAGCGTCGCGCCCGCAGGCTCGACGTTCACGGACCCGATGACCGGCCGCAGCTCGGATCCGGTGACCGGCTTCCCGGCGGAGTTCCTCGAGTCCGTGGACGTCCACGCCCCGATGGGCCAGAGCTATCGGGACTTCTCGCTGCTGCTCTCCGACAACGAGACCATCCTGGGTGCCAGCTTCATGCCCTACCCGGCCTTCGTGAAGGATCCCTCCGAAGAGGTGATCAACTACCGGAACGCCCCGGTCGACGACTCGCTCGCGGGCGCGTTCCGGTCCGGCGCCTCCGACCCAGCCACGCCGGTGCTGCGGTCCTACGTCGGCGACAAGGTCGTGGTGGACGTGCTGGTGGCGCCCGGGAGCGAGCAGATGCATGCCTTCGACCTCGGTGGGAGGACGTTCGCGACGGACGCCCGCATCCCGGACTCCGACCAGGTCAGCACGAAGGGGGTCGGGCCCTGGGAGGTGATGACGGCGGTGCTGAACGGCTCGTGGAGCGACCGGCCCGGCGACTACTTCTACGGTGACCGCTCCCGGCCGTACACCCAGGCCGGGATGTGGGGACTGCAGCGGGTCCTCGACGCACCGGTCGCCTGTCCGGCCGTCGGCAGCGACGCCCTCCAGTGTCTGCCGCAGGGGTGACGTGCTGGTGGGGGGACAGTGCGCTAGACGCAGCCGTGCCGCGGTACGGCGGTTGGCGGTCGCGGGCACTCTCGCGTTGGTCGCGTTCGGTGGTGTGCTCTGGGCCGCCGCCCCGGCGTCGGCGCACGCCAACCTGGTCAGCAGCAACCCAGCCGCCGGCACGGTCGTGCAGGAGGCACCCGCCGAGGTCCGGCTCCGGTTCTCCGAGCCGGTGGAGGTCGCGCGCGACGCACTCGTGGTGATCGCCCCCGACGGCCAGCCGCTGCCGGACCTGCACGCCACGACCGACCCCGAGGACCGGACCTCGGTGGTCGCGAAGCTGCCGAGCGAGCTCGCGTCCGGCACTTACCGGGTGCGCTACCGGATCCTGTCCATCGACGGGCACGTCGTACCCGGTGAGATCCGGTTCGGGCTCCGTGACTCCTCGGCGCCGCTGACGTCAGGTCCCGGCGGTGGCGGGGCTGCGTCGGTGGCGTCCGTGGTGCCCCGGGCCATTGCCGCGGGTGGTGCGCTGACCCTGGCCGGCCTGCTTTCCTACGCGCTCGTGATCGTCGCCGTCGCGCGACGCGGTCTTCCGGAGCAGGTCGGCACCGTGCTGAGCGGTGAGACGATGGTGAGGCTGCGGTTCCCGGTGCTGGTGACCCTCACCTGTGCGCTGGTCGGCAGCTTGTTCACGGCCATCGAGACGGTCACGGCGACGACCGGCGACCTGCGTCCGGCTGACCTCGGGGTGCTGCTCACCGGCACCCGCACCGGTGTCCTGGTCACCGCGCGCCTGGTGCTGTTGCTGCTGGCCGGCTCGCTCTTCGTCTGGGCGGGACGCCGCGGGCCCGGTGACCAGCCGCGGCCGGACCCCCGGCTCGCCGTCGGCCTCCTCGCTGCAACGCTGGCCCTGCTCACCTTCGCCCTGTCCGGGCACAGTGCCGCCGCAGGAGCGGACCGCGGGGTCGCGATCACCTTCGACGGGCTGCACCTCGCCGCCGTGGCCTTGTGGATCGGTGGGCTGCTGGGGCTTGCCGTCGTCGGGATCCCGTCGGCCCGCGCTGCCGGTGCCGGCCATCCGCGGGTGACCGGAGAGGTCGCTGCCGCGCTGGCCCGCTCCTTCTCCTCCGCGGCGCAGCTGGCGATGCTGGCGGTGCTCACCACCGGCGGCTACCTCGCCCTGCTCCAGGTCTCCACGCTGCGGGAGCTCACCGCGACCACCTGGGGGCAGGCGCTCACGGTCAAGGTGGCGCTGTGGGTGACGGTGCTGCTGGTGGCCACCCTCAACGCCGTGACGATCGTGCCCAGGATGGCCGACCGTGCCGCGCGCAGACACCAGCGTTGGGCCGCCGGTGAGGCACTGGCCTCCGCCGCCCGGCTCGAGCTGCTGGGGGGCCTGGTGCTGGTGGTCGTCGCCTCCCTGATGGCCGCCTCGCCTCCGCCGTCGACGGTGGCGGCGGCGCCCGGGTTCGAGGCCACCACCGCCGTCGAGCGGACCAGCACGAACGCCACCACCTCCGGCGCCGGCTACGACGTCCGGGTGCGGAGCACCCGGGTGGTGACCGGCGGGGTGGCTGCGGTCGTGTTCCGGGTGCGGCTGACCACGGAGGGGACGCCGGCCAGCTCGCCGGCGGCGGACGCCGTGCTGCGAGGCGCCGACGGTGTCGACCGCACCCTGTCGCTGAGCCTCGTCGGCGCCGGGGTCTGGATCTCCGACCGACTCACCGTCGAGCCCGGCCGCTACCGGCTGGCGCCGCGGTTCGTCAGAGCCGGCGACGAGGTCGTGCTGCCGGTGCGGGTGAGGGTGCCGTGATCCCCCGCGTGCTGGCCGTCGCGGTCACCGCGTGCGCCGCCACGCTCCTGGTCGCCGGCGCTGCCTTCGCGCACGTCGAGATCAGTCCCGAGCAGGTCGCTCCCGGCTCGTTCGGCACCTACACCGTGCAGGTGCCCAACGAGGAGGACGCGGAGGACACCGTCGGGCTGGACCTGACCCTGCCGAAGGGGTTCCTGCTAGAGAGCGCCGAGTCGGTGCCGGGCTGGCGCACCAAGGTCGACGTGGGCAGGGACGGGACGCCGGCCAGGGTGCACTGGACCGGCGGCCACCTGACGCCGCACACGTTCGGCCAGTTCGCGATCACCGGGAAGGTGCCCGGACGACCGGGCACGTTGCGCTTCCCGGCCGTCCAGCACTACGAGACGGCCCTCGTGTCGTGGAACGGTGCCGAGGACTCCGAGCACCCGGCGCCCACGCTGGAGGTGTCCCGGTCGGCCCCGACCACCGAGACCGGCAGGGTCCCACTCGCGGCCGCACCCGACCCGGGAGACCCGGGCGCTGCCGGTGCCAACGGTGTGGACGACCTGGCTCGTGCGCGGGCGGACCTCGCCGTGGTGCTGGGGCTCGCTGCGCTGGTCGGTCTGGCCGGCATCGGGGCGCTCACCCTGATCCGCCGCCGCACCCGGCCCACCGCGCTCCCGGGGTCACCGCCGAGGACCCCACGCTCCGACGCCTCCGGCAGCGCGGCGCGCAGGCCCGGCTCCCGCCCGCGCCGGTGACCGGGCGCCGGCACCGCTGCGGTCCGCGTGGCAGGCTGGTCAGGTGAACAGGGTGTCCGTCATCGAGCCACGCGAGGTGCCGCTGGGCGGCCTGCGCGCCATGAACGTACGGCGCACGCTGCCGTCCCGTGGCCGCACCATGGTCGGCGCCTGGTGCTTCCTGGACCACTACGGCCCGGACGAGGTCGCCGACTCCGGCGGCATGGTCGTCTCCGCCCACCCGCACACCGGACTGCAGACGGTCAGCTGGCTGTTCTCCGGGGAGATCGAGCACCGTGACAGCGCCGGCCACCGGGCGATCGTGCGACCCGGCGAGGTCAACCTGATGACGGCCGGCCGGGGGATCAGCCACACCGAGGTCTCCACCCACGGCACCTCCACCTTGCACGGTGCCCAGCTCTGGGTGGCACTGCCGGACGCCGGTCGGGACGCGGCGCCCGGGTTCGAGCACTACGTGGCGCTTCCGGTGCACGGCGAGGGCTGGTCGGCGCGGGTGTTCCTCGGCTCCGTGCTCGGTGACACCTCGCCGGTGCGCACGCAGACGCCGTTGCTGGGTGCGGAGCTCACGCTCGCGGCCGGCACGACGCTGGAGATCCCGGTCGACCCGTCGTACGAGCACGGCGTGCTGGTCGACGCCGGAGCGCTCACGCTCGACGACACGGCAGTGAAGCCGTCGCAGCTGGCCTTCGTGCCCGTCGGTGCGGACCGGCTGGCGCTGCACGCGTCCGACGACACCCGGCTGCTACTGCTCGGCGGCACCCCGCTGGGCGAGCGGATCGTGATGTGGTGGAACTTCGTGGGCCGTGACCACGACGAGATCGCGGAGTACCGCCGGCAGTGGCAGGCCCTGCTCGCGGGCGAGGACCAGGACCGGTTCACGCTGCCCGACGACGACCGCTACCCCGAGATCCCGGCGCCCGAGCTGCCGCGTGGGGTCCGGCTGACACCACGGGAATGAGATGCCGCGGGAGCCTGTCCCCGGGCCGAACTAGGCTTCCCACGTGACTGACTACCAGGTGACCTACTGGCGCGACCTGCCCTCGATGGTGGCCGCTCGCGAGGGTGAGACGACGACGAAGGCGCTGCTCGCGCCGCGCTTCCAGGAGGCGATCGACGAGGCCGCGATGCGGCTCGGCGACACCGGCAGCGACGACTACCTCGCGGGCTGGCGGCGCAGCGACTGGACGACCGACGAGGCCGAGCCGCCGGCCGTGCTGGACCGGGTGACGGCCGAGCTCGACGCCGCCTGGCCCGAGGAGCGCGTGGCGGCCTACCTCGACGACCTGGGAGCCCCGGCATGACCACCCTGACCGACCTCGCCCGGCGCGGTGCCGTGGTCGTCGACGGCGGCATGGGCACCCTGCTGCAGGACCTCGGCCTCGACGACGGCGGTTCCGGCGAGCTCTGGAACGTCGAGCGTCCCGACGACATCCGCGGCGCGCACCGCTCCTACGCCGAGGCGGGCGCGAAGATCCTGACCACGAACACGTTCGGCGGCACCAGGCCCCGGCTCGACATGCACGGTCTCGGCGACCGCGTCCACGAGCTCAACGAGGCGGCCGCGAGGCTGGCCCGCGAGGTCGCGGACGAGCACGACGGGGTCCTGGTCGCCGGCGACCTCGGGCCCACCGGCGAGCTGCTGGCACCGCTCGGCACCATGGACGCCGCCGAGGCGCAGGCGATCTTCGAGGAGCAGCTGTCAGGGCTCCGCGACGGCGGCATCGACCTGGTGCTGATCGAGACCATGAGCGACCTCGGCGAGGTGGAGGCGGCGGTCGCGGCGGCGCGCGCGGTCGTGCCCGACCTGCCGATCATCGCCACGCTCAGCTTCGACACCAACCTGCACTCGATGATGGGTGTGCGGCCCTCCGCTGCGGTCGCGGCCCTGTCCGCACTGGGTGTCGACGCGGTCGGCGCCAACTGTGGGCGCGGCCCGGGGGAGATGGCACAGATCGCGGCCGAGCTCGCCGCCGCGCGGCCCGAGGGACTGCTGCTGGTGGCGCAGTCCAACGCCGGCTTGCCACAGGTGGTGGGTGACCACTTCGAGTACGACGCGACGCCGGCCGACATGGCCGACCATGCCGCCGATCTCCGTGCCCTCGGCATCGACCTGATCGGCGCCTGCTGCGGCTCGACGCCCGAGCACACGGCCGCGATCAGCAAGGTGCTTGCTTGACCACCACCTCACCCGACCGCTCGCGTCGCACGAGCGTCTGCGGGGCGCCCGGATGACCGAGGGCGTCCCCGTGCTCATCGGGGAGGACGGCCTCGCCCGCTGCCCGTGGGGGAGCTCGCCGGCGATGCTCGCCTACCACGACACCGAGTGGGGGATGCCGGTCGTCGGCGAGACGGCCATGTTCGAGCGGCTGAGCCTCGAGGGGTTCCAGGCCGGCCTGTCCTGGTTGACGATCCTCAACAAGCGGGACCGGTTTCGCGAGGTGTTCCACGGCTTCGACGCCGAGGCGTGCGCCGGGCTGACCGACGACGACGTCGAGCGCCTGATGCAGGACACCGGCATCGTCCGCAACCGCGCCAAGATCCTGGCCACCCGCAAGAACGGCGCGGCCGTCGTACGACTGCGGGAGCACGGTGGCCTGGAGGAGCTCGTCCGGTCGTTCCGCCCTGAGCAGACGCCGGTTCCGCGCACCACCGCCGAGGTGCCGACCGTGACGGGCGAGTCCAGGGCGCTGTCGAAGGCGCTGCTCGCGCGGGGGTTCGGCTTCGTCGGACCGACCACGATGCACGCGCTGATGGAGGCCACCGGCATCGTCGACACCCACCTGGTGGGCTGCCACCGCCGCGGCGCGAGCGGGGAGTGGCCCGCGTAGCCGGCTCAGTCGGTCGCGGCCTCCGCAGCGCGCTGCGCCGCCCGCGCCTCGGCGCCGGCCGACGTCGCCCGCAGCTCGACCTTGGGCAGCAGCAGCAGCACCAGGAAGGCGATCGCCATCACGCACCCGCCCCCGAGCAGGACCAGGCTCATCGAGTCCGCGAAGCCGACCTGGAACGGGTGGGCGAGCACTGCGGGGAACGTGTTGATCACCGACGAGTCGTCCTGCACCTGGGCGAGCACCCCGCCGCCGGTCCGGAGCGACTGGCGGAGGGCCGCGTTGTCGGGGTCGGCCAGCGCCCGCTGGAACGCCGGGTCCGTGGCCGCCGAGGCGAACGCGCCCTTGATGTTGTCGCCGAGCGTGCTGAACAGCAGGGAGAGGAACACCGCGACGCCGAGCGTGCCGCCGAGCTGACGGAAGAACGTCGCCGAGCTGGTGGCGACGCCGATGTCGCGGGGTGACACGGCGTTCTGGATGATGATCGTCAGCGGCTGCATGCACTGACCGAGGCCGAGCCCGAGCAGCAGCATCCCGGCCATCACCCAGACCAGGCTGGTGTCCGCGGAGACCAGTGACAGCAGCAGCATCGCCACGGCCGCCGTCGCGGAGCCCACGATCGGGAAGATCCGGATCGTGCCGGTGCGCGAGGTGATCTGCCCGGTGGCGATGCCGGCGCTCATCATGCCGACCACCATCGGCAGCATCATCAGGCCGGCCTGCGTCGGCGAGGCGCCGTGCACGATCTGCATGTACTGCGGCAGCACCGTGATCGCACCGAACATCGCGGCACCGACGACCACGCTGGCCGCGATCGTCACCGATGCGGCCCGCAGGCTGAACAGGCGTAGCGGGATCAGGGCGCTCTCGGCCATCCTCCGCTCGACGCCCAGGAACACCGCCGTACCGAGGACCGCCGTGGCGTAGCAGGCGAGCGAGCGGGGCGACGTCCAGCCCCAGGCGCGGCCCTGCTCGGCGACCAGCAGCAGCGGAACCACGGCGAAGACCAGGCTGGTGGCACCCCACCAGTCGATGCGCGCCTCGCGCGGCTCGTGGTGCAGGTGCAGGTTGCGGGTGACCACGAACAGGGCGGCGACCCCGATCGGCACGTTGACCAGGAACACCCAGCGCCATCCGGTGATCCCGAGGATCGTGTCCTGGCCGGCGAACAGGCCGCCGGCCACCGGCCCGAGCACGCTGGAGGTGGCGAAGACGGACATGAAGTAGCCGGTGTACTTGGCCCGCTCGCGCGGCGACACGATGTCGCCGATGATCGCCAGCACCAGCGTGAACAGGCCACCCGCGCCGAGGCCCTGGATCGCACGCAGCACGGCGAGCATGTACATCGAGGTGGCGAACGAGCAGGCCGCGGAGCCGACGATGAACAGCGAGATCGCGAAGAGGAACAGCTTCTTGCGGCCGTAGAGGTCGCCGAGCTTGCCGTAGATCGGGGTCGTGATCGTCGAGGTGATCAGGTAAGCCGTGGTGGCCCATGCCTGGACCGACAGTCCGTGCAGGTCGTCGGCGATGGTGCGGATCGCCGTACCCACGATCGACTGGTCGAGAGCCGCCAGGAACATCCCGAGCAGCAGCCCGGAGAGGATCGTCAGGATCTGTGCGTGGGTGTACTCGTCGGAGGCGTCGGTGGTGGGCGCTGGTGGTTCAGCCGGCATGCGCCAGCGCGTCCCGGAGCGCTGCCAGCACCAGGAGCGCGGCCTCGGGCCGGGCGTTGCGGCCCATCAGCCCGATCCGCCAGACCGTCTTCGCGTAGGCGCCCGCCCCGGCGCCGATCTCGATGTCGTGCCGCTCGAGCAGGTAGCTCCTGACGGCGGCCGAGTCGACCCCGTCGGGGACGTTGACCGTGGTCAGCTCGGGCAGCCGGCTGCCCTTCTCGGCGAACAGGGTCAGGCCCATCTCCTCCAGGCCGTCCTGGAGAAGACGGCCGGCCTCGGTGTGCCGGGCCCAGACCGTCTCGAGGCCCTCCTCCAGGATCCGCCCGAGTGCGGCGTGCAGCGAGGCGACCATCGCGACCGGCGCCGTGTGGTGGTAGGTCCGGCCACCCCCACTCGCCTCACCGACGTACCCGCCGAGCAGGCCGAGGTCGAGGTACCAGGACTGGGGCTTCTCGACCCTGCGCTCGAAGGCCCGGTCGTTGATCGTGAACGGGGCGAGGCCGGGTGCGACGCCCAGGCACTTCTGGGTGCCGGCGTAGCCGACGTCGATGCCCCAGTCGTCCGCCCTCAGCTCGATGCCGGCGATCGAGGTGACCGCGTCGACGACGAGCAGCGCGTTGCCCTTGCCCGCACCGAGTGCCGCGACGTCGGAGCGGACTCCGGTCGAGGTCTCGGCGTGGACGGCGGCGATGATCGCGGGGGAGGGGTGGGCGTCGAGCACGCGCTGGACGTCGACCGGGGTCCCCCACTCGTGCTCGACCGCGACGACCTCCGCGCCGCAGCGTGCCGCGACGTCGCACATCCGCTGGCCGAACAGCCCGTTGACCGCGACCACAACCACGTCGCCGGGGTGCACGGTGTTGACGAACGCCGCCTCCATGCCGGCCGAGCCGGTCGCGGAGAGGGGAAGGGTCCGCGCGTTCGTCGTACCCCATGCCCGGCGGAGCCGCTCGCAGGTCTCGTCCATCAGGTCGAGGAACAACGGGTCCAGGTGGCCGAGCAGCGGCAGCCCCAACGCCGCCGTCGCCTCCGGGTACGGGTTGCTGGGTCCGGGTCCGAAAAGGTGCCGCTCCACGATCATGCTTCGACGCTACCTCCCTCCCCGCCGACAGGTCACAGATGGTTGCTGCGGAGGCGCCGACGGGTCACCGATGGTGGAAGGGTGGCTCCGTGATCACTGTCCTCGACCACGACCCGGCTCGAGCGGAGCGCATCGAGGCCCTTCGTCGGGAGTACGACGCCGACGAGCACGGCCGTGGCAAGAACGCGATGGTGCAGCGGATCCTGGCGGACGGCAGGATGCGCGACGACGCGCGGGCGTCGATCGACGGCAACGACGTACCGTCCCAGGTCGACGTACCCCCGCTAGCAACCGTTCGTGACCGGTCGGAGCGTTCTGGGCAACCACTTCTGACCGGTCGGCGCCCTCAGAGCAACCATTTCTGACCCTTCGGCGTCACAGGACGGCGCCGGGGTTGAGGATGCCGTCGGGGTCGAGGGCGTCCTTCACGCGGCGGCTGAGGGCCATCACGTCGGGGCCGAGCTGGGCGGGGAGGGCGCCCTTCTTGGCTCGGCCGACACCGTGCTCGCCGGTGATCGTGCCGCCGAGGCCGATCGCGAGCGACATCACCTCGTCGAAGGCGATCCGGGCACGCCTCTCGACCTCCGGGTCGTTCGGGTCGAAGACGATGATCGGGTGCGTGTTGCCGTCACCCGCGTGTGCGACGACCGGGATCTGCACGTCGTGCCGGGCGGCGATCTCGGCGATCCCGTCGACCAGGTCGGGCAGCAGCGGGATCGGGGCGCCGACGTCCTCGAGCAGCAGCGTGCCCTTGAGCTCCAGGGCCACGAACGCGTTGCGCCGGGCGGACACGAACATCTCCGCCTCCTCGGGGTCGGTGGTGACCACGACCTCGGCAGCGCCGGCCGCCTCGCAGGCCCGTTCCATCACCTCCAGCTCGAGCGCCCGCGCCTCGCCGGGCGCGTCGGACTGGGCGACCATCAACGCGCCCGCGGTGCGGTCCAGGCCGTGCGCCTTCCAGTCCTCCACCGCGTTGATCGAGGCGTTGTCCATCAGCTCCATCATCGAGGGCCGTACCTTGGCGCCGATCGCGACGACCGCCCGCGACGCGTCGGTCATCGAGCCGAAGGAGGCAACGAGCGTGGCGCGGTCGCCCTGCGCCGGCACCAGCCGCAGGATCGCCCGGGTGACGATCCCGAGCGTGCCCTCGCTGCCGACGAACAGCTTGAGCAGCGACAGCCCGGCGACGTCCTTGATCCGCTTGCCGCCGAGAGTGACCAGGGTGCCGTCGGCGAGCACCACGTCGAGGCCGAGCACGTAGTCGGTGGTGACGCCGTACTTCACGCAGCACAGACCACCGGCGTTGGTGGCGACGTTGCCGCCGATCGAGCAGATCTCGTACGACGAGGGGTCGGGTGGGTACCAGAGACCGTGCTCGGCGCACGCCGCCTTGACCTCGGCGTTGAGCGCGCCGGGCTCGACGACCGCGACCCGGCAGGCCGCGTCGACCTCGATCGCCCGCATCCGCTCGAGGCTGACCACGATGCCGCCGTCGACCGCCGACGAGCCACCGGAGAGGCCGCTTCCAGCACCACGGGGTACGACGGGCACCCGGTGCGCGGCGGCCCACCGGACCGCCGTCTGCACCTGGCCGGCGTCCTGGGCGCGCACCACGGCATCGGGGGTGCCGGCGCTCACGTCGCGGGACCAGTCGTGCCGGTAGCGCTCCAGGTCGTCGGGGTCGGTCAGCACCACTCCCGTCGGGAGCGCGTCGACCAGTTCGGCCAGCACCTCGGTTTCCATGGCCCCCACTCAACCATCCGTCAGGTCCTGAGGAAGGAAAGGACGGCCAGCACCCGGCGGTGGTCGTCCGGAGTGTCCAGCAGGCCGAACTTGCCGAAGATGTTGCGCACGTGGCCCTCGATCGACTTCGTCGAGAGCGACATCCGCTCCGCGATCGCCGCGTTGGACCGGCCCTCGGCCATCAACCCGAGCACCTCGCGCTCGCGCTCGGTCAGGTCGTCGACGGGGCTGGAGATGCGCGGCCGCTCGACCAGCCGCGAGACCACTTCAGGGTCGATCACGGAGCCGCCCGCACCCACGCGTCGTACGGCGTCGGTGAACTCCTGGACGTTGGCGACCCGGTCCTTGAGCAGGTAGCCGAGACGCGCGGCACCGGCCGCGACGAGCTCGAGCGCGAAGTCGGTCTCGACGTACTGCGAGAGCAGCAGCACCGCCACCTGCGGGAACCGCTCCCGGATCCGGTGCGCGGCGCTCAGCCCCTCGTCGGTGTACGTCGGGGGCATCCGGATGTCGGTGACCACCACGTCCGGCGGGTCGAGCGCGACCGCGGCGACCAGGTCCTCGCCGTTGCCTGCCTGGGCGGTCACCTGGAAGCCGGACTCCTTCAGCACCCGCACCACGCCTTCGCGGAGCAGCACCGAGTCGTCGGCCACCGCGACCCGCATCGCGCCGGGCGACGCGAGCGCCGACAGTCGGGTGGTGGGGTCGTCGACCGGACGGATCCGCATCACGGGCACCGAGTCGCGCAGCCCCTTGAGCCGGGTCTCGCCCCGGTCCTGGTACTCGATCCCGTCCAAGGGACCGGCCAGGTGCGTCGCGATCGTGCTGGCCAGGATCTCGCCCGGGGCGGCGAGGCTGCACAGCCGGGCGGCCAGGTTCAGCGCCCCGCCGCGGTAGCCCCCCTCGACCGGCACCGCCTCCCCGACGTCGATCCCGATCCCCACCAGCAGCGGCATGTCCGCGTCGCGCACCGCTTCGCTGACGAAGCGCTCCTGCAGCACGCTCGCGGCCCGGATCGCGTCGCGCGCCGACCCGAACACGGTGAGCGCCTCGTCGCCGCGGAGCTCCAGCAGCTCACCGCTCCCCGACTCCACGACGTCTCGGGTGATCCGGGCGAACTCCGCCGCGAGCCGCCCGGCCGCCTGGTCGCCGTACGTCTGCGTGTAGCTGGTGTAGCCGCGGACGTCGGCGATCATGAAGGTGCGGATCGCGCCGCCGTTCACCGGGCCGGCTCCGCGACCCGTGCGGCCTCCGGTGCCTCGGCAGGTACGACGGCCGCGACCGGCACCTCGCAGGTGACCGAGGTGCCCTCACCGAGCGGGCTGTGGAGTCGGAACGTCCCGTCGACCACCGCCACCCGGTCGGACAGCCCGAGCAGCCCGGTGCCGTGCGCCGGGTCGGCCCCGCCGCCGCCGTCGTCGCGCACCTCGAGGAGCACCCGGTCGCCGAGGTCGCGCAGGGTCACCGTGACCAGCGACGCGCCGGCGTACTTGGCGACGTTGGTCAGGGACTCGGCCACCACGAAGTACAGGCTGCCCTCGACCGGCCCCGCGAGCCGACGCGCGAGCGTGCTGTCCACGCGCACCGGCACCGGGCACCGCTCGGCGAGCGAGGTGAGGGCCGGTCCGAGGCCGCGGTCGGTGAGGATGGCCGGGTGGATGCCGCGGGCCAGCTCGCGCAGCTCGGCGATCGCCCGTTGCAGCTCGTCGGCCGCGTCGCGCACCGACCTCGCCAGGACATCGCGGTCGGGCTGGTCGGCGGCCATCCGGAGCATGAGCGCGACCGCCACCAGGTTCTGCTGTGCTCCGTCGTGGAGGTCGCGCTCGAGTCGACGGCGCTGGTCGTCGGCCGTGGTGACCAGGCGCTGCCGGGAGGACTGGAGGTCCTCGACCAGCCGCAGGTTGCGCAGCACGAGGCCGGTCTGGGAGGCGACGTGGGCGAGCACCTCGTCCTCACCCGGCGTGACCGGCTCGGCCGCCTGCTTGGTGACGGTGAGCAGCCCGAGCAGCTCGTCACGGTGCCGGACCGGGACCACCCGATCCGCGGAGACCGCGGCCAGCACGTCGGCGTCGGAGCCTGCCTCCCGCACGATGCCCGGCTCGTCGCGCACCGGCCAGCTCGCCTCGCGGGAGACCTGGCGTCCCGAGCGCAGCCAGATGTCCACCTGGGCGCCGCCGAGGCACTCCGACAGGGTCTGCGACACCCGCGGCAGGAGCTCGGCGGTCGTGTACTGCCCGGCCATCCGCACCGAGAAGTCCGAGAGCACCTCGTACGGCGTCGCACGGGAGCCGTAGACCAGCCGGTTCACCAGGCGCTGCAGCCGGGCGCGGGCCGGCTGGAACGCGACGGCGATCAAGGCGGTGGCCGCCACGGAGAGCCACTCCGAGGCGTTCTGCTGGCCGATGACGGCACCGAGACCGACCACGATCGACACGTAGATCGCCGTGACCAGGACACCGAGGAGCGCCACCACGAGCCCGCGGCTGATCAGGGCGTCGATCCCGTAGAGGCCGTGCCGGCTGACCGCGATGCCCACCGCGATCGGGATCAGCCCGAAGGCCAGGAACGCCACGGTCTGCAGGACGACCAGCCATGCCTTGTCCTCGCCACCAGCCCGGCCCCAGCCGCTGAAGGTGAACAGCATCGTGGCGGCGTAGACCACGGCGACGATCGCGCCGGCGGACATCAGCCACTTCAGCTGTACCCGTTCGATCCCTCTGGCGCGGTGGAAGCGCAGCACCATCGCGGCGGCGGCCAGCAGGATGCACAGGGGGAGCATCGGTACAGAGAAGATGAGCAGCGCGGTGAGCACCTTTTCGCCTCCCGCTATTCCCAGAGGGTTGTGCTCGATGGGGACGATCGCGTCGTCGACGGCACCCGGGTACAGCGCGATCGCGCTGGTTCCCACGATCGTGGCGACGACGGCCAACCTCGCGACCCAGCGCCACCGGCGTGACGGCAGGTGACCGTCGGGGAAGAGGAGCAGCACGAAGACGCCCATCAGGGTGAGCGGCGGAAACCACAGGCCGCTGCTGATCGCAGCGGCGCCTTCCCCACCCGGGAGGGAACCGGGTCTGGCGTCGAGCGCGAAGACGGCGTAGGACTCCACGACCCCGGTGACGACCCACGCGAACCCGATCGCGTGCATCAGCCAGCCGATCCGGTTGCGCGGCTGCTGCTGGGTGATGAGCAGGCCGGCGAGAGGGAACAGGCTGAGCAGGATCACCTCTGCGACGTTGCCCCAGGACCCGCTGGTCCCCCAGCTGCTGCTCCTGCTGGGGCTCATCGCGTCCACGACGCCACTCAGCACGATCATGGCAGCGAAGACGAACGCGGCCGCCCAGCTCCAGCGGCGCAGGGACTGGTCACTCAGATGAGGTGTCATGGGGCTCTCCGTTCGCGAGCACCCGGGCCAGGTTGGGCCCGGACAGCTCGTCCTTGGTGATGAACCCGACGGCGCCCGAGTCGTCGATCAGCTCGCCGTACTCCGCGGCGGCCCGGCTGGAAACCAGGACCACGCGACCTGCCAGTCCGCCCCCGACGATCTGCCGGCTCACGTCGAAGCCGGTGGTGTCGGGGAGCTGGACGTCGAGGACGACCAGGTCCGGGTGGAGCCGGCCCGCCTCGTGCACGGCGCTGGCGCCGTCCCCCGCCTCACCCACGACCGCGTAGCCCGATGCCTCCAGCAGCATCCGGGCCGTCGAGCGGAAGAGCTCGTGGTCGTCGACGATCAGGGTGGACAGCGCCATGCGTTCATGGTGCTCCGGCGCGGTCCGCGCGACCAGAGAGCCAGCCCTGGAGTTCGGCGCCCCGGATCGAGGGTTAACCCTGACGTGGTGGCTAGGTTTGCTCCATGACGACGGCAGGCGCCCGCGTGCACGCGTTCCGGGACGACGCCCTGGGGGACGACGACGCGGTCGGGCTGGTGGCCCGGATGCGTGACGGTGAGGTCAGCGCCGCCGAGGTGGTGGACGCGGCCGTGGAGCGCGCGGTGCAGGTGCAGCCGACGCTGTCCGGTCTCTGCTACCAGGCGTTCGACCGAGCCCGCTCCGAGGCGCGCGACCCGCGGCCCGGCTACTTCTCGGGGGTCCCGACCCTGATCAAGGACAACATCGACGTGGCCGGGATGCCGACCCAGCACGGTTCGCGTGCCTGGGTCGCCCGGCCGGCGAAGGTCGACGGCGACGTGGCCCGGGTGGTGCTGGGCACCGGGCTGGTCCCGCTCGGGAAGACCCAGCTCTCGGAGTTCGGTTTCAACGCCAGCGCAGAGTTCCCCGACGACGATCCGGTGCACAACCCCTGGCAGACGGACCATTCGTCGGGTGCCTCGTCGGCCGGTTCCGCGGCCTTCGTCGCGGCGGGTGTCGTCCCTCTTGCGCACGCCAACGACGGCGGCGGGTCGATCCGGATCCCGGCCGCCTGCTGCGGCCTGGTCGGGCTCAAGCCGACCCGCGGCCGGACGCCGAACGACAAGCTGATGCGCGACATGCCGGTGAAGATCGTCTCCGACGGCGTGGTCACGCGCAGCGTCCGGGACACCGCGGTCTTCTACCGGGAAGCCGAGAAGATCTACCGCAACCTCGAGCTACCGCCGATCGGCGACATCCGGGGCCCGGCCCGCCGCAGGCTGCGCATCGCCCTGGTGGCGCAGTCCCTCGCCGGGCGTGAGACCGACCCCGAGTGCGTCGACGCGGTCGAGGACGCCGCGAAGCTGTTGGAGGGGGAGGGACACCACGTCGAGACGGCCGAGGCCCCGGTACCGGACTCGTTCGTCGCCGACTTCACCCTCTACTGGGCGATGATGGCCGGCTTCATGAACGGCGCCGGCAGGTTCACGATCGACCGGGCGTACGACGCGTCGAAGACCGACAACCTGACCCGGGGCCTGGCCCGGGACTTCCGCCGCAGGGCACACCGGCTGCCGTTCGCGATCGCCCGGCTGCGAGCCAGCCAGCGCACGTCGCGCCGCTTCTTCGAGCAGTACGACGTGGTCCTGTCGCCGACGCTGGGCCACCCGACGCCCCGGCTCGGTCACCTCAGCCCCGACCAGCCCTTCGAGGACCACTTCGAGCGCCTCCAGGAGTGGGTCACCTTCACCCCGCTGCAGAACGCCACCGGCGATCCGGCGATCTCGCTGCCGACGGGGATGTCGGCCGCCGGCACACCGATCGGCGTGCACCTGGCCGCGCTCCAGGGGCGGGAGGCGACGTTGATCGAGCTCGCCTACGAGGTGGAGGCCGCCCGGCCGTTCGCCCGGATCCAGGACTGAGCCGTGCTGACCCTGGGGCACCGGTCCTTCCCGGACAGCGCGCTGCTGGTGATGGCGATCGTCAACCGCACCCGCGACTCCTTCTACGACCGCGGCGCCACCTTCGTCGAGGGGGCCGCCCTCGAGCGGGTGCGCGAGGCGGTGGAGGCCGGGGCCGACCTGGTCGACATCGGTGGGGTGAAGGCCGGCCCGGGGGACGTGGTCGAGGCCGAGGAGGAGATCCGGCGTACCGCCCCCTTCGTGGCGAAGGTGCGCGAGGAGTTCCCCGACCTGGTGCTCAGCGTCGACACCTGGCGTGCCGAGGTCGGCCGTGCCGTGTGCGCCGAGGGGGCGGACGTGCTCAACGACGCGTGGGGCGGCCACGACCGGGGGCTGCTGGAGGTGGCGGCCGCGTGCGGGGCGTCGTACATCTGCACGCACACGAACGGCGCCACCCCCCGTCAGCCGCCGCACCGGGTGCAGTACGACGACGTGGTGGCCGCGGCCATCGCCGACACGGTGGCCCTCGCCGAGCGGGCGGTGGCCGCGGGGGTGACGCGCGACCGGCTGCTGATCGACCCGGCGCACGACTTCGAGAAGAACACCTGGCACTCACTCGAGCTCACCCGGCGGCTCGACGAGATGGTGGCGACCGGGTGGCCGGTGCTGGTCTCCCTGTCCAACAAGGACTTCGTCGGCGAGACGCTCGACCTGCCGACCGACCAGCGGCTGACCGGCTCGCTCGCCGCGACCGCGGTCTCCGCGTGGCACGGCGCGCGGGTGTTCCGGGCCCACGAGGTCCGGGAGACCCGGCAGGTTCTCGACATGGTCGCCTCGATCCGCGGCCACCGGCCCCCGGCCCGCGTCGTCAGGGCCCTGGCGTGAGGGGCGGCCCGTGATCGTCGCGGCGGCGGTGTGCCCCCACCCGCTGCTGATGTTCCGCGAGCTGGGCGGGATCGCCGACCCCGTGGCCGAGGCGCGTGCCGCGTCACTCGCGGCGGTCAGCGCCGTCGCGGCTGTCGCTGATGAGGTGGTCGTGGTGGCCGGCACCGACGTGTACTTCAGCTCCCCGCAGATCGGCGCGGAGCCCGACCCGCTGGGCATCCGGGTGGGTCGGCGGCTGCTGGCCGACGCGGGCGAGATACCGCCCGGCGACGACGTCGTGGTGGACTCGGCGGCCCCCGCCGAGGAGACGGCCGCCCTCGGCGTGGCCCTGCACGCCCGGCCGGGCCGGACCGGGCTGCTGGTGATGGGTGACCTGTCGGCCAGGCGTGCGGTCGAAGGCGGGCCCGGCACGTACGACGAGCGCGCCGTCGATTTCGACACCCGGGTCGAGCGCGCGCTCGGGACCGGTGACCCGGCCGCGCTCGGCGCCCTCGACTTCGGCCTGGCCGCCGAGCTGCTGGTCGCCGGCCGGGCCGCGATCCAGGTGCTGTGCGGGCTGCCCGCCCCGGCTTCGGCCGAGGTGACCTACGCGCAGGCGCCGTACGGCGTGGGCTACGTCGTGGCCCGGTGGACCTGGTGATCAGCGTCGCAGGCTGCTGTTCGGCTCCTGCGTAGGTGGGGTTCGTCGGGGAGCACCTGGGGGTGTGAGCGGATGCGTCCCGTTTCTCAACAAGTGCGTAGCAACGACACCGAAATCGGCAGATCCTGTGCAGTTTCCCAACAAGTGTTGAGAAACCGCAGCCCACGGACTCACCGCCCCCGCACCACCAACAAAGCCTGAGCCGACCGAGCCACGAGCCCGCGCTCGTCGTACACCTGCGAGGCAGCGACACCAACGGCGCCCGGGCCCAGCGACGTCTCGGCGACCAGGCACACCCACTCACCCACGGGTGGACGCAGCACGTGCACGGTCAGCTCGGTGTTCAGGAACCCCCAGGTGTCGGCGTCCACGGCCGCGGACACCCCCGACGCGGAGTCGACGCAGGTCAACAGCCGCTGCAGGCCGGTCATCTGCTCGCCCGGCACCAGTGGCACCCGGGGGCGCATCCAGACCGTTCCGGGCCCTTGCCGGGTGACCGCGCCCTCGATCCAGCGCCACTCGACGGAGTCCAGGTAGCCGACCCGGTTCCAGGTCGCCGGCGGCTCCTCGTGGTGGCCCTCGGCCGGCACGTGGGGGAGCGGGGTCAGGTCCTGCGCGGGGCCGTCGGCCGTGGCAGGGAACGTCCAGGCCTGCGCCCGGGCCACCGTCCGGCCGGACTCGACGTCGTCGAGGGTGGCCTCGACCAGGGCCACCGACCGCCCCGGACGTACGACGCGCGACCCGACCTCGAGCGGCCCGACCGGGATCGGCCCGAGCAGGTCCATCGCGAACCGGCCGACCACCCGACCGGGCTCCGTCAGCGCCTCGACGGCCCGCCCGAGCAGCGCCGCAGGAGGTCCTCCGTGCTGGGCGCGGTCGGTCCACGGACCGGCCGTCAGACGGGTCGATCCGAAGCGCCCGACACCCCCGTCCGGGACCCCCTCCGGCAGGTAGTACGCAGGCCCGGATTCCGATTTCACGTTCCTCCTCGCGGCTGTGTATCCTTGCTCGTCGGCGCGGCGCCCATCCATTCCAGGTCGCTGTCGTGTGCCCCTTTAGCTCAGTCGGCAGAGCGTCTCCATGGTAAGGAGAAGGTCTACGGTTCGATTCCGTAAAGGGGCTCTGGGACTGGGGTGTCAGCCGGGAATGACTCGGCCCGGCACCCCGTTCCCATGGCGGGGTAGCTCAGGTGGTTAGAGCACACGGCTCATAATCGTGGTGTCGCGGGTTCGAGTCCCGCCCCCGCTACCGGATCTGACCGACCGGCAGCACCGAAGACCAGGAAGTAGGACCCATCGTGGCCAGCAAGAGCTCCGACGTCCGCCCCAAGATCACCTTGGCGTGCGTGGACTGCAAGGAACGCAACTACATCACGAAGAAGAACCGCCGCAACGACCCCGACCGCATGGAGCTCAAGAAGTTCTGCCCGCGTTGCCGCACGCACACCGCGCACCGCGAGACCCGCTGACCACCAGCTCTCGTACGACGGGCGCCGCAGCTGCACGACAGCTGGCGGCGCCCAGTCAATTGCCAGTCGCCTCCTCGTCAATTGGTAGCGTCGCACCGTGGTCGATCCCTCGCTTGCCGGACGCACGTTCCCTCCCACGGCGCCGTACGACGTGACCGCGGAGCACGTCCGTGCGTTCGCCGCCGCGACCGGCACCCCCTGGGCCGACGGGGACCCGGCGCCGGCCACGTACCCGATCGTGGTCGCGTTCGCCGCCATGCAAGGGCTGATGCAGGACCCCGAGGTCGGCATCGAGCTCCAGCACGTGATCCACGGCGAGCAGCGGTTCGGCTACCAGCGCCCTGTAGTGGCCGGCGACGTGCTGACCGCGACCCTGACCGTCGACTCGCTGCGCCAGATCGGGGGGGCCGACATCATCGGCACCACCAGCGCCGTCACCGACGCCGACGGTGCGCTCGTCTGCACTGCCAGGGCCACCCTCGTGCACACGGCCGGTGCCGCATGAGCACCCCGTTGTCAGGGGAGCCCGGCACCGAGCTGCCCACCCAGACCTACACCGTCACCCGCGCAGACCTGGTGGCCTACGCGCACGCCAGCGGTGACCACAACCCGATCCACCAGGACGAGCAGGTCGCCGCCTCCGTCGGCCTGCCAGGCGTGATCGCCCACGGCATGTACACCCTGGCTCTCGCGGCCCGCGCCGCCGACACCTGGGCGGGAGCCCCCGGACACGTGGTCGAGCTCGGTGCGAAGTTCACCAAGCCCGTCGTCGTTCCCGCCGGCACCGACGGCGTCGACGTGGTCGTGGCCGGGGTCGTGAAGAAGGTCGACGGTGACCTGACCACCATCGGCATGACCGTCACCTGCGGCGACGACAAGGTGCTCGGCATGCCGACGGCGGTGCTGCGTGGCTGAGTCCGCCAGCCGAGCTCGACCCGTTCAGCTGCGCGACGTCACCACCCTGCGCGTCGGGGGACCAGCCGACCGGCTGGTCACCGCCACCTCCGACGACGCCGTCGTGGAGGCCGTGCGAAAGGCCGACACCGACGGCACCCCGGTGCTGGTGCTCGCGGGCGGCAGCAACGTGGTCGTCGCCGACGACGGCTTCCGCGGCACCGTCGTGCACGTCGCCACCCGCGGTGTCGTGCAGGAGTCCGACGCGTGCAGCGGCGCCACCGTGGCCGTTGCCGCGGGGGAGTCGTGGGACGACCTGGTCGCGCGGGCCGTCGACCTCGGCTGGGTCGGGATCGAGGCGCTGTCCGGCATCCCCGGCTCGGTCGGTGCCACGCCGATCCAGAACGTCGGTGCCTACGGCCAGGAGGTCTCCGAGACCGTCGCCCGGGTGCGCACCTGGGACCGTCACGAGAACCGCGTCGCCACGCTGGCCGCCGCCGACTGCGGGTTCGGCTACCGCACCAGCCGGTTCAAGGCCGAGCCCGGGCGCCACGTCGTGCTCAGCGTCACCTTCCAGCTCGCGCTGGGCGACCTCGGTGCTCCCGTCGGCTACGCAGAGCTCGCCCGTGCCCTCGGGGTCGACGTCGGCAGGCGCGCACCGATGACCGAGGTGCGCGACGCCGTCCTGGAGCTGCGCAGGTCGAAGGGCATGGTCCTCGACCCCGCCGACCACGACACCTGGAGCGCCGGCTCGTTCTTCACCAACCCGTTGGTCCTGCCCGACGCCGTCCCCGACGGTGCGCCTGCCTGGCCGCAGCCCGACGGCCGGGTCAAGACCAGCGCCGCCTGGTTGATCGAGCAGGCCGGGTTCTCCCGCGGGTACGGCGCTCCCGGGCCGGCCGCGCTCTCCACCAAGCACACGCTGGCGCTGACCAACCGCGGCTCGGCCACCACCCACGACCTGCTCGCGCTCGCCGGCGAGATCCGCGCGGGCGTGCGCGACCGGTTCGGGATCACGCTCGTCCCCGAGCCGGTGCTCGTCGGGTGCGAGATCGCCGGGTAGCTCAGTACGGTGCGCTGCCGCCCGACGACGAGCTCTCCGTGGCGAACCCGATGGCGAACAGCAGCACCAGCCCGATCACGGCGAGCACCAGCAGCGCCGTGCCGATGATGCCCATGATGAACCCGGCCTGGGCGTTGCCCTCGCCGCCGAGCTGCCCGTTCGAGGCGGCGATCTCGCGCTTCACGCGGGCACTCACCGCCCACGCGAAGGGCGAGACCAGGAGCGGCAGCCCGCACAGGCAGCCGCCGATCAGACCGACCAGGCCGAGGACGAGGGAGGTCACCGCCTTCGGGTGGTTCGGCCGCTGGTAGCCGGTGTACGCGCCCTGGGGCGGCTGCCCGTACGGCGGCTGCCCGTACGGCGGCTGCCCGTACGGGGGCTGGCCGTACGGGGGCTGACCGGAGGGCTGGTGTGGCGGGGGTGGGTACTGCCCGTAACCGCCCGCGGCACCGGCGCCGTACGCCTGTTGCGGGTCGGGCGGCGGTGGGGCCTGGTACGAGGGTGGGTCCTGCGCCCCACCCGGCTGGTCACCCGGCTGGTCGCCCGGCTGGTCGCCCGGTTGCGGGCCCCGCTGGTTCGCCTCCTGCTGGAGCCGGGCCTGGTCCTCGAGTGCCTTCTTCTCCCAGTAGCCCATCTCCTCGCGCTGGATCGGCGCGGTCTCCTCCACCCCGGCCGGCTGGTCCGCGGTCGTCGGCGCGGGCGTCGGCGGGCTCGGCGGGGTGGAGGCCGGCTGGTCCGCGGGGGCACCCGACTCGTTCGGCGGCTGGGAGAACGGGTCGTCCGGGTCCGGACCGGGGTACTGGGTCATGCGGTGTCCCGGCTTCGTGGGGTGCTCATACCCCGGATTGTGCCAACCAGCGCTCGACCGCGAACAGCCATCCCGACTTCTGCGTGTCGGAGGCCCGCGAAGCACGCAGCGACATCCGGGCCAGCTCGGCCAGATCCTCGTCGCTGAGGCCGTGCGCGGCACGCATCGTGGCGTACTGCCCGGCCAGCCGCGAACCGAACAGCAACGGGTCGTCGGCCCCGAGCGCGACCGTGGCACCGGCCGCGACCAGCTCGGGGAGCGGCACCGAGGTCAGGTCGGAGTAGACACCCAGAGCAACGTTGGAGGTGGGGCACACCTCGAGCGCGATCCCGGCCTGCACCACCCGGTCCAGCAGCGCCGGGTCCTCGGCCACCCGCACCCCGTGCCCCAGTCGCTGCGCATGGAGCTCGTCGAGGCAGGCCCGCACGCTCTCCGGTCCGAGCAGCTCGCCCCCGTGCGGGTCGAGCATCAGCCCGGCCCGCTCGGCGATCCGGAACGCGGGCGCGAAGTCACCGGTGCGGCCGCGGCGCTCGTCGTTGGACAGGCCGAAGCCGACCACGCCCCGGTCGACGTACTGCGCGGCCAGCCGGGCCAGCGTGCGCGCGTCGAGGGGGTGCCGGGTCCGGTTGGCCGCGATCACCACCGCGATCCCCAGGCCGGTACGACGGGCGGCGTCGGCGACCGCGTCGAGCACCAGGTCGGTGAACGCCGTGATCCCGCCGAAGCGGGCGGCGTAGCCGCTCGGGTCGACCTGGATCTCCAGCCACACGCCGCCGTCGGCGACGTCGTCCTCGGCGGCCTCCAGCACCAGCCGACGGACGTCGGCCTCGGTGCGGAGCACCGACCGGGCCACGTCGTAGAGGCGCTGGAACCGGAACCAGCCCTTCTCGTCGGCCGCCGACAGCACCGGCGGCCAGTCCTCGACCAGCGCGTCGGGCAGGTGGACGCCGTCGCGTGCGGCGAGCTCGATCAGGGTGGCGTGGCGCATCGACCCCGTGAAGTGCAGGTGCAGGTGCGCCTTCGGGAGCGTCCGGAGGTCGCGGCGAGTCACCGGGTCACGCGAACAGCTTCTGGAGCCGGGTGATCCCCTCGACCAGGTCGTCGTCCCCGAGCGCGTAGGACAGCCGCAGGTAGCCGGGCGAACCGAATGCCTCGCCGGGCACCACCGCCACCTCTGCCTTGTCCAGGACCATCTCCGCCAGCCCGGCCGAGGTCTGCGACGTGACGCCGTCGACCTCGCGGCCGAGGAGTCCCTTGACGGAGGGGTAGACGTAGAAGGCGCCCTTCGGCTCCGGGCAGACCACGCCGTCGATCTCGTTGAGCATCGAGACGATCGTCCGGCGGCGCCGGTCGAACGCCTGCTTCATCTCCTCGACCGCGGTCAGATCACCGGAGACCGCGGCGATCGCGGCCCGCTGGGAGACGTTGGCGACGTTGGAGGTCGCGTGGGACTGGAGGTTCGTCGCTGCCTTGATCATGTCCTTCGGGCCGATCGCCCAGCCCACCCGCCAACCGGTCATCGCGTAGGTCTTCGCGACGCCGTTCACGACCACGCAGTTGTCGCTCAGCTCGGGGCACAGGACGGGCAGCGAGCCGGTCTCGAACCCGTCGTAGACCAGGTGCTCGTAGATCTCGTCGGTGATCACCCAGAGGCCGTGCTCCTCCACCCAGGCGCCGATCGCGCGGATCTCCTCGACCGAGTAGACGGAGCCGGTCGGGTTGGACGGCGAGCAGAACAGCAGCACCTGGGTCCGCTCGGTGCGGGCCGCCTCCAGCTGCTCGACGGTGACCTTGTAGTCCTGGGTCTCGTCGGCGAGCACCTCGACCGGTACGCCGCCGGCCAGCCGGATCGCCTCCGGGTAGGTGGTCCAGTACGGCGCCGGGAGGATCACCTCGTCGCCGGGGTCGACCAGCGCCGCGAACGCCGCGTAGATCGCCTGCTTGCCGCCGTTGGTGACCAGCACCTGGGCCGGCTCCACGTCGTACCCGCTGTCGCGCAGCGTCTTCTCGGCGATCGCCTTCTTCAGCTCCGGCAGCCCACCGGCCGGCGTGTAGCGATGGTTCTTCGGGTCGCGGCACGCCTCGACGGCGGCCTCGACGATGTAGTCCGGGGTCGCGAAGTCGGGCTCGCCGGCACCGAAGCCGATCACCGGTCGACCCTCCGCCTTGAGCGCCTTCGCCTTCGCATCGACCTTGAGCGTGGCGGACTCGGCGATCCCGCCGATCCGGCCGGACACGCGGTGCAGGGCGGGAGACGTGGGGGAGGAGCTGCTCATGCGGCCATCGTAGTGTCGGTACCAGCCCGGTTCTCGGCCCGGTTCCCGGCCCGGGGCGCAGGCACTCCGGGAGCGCCTCCCGCTCGGTTCGACTTGCCCTCCGGTTCCCCCGTACACTTCCCCTTTGGTGGTTCACACCCTTGATCGGCATGCCCAACCTCCGCCACCGGCGGTGCGGCGCACGGGTCGCGGGTGACCGCCGTAGGGCACTAGCTCAACTGGCAGAGCATCGGTCTCCAAAACCGAAGGTTGGGGGTTCAAGTCCCTCGTGCCCTGCGAGAGAGAACAACACAGGCATTCGGTGAGTTGGAGGAGATCGTGACGGACAGCAAGTCGGTACGCGCCACGGGAAACCGGGAGCGGACCAACCCGGTCACGTTCTACCGCCAGGTCGTCGCCGAGCTCCGCAAGGTCGTCTGGCCGAGCCAGCAGCAGCTGATCACCTACTTCATCGTGGTGGTCGTGTTCGTGCTGCTGGTGATGGGGTTCGTGTCGTTGCTCGACCTGGGCTTCGGCAAGCTGGTGTTCAAGGTGTTCGGCTAGGCCCGGACGCACCAGCACGCATCCCGGCCCCGCGCCGGAGGCACCACCCGAGAACTGACGAGAAGGTGACGGAGTAACCGTGTCGCAGCAGTACGACGAAGTGCCCGCCGAGACCGACGAGGTCGCCGGCCAGGCCGTCGAGAAGTCCTCCGAGGACGCGCCGATCGACGTGGCGCCCGAGGAGACGCTGGGCGAGCGCGTGACCGAGCCCACCGACCTGCCCGAGGAGCCCGTCGAGGACGCCGCCGACGAGCCTGCCACCGGCGACACCACCGGCGACTCCACCGGCGAGTCCACCGGCGACGTCACCGTCGACGAGGCGACCGGCGAGATCACGGCTGCCGGCACCGACGACCCGGTCGACGAGCCCGTGGACGTCCTGGAGGAGTTCCGGGAGTCGCTGCGCACCAAGCCCGGCGAGTGGTTCGTGGTCCACACCTACTCCGGCATGGAGAACCGGGTGAAGGCCAACCTCGAGAACCGCACCACCTCGCTGAACATGGAGGACTACATCCACGAGATCGTGGTCCCCACCGAGGAGGTCGCCGAGATCAAGAACGGGCAGCGCAAGATCGTCAAGCGCACCGTCCTTCCCGGCTACGTCCTGGTCCGGATGGACCTCACCGACGAGTCCTGGTCGGCGGTGCGGCACACGCCGTCGGTGACCGGCTTCGTCGGCCACAGCCACCAGCCGATCCCGCTGAGCCTGGAAGAGGTCGAGAACATGCTCGCCCCCGCCGTCCAGGCCAGCGCCGAGGCGGCCGCGGCCTCTCCGTCCGGCGGCGGCACCGCCACCGCCACGCAGCGCAAGACGGCCGAGGTGGCCGACTTCGACGTGTCCGACTCGGTGATGGTGGTCGACGGGCCGTTCGCGACCCTCCACGCCACGATCACCGAGATCAACGTCGAGGCACAGAGGGTCAAGGCCCTCGTCGAGATCTTCGGCCGGGAGACCCCGGTCGAGCTGAGCTTCAGCCAGATCCAGAAGGTCTGAGCCGTCTCGAGACCCAGCACATGTGGCAGGGGACACCCGTCATGACCACGACAGAAGAAAGAGAAAGATAGACATGCCTCCCAAGAAGAAGATCGCTGCCCTCGTCAAGGTGCAGCTGCAGGCCGGGGCGGCAACTCCAGCACCTCCCGTGGGCACCGCACTCGGTCCCCACGGCGTGAACATCATGGAGTTCTGCAAGGCCTACAACGCCGCCACCGAGGCGATGCGCGGCAACGTCATCCCGGTCGAGATCACGATCTACGAGGACCGGAGCTTCGAGTTCATCACGAAGACGCCGCCGGCCGCCGAGCTGATCAAGAAGGCCGCCGGGCTCGCCAAGGGCTCCGGTGTCCCGCACACGGACAAGGTCGGCAAGCTGACCAAGGACCAGGTGCGCGAGATCGCGGCCACGAAGCTGCCCGACCTCAACGCCAACGACATCGACGCAGCGATGAAGATCGTCGAGGGCACCGCCCGCTCCATGGGCGTCACCACCGACTGATCGCACCACCCGCCAACACCCTGTGGCAGAGCCGCGCTGGCTCGTCGTACACCACATCCGGAAAGAGAGATTCCCACCATGCAGCGCAGCAAGACCTACCGCGCGACCGCGGAGACGTTCGACCAGGACGAGCTCTTCGCCCCTCGCGCCGCGATCAAGATCGCGACCTCCGGCACCAAGAAGAAGTTCGACGAGACCGTCGACGTGGCCATGCGCCTGGGCGTCGACCCGCGCAAGGCGGACCAGATGGTCCGCGGCACCGTCAACCTCCCGCACGGCACCGGCAAGACCTCGCGGGTGCTGGTCTTCGCCAACGGCGACAAGGCCGAGGCCGCACGTGAGGCGGGCGCCGACATCGTCGGCGGCGACGAGCTCATCGAGAAGGTCAACGGTGGCTGGCTCGACTTCGACGCCGTGGTGGCCACACCCGACATGATGGGCAAGGTCGGCCGGCTCGGCCGCGTGCTCGGCCCGCGTGGCCTGATGCCCAACCCGAAGACCGGCACCGTGACGCCCGACGTCGTCAAGGCCGTCTCCGACATCAAGGGCGGCAAGATCGAGTTCCGGGTCGACCGCCACGCCAACCTCCACTTCATCATCGGCAAGGCGTCGTTCTCCGAGCTCCAGCTCGCCGAGAACTACGCGGCGGCGCTGGAGGAGGTGCTCCGGCTCAAGCCGGCCAGCTCCAAGGGCCGCTACATCCGCAAGATCACGGTCTCCACGACCATGGGCCCCGGTGTCCAGGTCGACCCCAACCGCACGCGCAACGTCGCGGGGGACGAAGAGGCCTGATCCCTCCCCGCCGTACGACGACGGCCCGGCACCCCTGGGGTGCCGGGCCGTTCCTCGTCCACCGGGACCCGGTCCGGGCCTCGATTTGGCCCGGAGCGCCCCGTCTCGTATCCTGATCCGCGAAGCCGAAGACCGCCGGTCGTCACCCCTGGGTGACGGAAGGTCCCGCACAGCGGGCGACCTGCGCAGGTGACAGTGAGTTCCCGACCAGCCGGTCGTCGTACGCCCTGTGCCCTGTGTCGTTCACCCGGGCCGGGGCTCTCTTTCTTCTGCGGTCCTTCTGCTTCGTCCGCCACGGACATCCCGTGGTGGGTGCACCTCGGTGCAGAGCTGGAAGGAGACCCATGGCGCGGCCAGACAAGACAGCAGCCGTGGCGGAGATCGTCGAGCAGTTCAACGACTCCGCCGGTGCTGTGCTGACCGAGTACCGCGGTCTCACCGTGAAGCAGCTGCGGGACCTGCGGCGCGCGCTCGGTGAGAACGCCAACTACGCCGTGGTCAAGAACACGCTCACCCAGATCGCCGCCAAGGAGGCAGGCGTCGAGGGTTTCGACGCCCTGCTCACCGGTCCGACCGCCATCGCCTTCATCAACGGCGACGTGGTCGAGGCGGCCAAGGGTCTGCGTGACTTCGCCAAGGCAAACCCCGCCCTCGTGATCAAGGGCGGCTACCTCGACGGTGCCCCGATGGACGCCAAGGAGATCGCCAAGCTGGCCGATCTCGAGTCCCGCGAGGTGCTCCTGGGCAAGCTGGCCGGCGCGATGCTGGCCTCGCTGAGCCAGGCCGTGTACCTCCTCAACGCCCCGCTCGCCCAGGCCGCCCGGCTCGCCGGTGCGCTCCAGGCGAAGGCCGAGGAGGACCCGTCGATCCTGGGGGGTGGCGCCGGTGAGCCGGCCGCCGCGAGCCAGGAGCCCACGACCGAGGACGCTGCGGACACCGCGGAGCCCGACGTCACCCCCGAGGCAGCAGCCGAGGAGTCCGAGGAGGCGACCCCCGAGGCCGCCGCCGAGGAGACCACCCCGTAAGTCAGGCCAGGCCTGAACCCGGGCCGAGACCACATCCCGGTGCCCCGGCACCACCAAACGGAAGGAACGCCACCATGGCGAAGCTCAGCACCACAGAGCTGCTGGACGGCTTCAAGGAGATGACCCTCCTGGAGCTCAGCGAGTTCGTGAAGCAGTTCGAGGAGACCTTCGGCGTCACCGCCGCCGCGCCCGTCGCGGCCGCACCCGCCGCCGCTGCCGGTGGCGCCGCCTCCGGTGACGACGCCGCCGCGGAGCAGGACGAGTTCGACGTCGTCCTCGAGGCCGCCGGCGAGAAGAAGATCAACGTGATCAAGGAGGTTCGTGCGCTGACGAGCCTGGGTCTCAAGGAGGCCAAGGAGCTGGTCGAGGCCGCTCCGAAGGCGGTCCTGGAGAAGGCCACCAAGGAGGCCGCCGAGAAGGCCAAGGAGGCCCTCGAGGGCGCCGGCGCCACGGTCACGCTCAAGATCGTGGGAAAAAAAAAAAAAAAAAAAAAAAAAAAAAGAGGCGCCACGGAGTCAGTGACCTCTCGCTGAGACTCCGAGACGGCCGCCCCGCGCCGCGGGGCGGCCGTCTTGCACGTGCGAGTGTGTGGTGACCGTCACGAAACCACCACCGGTGCCCTAAGGTGACAAAGTCCGAACGGATGTACACCGAACGCTGGACATCCGGGTGTACCTCCGCGAACAATCTCCGCGTAACTTGACTCCCGAGTAATCGTTGTCACAGCGGGGACACCTGTGTGTTGCGCAGGCGACACAGGGCATGCACCGGGAGAAGGAGGAGGGGTCGGCAGTGGGCACACAGATCGAGGTCACCGATCTCACCAAGTCCTTCGGCAAGCAGCTGATCTGGGGCGACGTGACGCTCACGATCCCTGCCGGCGAGGTCTCGCGTCATGCTCGGCCCCTCAGGAACCGGCAAGTCGGTCTTCCTCAAGGCGCTGATCGGACTGCTGAAGCCTGACCGGGGGAGCATCATCATCGAGGGCACCGACATCGCGACCTGCCCCGAGAAGGAGCTCTACGAGATCCGCAAGCTGTTCGGGGTGCTGTTCCAGGACGGCGCCATGTTCGGCTCGATGAACCTCTACGACAACGTCGCCTTCCCCCTGCGCGAGCACACCAAGAAGTCCGAGTCGGACATCCGTGGCGTCGTGATGGAGAAGATGGAGCTGGTCGGCCTGGTCGGCGCCGAGGACAAGCTCCCCGGCGAGATCTCCGGCGGCATGCGCAAGCGCGCCGGCCTCGCCCGCGCGCTGGTCCTCGACCCCGAGATCCTGCTGATCGACGAGCCCGACTCGGGACTCGACCCGGTCCGCACGTCGTTCATCAACCAGCTCTTCATCGACCTCAACGCGCAGATCGACGCGACGTTCCTGATCGTGACCCACGACATCAACACCGCGCGCACGGTGCCCGACAACATCGGCCTGCTCTACCACAAGCACCTGGCGATGTTCGGGCCCCGCGAGATGCTGCTGTCCTCGGAGGAGCCGGTCGTGCGCCAGTTCCTGAACGCCCAGACGGTGGGCCCGATCGGCATGTCGGAGGAGAAGGACGCCGACGAGCTCGAGGCCGAGAAGGACCTCGACATGCCGGCGCTGCCGCCGATCCCGATGCAGCTCGAGCCGTCCAGCGGCATCGCACGGCGCAGCCAGCGTGAGCCGGGCGCCTGGTGCCGCGAGAACAACGTGACGCCGCCCCCGGGCTCCTTCGAGGAGAACATGTCACTGGCGCCGGGGGCCTGAGGTGTCACTCCCGATCTCGGGCGGCTCTGCCGTCCCCGCACCGCGGACCGGAGCTGTCTGAGCGATGGCTTCCATGACAGCGTCGCGCGTGCTGGCCCCGATCGGGACCGCGGGCAAGCTCTTCGCGTTCGCGCTCGACGTGGGCCGCAACCTGTTCAAGCGCCCGTTCCAGCTGCGCGAGTTCCTCCAGCAGGCCTGGTTCATCGCCTCGGTGACCATCGTGCCGACCGCGCTGGTGGCGATCCCGTTCGGTGCGGTGATCGCGCTGCAGGTGGGCGGACTGATCAAGCAGTTCGGCGCCCAGTCGTTCACCGGCTCCGCGGCCGTGCTGGCGGTGGTCCGGGAGGCAGGTCCGATCGCCACCTCGCTGCTGATCGCCGGAGCCGGTGGCTCGGCGATCGCCGCCGACCTCGGTGCGCGCAAGATCCGTGAAGAGCTCGACGCGATGATGGTGCTCGGCATCGACCCGATCCAGCGGCTCGTCGTACCCCGTGTGCTCGCCTGCATGATGGTGGCGTTCTTCCTCAACGGCCTGGTCAGCGTGGTCGGTGTGGTGGGCGGCTACTTCTTCAACGTCGTACTCCAGGACGGCACTCCAGGGGCGTACCTTGCCTCTTTCACGGCGCTCGCCCAGCTACCAGACCTCTGGCAAGGCATGGCCAAGGCGCTCGTCTTCGGACTGATCGCCGCCATCGTCGCCTGCTACAAGGGCATGAACGCCGCCGGCGGACCCAAGGGCGTCGGTGACGCGGTCAACGAGTCCGTGGTGATCACGTTCCTGCTGTTGTTCATCGTCAACTTCGTGATGTCCGCGATCTACTTCCAGCTCGTTCCACCGAAGACAGGGTGAGCGGGATGGCCAACGTGAGGTCGCTCTACGAGCGCCCGATGAAGACGATCGACAGCCTCGGCGAGGAGCTGTCGTTCTTCGTGCGCGCCCTCGCCTGGACGCCGCGCGCTATCAAGCGCTACAAGCGGGAGATCCTGCGCCTGCTGGCCGAGGTGACGCTCGGCAGCGGTGCCCTCGCCGTGATCGGCGGCACGGTCGGCGTGATCACCGCGATGGCGTTCTTCACCGGCACCGAGGTCGGTCTCCAGGGCTACGCGTCGCTCAACCAGATCGGTACGGCCGCGTTCTCCGGCTTCGTCTCCGCCTACTTCAACACCCGCGAGATCTCGCCCCTGGTGGCCGGCATCGCGCTCGCGGCCACGGTCGGCTGCGGCTTCACCGCCCAGCTCGGTGCGATGCGCATCTCCGAGGAGGTCGACGCCCTCGAGGTGATGGCGATCCCGTCGCTGCCGT
>CAWAGN010000002.1:0-35275 GCA_963781545.1 uncultured Actinomycetota bacterium
CGGCAAGCTGAAGACCCTGACCCAGGTGTTCGCGCTGGGTGGGTTCATCGGGCCGTTCCGGCACCTCCCGGGTGGCTGGGACGTGCCCGGGGACGTGGTGTGGTGGGCGGCCGCGTTGCTGATGGGCATCGCCGTCGTGCTGACGATCACCTCGGGCCTGGAGTTCGCCCGGGAAGCGGTCAAGCAGCGGCGCGCGGCCCGCGCGGTTCGCTGAGCCACCACACCCTCGCGTCGGGCTGCGGTCGGACGATCACCGACGAGGACCCGCACGTCCCGGTGTCGTCGCAGGTGCCCTGAGGCTCGTGGGGTCAGGTGGGCTCGGCTGGGAACAGCCTCCAGTGCCCTTCGGAGACCACCTCGACGACGCCGTCGACCACCGTGATGGCCGTCTCGTCGTCCATCGCGTACGCCGGACCCGAGATGCCGGCCGCCCACTGCTCGGCCTCGGCCATGGAGTTGCCGGGCATGCCGTCCTCGGCCAGGTGCGGACAGATGGAGAAGTCGACGACACCCAGGGTGCTGTCGTCACCGGTCGGTGGTCGCCACTGGACGAAGTCCTCCCCGATCCGCGGGGTCATCACCATGCTCCCGGCGCTCAGTCCCACCCAGACCGTCTCGCCCAGCGACGGCAGCAGGTCCGCCAGCCCGGACTCTCGCATCCAGTGGCACAGGAAGAGGGCATCGCCGCCCCCCACCAACAAGGCGTCGGTCTCCCGGACCAGGGGCACCCAGCGCTCCTGGTCGATGCTGGGCAGCGCGGTGAGCTCCAGCACGCCCATCGACCTCCAGCCCAGGTCGACCATCGGGAGCGCGGAGCGCCCACTGATGAACTCCCAGGCCTTGGCGCCGGGGCCGACCATGGGGTGCCCGTACGCCGCGGTGGGGACGCAGAGCGCGCTCGCCTCGGCGATCGGCTTGCCCAGGAGGTCGACCAGCGCCGCCTGGATGCTCGCGTTCTTGATGCCTGCCGAGGTGAGAAGAAGCTTCACGAAGGCCTTCCGGGTTCGAGTGGCACGGGACGGTCGAGAATAGTGACCCGGGCCCACCGGGAAACTCATCGCCGCTCCCTTCGGGGGTGGCTCGAGCGCACGACGGGCCCGGGACGTCATGCATGCTGGCTGCAGGGGCGACCGGAACGGATGACGTCCCACAGGAGGGTCACCGACGGCATGGGAAGCGAGCGATCCGCGATGTGTGACCCACGACCCCAGGAGGGTGCGGCAGCCGGACACGAGCTCTCGCCGCCGACCGTCACCCCGGTCCTCGTGGCCGAGCTGCTCGCCGAGGGCGAGCGGATGCCGGTCTACGTGCACGTCATCGACCATCCCGACGCCCGCGTGCTCGTCGACACCGGTATGACGCAGCTGCACCCGGCGGTGGCCGACATGGATCCACGCCTGATGCCACTGAGCGCGCAGGCCGGCTTCGACCTCGCGGGCATCGACGTCGTCGTCAACACGCACCTGCACTTCGACCACTGCGGCGGAAACCACCTCTTCGCCGGCCGGCCGGTCTACGTCCAGCGGCAGGAGCTCGAGGACGCGCGCAGCGAGGACGACTACACGATCCGCGGAGTGGGTCGACCCGCCCGACGTGCAGTACGTCCCGGTCGACGGCGCGCTCGAGCTGCTGCCGGGGCTCCGGCTGCTCCCGACGCCGGGCCACACGCGAGGCTCGCAGGTGGTCGTCGTCGACACGGGCGGGGGTCCCGTCGTCATCGCGGGCGACACGGCGGTCTTCTTCGCCGAGCTCGACGAGCCGCGCACCGAGGGCCAGCGGCTGATCCGGGCGCTCGACCCCGAGCAGGTCTGGCTCTCGCACACGCACGAGCCCTGGCGGCCGCAGCCCGACCGGAAGGTCTGACGTCCCGCCGCCGACGACGACCCCGGCTCCGGCCGCGTCCGGCTACTCGCCGATGCCACGCTCGGCGTCGCGGAGCGCCATCGCGGCACCGACCAGGGCCAGGTGGGAGAACGCCTGCGGGAAGTTGCCGGCCATCCGGTCGCCCGCCACGTCGTACTCCTCGCTGAACAGGCCGACGTCGTTGGCGAGCCCGAGCAGGTGCCGCATCAACCGGCGTGCGTCCTCGAGCCGGCCGGCCAGGGCGTAGGCGGAGACCAGCCAGAACGAGCAGGCGACGAAGGGGTGCTCGTCGCCGGCCAGCCCGTCCACGCCCGACGACGTGCGGTAGCGCATCAGCAGCCCGTCGCGCATCAGGTCGCGCTCGACGGCCTCGATGGTGCCGAGCATCCGCGGGTCGTCGCCGGCCACGAAGCCGACCTGCGGCAGCACCAGCAGCGACGCGTCGACCTCGGTGGTGTCGTAGTGCTGGGTGAACGTGTGGCGCTCCTCGTCGAAGCCCTTCGCCATCACCTCGGCTCGCACCTCCTCGCGCAGCTCGCGCCACCGGTCCGCGGGCCCTTCGAGGCCGTGCTCCTCCACGGCGCGCACGGCGCGGTCGAACGCGACCCAGACCATCACCCGGCTGTGGGTGAACATGCGTCGTTCGCCCCGGATCTCCCAGAGCCCGTTGTCCGGCTGGTCCCACTGGCCGGCGAGCTCGTTGACCAGGGTGCGCTGGAGGGCCCAGCTGTCCTCGGTCTCCTTCAGCCCGGCTGCGCGCGCGAGGTGGAGCGCGTGCATCACCTCGCCGAGCACGTCGGTCTGCCGCTGCTCGACCGCCCCGTTGCCGATCCGCACCGGACGGCTGCCCTCGTAGCCGTTGAGGTGGTCGAGCTCGCGCTCGGGCAGGTGCCGTCCGCCGTCGACGGTGTACATGATCTGGAGGTCTTCCGCGTCACCGGCGACCGCGCGCAGCAGCCAGCCGCGCCAGAGCTTCGCGACCTCCGATCGGCCGGCGGCCAGCAGCGCGTCCAGGGTGAGCGAGGCGTCGCGCAGCCAGCAGTAGCGGTAGTCCCAGTTGCGCTCGCCACCGAAGTTCTCGGGGAGGCTGGTCGTCGGTGCGGCGACGATGCCGCCGGTCTGGGCGTGCGTGAGCCCGCGCAGGGTCACCAGACTGCGCACCACCTCGGTGCGCCAGGGCCCGTCGTACTCGCACTCGTCGGCCCACGCCTGGTGCTCCTCGATGGTCTCCTGGATCCGGCCGTCGAACTCGAGCAGCCGCGGCACCGGCAGGTGCGAGGCGATCCAGGTGGTCGAGAAGGTGAGGACGTCGCCCTCGTTGACGACGAACTCGTCGCGGTGGTGGCCGTCGACCGCCACCGGCAGCCGTGGCCCGCGCAGCACCAGCTTGTCGGGACCGGCGATCGCCACGATCAGCTCGCGGTCCCCGCGCCGCTCGCGGTGCACCCACGGCCGGATCCGCCCGTAGTCGGGCCGGACCACCCACTCGTGGACCATGCGCAGGCTGCCCTCGACACCGGTGATCCGGCGCACCAGGTCGGCCCGCTTGTCGTTGACCGGCATCAGGTCGGTGACCACGACAGTGCCCTGACGGGAGGTGTACGTCGTCTCCAGCACGCCGGTGTCGCCGACGTAGCGCCGGGTCACGCTGTGCCGACCGGCCGGGCCGATCAGCCACCGACCGTTGTCGGAGTCGCCGAGCAGGGCCGCGAAACAGGCGGGGGAGTCGAAGCGGGGCAGGCAGAGCCAGTCGATCGACCCGTCCTTGCCCACGAGCGCCGCGGTGTTGCCGTCGCCGAGGGCTGCATAGTCCTCGATCGGCAGCGCCATGGCGTGAGGCTATCCGCATCACGGGAGCCGGTCGGCGGGCGTCCGCCGTTGCCGCACAGGCGTGTCCTCACCGACGGGGGTCGTTCCGGGCACTAGCATCCTTGCCTCGTGACATCTCCGCGCCGCGTGCACTTCCCCCTGCTGGCGCCCCTGGTCGTTACCGGCCTGGCGGTGCTGCTGGTGTTCACCCTGATGGCACCCGCGGGCGCCGCCCGGCCGAAGAAGTGCGCCGACAAGCACTACGCGCAGCAGCACCCGAAGGCCTGCGCCAAACCGAAACCCGAGCCGAAGCCCAAGCCCGTGTGGAGCCCCGGGCCCGCCACCACGTTCAACTACCCGTTCGCGAGCACGACCGAGCGCGACGCCATCCGGCACCGGGTGCTGAAGGCGATCAAGTACGCGCCGTCCGGTTCGCGGATCCGGCTCGCCACGTTCAGCTACTACGACGCCAGGCTGTCGCGAGCCCTGATCCGCGCGCACAAGCGTGGCGTCAGCGTGCAGCTGCTGGTGAACCGCGACGGGAAGCGGCTGGACAGGCCGTACGCCAAGCTCCAGGGCGTGCTGGGTGACCGACGCAAGCCGCGCAAGGGGATGACCGCCTCGGAGGTGAGCTTCGCCCGCTCCTGCCTGCGGTCGTGCCGGGGTCCGGGGGGCAACCTGCACTCGAAGATCTTCCTGTTCAGCCAGGTCGGGCACACGAAGTGGGTGAGCCTGGTCGGTTCCGCCAACCTCACCACCAAGGCCGCGACCGGGCAGTGGAACCACCTGGACACGCTGATCGGCAAGGCGACCTACGTGCGCCTGGGGATGCTCTTCAACCAGATGAAGGCCGACCGGGTCGCCGAGCACCCGATCTGGAAGTTCCGCACCGACGACGCGGTGTTCTGGGCGTTCCCGCACCCGCTGGCCGACCCGAGCCGCGACCCGATGGTGCGGGTGCTGCGCCGGATCAGCTGCCAGGCCACCCCCCACACCGGGATCCCGGTGCGCACGAAGCCGGCACCGAAGAAGCCGGCACCGAAGAAGAAGGCACCGAAGAAGAAGGCGCAACCGACGAAGCAGGCGCCGAAGCCGATCACCCGGCGCACCATGATCCGGATCGGGATGTACGCCTGGTTCGACGACCGCGGGAACTACCTGGCCCGCGAGGTGCGCCGCAAGTGGAACGAGGGCTGCAGCGTGAAGGTCGTCTACTCGGTGCTGAACGCCACGGTCAAGAAGGTCCTCTACAACCCGAGCGGGCGCGGTCGGATCCCGATGCGCCGGGTGGTGCGCAAGGACCGGGCCACCGGCGACGTCGTCGACTACAACCACAGCAAGTACGTCGCCGTCAGCGGGACCTACCGGCACGTCGGCCGCCAGTTCGTCTGGTCGGGGTCGATGAACTTCACCGGGCTCGGTGTCCACAGTGACGACCTGGTGCTCCGGCTGCACGGGCGTCGGGTGGTCGCGGCGTACTTCCACAACTTCCGCCGCGTCTGGCACTCGCCCAAGGCGCGCCGGCCGATCCCGCCCCGGGCCCACGGCACGCTGTCGCGGTTGGCCCCGGTGCCCGGTGCCACCAACCTGAGACAGGGTGCCGGTGCCGCTCCCGAGACCGCGACCGATGAGCTCGAGGACCCGCAGCTCGGCGTCGGTGAGCTGGCGGGGCTCGACGACGACTGAGGCCGGGCTGGGATGCTGGCAGGCATGGACGCCGCCGCCGACCTGCACGAGCTGCTCCAGGAGCGCGGGGAGACGATCGCCTCCGCAGAGTCGCTGACCGGTGGTGGTCTCGCCGACCTGCTCAGCGGCACGGCCGGCGCGTCCGCGTCGTACGTCGGGGGAGTGGTCGGCTACGCGACGTCGGTGAAGGTCGCCGTGCTCGGCGTGCCGGCGGACCTCGTCGAGCGTCACGGCGTGGTCAGCGAGGAGTGCGCCGGAGCCATGGCGACCGGGGTGCGCGACCTGCTCGGCGCCACCTGGGCGGTGTCCACGACCGGTGTGGCGGGACCCACGGCGCAGGACGGCCAGCCGGTCGGCACCGTGTTCGTGGGCATCGCCGGCCCGGGCGGGGTCACGGTTTCGGCGCTCGCGCTGGACGGCGACCGTGCCGCGATCCGGGCGCAGACCTGCCTGCTGGCGCTGGACCAGATCCGTGCGGTGGTCGAGCGCTGAGTTCGTGCGATGCTCCCTCCATGGGAGCCGACGAACGACTTCTGAGCCTGGCCGGCGAGCTGTACGGCGGGCTGCCGGCTGACTTCACCCCCGACCGCACCACGGCCGAGAAGGCGGCGAAGGCGGAGGGGGAGAAGGACCTGGCGGCCGCGGTCAAGTCGTTGAAGAAGCCCTCGGTCGGCGCCTGGGCGGTCAACCTGCTGGTGCGTCGCGAGACCGTGCAGATCGACCAGGTGCTGACCCTGGCAGAGTCGCTGCGGGCCGCGGCCGAGGCGCTCGACGGTGCCGAGCTGCGGGCGCTGACCAAGCAGCGACGCCAGCTCACCACCGCGCTCACCACCCGGGCCCGGCAGCTCGCACTCGAGCACGGCACCCGGCTCACCCAGGCCGTGGCCGACCAGGTGGAGGGCACGCTCAACGCCGCGATGCTGGACGCCGGTGCCGCTGAGGCGGTGCGCACCGGGCTGCTGGTGACCACGCTCAGTGCCACCGGCCTCGACGAGCAGTCGTGGGAGTCGGTCGTCGCGGTGCCCGAGGCGCTCGGCACCCGCGTCGCTCCCGTGGCTGCGGCGCCCGGCCCCGCCCTGCACGTCGTACCGGAGAACAAGCGGCTGCTCCGCGAGGTCGCCGAGGAGAAGCTGGCCGAGGCGGAGGCCGAGGCGAAGGCAGCGACCAAGGCCGCGAGCAGGGCCGAGAAGGCGCTCGGCGACCTGCAGGGCAAGAGGTTCCAGCTCAGCAGCGAGATCGACGAGCTGCAGCGCCGGATCGACGCCCTCGAGGACCGGATCGAGGGGCTCGACGAGGACATCGAGGTCGCCGAGCAGGACCACGAGGACGCGCTCGAGGCGGTCACCGAGGCCGAGACCGCCACGGATGCTGCCCGGAAGGCCCTCGACAGGCTGGACTGACCCGGCGGACTAGGTGGCCCAGTTCCGGGAGCGCTCGACGGCGTCCTTCCACTTCGCCCACCTCGCGTCGGCGTCGGCGCGCTCGCCGGCGGGCTCGAACCTGCGGTCCAGCGCCCAGGTGTCGCGCAGCTCGTCGTACGACGACCAGACGCCGGTGCCGAGCCCGGCCATGAACGCGGCGCCGAGCGCGGTCGTCTCCACGATCTCGGGTCGTTCGACCGGCACCCCGAGCTGGTCGGCCTGGATCTGGCAGAGCAGGTCGTTGGCCGACGCGCCGCCGTCGACCCGCAGCGTCGACACCGACGGACCCGAGCCGTCGGCCTCGACCACGTCGCGCACCTCGAACGCGATCGCCTCCAAGGTGGCGCGCACGATGTGCCCGCGCGTCGTGCCACGGGTGATGCCCAGGATCGTGCCGCGTGCGTGGGGGTCCCAGTGCGGGGCACCGAGACCGGTCAGGGCGGGCACGAACACCACACCCTCGGTGTCCGGGACCGTGGCGGCGATCGCCTCGGTCTCGGCGGCCGAGCCGACGATCTGCAGACCGTCGCGCAGCCACTGCACCGCGGCGCCGGTGACGAAGATCGAGCCCTCGGTCGCGTAGACGAGCTCGTCGTCGGGCGTGCGCCAGGCCGCGGTCGACAACAGGCCCGCGTCGGAGCGGACGATCGAGGTGCCGGTGTTGGTGAGGATGAACGACCCGGTGCCGTAGGTGCACTTGGAGTCACCCACGTCGAAGCAGGTCTGCCCGAAGAGCGCGGCCTGCTGGTCACCGGCGATGCCCGCGATCGGGAGCTCGAGGTCGAGGAACGCCTTCGGGTCGGTGGTCGCGATGTCACCCCAGTTGGGGACCAGCTCCGGCAACGCGTCACGGGGCACGCCGAAGAGCTCGCACAGCTCGTCGGACCAGTCGCCCTGCCCGAGGTCGAACAGCAGTGTGCGGCACGCGTTGGAGACGTCGGTGACGTGCCAGGTGCCGCGGGTCAGGCGGGCGATCAGGTAGGAGTCGACGGTGCCGATCGCGTAGCGGCCGGACTGGACGAGCGCCCAGGTGTTCGGCTCGTTCTCGGCCAGCCAGACCAGCTTGGTGCCCGAGAAGTACGGGTCGAGCCGCAGGCCGGTGAGCTCGGTGACACGCGCCTCGTGGCCCTCGTCGCGGAGCCGGCTGCAGATCGAGGCGGTACGCCGGTCCTGCCACACGATCGCGCGGCGGGGAGAGCCCAGGGTCTCGCGGTCCCACAGCAGCACCGTCTCGCGCTGGTTGGTGATCCCGATGCCCTTGAGGTCGGCCGCGTCACCGTCCCAGGCCTTCAGCACCGCACGGGTCGCCTCCAGCGTGGCCTGCCAGATCTCCTCCGGCGCGTGCTCCACCCAGCCGGGCTTGGGGAAGTGCTGGCGGAACTCCTCGTAGCCCCTGGCCGCTATCCGTCCCTCGGCGGTGACCACGAGCGCGGTGACGCCCGTCGTACCGGCGTCGAGGGCGAGGATCGTCATCCGGGGTTTCCACGGATGATCGCCAGCACCACCCGGTCGACCCAGGCCGGGTCCTTGCCCTCGCCGACCCGCATCTCGTAGTTCTCGCTGCCGACCCAGGCGTGGAAGCCGTCATGGCCCTGGGCGCGGGCGAGCCCGTCGAGCTCGGCGGCGAGCTCGGGCGTCACCGGCACCTTCTCCTCCTCGGTGGAGGCGGTCAGGTACAGGTCGTTGAGGTCGAGCAGCCGGCCGAGCTCGGCCACCGGGTCGGTGTGGTCGTCGACGCGCAGGTCGACCGCGACGTCGTCGTGGCCGCCGTAGCCGGCCTCGTCGCGAACGACGAGAAGCGCGGCCGACTGGCGACCCCGCCGGTCGCCGCCGGCCCGGTCGCCGGCCGTCAGGGCGTCCAGCAGCCGACGGTCCAGGGAGTCGTCGGGCGAGGCGTCCCAGGCGGCCTTCATCGCCTCCACCACCTGGGGTCCGACCAGGATGTTGCCCTGGATCGCCACCCCGTCGCCGGTCACGCCGCCCGCCCAGTCGAAGCAGTCGGAGCCGGTGTGGGTGGCCGCGCCGCCGTCGACGTCGACCAACCCGACCTGGCGGTCCTCGCGTCCCTCGTCCTCCTCCAGCAGTCGCTGGAGCGCCACCTCGGCGGTCGCCCCCTCGTCGAGGTGGGCGAGCGCCTGTCCCTTGTAGGCGGTGTTCGCGTCGGCCTGGGTCGCGATGGCGCCGATCCCGGCGACCGCCGCCGGTACCGCGGAGCCGACGGCCAGGAACTTGGAGGCGACGGCCACGCCCCACGACTGACCGTCTGCGGAGCGGCCCACGATCGAGAAGGTCATGTCTGGTCCCCGGCGCGGAGCGAGTGGCGTGGTGGGGTGCTCATGGAGGTGCTCATGGCATCAACCTAGATCAGTCGCCGCGTCCACGAACGCTCCGTCGCGGAGCACGGGCACGACCGGGCTGACGTCGACCTCGGCCGCGATCTCGACGTCGTCGCCGAAGCCGATGGCGTCGAGCTCCTGACCGCTCGCGCAGCCGTGGAGAGCGGCTGCCACGTCACCGTCGAGGGCGTCGTACGCCGCACGCGCTGCCCGCGCCTCGGGCGAGAACCCGGCGCGTCCGCGCGCCGCCAGCGCCGCGAGCACGGCGCCGGCACCCCACAGGTCCTCGACCGCGGGCCGCAACGACCCGTCGGGCCAGCGCTCGCCGGCTGCCACCACCGCCACCCTGGCCGGCCCGGGGAAGGTGTTCTGCACCCAGGCGGCCACCGCCCCGGCGTTGCGCAGTGATCCGGCCACACAGGTCGTCGTGCCCGCCGCGAGGCGGTGCGCGATCGTGGAGCCGTTCGGTGAGGGCAGCACCACCGCACCACCCGCCGGAGCGTGCGCCCGCATGCCGGCAGGTGAGAGGGTCGGCCGGTCCTCGCCTGCCCGGGAGCGGCCGACGGCCAGGACGGCGTCGTGCCGCGACGCGACGTCGGCCGCGGAGTCGTCGCGCCAGGGGTGCGGCAGCACGCGGGCGCCGGCGTCCAGCGCGACGGTGACGGTGGTCGTGAACGACAGCACGTCGACCACCACGGCGACGTCGGCGTCGTCCGCCAGGGCCTCGGCTCCGGCCAGCGCCCAGTCGAAAAGGGTGACGAAGGGTCGCTGACGGTGAACCGCAGTAATCAGCACCTGCACAACTCTGTCACCCCACGGCCGCCGCAAATAGTTGTGACGGGGCCCTCGGGACCGGAAGATGTGCGGGTGCTCTCCCGTCTCGGCTTCCCTGCGATCGGCCGGCACCGGCTCTTCGTGACGGCGATCGGGATCGACGCACTCGGCAGCGGTGTCTGGATGCCGCTGTCCGTCCTCTACTTCATCCGGGTGACGGACCTGAGCCTCGTGCAGGTCGGCGTGGCCCTCTCGATCGCCGCCACGCTGTCGTTCCCGCTGGCTCTCGTGATCGGCGCGGTGGTCGACAGGTACGGCGCCAAGGGAGTGCTGCAGTTCGGCAACGTGCTGCAGGCGATCGGCTTCGTGGCCTACCCGGCGGCGCACTCGGTCGTCGCCGTCACCCTGGTCGTCGCGATCGCCGCGATGGGCCGCACCGCGTTCTGGGGCTCGTACTCCCCGATGGTCGCGGCCGTCTCGGAGGCAGGCGAGCGCGAGAAGTGGTTCGGCTTCCTCGGCGCGCTGCGCAACTGCGGGTTCGCCGTGGGGGGCCTGATGGCGGCCGCCGCGATCACCATCGGCACGCACGACGCGTTCCACGCCGTCGTCCTGCTCAACGCAGCGAGCTACGTGCTGGCGTTCGTGCTGATGCTGCGGGTCGAGGTGCACGGCGTCCACCGCGACGGCGTGCTGCAGCGCCAGGGCGGCGGTTGGTCCCAGGTGGCACGCGACCCCGGCTACCGCTGGCTGGTCGGTGCCAACTTCGGCTACGCCATGGGCTGCTTGGCGCTCAACGTGGTGATGCCCGTCTACATCGTGCAGATGCTGGACCTGCCGGGCTGGGTGTCCGGGTCGGTCTACGTGATCAACACCGTGCTGATCGGCGTCGGCCAGGGGCTGATCGTGCGACAGATGACCGGCTCGGTCCGCTGGCGGATCGTGGTGCTGGCGGCCGGACTGATGATCGTCTCCTTCCTGCTGCTGTACGCCGCCGGTGAGCTGAGCATGGGCCTGGCGATCGCGGTCGTGCTGATGGCCGCCGTCGTCTACACGCTCGGGGAGATGGCCGGCGGGCCGGTGCTGGCCGCCCTCGCCGCGGAGTCGCCGCCACCGCACCTGCGGGGCCGCTACCTCGCGGTCTACCAGCTCTCCTGGAACGCCGCGTCCGCCGTGGCGCCGGTGCTGTACCTGTGGCTGCTGCACCAGGGCCACCTCCCCGCCTGGGCGGTGCTCTCGGCGCTGGCGCTCTTCGGGGCCGCCTGCTGCCTCCCGCTGCGCCGGCTGATGCCGCTGGCGGCGCAGCACGTGACCAACACGGTGCGGGTGCCGACCGAGGCCTGAGCCGTCGCCCCGGCCGGACGGCGGTTCCGCCGGCCGAGCGATGTGGCTAGGGTGGTGCCGCACTTGAACGATCCAATGCAGGAGGAACCATGCGCGTCGGAGTGCTCACCGGAGGCGGGGACTGTCCCGGACTGAATGCCGTGATCCGGGCCGTGGTCCGCCGCGGGGTCAAGGAGTTCGGCTACGAGTTCGTCGGGTTCCGCGACGGCTGGAGGGGTCCGCTCGAGGGCGTCACCTCCGAGCTGGGCATCCCGCAGGTGCGCGGCATCCTGCCGCGCGGCGGCACCATCCTCGGCTCCTCGCGCACCAACCCGTTCAAGATCGAGGGCGGGGTGGAGAAGATCCAGACCAACCTCGCCGAGCTCGGCGTCGACGCCCTGGTCGCGATCGGCGGCGAGGACACGCTCGGGGTGGCCACCAAGCTCGCCGACCTCGGGGTCAACGTGGTCGGGGTCCCGAAGACGATCGACAACGACCTCAATGCCACTGACTTCACGTTCGGCTTCGACACCGCGGTCAACATCGCGATGGAGGCGATCGACCGGCTGCACACCACCGCCGAGTCGCACCACCGGGTGCTGGTGGTCGAGGTGATGGGTCGGCACGCCGGCTGGATCGCGCTGCACGCCGGCATCGCCGGCGGCGCCAACGTGGTGCTGATCCCGGAGCAGCCCTTCGACATCGAGAAGGTCTGCGCGCACGTCGAGGAGCGGTTCAAGAGCCACTACTCGCCGATCATCGTGGTCTCCGAGGGTGCGTTCCCGGTGGAGGGCGGCGACATGACCCTGGTCTCCGGCGAGAAGGACGCGTTCGGGCACGTGCGGCTCGGCGGCATCGGCGACCGCCTGGCCAGGGAGATCGAGGACCGCACCGGCAAGGAGTCGCGCGCGGTCGTGCTCGGTCACGTGCAGCGCGGTGGCACCCCGACGGCGTTCGACCGCTGGCTGGCGACCCGATTCGGGCTGCACGCGATCGCGGCGGTCTCCGAGGGTGACTTCGGCACGATGATGGCGCTGCGCGGCACCGACATCGTGCGGGTGCCGCTGATCGAGGGCACCGGCGAGCTCAAGCTGGTCACGCCCGAGCAGTACGGCGAGGCCGAGGTCTTCTTCGGCTGACGCGTCCCTCACCCGGGCCCGGAGCACATCGGTCCCGGGCGGTGCCTGTGGAACACTGTGGCGCAGGTCACCATCCGGGAAGGGGCACCCCCATGAGCGACACGACAGGCACGGTCACCCAGGACGTCAACGGACCGGAGCCGGATCTCAACCGGGTGATGGGGCCGAAGCTCCTGCTGCTCTTCATCGTCGGCGACATCCTCGGCACCGGCGTCTACGCCCTCACCGGAGCGGTCGCGGGCGAGGTCGGGGGAGCCTCGTGGGCGCCGTTCCTGGTCGCCTTCGCCGTCGCGACGGTGACCGCGTGCTCCTACCTCGAGCTGGTGACCAAGTACCCGCAGGCCGCCGGCGCCGCGCTCTACACGCACAAGGCGTTCGGCGTGCACTTCGTGACGTTCCTGGTGGCCTTCGCGGTGATGTCCTCGGGCATCACGTCTGCGTCGACCGCGTCGTACGCCTTCGCGAGCTTCCTCAACGACGGCTTCGGACTCGACCTGCCCACCGGTGGCGGCGGCCTGATGCTGATCTCGATCGCGTTCATGCTGGGCGTGGCAGCCGTGAACTTCCGCGGCGTCGGCGAGTCGGTCAAGCTCAACGTGGTGCTCACCCTGGTCGAGGTCTCCGGGCTGCTGCTGGTGATCTTCATCGGGTTGTACGCGATCACCCAGGGCAACGCCGACTTCGACCGCGTCGTGGTGTTCGAGTCGGCCGAGGGCAAGGGCACGTTCATCGCCGTGGCCACGGCCACCGCGCTCGCGTTCTTCGCCATGGTCGGCTTCGAGGACTCGGTCAACATGGCCGAGGAGTGCCAGGACCCGGGTCGTGACTTCCCGAAGATGATGCTCACCGGGCTCGGCGTGACCGGGGTGATCTACGTGCTGGTCGCGATCACCGCCGTGGCGCTGGTGCCGGTCGGCGACCTGACGGACACCGACAAGGGACAGGCGCTGACCCAGGTGGTGCAGGCAGGTGCGCCGAACCTGCCGTTCGACACGATCTTCCCGTTCATCGGCATGTTCGCGGTGGCCAACTCCGCGCTGATCAACATGCTGATGGCGAGCCGACTGCTCTACGGCATGGCCAACCAGGACGTGCTCCCGCGGGTGTTCGGCAAGGTGCACGCGACCCGTCGTACGCCGTGGGTCTCGATCATCGTCACCACCGCGATCGCGGTGGGCCTGATCATCTACGTGGTCCGCGCCAACGCCAGCGAGGACGGCACCGCCAACGTCGCGCTGCTCGGCGGCACCACCGCGCTGCTCCTGCTGCTCGTGTTCACCGTGGTCAACGTGGCCCTGCTGATCCTGCGCAAGGACCGCGTCGACCACAAGCACTTCCGGACGCCGACCTGGCTGCCGGTCGTGGGCGCCGTCACCTGCGCCTTCCTGGCCGGACCGTGGGCCCGTAGCGAGGAGAACCAGGCGCAGTACAAGATCGCGCTCGGCCTTCTTGCCGTCGGCGTCGTGCTCTGGCTGGTCACCTGGTTCACCAACCGTGCCGTGCGCTCGCAGGCGACCGGTTTCCGGGACGTCGACCACCTCGAGTGACCCTGGCGGACCGCCCTGGCGGAACACTCGCGGTCCCATTGGTGAACAGCAGGTGAACGCCCCGCGTGGGGGGTCCGGAGCACGGTGCGCGTGCCCCCACGCTGGTGTATGTGACCGAGCTGATCATTCTCGTACTCGTGGTGGCGACGGCCCTGGCCTTCGACTTCACCAACGGGTTCCACGACACCGGAAACGCCATGGCGACCTCGATCGCCACCGGCGCCCTCAAGCCCAGGACGGCCGTCGCCCTGTCGGCCGTCCTGAACCTGGTCGGAGCCTTCCTCTCGCTGGCGGTCGCCGCCGCGATCGCGAAGGACCTCGTCGACCAGAGCGTGATCACCCTGCCGCTGATCTTCTGCGGCCTGGTCGGGGGCATCACCTGGAACCTGCTGACCTGGCTGCTGGGACTGCCCTCGAGCTCGTCCCACGCGCTGATCGGCGGCATCGTCGGGGCGATGATCGCCGGCGTCGGCACCAGTGGCGTGCTCTGGTCCGGTGTGGCCAGCAAGGTCGTGATCCCGGCCCTGATGGCCCCGGTGATCGCCGCCGCCGTCGCCGCCCTCGGCACCTGGCTGGTCTACCGCTCCACGCGCGGCGTGCCGCAGCCCAACCGGGACCAGGGCTTCCGCTGGGGGCAGGTCGTCTCGGCCTCGCTGGTCTCCCTGGCGCACGGAACCAACGACGCCCAGAAGACGATGGGCGTGATCCTGCTGGCGCTGATCGCCTACGGCAGCGTCGCCCCCGGCGGCGACGTGCCGTTCTGGGTGATCGTCTCCTGCGCGGCGGCGATCGCGCTCGGCACCTACATCGGTGGCTGGCGGATCATCCGGACGCTGGGCAAGGGCCTGGTCGAGATCGAGTCGCCGCAGGGCATGGCTGCCGAGTCGTCCTCCGCCGCCGTGATCCTGGCCTCGAGCCACTTCGGCCTCTCGCTCTCGACCACCCACGTCGCCACCGGCTCGATCCTCGGGTCGGGTGTCGGCCGCCGCGGCGCCCACGTGCGCTGGGCGATCGCCGGCCGGATGGTGGCCGCGTGGCTGATCACGCTGCCGGCCGCCGGACTGGTCGGCGGCGTCACGTTCCTGGTCGCCGATGCGATCGGTGGTCTCCCGGGGATCCTCGCGGTGTTCGTGCTGATGCTGGCGACCGCCGGGGCCATGTGGACCCGCGCGCGCCGGGCGCCCGTCACCAGCGACAACGTCAACGAGGAGTGGGTCGACCAGCCCGCTCCGCAGCCCCCCGTGCTCGCCGGACGCTGAGGAGGCTTCCATGTCGGACTACATCGACTTCAAGGTCGTCGGCCAGGTGGTCGCGGCCGGCCTGCTGCTGGGCGCCGGCCTCCCGCTGGTGTTCGCGGCCGGGCTGCGTGCGCTGTCGCCGGCCGGCGAGAACGGCACCGGCGCGGCGTCGTACCGCGGCGGCTTCGTGGTCACCCGCAACCCGGTGGCGATCGCGGTCGCGGTCGTGTGCTTCGCGGTGGTGACGGCCTCGGTCGTCTACGGGATCTACCTGATCATGCACAAGTCCTGAGGGAGCGCCTGATGTCCAACCCGGTCGGCAGGGTCCTCGACTGGCTGCGCGCGGGCTACCCGGACGGCGTGCCGGCCAAGGACTACTTCCCGCTGATCGCGCTGCTGCGCCGGCAGGAGCTCAGTGACGACGAGGTTCGCCAGGTGGCGGCCGCCCTGACCACGGAGCACGACGGGGCGCCGATCAGCCCGATCGACATCGGGGCGCTGATCACCAAGGTCACCGACGAGCTGCCGCACCCCGACGACGTCGCGCGCGTCGGCGCCCGGCTGGTGTCCGGTGGCTGGCCGCTGGTCGACCCGCACCGGTACTAGGGCGAGACGTGGGCAGGCGCGCCAGTACGCTGGATCGGTGACCGAGCAGATCCCGTCCCTGCGTGAGCTCCATGCCCGCGGGGCCGCCCAGCAGCCGACGTACGCCGACCGGGCGACCGTCGACGCCGCCGTGGCCCGGTTGCGCACGATGCCGCCGCTGGTGTTCGCGGGGGAGTGCGACGAGCTCAAGGCCAAGCTGGGCGCGGTGGCGCGCGGTGAGGCGTTCCTGCTCCAGGGCGGTGACTGCGCGGAGACCTTCGACGGCGTCACGGCCGACAACGTGCGCAACAAGCTCCGGGTGCTGCTCCAGATGGCGGTCGTGCTGACCTACGCCGCCTCGGTGCCGGTGGTGAAGCTGGGTCGGCTCGCCGGCCAGTACGCCAAGCCGCGCTCGTCGGACGACGAGACCCGGGACGGCGTCACGCTGCCGGCGTACCGGGGCGACGCGGTCAACGGCTACCCGTTCACGCCCGAGGCCCGGCGGCACGACCCGGCGCGGCTGATCGAGGTCTACCACTCCTCCGCGGCCACGCTGAACCTGGTGCGCGCGTTCGTCACCGGTGGCTACGCCGACCTGCGCCAGGTGCACACGTGGAACACCGATTTCGTGCGCGACTCGGCCGTCGGCGCCCGCTACGAGAAGCTGGCCCAGGAGATCGACCGGGCGATGAGCTTCATGCAGGCGATCGGCGCCGACCCGGACGAGTTCCACCGGGTCGACTTCCACTCCAGCCACGAGGGTCTGGTGCTCGAGTACGAGCACGCGATGACGCGGATCGACTCGCGCACGCAGACGCCGTACGACGTGAGCAGCCACTTCGTGTGGATCGGTGAGCGCACCCGCCAGCTCGACGGTGCGCACGTCGAGCTGTTCAGCCGGATCCGCAACCCGATCGGGGCCAAGCTCGGCCCGACCACCACCCCGGACGACGCGATCGCGCTCGCCGGGCGGCTCAACCCGGACAACGAGCCCGGGCGGCTGACCTTCATCACGCGGATGGGGGCGGGCAGGATCTGCGACGCCCTCCCGCCGCTGGTGGAGAAGGTGACCGCGGCCGGCGTCGAGGTCGCGTGGGTGTGCGACCCGATGCACGGCAACACGTTCGAGGCGTCGTCGGGCTACAAGACCCGGCGCTTCGACGACGTGATCGCGGAGGTGCAGGGCTTCTTCGACGTGCACCGCGCGGTCGGCACCTGGCCCGGCGGTGTGCACGTCGAGCTCACCGGGGACGACGTCACCGAGTGCGTCGGCGGCGGCGAGGAGCTGCTCGAGGTCGACCTCGGCAACCGCTACGAGTCGGTCTGCGACCCCCGGCTCAACCGCGTCCAGTCCCTCGAGCTCGCGTTCCTGGTCGCCGAGATGCTGCGCAAGGCCTGACCCTCGTCGAGATGCGCCTCCGGCTCCGTCGAGATGCGTCTCCGGCCGGACCGCACGCGCATCTCGACGGTGCGCGAGGCACATCTCAACGGGTGCTTGGATGGGGGCATGATCGACCTGCGCTCGGACACGCTGACCCGGCCCACATCTGGGATGCGGCGGGCGATGGCGGACGCCGAGGTCGGGGACGACGTGTACGACGAGGACCCGACGGTGCACGCCCTGCAGGAACGTGTCGCCGGGCTGTTCGGCAAGGAGGCGGCGCTGTTCACGCCGACCGGGTCGATGGCCAACGTGCTGGCACTGGCGTCGCTGGTCGGACCCGGCCAGGAGGTCCTGTGCGAGGCCCGGGCGCACATCCTGCGCGCCGAGCTCGGTGCGCACGGCGCGTTCACGGGGCTGACCAGCCGCACCTGGTCGCACCCGCGCGGGCAGGTCGACCTGGCCGCGATCGAGGAGATGTACGCCCCCGACATGGGCCCCTTCTTCGTGCGGACGACGGCGGTGTCGGTCGAGAACACCCACAACTTCGCCGGGGGAGCGGTGCTGCCGCTCCAGGACCTGCAGGCGCTGCGCGGGTGGGCCGACCGGGTCGGCTGCGCGCTGCACATGGACGGCGCCCGGATCTGGAACGCCCACGTCGCCACCGGCACGCCCCTCGAGTCGTACGGCGCGCTCACGGACGCCCTGGCGGTCTGTCTGTCCAAGGGTCTCGGCGCGCCGATCGGCTCGCTCTTCGTCGGCACCCGGGACCAGATCGAGCGGGCGCGGGTGCTGCGCAAGCGGATGGGCGGTGGCATGCGTCAGGTCGGTGTGCTCGCGGCCGCCGGGCTGTACGCCCTCGACCACCACGTGGAGCGGATGGCGGAGGACCACGACCACGCCCGGCTGATCGCCGAGGCCTGCGGCGTGGACCCGGCCACCGTGGACACGAACATCGTCGTGGTCGACGTACCCTCCGCGCCGGAGCTGGTCGCCGCCGCCCAGCAGCAGGGCGTGCGCGTCGGCGCCGTCGGCCCGCGCCGGGTGCGCCTGCTCACGCACCTCGACGTCGGCCGCGAGGAGGCCGAGCGCGCCGCGAAGGTGCTCGGTTCACTGCTGTAGCCGACGCCCGGCCCTGGTCCGCGAGCCGGCATCCACCCGGCCCACCGCCGGCGGCAGCTGGCGCACGGCCTGGGCCAGTGCGCGAAGGTCACCGCCGAGCAGCGCCTGCGGCCCGTCGCACAGCGCCTCCTCCGGGTTGGGGTGCACGTCGACGATCACGCCGTCGGCGCCCACGGCGATCGCGGCCCGGGAGAGGGGCACCACGAGGTCCTTGCGGCCGGCCGCGTGCGAGGGGTCGACGATGATCGGCAGGTGGCTGGTCGCCTGCACGACCGGCACCGCGGAGATGTCGAGCGTGTTGCGGGTGGCGGGCTCGAACGTCCGGATGCCGCGCTCGCACAGCACCACGTCGAGGTTGCCGCGCTGGGCGACGTACTCCGCGGCCATCAGCCACTCCTCGATGGTCGCGGTCATGCCGCGCTTGAGCAGCACCGGCCTGCCGGACTCGCCGACCGCCTGCAGCAGCCCGAAGTTGGCCATGTTGCGGGTGCCGACCTGCAGCATGTCGGCGTGCTCGGCGACCACGGGCACGTCGCGGGCGTCGACGACCTCCGTCACGATCGGCAGCCCGGTCGCCTCACGCACGTCGACCAGGATCTCGAGGCCCTTGAGGCCCAGGCCCTGGAAGGCGTACGGCGAGGTGCGTGGCTTGAACGCGCCGCCCCGGAGCAGGGTCGCGCCGGCCGCCTTGGCCATCTCCGCGGCCTCGAGGGTCTGCTGGTGGGTCTCGACCGCGCACGGGCCGGCGATGAACGTGAACGTGTCGGGCCCGATCGGCACCTGGTGCGTCGGCTGCCCGACCCAGACCGTGGAGCGCTCGGCGTGGTGCTGCCGGCTGACCAGCTTGAACGGGTCGGAGATCCGGTGCACGTCCGCGACGCCCGGCAGGGTGCGCAGGTTGAGCCCGTGGAAGGAGTCGATGTCACCGACCAGGCCGATGATGGTGCGGACGACGCCGCGACTCACGAACGCCTCGCCGCCCACGCTCGCGACGCGCTCGGTGACGTGGTTGATCTGCTCCTCGGTGGCGTCGGGCGCCATGACCACGACCATGGTGGTGTTCCTCTCCGGTGGCGGCCCACGGCCCGGCGTCGTGCACACGAACGCCCCTGGGCGGTTGGGCCAGGGGCGGTGGTGTGCGGACGCGCGACTCTACGCCTGCTCGGGGACCCCGGGCTCGGTGGCAAAGAGATAGCTGTGGTGCACGACCTCAGGGTAGGCCGTGCCGTCCGGGTCGCGGACCGACTGGTCAGGATGCGGACGCCGCACCGGTGGTCTCAGCGTGTGCTGTGCGGGCGGCGCAGCACAGCCGGGAGGTACGCCGCCCCTGGTGCGTCCTCGGACATTGCCGCGACGTCGAGCGGGTTCGAGATCGTGCACCGCTGGAGGGACAGGCAGCCGCAGCCGATGCACGAGTCGAGGCCGTCGCGGAGCCTTTCCAGGGCCGCGATCTGGTCGTCGAGCCGGGTGCGCCAGTGCCGGGTGATCCGTTGCCAGTCAGCCCTGGTCGGGGTCCGGCCACGCGGGAGCCGGTCCAGCTCGTCACGGATCTCCTCGAGCGTGAGACCGACGTTGCTGGCCGCCCTGATGAAGGCGAGCCGGCGGAGCACGCTGCGCTGGTAGCGGCGTTGCCCCCCACCGCTGCGGGTCGCCTCGATCAGCTGCTGGCTCTCGTAGTACCGCAGCGCGGAGGCCGCGAAGCCGCTGCGCGCCGCGACCTCGCTGACGGTGAGGACGTCGTGGGTGTCCAAGTCGCTCCTTGACTTAAAGTTCACTTCAACTTGAAGACTGTCACGCATGACCGATACGAACAAGGAGAATCGCATGTCAGTCGCACTCATCACCGGTGGTTCCGCCGGCCTGGGCCGGGTACTCGTCCGGGCTCTCGCCGACCAGGACTGGACAGTCGTCACCGACGGCCGGGACCGCGCCCTCCTCGCAGAGATGGACGCCGAGCACGTGCTCACCGTCGGGGGCGACGTCGCCGACGCCGGCCACCGGGCCGCGCTCGCCGCCGAGGTCGACCGGCTGGGCAGGCTCGACCTCCTCGTGCACAACGCGAGCACGCTGGGCCCGCTGCCGATGCGTCCGCTGCGCGAGCTGTCGCCGCGCGACCTCTACGAGACCTGGGCGGTCAACACCGAAGCCCCGCTGGCACTCACCCAGCTGCTCCTGGGACACCTCAGGGCCGCGGACGGCGTGCTGGTCTCGCTCTCGTCGGACGCCGCCGTCGAGCACTACGAGACCTGGGGTGCGTACGGCGCGTCGAAGGCCGCGCTCGACCACCTCACCCTCACCTGGGCGGCCGAGGAGGGGATCACCGGCTACGCCGTGGACCCGGGCGACATGCGCACCGCGATGCACCAGGACGCGTTCCCGGACGAGGACATCTCCGACCGACCGTTGCCGCGCACCGTCGTACCCCACCTCCTCGAGCTGCTCGAGCAGCGGCCGCCGTCGGGGCGCTACCGCGCGGCGGACATCGCGGTGAAGGTGGGTGCCTGAGATGCGGTTGCTCGACGAGCACCCCACGACCGTGTTCGAGGCGCCGGAGTTCGCCCCGTCCCCGGCCGAGCAGCGGGGTGTCGACCGCGACGCGGTGCGGCTGCTGGTCGCGCGCCCCGGTGGCGTTGCCCACGTGCGCTTCCGTGACCTCCCCTCGCAGCTGCGAGCAGGTGACGTGGTGGTGGTGAACAACTCGGCGACCGTCGCCGGCGAGCTCGACGCGGTCGGTGACCGCCGCGGACGGGTGGTCCTGCACGCGGCGACGCCGCTGGACGACGGCAGCTGGGTGGTCGAGGTCCGGAGCGCGCCGGACGCCGCCACCGCCGTGCTCGACGCGGAGGTGGGCGAGCGGTTCACCAGCGGGACGGTCACCCTGACCCTTGCCGAGCCCTACCCGCGGCACGGCTCGTCGCCCACCGGGCGCGGCAACCGGCTGTGGCGGGCCCGGGTCGAGGGCGGGCTGGTGGACCGGCTGGCGCGGGCCGGGCGGCCGATCGCCTACGGCTACCTCGACCACCGTTACCCGCTGAGCGACTACCAGTCGGTCTTCTCCTCGCTGCCCGGCAGCGCGGAGATGCCGTCGGCCGGCCGTCCGTTCACGCAGGCGATCGTGACCGAGCTGGTCTCGCGCGGGGTGGCGGTGGTGCCGATCACGCTGCACACCGGTGTCTCCTCCCAGGAGGTCGGTGAGGCGCCGCAGGCCGAGCGGTTCGTCGTACCCGACGCGACGGCTCGACAGGTCAACGCGGTCCGCGCCGGAGGCGGTCGGGTGGTCGCGGTGGGCACGACGGTCACCCGGGCCCTCGAGTCGGCGGTCTCCGCCGACGGGCGGCTGGTCGCGCGGAGCGGCTGGACCGAGCGCGTGGTCACCCCGGCCGATCCGCCGCGCGTGGTCACCGGCCTGGTGACCGGGTGGCACGACCCGCAGGCCTCCCACCTGCTGCTGGTCGAGGCCGTCGCCGGTCCCGCCCTGACCCAGCAGGCGTACGACGCCGCCGTCGCGGGGCGCTACCTGTGGCACGAGTTCGGCGACGCAGCCCTGTTGCTGCCGTGAGTCGGACCACCCGGGCTCAGACGGCGATGTGGGTGACCTCGCCCTCGATCGCACGCCGGGGGAGGAGCTCGACGACCAGCATCGCGGCGATCACCATCGGGCCGCCGACGAGCATCCGCCAGGTGACCCCCTCGCCGCCGAGGAACACGGCGAAGAAGGCGGCGAAGACCGGTTCCATGCTCATGATGATCGCGCTGCGCGTGGAGTCGAGCTGGGACTGCGCCCAGGTCTGTCCGAGCATCGCCAGGGCACCGGCGACCAGCGCCATGTAGGCGACCGAGAACCAGTCGGCGCCGGTGCTCGGCAGCTCGATCCCGCCCGGCACCGCGGCGACGCCGCAGATCACCGTGATCACCACGATCTGCAGGATCGACATCCCGATCGCGTCCGCGGCGGTCGACCAGTGGCCGAGCGCGACGATGTGCAGCGCATAGCCGACGGCGGCGACCAGCGTGATCGTCTCGCCGTACCCGATGCTGAAGCCGCTCAGCGTCAGCACCCCGATCCCGGCGACCGCCAGCGCGACTGCCGCCCAGGTGGCTCCGCCGATCCGGGTGTGCAGCAGCAGCGCCGCCAGCACCGGCGTGAGCACGACGTAGAGCCCGGTGATGAAGCCCGACACGCTGGCCGGGGTGTGCGCCAGGCCGGCGGTCTGGAGGATCTGCGCGACGCCGTACAGGCCGCCGAGCACGACCGCGTGCCGGCGCTTCGCCGCCGAGAGCCGCGGGATCGCGCGCGGGGCCACGACCAGCATCGCGACGGACGCGATCGCGAACCGGACCGCCAGGAAGTCCGCCACCGGCACCCGGTCGAGCAGGTCGTGGATCAGGTAGAACGTCGAGCCCCACGCCGCCGCCATCCCGAGCAGCGCGAGGCTGGCGAGCAGCTTGCGGGACGGCATGGCGTCACCCTAGGTGGGTCCCTCAGTGCAGCGGACGCCAGCCGTGGTCGAGCTTCCGCTTGTGGTGCTTGACGCTGCGCACGTAGCGCTTGGTGCTCTTGTACATCCCGTGCGCGTGCACCGAGCCGAGCCCCTGGTAGTAGCCCGCCAGCGCGCCTCGCACGGAGTGGTCGCGCCGCAGCAGCTTGTAGAGCACGACCCCGGCAGCCACGTTGTCGTGGAGCCGGCGCAGGTGCAGCTTGCGTCCGACCAGGGTGGAGATCCAGCGCCCGGTCCCCGGCATCACCTGCATCGTGCCGACGGCGCCCGCGGAGGAGCGCACGTGCTGCTGCCAGCCCGACTCCTGCCAGGCGATCGCCAGGGCCATGTGCTGGTTGACGCCGTGCCGAGCCGCGACCCGCTTGACCTCGTTGCGCACGGTCGCCCGTGAGGGGTGCGAGGTGTGGTGGGGTTGCCTCTTCGACCGGGACTTCGGCTTCGAGCCGTGCTTCTTCCCGGAGCGGTGTCCGGCGCGTGCGGTGACGACGGGCACCGACACCAGCTCGTTGGCGTACCAGTACGACGAGCCGGTCTTGTGGTTGATCGCGAGCAGCTCCGCGGTCCAGGCGTGGAAGCGCACGGCGATCCGGGTCGCGGTGTCGCCGCGCTGCACCCGGTAGGAGATCACCCTCCGGCCGGGGTGGCCGGGCCACTTCCGGCCGGTCCTGTGGTGCGAGGCGACGGTGACCGCCGCGGCTGCGACCGGCCGCACCGTGGCCGTCGTACCACGGGCAGGGTGGTCGTCCACCCCGTCGAGAGCGAGGGCGGTGGCCGCCAGCGCAGTGACGGCGACGCCCGCCGTGAGGGTGCGCCCGGCCCGACCGGCCACGTCGCGCACGGCACTGGACATGCTCGACCCCTCATCCGTTCGACACCCGAAGTCATCGACAGTGACGGATGTGACGCCTGTGAGTCAAGGGGCGGGTGTGACGAGGAACTAGACGAGGTACAGCGTGATCGTGCTGCCCTTGGGCACCATCGAGCCCCTCGGCGGATCGGAGCGCAGCACGTAGTGCAGGCCCAGGTAGCTGGCCGACTCCTTGTACTTCACCTTGAAGCCGGCCCGCTTCAGCAGGTTCGCGGCCGCGCCCTGACCCATGGCCACCACGCGTGGCACCTCGACCAGCTCCGGGCCCTTGGAGACCGTCAGCTCGACGGTGTCGCCCTTGAACAGGGTGCCGCCGCCAGGGTCCTGCTCGATCACCTTGTTCTCGGCCACCTCGTCGTCGTAGGTCGCCGTGGTGTCGACCTCCAGGCCGAGCTTGCGGAGCGCCTTCTCGGCGTCACCGGCGTCCTTGCCGGTGAAGTCGGGCACCTCGATCGGCTTCTGGCCCTTGCTGACCACCAGGTCGACCGCGGCGTCGCGCCGCAGGTCGGTGCCGACGCCGGGGCTGGCCTCGACCACGCGACCCTTCTTCACGCTCTCGGAGTACCTCTCGATCGCGCGGCCGTAGCTGAGGTGGGCGTCCTGCAGCATCGCCTGCGCCTGGTCGAGCGTCTTGCCCTCGATCTCGGGGACGGCGTGCCGCTCGGGACCGAGCGAGACCACCGCCTCCACGGTGCCGTCCTTGGCCACCCGGGAGCCGGGGGCGGGGTCGGTGCGCAGCACGGAGCCCTTGGCCACGGTCTCGGAGTAGCCGGTGCCGGTGACGTCGAAGGTCAGACCCGCCTTCACCACCTCGACCTTCGCGGCCGCCTGGGACATGTTGATCACGCCGGGGGTGGTCGTGTAGCGGGCGAAGCCGAGGTACCAGCCGGCCAGCCCCACCACGAGGGCGGTGACCAGCAGCAGCACCAGCCAGAGCGGCCCGCGGCCCGTGCGGCGGGGGCGCGGCGGCAGCGGCTGCACGGCCGACGGCCGGTCCAGGGTGCGGCCCGGGCCACCCCGGCCGCCGGAGCCGCCACCGACCAGCGCCGCGCGGGCGAAGGTCGAGGTGGGCTCGCGTTCCTGGTCGTAGACGTCGTCGGAGCTGCGGATGACGTCGGTGACGTCGTCGTGGGCCGGGTCCAGGATCGCGCGCAGCTGGCCGTCGGTGTCCTCGAACGGGTCCCGCCCGTGGGCCGGGGCCAGGTCGGCGGTGAGCTCCGGGTCGTCGGTCACGCCGTTCTCGAGCGCGTTGCGCACCCGGCGCAGCTGGTGGAGCAGCACGCCGGCATCGGCCGGGCGAAGGGCGGTGTCGCGGGCGGTGGCGCGGGCCACGAGCGCGTCGACGTACGGCGGCAGCGAGGGCATCAACCGGGACGGCGGCGGGATGTCCTCGTGGACGTGCTTGTAGGCGACCTGGATCGGCGAGTCGGCCTGGTGCGGCTTCTGCCCGGTCAGCATCTCGTAGATCAGCACCCCGGCCGCGTAGACGTCGGAGCGCGCGTCGGCGTGCCCGTCGACCACGAGCTCGGGGGAGAGGTAGGAGACCGTGCCGATCAGCACGCCGGTGCTGGTGTGCTGGGTCTCGGAGTTGACCGCGCGGGCGAGACCGAAGTCGGCGACCTTGACCCGGCCGTCGTCGGCGAGCAGGACGTTCTCGGGCTTCACGTCCCGGTGGATCATGCCGGCCCGGTGCGCGGCGCCGAGCGCCGAGAGCACCGGCTCGATCACGGTCAGCGCCTTGACCGGCGACATCGGGGCCTCGGAGCGGATCAGGTCGCGCAGCGTGATCCCGGGGACGTACTCCATGACCAGGAACAGGGTGCCGTCGTCGTCACCCTGGTCGAACACGGCGACCACGTTGTGGTGCGCGAGCCGGGCTGCGGCCTGCGCCTCGCGCCGGAACCGGCGCGAGAACTCGTCGTCGTCACCGAGGCCGGCGTGCATCACCTTGACCGCGACCGTGCGGTCGAGCCGGGTGTCGGTGGCCTGGTAGACAGTGGCCATGCCACCCCGGGCGACCCGCGGTCCCACCAGGTAGCGGTCGTCGAGGAGGCGGCCGATGAGCGGGTCGGAGACCCGGTCGGCTGTCATGCGCTCCACGTGTTCGACCTCCACGTCCGGTGGGGAAGAGACCGGCTGCCGGACGAAGTCTAGTTGGGGTGGTCAGCGATCCACCGTAGGCGCGTGTCGTCCGGAGTGCACCTTTGCGGCGCCGGTGAGCCGGCGCAGGCGGCGGGTCGGGTTCGGCGTGCGGGCGATTTGTCCGTTTCGGCTGCGGCGTGGCGAGGGTCTTCCTACGCTCGGCGCATGCCCGATCACGACCGGCGCCCGTGGGTGCTCCTGCTGGTGCCGCTGCTGTTGTCCCTGGGGCAGGGGGCCGGCCTGGGGGTCGGGCCGGGCACGGCTGCCAGCGCCGCTGACGCGCGCGCGGTCGAGGCCTACGCGTCGTACGACCCGCAGACCAACTGCCGCCCGCAGCCCAAGCCCGGCACCAAGGTGCTCGCCGCCTGGCTCCAGGACACCTACGCCGGCACCCGTGCGCCGCTGCCCGCGCGCACCTGCAAGGGCAGCACCAGCGAGCACAAGGAGGGTCGGGCGATCGACTGGGTGCTCGACGCCGACCGGAAGGCCGACCGCAGGAAGGCGAAGGCGTTCCTGACCGCGGTGTTCGCGACCGACGCCGACGGCGCGGCCCACGCGATCGCGCGCCGGATGGGGATCATGTACGTGATCTGGGACGACCACCTCTACGGCTCCTACCGCAAGTTCGAGGCCCGCGACTACCTCGCCTCGTCCTGCCGGTCGCGGGAGACCTGCTCCACGACGCTGCGGCACCGCGACCACCTGCACATCTCGCTGAGCCGTGCCGGCGGTCGGGGCGAGACGAGCTGGTACGACGGTCGGCTGGGGTGACCGGCTGACGTGACCGGTTGGGTCGACCCCGCCGGGACTGGCAGAGTTGCCCGGGTGAACGACGACACCGCCACCCGCGACACCGACGACGACCTGGGCGCCCTGGTGGGCGACTGGCTCGACTGGGGCGCCTGCGCCAAGGAGCTCGGGGTCTCGGTGACCAAGGTCCGCACCTGGATCCGCGAGCACCAGCTGGCCGGCGCGGTGCCGTCGCCCGGGGCCGGGCAGCAGGTCCCGGCACTCCTGGTCATGGACGGTGTCGTGGTCAAGGGCGTCCCGGGGGTGCTGACCGTGCTCCACGACGGCGGCTACGACGACCGGGCGGCCCTGGTCTGGCTGTTCACCGAGGACGACTCCCTGCCGGGCCGGCCGATCGACGCACTCCGTGAGAACCGCGGCGCCGAGGTCAAGCGGCGGGCGCAGGCGCTCGCGTTCTGACCCGTTGACGGCGGACCGGCGTGGGCGCGAGGCTGGCGGTCTGTCGGCGACGAGGGAGGACGAGCAGATGAGCGGACTTGCCGGGATCCTCGCGGGTCACCACCCGGTGGGCGTCTACCAGTGGCACAACCACCTGCCGGAGCAGGAGGTCCGTCACGCCGTGGAGCACGCGGGCTGGGACTTCGGGTACGTCGACGGCTGGACGCACCAGGACAAGGAGAGGTTCCTCGAGGGAGTCTCGGAAGGACTCGCCTTGCCCGACCACTTCCACGCGAGCTTCGAGGCGATGGTCGACTGCCTGCGAGAGGTTGCCAGGCCGACGGTGGTGCTGTGGGACGGCTGGGGACCACTGGCCCGCGAGGACGAGCAGGCGTTCAAGATCGCGCTCGACGTGTTCACCGAGCGTGCCGGCGAGGAACCCGCGTTCGGCGTGCTGCTGCGCGGCGAGGGGCCCTCGATCTCGATCCCGTCGCTGGACTGAGACGTCCGTGCCCGAGCCGGCCTGGGACTGGAAGGACGGTCGGGGACACCGGCCTCGTTCCCTGCAGACCCTGGGCTTCGAGCTGCTCGACCTCGACCTCGCGGCCGGCACCGCGGAGGCGGCGTTCGTCGCCGGCGAGGAGTTCGGCAACACCGTGGGCAACGTTCAGGGGGGCTTCCAGGCCGCGATGCTCGACGCCACCCTCGGCGCCGCGATCGTCTCCACCCTCGAGGAGGGGCAGATGGCGCCGACCCTGGAGCTCAAGGTGAGCTACCTGCGGCCGGCCCGGATCGGTCGGTTCGTCGGGCGGGCCCGGATCCTGCGCCGGGGCGGCCGGGTCGCGTTCCTCGAGGGTGAGCTGTGCGACGAGGACGGCGAGGTGGTGTCGCGGGCGACGGCAACCTTCCTGGTCACCGCGCGGAGGAAGCCGACGGACTGAGCGGCTCAGACCGCGCGCTGCGTCGCTGCGGCGGCCAGGGTGCGGAGCACGCCCCGCGCCCGCTCGTCGAGGGTGGCGGCGTCGAGCGCGGTGAGGGCACGCTCGGTCAGCTCGTCGATCACCTGCTCCACCTGCGCGCGGGCACCGGAGCCGTCGATCAGCTCCCGCAGCCGGGTCACCTGCGTCTCGTCGAGCGGGGTGCCGAGCGCGGCGTCGAGGTGCCGGGCGTCGGCGGTGGAGAGGCCGTCGAGCGCGAGCGCGACCAGCACCGTGCGCTTGCCCTCGGTGAGGTCGTCACCGGCCGGCTTGCCGGTGGTCTCCGGGTCGCCGAAGACGCCGAGCAGGTCGTCGCGCAGCTGGAACGCCTCGCCGAGAGGCAGCCCGAAGCGGGTCAGCTCGCCGATCGTCTCGCTCGACGCCCCGGCGAGCGTGGCGCCGATGTGCAGGGGCCGCTCGATCGAGTACTTGGCGGACTTGTAGCGCAAGACGTTCATCGCGAGGTCGACGTCGCTCGCGCCGCGGGCCTGGGCGCTGACGTCGAGGAACTGGCCGGTCACGACCTCGCTGCGCGTGAGGTCGAAGAACGCCTGTGCCGCCTGCACCCGCTCGCCGTCGAGGCCGCAGGTGCGCAGCAGCTCGTCGGCCCAGCTGAGCAGCAGGTCACCGAGCAGGATCGCGGCGGCGGCGCCGTACTGCTCGGGATCACCACGCCACCCCGAGCGCTGGTGCAGCTCGCCGAACTCGCGGTGGGTGGCCGGGCGCCCCCGTCGTACGTCCGAGGCGTCCATGTAGTCGTCGTGCACGAGCGCACTGGCGTGCAGGAGCTCCAGCGACCCGCAGGCGCGCACCAGCGCTGCCTCGTCCTCGGCCGCGATCGTGCCGGCGACCGCGTGGTGGCCCCAGTAGCAGAAGGCCGCGCGGAACCGCTTGCCGCCGGTGACGCTGGTCCGGGCAGCCGCGACCAGGCGGCGCGCGTCCTCCCCGAGTCCGTCGAGCCAGGCGGCGCGGGCGTCGACGAAGCCGAGGAGCTGCTGCTCGACATCGGCGCGGAAGACGGAGGCGTCCCACGGCCGGCCCGAGGCCTGTGGCGCGTCCCACGCCGTGTCCGCCGGTGTCACCGGGACACCGTAGTCCCCGTATCCTTCTCGGCATGCCTGAGGCCCCAGTGCGCATCGGAGACCTGATCGCCGAGGGCGGCAAGTCCTACTCGTTCGAGTTCTTCCCGCCCAAGGACGAGGACGGCGAACGCGTGCTGTGGCAGTCGATCAGCGAGCTCGAGCCGCTGCGGCCGACCTTCGTGTCCGTGACGTACGGCGCCGGTGGCACGACGCGCGAGGGCACGATCCGGGTCACCTCGCGGATCGCCCGGGAGACCTCGCTGACCCCGATGGCGCACCTGACCTGCGTCGGTCACACCGCCGAGGAGCTGCGCGGCATCCTCTCGGCGTACGCGGAGGGCGGCGTGCACAACGTGATGGTGCTGCGCGGTGACCCGCCGGACGGCCCCGGCACCGAGTGGACGGCCACCGAGGGCGGTCTGAACTACGCCTCCGAGCTGGTCGAGCTGGTGCACTCGCTCGACGGGTTCGGGATCGGGGTCGCGGCCTTCCCCGAGGGCCACCGCGACGCGGCGTCGCTGGAGGACGACGCGCTGGTGATGCGCAGGAAGCGTGACGCCGGCGCCGACTTCGCGGTGACCGAGATGTTCTTCCGGGCCGACGACTACTTCGGCCTGGTCGAGCGCTGCGCCGCCAACGGTGTCGACTTCCCGATCATCCCGGGGATCATGCCGATCACGAACCTCCGCTCCGTCGAGCGGATGACCGAGCTCTCCGGCCGCGACGTGCCGCCCGAGGTACTGGCCCGCTTCGAGGGTGTCACCGAACCCGCCGAGGTGCGCAAGATCGGCATCGAGCTGGCCACCGAGCTGTGCGACACCGTCCTCGCGGGCGGCGCCCCGGGACTGCACTTCTACACGCTGAACCGCTCCAAGGCGACGCGTGAGATCTATGCGGGGCTGACCGAGCGGGTCTGAGGTGCGGGCTGGGCGGGGTCGCAATTACCAAGTTCTCCTGGTGTTTGGTCACTTTGCTTGGGCAATTCGCTGTGCGAAGTGACGAAACACCAGGAGAACTTGGTAAACGTCCAGTCCCGCGCTCAGCGCGCCGACCCCACCGCCTGCGCCACCAGCGCCGCAGACAGGCCCACCCACGGCAGCCCGGCCCCCGGTGTCGTGTGGGCGCCGGCGCAGTAGACACCCGGCACGGGTGCCTCGGTGCCGAGCCGCTGGTCCAGGGTCTTCCGGCCCTGCCAGAGCACGCCGTACGGCGAGCCGCGCCACGACTCCACCTGCTCGCGCGGGGACCGGTCGACGCGCACCTCGACCTGCCCGCGCACGTCGATCTTGTGCCGCGACAGCGCGGTCACCATGTCCTCGGCGATCTGCCCGCGTCCGAGCAACGTCCACGCGTGTGCGCCGTCCGGAGCGGTGCCGTTCGTGCGCAGCAGCAGCAGCGGGTCGCCGTGCAGCACCACCTCGTGCGGCAGGTCCGGCACGTCGCCGACGATGCCCAGGTGCGCGACGACGGGCGGGATCGCGGGCATCGACCGGCGCACGTGGCGGGCCAGCGCTGGCAGCCGGCGCGGGTCGATCGCGACCACGACCACGTCGGCGGGCAGCACCTCCTGGTCCGTGCGCACGCCCGAGACCCGGCCGGAGGCCACCTCCAGGTCGCGCACCTCGACGTCGGTGCGCACGTCCACGCGACGGGTCGCGAGCCGCTCGACCAGCGCGGTGGTCAGCGCTCCCATCCCACCGGGCACGGTCCAGCTGCCGAAGTTCTGCTCGACGTAGGACACCAGCCCGGTCCACGCCGGCACGTTGCGCGGGTCGTGCCCCTCCAGCAGCGCCGGCAGCGTGGCCACGGCGCGCAGCCGGTCGTCCTTGAGCAGCTTGCCGGTCATCTTCGCCAGGGTCAGCCGGCTGCCCAGCAGGTCGCTGGCGCGCCTGCTCGCGTGCTCCGGTGACCACGGGCGCTCCAGCCAGTCCTTGCGCAGCGCCTCCCAGGCTTCCGGGAACTCCGCGGTGTACGACGCCCACGCGTGCCCGAGCCCGTCACCGAGGGCAGCGTCGATCGCCTCGATCTGCACCGACCGGCTGCCGCTGGGCAGGTCGAGCCGGGTGCCGTCCTCGAACCGGTGCTGCCGCATCGGCTCCACCGGCACCAGGTCGAGCTCCTTCTCCAGCGGCCGGCCGGACTTGCGGAACAGGTCGCGCACGACGGCGGGCAGCAACATGTGCGTCGGCCCGGAGTCCCAGCGGAACCCGTCCCGCTCGACGTACCCCAGCGCGCCACCGAGCCGGTGGGAGGCCTCCAGCAGGGTCACCTCGTGCCCGAGCTTGGCCAGTCGCGCGGCGCTTGCCATGCCGCCGAAGCCACCACCCACCACCACGACGCGCGCCATGTGCGGAACCTATCGGCCCGTTCCTGCACCAGGCAGTGGCCGGCCCCTCCACCGGCGCCACCCGCGACGGACCAGGCGCAGTGCGAAGAACAGTGCGACCAGCCCGACCACCAGCAACGTCGCGGTGACGCCGAGTGCGACGGTCGGGTGGTTGATCGCGAGCGCCACCACGCCGAGCACGGTGACGTCCTCGCCGATGCTGGCTCCGATGTTGGTGAACGGCTCGGGTGATGTGTTGATCGCCAGCCGTGAGCCGGCCTTGACCGAGTGGCTGGCGAATGCCGTGACCCCGCTCAGCAGCGCGTAGCCCACCTGGCTCGTGCCCGGGTCCTGCCCGGCCACGAGCGCGCCCAGTGCGGCCGCGATGCCGGGCCGCAGGACGGTCGAGATCGCGTCCCAGGTCGAGTCGAGGTAGGGCACCTTGTCGGCGACGAACTCGATCGCGAACAGCACCCCGGCCGCCACCAGCACGTCGGTGCGCGCCAGCTGGTCGGGGATCTCGCCCAGATGACCGAACCGGTCGGTGAGCCCGAGCACCAGCACCACCAGGTAGGCGTTGACGCCGCTGGCCCAGCCGGTGGAGAAGACCAGGGCGACGAGGTTCACGCGCTCATCCCGGGACCGCGGCGCAGCTGAGTATCCCGTCTGAGTATTTCCGCGGATGCTGCAACCAATCCTGCTCCCGCAGAGTCATACCTGCGACAGGTGGTGGTTCGGGCCCACGGGGGTGGACCCGAACCACCGCCGTCGTCCACCGGCTCACTCGACGTCGATCTCGGTCGCGCCGGTCATGGCGAGCAGCTCGTCGTAGGTGGTGGAGAAGACGGCGGCGGGATGACCCGCTGCGGCCCAGATCTCGTCGTACTGCCGCAGCCAGCGGTCCAGCCAGGTGCGCACCGGTGCCGGGTGGGCGATCGGGGAGACGCCACCGATCACCTGGCCGGTGTGCTCGCGCACGAACTCCGGCTTCGCTCGCCTGAGCGATGGCACGCCGATCTCGGCGGCGACCTTCTCGGTGTCGACGCGGTGCGACCCGGAGGTGAGGAGCAGGACCGGCTCGCCGCCGGCGTCGAACAGCAGGCTGTTGGCGATCGCCCCGACCTCGCAGCCCAGCGCTTCGGCCGCCAGTGCAGCCGTGTGGACGGAGTCGGGCAGGGTGACGATCCGGCCGGTCCCACCACGTGCCGCGAGCGCCTCGCGGAACTTCCCGATGCGTGCGTGCTCCATGTGGCGAGGCTAGCCGGACGCACTCCCCCTCGGTGGGGGGTCCTACGACCAACGTCCGATTGACGTGCACATCGCACCGGAGTTGCGTCAGCAGCGGGCGGTGCGTCACTCCGTCGCGCCGAGGGAAAGGGTGATCGACATGGCCATGCTCGCAGGACGCGCAGGACGAGCGGGGGTGGCCGCACTGTTCGCCTCCGTGCTGGTCATCACCGGGACGACAGGATCCCCGGCCAGTGCCCGGAACGGCCACGATCGCCATGACGGCGGCTTCACGCAGCGGGACCTGGTCTCCGACATCCCGGGTCGGGCCGAGCTGCTGGACCCGGTCGTCAAGAACCCGTGGGGCATCGCCTTCGGTCCGGTCGCGACGCCGACCCCGCTCTGGGTCAACAACCAGTTCAGTCCCGATCCGGCGAAGGCGATCACGCTGTACCGCGGCGCAACCTCCCCGGCCGACGCGATCGTGAAGGTCCCGCTCGAGGTGGGCGCCTCCTCGCCGTTCGGCATGGTCTTCAACCCGACGACGGACTTCAAGATCACGCAGGCCGGCGTGCTGACCCCGGCCCGGTTCCTCTTCACCGAGCTCTTCGACGGGCCCGGTGGGGCGCCGGAGGGCAGGATCACCGGCTGGAGCAACCTGCCCGCGCCGGCAGCGACGACGACCTCGACCGACGCCCGGTCCGTCCCCTCGCTGCCGTTCGGGCTCGCACTGGTGCCGGGCTCGGGAGACCGCGGCAACCGGCTGCTCGTCGCCGACGGGCTCACCGGCTCCATCGACGTCTACGACGCGGCATTCCAGAAGGTCGACGATCCGGGCCTCTTCGTCGATCCGAAGATCGCCAAGACCGGCTACGTGCCGTACAACGTCGCCTTCCTGAAGGGCCGGGTCTACGTGGCCTACGCGCCCGGGCCGGGTGTCCCCGGTGGGGCGATCAGCGTGTTCAAGGCCAACGGGAAGTTCAAGAAGCGGCTGGTCACCGACAAGCACCTGTTCGGAGCCTGGGGCATGGCGATCGCACCGGAGCACTGGGGCAAGTTCGGCGGCCGACTGCTGGTCGGCAACGTCGACGACGGCCTGATCAACGCCTTCGGCCGCCGCAGCGGGCACTTCAAGGGCACGCTGAAGGACGCCTCGGGACACCCGCTGGTCAACCCCGGCCTGTGGGGCATCGAGTTCGGCAACGGTGTGATCGGCACGCCGAACTCCCTGATCTTCGCCGCCGGGATCGGCGACGAGGTGGACGAGCACGTCTACGAGCACGGCCTGGTCGGGCTGATCGAGCCGACCGGTGAGGAGGCAGACGACGACGACTGAACAACCCCGAACCACCGACGGGCCCGACGTCCCCCCGGTCGGGCCCGTCGGCGCGTCCGGACCCGGTTCCCGCCGAAGCGGCACAGGGGGCTTGACGGCGCGGGGAGGAGGAGGTGTACCTTGGAGATGTTCGAACAGGTGTTCGAACACCGGGACTCTGGGGAAGGAGTCGGCATGCGACGGTACGACGATCCCGTGGACGTGCGGAAGGGCCGGGAGGAGGCTCCCGAGCAGTTCCTCTGGCGGGGGAGGTTGTGGCAGGTGCGCGGCGTGGTGGCGCACTGGGTGGAGACCGGGCCCTGGTGGCAGTCCTCCGGGGTGCGGGCGGTGATCGGCTCCGAGAGCGGTGCCGAGACCGGTGCTGAGAACAGTGCCGGTGAGCAGCCGTCGAGGGCGGTGGCGACGCTCGCCGGCCCCGACCTGCTCGCCGAGTGCGAGGTCTGGCGGGTGGAGGCGGCCCGGGGGCGGGCGGTCGCCGCCCACGACGACCCCGGTTTCGGGGTCTTCGACCTCACCTTCTCCTGGTCGACCGGCGGCTGGCGGCTGACCGGCTGCGTGGACTGAGGGGGAGCGATGAGCCAGCTGACCCCAGGGGTGACCCAAGGGATGACCCAAGGAATGACCCAAGGAATGACCCAAGGAATGACCCAGAGCGCGCCGGGCTACCTCCCGGCCGCCGCCCACTCCTACCTCGACCGGGCCGCGGAGTCGTTGCACGAGGCGGCACTGACCGCCGAGGTGCCGGCCCGCTACGCGCTGGCCCACGTCGCGGCGTTGCGGGCGACCGCCGGACTGCTCGCGGCCCGTGCCCGCCCGGTGCCCGGTGGCCGGCGCCGACCGCAGAAGAACGCCTGGGTGCTGCTCGCCGAGGTGGCCCCCGAGTTCGAGGAGTGGGCGAGGTTCTTCGCCGCCGGCGCCGGCAAGCGGGCCGCCGCGGAGGCGGGGTCCACAAGGGCGGTGACCGAGCGCGAGGCCGACGACCTGGTCCGCGACGCCGACCGGTTCCTGGCGGTCGTCGAGCAGTCGCTGGGGCTGGTCCGGCACGGCCCTCTCGACCACTGGCACGTTGCCTGACGGCTTCGTCCACCTCCACGTCGCATCCGGTTTCTCGCTCCAGTACGGCGCCTCCCACCCGCAGGCGCTGGTCGAGCGCGCAGCCGAGCAGGAGATGGACGCCCTCGCGCTGACCGACCGCAACGGCACCTACGGCGCGGTGCGGTTCGCCAAGGCCTGCCAGCAGGCCGGGATCCGCCCGATCCTCGGCGTCGACCTCGCCGTCGAGCCGGTGGTCGAGCAACGAGCGCCGGCGAGCGCGCCGAGACCACTGTCGAGAACCCCGGTCCGTGGCGGTGCCTTCCGCGACGCCCGGCTGCCCCGGGTGACCTTCCTGGCCAGCGGCCGGAGCGGGT
>CAWAGN010000003.1:0-716182 GCA_963781545.1 uncultured Actinomycetota bacterium
CGGCTGCACAAGTGGATCACCATGGCCGGCGAGCGGGTCGCCTTCCAGGGACTGCCGGCACGGATCTGCTGGCTGGGCTACGGCGAGCGCCACCTGGCGGGCCTCCGCTTCAACGAGATGGTCGCGTCCGGCGAGCTCAAGGCACCGATCGTGATCGGCCGCGACCACCTCGACTGCGGCTCGGTCGCCTCGCCGTACCGCGAGACGGAGTCGATGCTCGACGGCTCCGACGCGATCGCCGACTGGGCGCTGCTGAACGCGCTGGTCAACACCGCCTCCGGCGCCACCTGGGTCTCGATCCACCACGGCGGCGGCGTCGGCATGGGTCGCTCGATCCACGCCGGCCAGGTCTGCGTCGCCGACGGCACCGACCTCGCCGCCCAGAAGATCGAGCGCGTGCTGACCAACGACCCCGGCATGGGCGTGATCCGCCACGTCGACGCCGGCTACGACCGCGCCACCGAGGTCGCCTCCGAGCGTGGTGTCCGGATCCCGATGTCCGAGGGCTGAGCCCGGGTAGTCCGTCACGTCTGGCACCTGATTCTGGCCGGATCAGGTGCTTTTCGTGACGGACTATCCGCGTCCACAGGCCCGAGCCACCGCGCGTTGTCCACAAGCCTCGGCGGCCGTGCTGCGTCACGGGCGGCCGAGTGGACGCTCGCTGGTCGTGGAGTCCATCACTGGGCACCGCGCTGCGTGCGACCGACGACCTGGTCCTGCCGGTGCGACTCGACCCGACCGGTGAGTGCGGACCGACGCGGGGCCAGGCGCGCGGTGCCAGGTGGCGGCAGGTCGCGTGGGGCTGGTACATCCCGGCCGGCACGGACTCGGACGTGGTCGAGCAGCGCATCCTGGAAGCGGCAGCCCGGCTCCCGACCACTCGGCCGTCTCGGCGTGGGCGGCACTCCGCTGGCGTGGCGCCACGTTCTTCGACGGGCTCAGAGCCGGAGGTCCGTCCGGCTACCCGTTCCGCTCCTCGTCGGGGGCAACATCCGTCCGGACCCGCGCGTGGTGGTGAGCCACGAGCAGCTCCCGCCACGTGAGATCGAGTGGGTGGCCGGGGTGCCGGTCACGGTCGTCGAGCGGGCCGTGTTCGACGAGATGCGACGCGTCGGTTCGGTACGACGTGCGGTCGAGGTGATGGACATGGCGGTCGCCGCCCGGCTCACCGATCTGAGTCGCGTCGCCGAGTACGTCGCCATCCGGCCGGCGTGGACGGGTGTGCCGCTCACCCGCCGCGTGCTGCCGTTGGCCAGTGCGGACAGCCGTTCACCGCAGGAGACCCGCATGCGGCTGAGCTGGGTCCTCGATGCCGGCCTGCCACCACCCGTGTGCAACCGGCCCTTCTTCGACCTCGGGGGACGGCTGCTCGGGATCCCGGACCTGTTCGATCCCACCGCAGGCCTGGTCGGTGAGTACGACGGCGCCGATCACCTGGCGGAGGACAGGCGCAGCCGGGACACCGTACGGGAAGAGCGGTTCCGCGACCACGGCCTGGAGTACGTCAGGCTCGTGCGTGGCGACCTCGGCCGACCGGCTCAGGCCGCCAACCGGATCCTTGCCGCCCGGTCCCGCGCGCGCTTCCGCCCGTCGACCCGCCGCTGGACCCTGGATCGCCGCCCTGGTGGCCGGCAGCTGGATAGTCCGTCACGAAAAGCACCGTCCCGGGCCTCCATCTGGTGCCAACGTACGGACTACCCGTCCAGGGGGCACAATCCCCCGCATGTCGGAGACCAGCGCCACCCACCGGCCGAGGACGGGTCACACTGACCGGGATCAGCACCCGGGCGTGGGAGCACCCGGCGGACCGGGGGCGCTGGTCGCGATGCGGCGGCTCAAGGGGTTCGACGTGCTCCTCAAGAGCCTCTCCTCGCTCTTCAGCGAGCGGGGCAACCGGCTGCCGCTGCTGGGGTCGGGGGTGCGGGCCGACGAGCGGCAGTTCGAACGCTGCACCGGCTCCTGGTGGAGGCGTGTACGACGCTGGACGCGCCGTTCGTGCCGGAGATGTACGTCTCGCCAACCCGGTGCTCAACGCGTCCTGCATCGGCCTGGACAAGCCGGTGATCGTGCTCAACTCCGCGCTGGTCGACCTGCTCAGCGAGGAGGAGCTGCGCTTCGTGATCGGCCACGAGCTCGGTCACGCGATGAGCGGGCATGCGCTGTACCAGACCATGCTCCAGTGGCTGATGAGCCTGAGCGGGGTCTTCAGTGCGGTACCGATCGGCGGCATCGCGTTCCGGGTGATCCTGGTGGCGCTGCTGGAGTGGTCGCGCAAGGCCGAGCTGTCCGCCGACCGCGCCGGGCTGCTCGCGACGCAGGACCCGCAGACCGCGTTCCGCGTGCACATGCAGCTCGCCAGCGGTGGTCACCTCGAGGACCTCGACACCACCCAGTTCTTCGCCCAGGGCCTGGAGTACGACGAGGGCGGCGACCTGCGCGAGTCCTTCATCAAGGCCGGTCTGCTGCAGACCCAGACCCACCCGTTCGCGGTGGTGCGCGCGACCGAGCTCCGGCGCTGGATCGACAGCGGCGACTACGCGTCGTACCTCGGCGGGGCGTACCCGCGCCGCGAGGACGACCAGGACGCCAAGGTCAGCGACGCCGCCCAGGACGCGGCCCGCAGCTACAGCCAGGCGTTCCGGCAGACCGGTGACGCGCTGGGCAAGATGCTGCACGAGACGGCGGGCGTGCTCGGCGGGGTCAAGGGCTGGTGGGACGGCTGGAACCGCCGCGACGACGGGGACGCCTGACCTTGCCGGCCCGCACCGTCAGCGGTCCCACCAGCCGCGGACCGGCCAGCCGGCTCTCGAGCCGTCGCGCCTCCCGCTTGAGCGGCTGCGCGACGTACTCGCCGAGGATCACTCCGGCGCTCAGCGCGATCGCGATCGCGGCCGCGTTGACCAGCGGCAGCAGGCCCGCGCTGCCGCCCTCGGACAACAGCGACAGTCCGCGGTAGATCGACAGTCCGGGCAGCAGCGGTATGACGCCGGAGACCACCACCACCAGCGGCGGGACCCGTACCCGACCGGCGACGGCATAGCTGACCAGGCCGACCACGACGGCGGCCACACCGCTCGCCCAGGCGATCCCGAAGTCGCGCTGGTAGCCCACCGCGTAGACGGCGGTGGCCGCAGCCGCGACCACCGCTATCGGCAGCAGCGACCGCAGCGGGGCGTACGACGAGAAGGCGTACGCGGCGCCCGTGACCGCACCACCGAAGGCCATCAGCGGGATGGCGGAGACCTCGAACGCCCCGGGGTCGAGCCGGCCGAGGTCCACGCCCGCGACCCGGGCGACGGTCAGGCCGCCGCTGACGCCGGCCGTGACGCCGGCGGTCGCGATGATCGCCTCCAGGATCCGGGCGCCGGCCGTGAGCGGGAAGCCGGTCAGGGCGTCCTGGATCGCGCCCATGAAGTTCACCCCGGCGAGCAGCATGATGATGCTGGCCGTGATCACGCGGCTCGGCTCGACGTCGACGCCGGTCGCGACCACGCCCACGGTGAGCAGCGTGCCGAGGAGCGCGCCCGCGATCTGCTGGTAGAACGCCGGCAGCCGGTGCCGGCTCATCGCGCGGGTGATCAGGTCGATCGCCACCGCGGCCACGGTCGCGACCAGCACCACCGCCAGGTCGCCGCCGAGCACCAGGCCGACGCCCGCGCCCATCACGCCGAACCCGGCGGTCACCGACCAGCGGGGCCGGGCGTGGCCGGACGAGACGATCCGGGCCAGCCGGGCCGACGCCGCCTCCCGGTCGATCTCGCCCGCGATCAGGTCCCGCACCAGGTGGTCGACCAGGGTCAGGTCCTCGTAGTCGATCTCGCGGTGCCGCACCTGCCGCACCTGGAGCAGCGCCGGCTCGTCGAGGTTGGCCTGGTGCGACATCGCCAGCTCCGTGAAGGTGACGTCGGCGGAGTACTTCCGCAGGCCGCACGCATAGGCCACGTTGCCCATCTGGGCACTCACGTCCGCGGCTCCGGCGCCCGAGGACAGCAGCAGCTCGCCGATCCGCAGGGAGAGGTCCAGGGTCCGGAAGATGTCGTTGGTGGAGGGGTCGCCTGTGCTGTCTTTCGGGGCCATCGCGGCCCCAGTGTGGACCTCCCGGGAGGGGGCTCGCCAATCCGGGCCGCGTGAGGTTCGTCGCGCTTCGCGGCCGCCTACCGGCGCGTCGTACGACGGGCGCGCCAGGCCTCGATCTCGGCATCGACGTCGCGGGTCCTGGTGATCACCGGAGGTCCGCCCTGGAGCTGCCGGCGTGCCTCGACGACGCGACGGTTGAAGTCCTCGAGCAGCTCGCGGACCACCCTCTCGGCCGACTCCCGGTCGAGCGTCGCGTCGAGCTCGGCGTCCTCCTTGCGGAGCGCCAGCGCCGGCGGCAGCACACCGGTGATCTGCTCGCGTTCGATCAGCTTCTTGACCCACCAGTCGGGGTCGTGCTGGCTGCCCAGCCCCTCGATCGGCTTGCCGGCCCCGGGCAGGTTGTCGAAGTCGCCGCGGGCCATCGCCACCCGCAGCTGCTGGTCCACCCACGACTGCTGGTGCTCGACCCGGGCCTGCGCCGCGCTCCGGCCGGTGCGCTCGTCACGGCGTGACGTGCGGTCGGCGCGCTCCGGCGTACCCTGCGGCCAGTCCTCGCTCTCGGACATCAGGTCTCACCCCCAGGCCCTGATTTTACCGATCGATGAGCGAGCGGTCCCGAGGAGGTCTGAGCGCGCATGGAGATCTTCGCGAGCGGGCTGGGCATGGGCGAGTCACCGCGATGGCACGACGGGCGGCTGTGGGTCTGCGACTGGACCGCGGGCCAGGTGCTGTCGTTCGACGCGACCGGGGCCGGACAGGTCGAGCTGGCCATGGAGGGACTGCCGTTCTCGATCGACTGGCTGTCCGACGGACGCGCGGTGCTGACCAGCCCGAGTGGCGTGGTGCTCGCGGACGGAACGTCGTACGGAGCCGCCGGGCAGGGCTGGAACGAGATCGTCGTCGATCCGCACGGCAACACCTTCGTCAACGAGGTCGGCTTCGACCTGATGGGTGGCGAGGAGCCCACGACGGGCACGGTGCACGTCGTCCGGCCGGACGGCTCGTCCCGGCAGGTCGCCGACGAGCTGTGGTTCCCCAACGGGATGGCGGTCACCGCCGACGGGTCGACGCTGATCGTGGCGGAGAGCTACCGCAACCGGCTCACCGCGTTCGACGTCGCGCCCGACGGCGGGCTGTCCGGGCGCCGGGTGTGGGCGGAGGTCGAGTTCGCGCCCGACGGGATCTGCGTCGATGCCGAGGGGGCGGTCTGGTACGCCACGGTGCCGGGGATGTGCTGCATCCGGGTCGCCGAGGGCGGCGAGGTGCTCGACCGGGTGGGCGCCGACCGCGGCTGCTTCGCCTGCATGCTCGGTGGCGACGACGGCCGCACCCTGTTCGTGATCGCGACCGAGTGGGGCGGCGTCCGGGGCGTCGGCGGCCGGACCGGCCAGGTGCTGACCCGCCGGGTGACCGCTTCGCACGCCGGTCGGCCCTAGGTCGGCCCTGGGTCGGCCCTGGGTCGAACGGCTGTCGCTGAACGCCCAGCCCGGCGGTCTCGTTTCCGAGACGAACCGCCCGGGCCGGTGATTGCGCCGCAAGGCGCCGACCGGTGGACTGAAGGGGTGTCAGCCGCCCCAGCGTCCCCGGTGCACGACCTCGTCGAGGCCGAGACGACGGCGCGTGCGGGGCGAGCCCGGGTTGCCGGCGTCCTCGGCGAGGTGCCCGATCGTGATCACGCCGACCGGGTCGAAGGTGTCCGGGATGTCGAAGGCCGTGCGCACGACGGCGTCGCTCTCCGGGGGGACGCCGAAGAAGCAGGCGCCGAGCCCCTCGTCGACGGCGGTCTGCAGGATCAGCAGCGAGGCCATCGCGGCGTCCATGTGCCAGAACGGCATCGGCCAGCGCGCCTCGTCGCGGTCGGTCCAGCCCTTGTCCGGCTGGGCGTAGCGGTTCAGGTACGCCGCCTTGCTCGAGCACGGCACGACGACGACCGGCGCGCGCGTCATCCCGGCCAGCCAGTCGTCGGGCGCTGCCAGGTCGTCCGCGTCGGTGGTCACCTCCCACCAGCGGCGCACGTCGTCGGGGGTGTCGAGCACCAGGAAGGCCCAGCCCTGGCTGAAGCCGGCACTCGGCGCCCGGGTCGCGTTGCGCAGGCAGCGGTCGACGATCGCGCGGTCGACGGGCCGTTCGGCGTAGTTGCGGACCATCCTGCGGCGGCGTACGACGTCCTGGAACTCCATGTCGCTGATCCTGCCGGACGGGGCTGAGATGCGCTTCGAGGAGATGTGGGCCGACCTGGCACCGGTCGGCCGGAGCATCACCAGCGGTGGCTACCACCGGTCGCCGTTCGGGTCCGCGGAGCGCGAGTGCCACGCCTGGTTCCTCGAGGAGTGCGCCAAGCGCGACCTCCGCGTGGAGCACGACGGCAACGGCAACGCCGTTGCCTGGTGGGGATCCGGCGCAAACGCCGTGCTCACCGGCTCGCACCTCGACTCGGTCGTCGACGGGGGTGCGTACGACGGGCCGCTGGGGGTGGTCACGGCCTTCGCGGCGATCGACCTGCTGCGCGAGCAAGGGTTCGAGCCCGCCCGCCGGATCGGCGTCGGCGCGTTCGTGGAGGAGGAGGGGAGCCGGTTCGGCATCGCCTGCCTGGGCTCGCGTCTCGCCACCGGCGCGATCACGCCCGAGGCCGCACGGGAGCTCCGCGACCGGGACGGCGTGGTGCTCGCCGACGCGATGTCCGCAAGCGGGATCAACCCCGAGCTCGGTCCGAGCGCGATCCTCGACGACGTGGGGTGCTTCGTCGAGCTGCACGTCGAGCAGGGTCGTGACCTGGTGCACCGCGACGCCGCGGTCGGCGTCGCCAGTGCGATCTGGCCGCACGGCCGGTTCCGCTTCGACTTCACGGGCGCCGCCAACCACGCCGGCACCACCCGCATGGAGGACCGGCACGACCCGATGCTGACCTATGCGATGACCGCGCTGGCGGCCAACAAGCAGGCCCGCCTGGGTGGTCAGCGGGCCACGTTCGGCCGCGTCGACGTCGCGCCCAACGGCACCAACGCCATCCCGTCGCGGGTGACGGCGTGGCTCGACGCCAGGTGCGAGTCCGAGGAGCAGCTGGAGGCCCTGGTCGACCTGATCGCCCGGCAGGGCTCCGAGCGTGCCGGGCGTGACGGCACGCGGCTCACCGTCACGGACGAGTCCCTCTCGGGGGCGGTGACCTTCGACGCCGACCTCGCGCACCGGCTCGCCCACGTGCTCGGCGGAGCACCCGTGATCCCGACCATGGCCGGTCACGACGCCGGGATCCTTTCCGCAGCCGGGATTCCGACCGCCATGCTGTTCGTGCGGAACCCGGCCGGTGTCAGCCACTCACCCGAGGAGCACGCCCCGATGGCGGACTGCCTGGCCGGGGTCGAGGCTCTCGCCACCACCCTGCGCGAGCTCGCGGGATGAACCCCGCCTCGTACCTCCTGGAGCGTGCGTACGTCGACGGTTCGGTCCAGGACGACGTGCTGGTCGAGATCGAGGGCGGTCGCTTCACCAGGGTCGAGGTCGGTGGAACCGGTGCCGATCACCTTGCAGGCTTGACGATCCCCGGTCTCGCGAACTGCCACAGCCACGCCTTCCACCGCGCGCTCCGCGGCCACACGCAGCGCGGGCGCGGGACGTTCTGGACCTGGCGCGACCGGATGTACGAGGTCGCCGGCCGGCTCGACCCCGACACCTACTACGCCCTGGCCCGGGCGACGTACCGCGAGATGCTCGCGGCCGGCATCACCACCGTGGGCGAGTTCCACTACCTGCACCACCAGCCCGACGGCACGCCGTACGACGAGCCCAACGAGATGGGCCTCGCCCTGGTGCGTGCCGCGCGCGACGCCGGCATCCGGATCTCCCTGCTCGACACCTGCTACCTCTCCAGCGGCTTCGGCGAGCAGCCGCAGGGCGTGCAGGTGCGCTACAGCGACGGCGACGCGCGCCGCTGGGCGGCGCGGGTCGACGAGCTGGTCGGATCCGAGGAGGTGGCGGGGGCCGACGACGTGGTGGTCGGTGCGGCCGTGCACTCGGTACGGGCGGTGCCGCACGACCAGATCGGCCCGGTCGCCGACTGGGCTCGACGCCGCCGGGGGCCGCTGCACGTGCACCTCTCCGAGCAGGTAGCGGAGAACGACGCGTGTCTCGACCGGCATTCCGTGACTCCGACCCGGCTGCTCGCCGACTGCGGTGCCCTCGGCCCCCGCACCTCCGCCGTCCACGCCACCCACCTCACCCCGGCGGACGTGCACCTGCTGGGTGAGGCCGGCAGCTACGCCTGCTTCTGCCCGACCACCGAGCGAGACCTGGGCGACGGCATCGGCCCGTCCCGGGCGCTGCACGACGCGGGGTCGACGCTGACCCTCGGCTCGGACAGCCACGCCGTGATCGACCTGTTCGAGGAGATGCGTGCGGTCGAGCTCGACGAGCGGCTGGCCACCCAGCGCCGTGGGCACTGGAGCACCGAGGAGCTGGTGGTCGCCGCGACGACGGACGGCCATGCCAGCCTGGGGTTCACGGACGCAGGCTCGATCGCGGTCGGCCGGCGCGCCGACCTGGTCACGCTCGCCGCGAGCTCCCCGCGCACCGCCGGCACCGGCCGCGGGCTCGAGACCGCCGTGTACGCCGCCACCTCCGCCGACGTGCGCCAGGTCATGGTCGGCGGTCAGGTCGTGCACACCCCCGACGACCTGCCGCAGATCGGTGCCGAGCTCGACGCCGCGATCGGAGCAGTCGGCCTGTGAACGAGGCCCGGCTGGAGCGTCGCCTCGGCACGTTCGACGCCACCGTGATCGGCGTCGGGTCGATGGTGGGCGCCGGCATCTTCGCGGTGCTGGGACCCGCCATCCACACGGTGGTGCACGCCACGCCGCTCTTCCTCGCCCTGGCGGTGGCTTCTCTGGTCGCGTTCTGCAACGCCACCTCCTCGGCGCAGCTCGCGGCGCAGTACCCGGACTCCGGCGGCAGCTACGTCTACGGCCGCGAACGGCTCGGCGACACCTGGGGCTTCGCCGCCGGCTGGTGCTTCGTGGTCGGCAAGACCGCGTCCTGCGCAGCGATGGCGACCGTGGTCGGGGGCTACCTGTTCCCCGAGACCCCGGTTGCAGCCCGAGCCACCGGCGTGGTGGCCGTCCTGCTGCTGACGCTGGTGGCGACCCGGGGGATCACCCGCACCGCGCAGCTGACCCGGTTGCTGGTGGCGGGCAGCGTCCTGGTTCTGCTGCTGCTCTCGACGGTCCTGCTCGTGCGGGGCAACCGGGCGTCCGTGAGCGTGGTGGGCATCGGCCTCGAGAACACTGCGTACCCGGTCCTCCAGGCCGCCGGACTGCTCTTCTTCGCCTTCGCGGGCTACGCGCGGATCGCGACCCTGGGCGAGGAGGTGCGCGACCCGGAGCGCACGATCCCGCGCGCCGTCACGGTCGCACTCGCGCTGACGCTCGCGCTCTACGTGCTGGTCTTCGCCGCGGCGCTCCACAGTGTGTCCGCGCCGGTCCTGCTGGAGGGCACGGCTCCCCTGGTTACCGCCGCGCAGATGGCCGGTGCCGAGTGGCTGGTGCCGGTGGTCGTCGTCGGCGCGGTCCTGTCCAGCCTCGGCGCGCTCCTGGCGCTGCTCAACGGCATCGGCCGCACCAGCCTGGCGATGGGCCGCCGGGGCGACCTGCCCCGCCGCCTCGCAGACGTGCACGACGGCGTCCCGCGCACCGCCCAAGTCGTCGTCGGTGCGGTCGTCGTGGTGCTGGTGACGACGCTCGACCTACGCGGGATCATCGGCTTCTCGTCGTTCGGCGTGCTCCTCTACTACGCGATCGCCAACGCCTCGGCCTGGACCCAGGACGCCGGGCACCGGCGCTGGCCCCGGTTCTGGCAGGGGCTGGGGCTGGCCGGCTGCCTGCTGCTCGCGATCACCCTTCCGATCGGGTCGGTGCTCGCCGGGACCGGCGTGCTCGCGGTCGGGCTCGTGGGACGCAGAATGCTGCGACGCGAGAGGGTGAGCCCATGACGTCCCTCCTGGTCACCGGCATCCGCGAGCTGGTCACCTGCCGCACCGAGCCGGGGGTGGCCGCGGTCGACGTCCGGGCCGACGCGGCGTTCGTGGTCGAGCACGGTCGCGTCGCCTGGGTCGGTCCCGCCCGCGAGGCACCCGAGGCCGACCAGGCGTACGACGTGGCCGGCCGGGCCGTGATCCCCGGCTTCGTCGACTCGCACAGCCACCTGGTCTTCGCGGGGGACCGGTCGCAGGAGTTCGCGGCCCGGATGGCGGGGGAGCGTTACGCCGCCGGCGGCATCCGGACCACGGTCGCCGCCACCCGCGCCGCGACCGACGAGCAGCTGACCGCCACCGTCGCCCGCCACGTCACCGAGATGCGCCGGCAGGGCACCACCAGCGTCGAGATCAAGAGCGGCTACGGCCTGACCGTGCTCGACGAGGCCCGCAGCCTGGCGGTGGCGCGCCAGTTCACCGAGGACACGACGTTCCTCGGCGCCCACGTCGTCGCCCCGGAGTACGCCGACGACGCGGCCGGCTACGTCGACCTCGTCACCGGCCCGATGCTGGACGCCGCCGCACCGCACGCGCGCTGGATCGACGTGTTCTGCGAGACCGGCGCCTTCGACGAGGACCAGGCCCGCGCGATCCTGCTGGCGGGGCGGGAGCGGGGCCTCGGTGGTCGACTCCACGCCAACCAGCTCGGCCCGGGGCCGGGCGTCCGGCTGGCCTGCGAGCTCGGGCTGGTGGCCGTGGACCACTGCACGCACCTGACCGACGACGACGTCGCCGCGCTCCGCGACGCGGGCACGATCGCCACCCTGCTTCCCGGCGTGGAGTTCTCGACCCGCTCGCCGTACCCCGACGCCCGGGCGCTGGTCGACGCCGGTGTCCGGGTCGCGCTGGCCAGCGACTGCAACCCGGGCTCCTGCTACACCAGCTCGATGCCGCTGTGCGTGGCGCTGGCGGTGCGCGAGATGCGGATGACCCCCGGCGAGGCGCTGTGGTCGGCGACGGCCGGTGGGGCGCTCGCGCTGGGCCGTGAGGACGTCGGCCGGCTCACCGTCGGGGCGCGTGCGGACTACGTCGTGCTGGACGCGCCGTCGTACCTCCACCTCGCCTACCGGCCCGGCGTCCCGCTGGTCGCCGAGGTGTCCGGCTAGTTCGACTCGCCGCACCGTGATCGACCGCGCAGACCCGACGGGCGAAGGTGTCCCGGTCGTGGCGCAGCGGGGATCCGGAGGGGCGCCGTCTGACCATCGCCCGGCTGTCGTAGCCATGGTGGACGGTCCTCAGCTCGCGGCGGTCGCTGTGCTGCGCACTCGCCACCGCGTGCTTCCGCGTGCCTGCTCGTGGCGCAGGTCGGAGCTCCCCTGGACCCACCCGCACAGGCTGTCGAGCGGGCCGAGCATGATCAGTGCGCCCCCCAGGGGGGTACCGGGCATCTCGGAAGGCGACGAGGGTGACTCCATGACCAACGCACCGCAGGGCGAGATCGACGAGTCCGAGCTGATCGTCAGCCACAGCGAGGACCATGCGGCGGGTCCGACTGCGGTGGCGGTGAGCTTGAAGCGAGCCCTCGAGGGGATGGGGGTACGCCGCACTGCGCAGACTCTGCTCAAGCTCAACCAAGCCGACGGGTTCGACTGCCAGGGCTGCGCGTGGCCGGATCCCGCGCCCGAGCATCGGCACGCCGCGGAGTTCTGCGAGAACGGCGTCAAGGCCGTCACCGACGAGGCGACCCTGCGGCGCGTGGGTCGCGAGTTCTTCGCCGCTCATTCGCTCGAGGAGCTGCGCGGCCGCACCGACTACTGGCTCGGGCAGCAGGGCCGCATCACCGAGCCGATGGTGCTACGCACCGGTGGCACCCACTACGAGCCGATCTCCTGGGACGACGCGTTCGAGCTGATCGCCGAGCACCTCAATGGTCTCGAGTCGCCGGACGAGGCCGTCTTCTACACCTCGGGGAAGGTCTCCAACGAGGCGGCGTTCGCGTTTCAGTTGTTCGTGCGCGCCTACGGCACCAACAACCTGCCCGACTGCTCGAACATGTGCCACGAGTCGACGTCGATCGGCCTCGCGGAGGTGATCGGCATCGGGAAGGCTTCCGTCACCATCGACGACGTGCATGACGCCGAGCTGCTGGTCATCGCCGGGCAGAATCCGGGCACCAACCATCCGCGGATGCTCAGCGCGCTCGAGATCGCCAAGAAGAACGGCGCCAAGATCATCGCGATCAACCCGCTCAAGGAGGCGGGACTTGTCCGGTTCAAGAACCCGCAGAACCCCAGGGGCGTGATCGGTCGTGGCACCACCATGGCCGACCTCTACCTGCCAGTGCGCATCAACGGCGACCTGGCGCTGTTCCAGGCGATCGCCTCGCTGGTGCTGGAGTGGGGCGAGCTCGACCATGACTTCATCGAGCAGCACACGCACGGCTTCGAGGCGTACGCCGAACACCTGCGCGCCCTGGACTGGGACGTCGTGCTCACCGCAACCGGGTTGTCCCGCGCCCAGATCGAGGAGGCCGCTCGGATGATCGCGGCCTCGCGCAAGACGGTGTACTGCTGGGCGATGGGGATCGTGCAGCACCGCAACGGTGTCGCCAACGTCAAGGAGATCTCCAACCTCGCCTTCCTCCAGGGCAACATCGGCAAGCCGGGCGCCGGGCTCTTCCCCGTCCGTGGCCACTCCAACGTGCAGGGTGACCGCACCATGGGGATCTGGGAGCGTCCGCCGGCGCACTTCCTGGACGCGCTGCGCAATGAGTTCGGGTTCGAGCCGCCCCGTGAGCACGGCTTCGACGCAGTGGCTGCCGTGAAGGCCTTTCGGGACGGCCGGGCCAAGGTGTTCTTCGGGCTGGGAGGCAACTTCGTCGGCGCCATGTCGGACACGACCGTGACCGAGGACGCTCTGCGGAAGGCGGACCTCACCGTCCAGGTCTCGACCAAGCTGAACCGGTCCCACGTCGTGCACGGTCGCGACGCGCTGATCCTGCCGCCGCTGGGTCGCAGCGAGAAGGATCTGACCGGTGGACGTCCCCAGCGCGTGACCGTCGAGGACTCGGTCTGCTCGGTCCACGCCTCGCAGGGCCCGCTGGAGCCGGCCTCCGACCAGCTGCGCTCCGAGGTCGACATCGTGTGCTCGACGGCGCTCGCGACCCTCGGTGATCGCTACTCCATCCCCTGGGAGGAGTTCCGTGACGACTACCGCCAGCTGCGACGTCGCATCGGCCGCATGGTGCCCGGCTGCGCCGGCTACGAGGAGAAGGTCGACCAGCCGGGCGGTTTCGTCCTCCCGCACCCGCCGCGCGACACCCGCACCTTCGACACCGACGTCAAGCGTGCCGTCTTCACGGTGAGTCCGACCGAGGTGCTCCAGGTGCCCGAGGGCCGGTTGCTGCTGCAGACGATGCGCTCGCACGACCAGTTCAACACGGTCATCTACGGCCTTGACGACCGCTACCGCGGGATCAAGAACGGCCGACAGGTGGTCCTCGTGAGCCCGCGCGACATCGAGAGGCAGGGGCTGCGCGACGGCCAGCACGTCGACATCGTCAGCGAGTGGGAGGACGGCTCGACGCGGACGGTGGAACGCTTCCGGGTGGTCTCCTACGACACCCCCACGGGCTGCGCGGCTGCGTACTACCCGGAGACCAACGCCCTGGTCTCGCTGGACTCCAAGGCGGTCGGCAGCAACCAGCCGGCGTACAAGTCGATCGTGGTCCGCTTGGTGCCCTCCGTCCCCGATGCGCCTGCAGAGGGTCGGCCGGAGGGCACCACCACCGCCGAGTCACCGGACGCCGACGGCGAGCCCAAGCGTCACGTGGCACCGGTCCACCTGAGCTGAGCCCTCGACCACCAGGTCGGCGCGAGACCCATCCCACCAGCTCGCCGGCGGCGGACGTTCTCGTCGTGGGCGTCCACCGCGTCAACTCCTCACGTGTCCACGCCTACCGGCCTCCGCGGGTGACATGGTCGGACCGATGAATGTTGCGCGCCCTGTCGGTACGCCCGCAGGTTCGTCTCACGAGAGAGACTGATGCTGTGCGGAGACTGACCTTCGGCATGAACGTGAGCCTGGACGGCTACATCGCCGCGCCCGGCGACGACCTCGGCTGGAGCGTGCCCAGCGACGAGCTGTTCCAGTGGTGGTCCGACCGGGTGGGGGCGACCGGCCTGGCGCTGTACGGGCGCAGGCTGTGGGAGTCGATGAGCTCCCACTGGCCGACCGCCGACCAGCAGCCCGGCGCCACACCGGCACAGATCGAGTTCGCCCGCCGCTGGCGGGACATGCCGAAGGTGGTGTTCTCCTCGACGACCCGCCCGGTCGACTGGAACGCCCGCCTGGTCACCGGCGACGCTGTCACCGAGATCACCCGGCTCAAGAAACAGGAGGGCGGACCCATGGACGTCGTCGGCGCCACCCTCGCCGCGGCGGCCGTGCGGTCCGGCCTGGTCGACGAGTACGCGATCGTCACCCACCCGGTCCTGGTGGGCGGCGGTACGCCGTTCTTCCCGGCCCTGGACAACTGGGTGAACCTGAGCCTGGTGGAGACCCGACCGTTTCCCGACGGCGTGCTCCTGACCAGGTACGAGACCAGGCGCTGAGCATCCGGCCGGAGCGGTGCGGCTCACGAGCGACGCTCGCGCGCAACTCCTGGTTGCCGAGGAGTCCGGGAGGCGTCTGAGGCACCCTCGGCCCACCTGAGCACCGAGATAAGGCATCTGTCCGATGTCCCGACCTACCTCAGGCGGCGAGTCTCTTCTCATCGCACCAGCCGATGAGGAGATCGAGATGTACAGCACCAGCGACTACGCCAAGGTCCAGAGCGACTACCGCCGCGAGCTGCTCCGCCGCTCGTACACGCCGAGCAACGGGACCCACCGCCGGTTCCTGCCGCACCTGCCGAGCGCCCGCCGCGCCCGGCCCGCGGCCTGATGGCGGGCCCGTCGACGACACGGGTGAGCAGCGAGCTCGCGCCGGTCGAAACAACCGGGCAGGAGTCGGTACCACCCACCACAATGGTGGACGTGCCCCTCCTGCCCGGTTCGACGTCGGTCGCGCGGCCACTCGTCGGCCGCCGCGACGAGCTCGGCACCCTGGCCGGACTGCTCGGCATCCGTCCGGTCGCGGGCCTCGAGCCGGTCCGCGCGGTCCTCCTCGCCGGCGACGCCGGAGTCGGCAAGACCCGCCTCCTCACCGAGCTCCGCGACCTCGCCTTCACCGAGGGCTGGCAGGTCGTGGCCGGCCACAGCCTCGACTTCGGTGACAGCGCCCTGCCCTATCTCCCGTTCTCCGAGGTGATCGGTCGCCTCGCCACCGACTCGCCCGCGCTGGTCGACATGATCGCCGAGCGACACCCCGCACTCGGCCGGCTGCGTCCCGGCCGGCGGCTCCTCTCCGAGCAGGAGCCCAGCACCGACTCGGCCGCCGACTCCGCCCTCGACCGCGGTGCCCTGTACGACGCCGTGCACGCGCTGCTCGACGCCGCCGGCGCCGAGCGTCCGTTGCTGCTCGTGATCGAGGACACCCACTGGGCCGACCGGTCCACCCGTGACCTCCTCAGCTTCCTGTTCTCGCGACCCTTCGACTCCCAGATCGCGATCGTGGCGTCCTACCGCAGCGACGACCTGCACCGGCGCCATCCGCTGCGCAAGGTGGCCGCCGAGTGGGCGCGGATCCCCGGCGTCGCGCGGCTCCAGCTCCACCCGCTGCCGACCGACGACGTCCGCGCCCTGGTCCACCAGCTCCACCCGGCACCGCTGGCCGAGGCCGAGATCGCCGGCATCGTCGAGCGTGCCGACGGCAACGCCTTCTTCGTCGAGGAGCTCGTCGGCGCGACCCGGCTGTCCCAGACCCTGCCCGACGACCTCGCCGAGCTGCTGCTGGTGCGGCTCGACCAGCTCGGCGACGAGGCCCAGCAGGTGGTCCGCACCGCCGCCGTCGCCGGCCGCCGGGTCAGCCACGACCTGCTCGCCGCCAGTGGCACCCTCACCCCGGCCGCCCTGGAGGCCGGTCTCCGCGACGCGATCGGCCACAACGTGCTGGTGCCGTCCCGGGAGGACTCCTACGCCTTCCGCCACGCCCTGCTCGCCGAGGCGGTCTACGACGACCTGCTGCCGGGTGAGCGCTCCCGGTTGCACGCCGCCTTCGCCGCCGCCCTGGCCGACGACCGTCGGCACGGCACCGCCGCCGAGCTGGCCCGGCACGCCCGCGCCGCCCACGACCTCGCCACCGCGTTCGACGCCAGCCTCCGGGCGGGCGACGAGGCGATGTCCGTCGGCGGGCCCGACGAGGCCGCGCGCCACTACGAGACCGCCCTGGAGCTGGTCAGCCAGCCGGGCTTCCCCGAGGGGATCGCGGTCGACCTCGCCGCGCTCGGCACGCGGGCCGTCGACGCGCTCGTGATCTCGGGCAACCCGCCGCGGGCGCTGTCCCTGGGCCAGAGCCTGCTCGACCGTCTCCCGGCCGACGCACCGCCGACCTGGCGCGGCCAGCTGCTGGTGGCGACCGCCTCCGCGGTCCAGGTCTCCGAGACCCCGCTCGACCCCCGCGAGCTGACCGCCGAGGCGCTCGAGCTGATCCCGCCGGAGCCCTCCTCGCTGCGGGCCCGCGCCCTGCACATGCACGCGCGCGGGCACTACCGGCGCGACGAGTTCGCCGCCGCGCGCGACTCCGCCGTCGAGGCGCTGTCCATGGCCGAAGCCCTCGACCTGCCCCGGCTGGGCAGCGACGTGCTCACCACGCTGGCCGGGATCCAGCGCGAGGCCGGGGGAGAGAGCGACGAGGACATCGAGGCCGCGATCCGCAACGTGGCCACCGTCGCGGCGGAGGCCGGCGCGGCCACGACCGAGGTCCGCGCGATCTGGCTGCTCGGGCGCTGGCACTTCGACCGGGCCGAGTTCGAGCCGGCCCGCGAAGCCTTCGAGCGCGCGGTCCGGCGGGCCGACGCACTCGGCCAGCCCTGGTCGCCGTACGGACTCGATGCGCGGTTCGCGTGCCAGCAGGTGGCGTTCCTGCTCGGTGAGTGGGACACCGTCCTCGAGCTCGCCGACCTGAGCGGCCAGGTCCCACCGCCGATCCCGGAGGCGCTCTTCTCCGCGGGCCGGCTCACCGTCCAGGCGGCGCGCGGCCAGACCGAGGCCCTGGCCGAGGCGGCTCGGCTCCGGGGGTTCTGGGAGACGGACGGCTCGGTCGCGATCACCGGGTCCCCTGCCGTGATCGAGCTCCACGCCCTCGCCGGCAACCGCGCCGCGGCGCTCGCGGAGCACGACGACCTGGTGGCCACGCTGTCCCGGCTCTGGCGCGACTTCTTCCACGGCCGGGTGCGGATCGCCGCGGTCACCGTCGCAGCGCTCACCCACGGCATCGCCGACGAACCGGCCGAGGTGCGGGCGCAGGTCGCCCAACAGGTCGCCGCTGTCCTCGACGGCGGTGACACGGCGCTGCGGCAGCTGCGCGAGCTCGGCACCGAGTGGGGGCCCGAAGGCGTCGCCTGGGGCCGACGGCTCCAGGCCGAGCGGCTCCGGTTCCGCTGGCTCGCCGGCCTCGACGCCCCGAGCGAGGAGGAGCTCGTCGAGGCGTTGCGCGCCGACGTCGCCGGGTTCGAGGCGATGGGGCACGTCTACGAGACGGCCCGCGCGCGGACGCGGCTGGCGGTCGTCCTCCACGCCGCCGGTGACCAGGCCGAGGCGCGGACGGTCGGCGACCGGGCGCGTGCCACGGCCCGACAGCTCGGCGCCCAGCCGCTGCTCGACGACCTCCGTGCGGCGGGACGCGCACCCCACCGCACCCGGGCCTCCGTTCGCGACGAGCAGCTCACCCCGCGCGAGCAGGAGATCCTGGCGCTGGTCGCGACGGGTCGCAGCAACGGCGAGATCGGCAGGCAGCTGTTCATCTCCACCAAGACCGTCAGCGTCCACGTCTCCAACATCCTGGCCAAGCTCGGTGCGTCCGGACGCACCGAGGCCGCCGCGATCGCCCGCCGGGAGGGCCTGCTCGGCTGAAGCGGGTCGCGACCTCCGAAAGGGTGTGTGACCGCTTGTCCGACCGGGCAACACTGACCAGACTGGTCCGCGCCCCGCGCTCTCGGGGGCCGCTCCGGCAAACGGCGCCGCTCGGCGCCACCGAGTGAGAGGAACTGGCATGACCACGACTCCCGAAGAGCCCCTGGGCGACGGCGACATCGAGACCAGCGGCACCGACCCGTCCGCGAAGCCCGCCGACGCCGACGGCACCGACGGCGGCGACGCCGACGGCACCGACGGCGACTCGACCGACACCACGGACGGTGACGCCGGCGACGCCGACGGCACCGACGCCTGAGAGACGACTTGTCGGCTCTCGACCTGCTGAGCGGTGACGCCCAGACCTTCCGCGCGAAGGTCTGGGCGTCCCGCGTGCACCTGCACCAGACCGCCCCCGACCGGCTGGTCGGGCTGCTCTCCCTCGACGACGTCGACCGGCTGCTGATGTCGTCGGCGATCCGCACCCCCGCCGTACGTCTGGCCCGGGACGGTGCGGTGCTGCCGGCGTCCCGCTACACGCGCTCGGCGAGCCAGGCGGGCCAGCCGATGACCGGCCTGCTCGACGCCCGCAAGGTGCTGGACCTCTTCGAGGAGGGCGCCTCGGTCGTGCTCCAAGGACTGCAGCGGTACTGGCCGCCGCTGACCGACCTCTGCGCCGAGCTCGAGTCCGAGCTCGGCCACCCGTGCCAGGCCAACGCGTACCTGACGCCGCCCGACTCGCAGGGCTTCGCGGTGCACTCCGACAGCCACGACGTGTTCGTGTTCCAGACCCACGGCACCAAGCTGTGGGAGGTGCACGAGGAGGGCGAGCGCCGCGACGTGCTGCTCGAGCCCGGTCTCTCGATGTATCTCCCCACCGGCACCCCGCACGCCGCCCGGGCCCAGCAGACCGCCTCCCTGCACGTGACGATCGGGATCAACCAGCTCACCTGGCGCGACCTGATCAACCAGGTGGTCGAGGCTGAGCTGGAGGGCGGGGACGACCACCTGCCCGCCGGCTACGCCGACGAGCCGGGACTTCTCGCCGCCGAGCTCGGCGACCGCCTGGGGCGGCTTGCCCAGGCGCTCCACAGCGCCGACGCCGAGGTGGCCGCGGCCGAGCAGGTACGCCGCTTCTCGACCGGGCGTCCGTCGCGGCTGCGGGGCGGACTGCGCGACCGGCTCGCCCTGGCTGACGTCGCCGACGACACCCGGCTTCGTCGGCGTCCCGGCCACGCCGTGCGGCTGGCCACCCCCGACGACGGCCGGGTCGAGGTGCTGCTCGGCGACCGCACCGTGACCTTCCCCGGCTGGGTGCGGCCGGCGCTCGAGGCGCTGCGCGACCTGCCCGACCTGGTGCCCGCCGACCTTGCCGGCCTCGACCCGCAGAGCCGGGTCGTCCTGTGCCGGCGGCTCGTCCGCGAGGGGCTGCTCGAGGTCGTCGGTTGACCGACGCGCCGTACCGGTGCTCGACCGCCAGCCTGCTCCGTGAGGACCAGCTGGTCGGTTCGGCAACCCAGGTGCGGGCGTTCCTGCTGATCGAGCACCCCGGCCCGTGGGGCCAGAGTGCGCTGCGCGACGCCGCCCTGCCCGGCAACCTGCTCGCCGGGCTGCGCCGGCGCAGCGCCTCGAGCGGCGTGCGCGTGCTCCTGGTCCGACGGCACCGGCAGCGCGGCCAGGACGGGGTGCGGGTCTTCGCGGCCCGGCCCGACGCGCAGCGACCCTGGGTCGAGACGACGGTGCTGCACAGCCACCACGACGTGCTGGACCTGGACTTCGAGGCCCTCGCCGACGGACGGTCGCCGGGCCTGGACCCGCACCGCGCCGCGCTGTTCTGCGTGTGCACCCACGGCCGCCACGACGCCTGCTGCGCGGAGCGCGGCCGGCCCGTGGCCGCGGAGCTGTCGCGCACACATCCCGAGCAGACCTGGGAGGTCTCCCACCTGGGCGGTGACCGGTTCGCGGCCAACCTGCTGGTGCTGGGTGCCGGGCTGGGCTACGGCCGGGTCACCGCGGAGTCGGCCCCGGGCATCGCGGACACGCACCTGGCCGGCCGGATCACCCCCGAGCACTTCCGCGGACGCGCGGCCTGGCCGATGGCCGTGCAGGCCGCCGAGCTCGCCGTACGACGCGCGGTCGACGTGTGGGAGGTCGACGCACTGCGTCTCGAGTCCTGGTCCGGCGGCCGTGCCGGGTTCGTGGTGGCGGGCGCCGTGCACGAGGTGTCGGTCAGCCGCCGCCTCGGCGCACCCCACCGGCTCACCTGCTCCTCGCAGCACGACGACCCGGTGCCGGACTTCGAGACCGGACCGGTCGCCCGGGTTCCGGCATCTTTGCCGCCCTCGTAGGCTGCGTGGAGGAGAGAAAGCCCAGGAGGGTGGTCATGCCGATCGACATGCACAGCCCGTCCGGACCCACGTCGGGGTGACCTCGATGCCCGCGGGCTCTCCGGCGCTCCGCGTCCGCACCCCCGTCGACCTGTTCCGCGCCGCCCACCCGGTGCCGGCGCTGGCGGTCACCGTCCTCTCCGCCCTGTTGTGCGGTGCACTCGAGGTCGGCGCCGGCCGCACCGTGCTCGTGGTGGCGGCGGTGCTCGCCGGTCAGCTCTCGATCGGCTGGAGCAACGACCTGCTGGACCTTCGCCGGGACCGCCAGGTCGGGCGGGTGGACAAGCCGCTCGCCACCGGCGCGGTCCCCGTGTCCGCCGTCCGGGTCGCCTGCGTGGTCGCGGTCCTCGCCTCGGTCGCGCTGGGCTTCGCAAGCGGGGCGGCGGTCGGCGTGGCGAACGTCGTCTGCGTCGCGGCGGGCTGGGTCTACAACCTCGGCGTCAAGGCGACCGTCTGGTCCTGGCTGCCCTACGCCGTGTGCTTCGGTGGACTGCCGGTGCTGGTCTCCCTGGCCTCGCCGACGGCGGCGTTCCCGCCGCTGTGGGTGCCGGTCGCCGGTGCGCTGCTGGGTGTCGGCGCCCACATCCTCAACGTGCTCCCCGACCTCTCGGACGACGCCGCCACCGGGGTCCGTGGGATGCCGCACCGCGTCGGCCCCCGCCTCGGTCCTCCGCTCGCCGTCGCCATCCTGGTCACCGGCTCGGTGGTGATCCTGCTCGGAGCCTCGGTCCCGGTGCTGCCGGCCGCGATCGCGATGGGACTGGTCGCGGTCCTCGCGGTGCTGGCGCTGTCCGGCCGGCACGCCTTCCTCGCGGCCGTGGGCATCGCCCTGGTCGACGTGGTGCTGCTCGTGGGCACCCGGTGAACGCGGTGCAGGACTGGGACCTCGTCGTCGTGGGCGCGGGTCCCGCCGGAGCGTCCGCGGCCCTGGGTGCGCTGCGCGCCGAACCGGACCTGCGCGTGCTGCTCCTCGACCGCGCCGACTTCCCGCGAGACAAGTGCTGCGGCGACGGCATCGCCCCGCTGGTCCTCCGGGCGCTGGCGTCGGTCGGCGTCCACGACGTGACCGACGGCTGGACGCCGCTGACCCGGCTCGAGCTGGCCCGCGGCGAGAGCCAGGTCGGACGCCCGATGGCGCAGCCCGTCCACGTGATCCCGCGTGAGGTGTTCGACGCCCGCCTGGTGGCCGCAGCGGTGGCCGCCGGTGCGGTCCTGCGCCGCCGACGGGTCACCAGCCTGTCGCGCCACGGCACCGACGTCTTGGTCGACGGCCGCGACCGGGCACCGGTGGTGGTGGGCGCCGACGGCGCGCACTCCGTCGTCCGCGCGTGGTCCGGTGCACCCGGGACCGGCCGCCGAGCACTGGCCATCCGTGGCTACGTGCCCACGCCGGCGTCCGCCCGCGCCCGGCAGGTGATCCGGTACGGCGAGCGCCGGCAGCCGTCGTACGCCTGGGCCTTCGACCGCGGCGACGGCTTCTGCAACGTCGGCTACGGCGAACGCCTGCCCGGTCCCGGCGCGGCCGGCGACCACCCCTCACGCGCCCAGCTGCTGGAGCAGCTGGACCGGCTGATCCCCGGCGCGGCCGACGACGGCACGGCCTGGCGCGGCCACCACCTGCCGCTCTCCGGGTGGCGGTGGCACCAGCCCGACGGGCCGGCCCTGCTCGCGGGCGACGCCGCCGGCCTGGTGAACCCGATGACCGGGGAAGGCATCTACTACGCCGTCGCCACCGGCATCCTGGCCGGTCGCACCGCGGCCGCGGCGATCACGGCCGGCGAGGCCGCATCGGCGGGGCGCCGGCACCGTCGAGCCGTCCGCTCGCTGCTCGCCCCGCACCTGCGGCACACCTGGCTGGCCGCCCGGCTCTCCGGGATGCCCCGCTTCGTGGAGGCCGGCATCTCGGCCGCCCGCCACGACCCTGGCGCGTTCGACGACCTGGTCGAGATCGGTCTCGGCGACGGACGCGTCACCCCCCGTCTGGCGGGGGGTCTGGCGCGCGCGCTGGTCACCCGCCATCGTTCCGTCCCCCTTGCCCGAGGAGCCTGAGATGCACGTGCTGTCCGCCCGGGGAGCCCTTCCCCCGCACCGCTACCCGCAGTCCGAGATCACCGACGCCTTCGCCAGCGTGATCGCCAAGGGCGGAGGACTCGACGAGCGGCTGCTCCGGCGGTTCCACGCCAACGCCGGCGTCAGCTCCCGCCACGTCGTGCTGCCGCTGGAGGAGTACGGCGCCCTCGAGGACTTCGGCCAGGCCAACGACCTCTTCATCGAGCACGCGGTGGAGCTCGGCGCCCGGGCGCTCACCGACGCGCTCAAGGCCGCCGACCTGACGCCCTCCGACGTCGACCTCGTGGTCTCGGCCACCGTCACCGGCCTGGCGGTCCCGTCGATCGACGCCCGGATCGCCTCCCTGATCGGGCTGCGTCCGGACGTCAAGCGGATGCCGCTGGTGGGGTTGGGCTGCGTCGCCGGTGCCGCCGGGCTGGCCCGCCTCCACGACCACCTGCAGGGTCACCCCGACGACGTCGCGGTGCTGGTGGCGGTGGAGCTCTGCTCGCTGACCGTGCAGCGCGACGACGTGTCCGTGCCCAACCTGGTCGCCAGCGGGCTGTTCGGCGACGGGGCGGCGGCGGTGGTCGCGACCGGCGACAACCGGGGCCCGGGCGCCGCCGAGGTGATCGCCACCCGGAGCCGGCTCTACCCCGACTCCGAGCGCACCATGGGCTTCGACGTCACGGCAGGTGGGCTGCGGATCGTGCTCGACGCCGAGGTGCCCGCGATCGTGGAGCGCTACGTCGGCGGCGACGTCGACGGCTTCCTCGCCGACCACGGACTCGGCCGCGACGACATCGGCTGGTGGGTCTGCCATCCCGGCGGCCCGAAGGTGATCGAGGCGCTGCAGTCGACGCTCGGCCTGCAGCACGAGGACCTGCGGCTGACCTGGGAGTCGCTCGACCGCATCGGCAACCTGTCGTCGGCGTCGGTGCTGCACGTGCTCGAGGACACGCTCCGAGACCGCCCTCCGCGACCGGGCAGCCACGGCATCCTGCTCGCGATGGGTCCCGGGTTCTGCTCCGAGCTGGTGCTGCTGCGGGCGGGCGAGGCGCGGTGACCAGCCTGCTCGCCTTCACGGTGCTGATCCTGCTGGTCGGCCTCGAACGGCTGGCCGAGCTCGTGGTGTCCAACCGCAACGCGGCCTGGAGCCTCGACCGCGGCGGGCGCGAGTCGGGACAGGGGCACTACCCGGTGATGGTGGTCCTGCACACGGCGCTGCTCGTGGGCGCGCTGGCGGAGGCCTGGGTGCGCCGCCCCCAGGTCGGGCCCGCGCTCGCCTGGTCGATGCTGGTGCTGGTGCTCGCGTCCCAGGCGTTGCGCTGGTGGTGCATCACGAGCCTCGGCCGTCGCTGGAACACCCGCGTGATCGTGGTCCCGGGCCTGGCGCCGGTACGTCGCGGCCCCTACCGCCTGCTCCGCCACCCCAACTACGTCGCCGTCGTGGTCGAGGGCTTCGCGCTCCCGCTGGTGCACGCCTCGTGGGTGACCGCCGTCGTCTTCACCGTCGCCAACGCGGCCCTGCTGACGGTGCGGATCCGCACCGAGGACCTCGCGCTCAGCACCCTGCCCGAGGCCACCCGTGCGTGACCTGATCGTCGCCGGTGGTGGACCGGTGGGCCTCGCGACGGCGCTGTACGCCGCCCGCGCCGGCCTGGACGTCGAGGTGCGCGAACCCCGGGTCGGCACCGTCGACAAGGCGTGTGGCGAGGGGCTGATGCCGAGCGCCGTCGCCGACCTCACCGCGCTGGGCGTCCGGCTCGAGGGCCAGCCGATCGCCGGCATCCGCTACCTGGATCACCGTCGGGTGGCGGAGGCCGTGTTCCGGGCCGGTCCCGGTCGCGGCGTGCGTCGTACGACGTTGCACGCGGCGCTCGCCGAAGCGGTCGCGGCCGCCGGTGTCCCGGTCGTGCACGAGCCGGTGCAGCACGTCGACCAGCGGACCGACCGGGTGCTGGTCGACGGCACCGATGCCCGGCACCTGATCGCGGCCGACGGCCTGCACTCCCCGATCCGGCGGATGCTCGGGCTGGAGGGCAGGTCGTCCGGCCTCCGGCGCTACGGGCTGCGCGCGCACGTGCGCACGACGTCGTGGTCGCGTTTCGTCGACGTGCACTGGGCGGCCGGGAGCGAGGCCTACGTGACCCCGGTGGCCCCCGACCTGGTCGGCATCGCGATCCTCGGTGGTCGCGGCAGGACGTTCGACGACCTGGTCGCCGACCACCCGCTGCTGGCCGACCGGATCGCCGGCGCCGACCGCTCCCGGGTGCGCGGTGCCGGTCCGCTGCGCCAGCGCTCCGTTCGCCGCACCGCCGGGCGGGTGCTGCTGGTCGGCGACGCCGCCGGCTACGTCGACGCCCTCACCGGTGAGGGCATCGCGCTCGGCCTGGCCCAGGCGCGGGCCGCTGTCCACGCCGTACGCTCCGGGGAACCGGGCCGCTACGAGTCGGCCTGGCGCCGGCTCGGATGGAGGCACGACGCCATGACCCACACCCTGCTCGCGGCCACCCGCCTCGGCGCCGTCCGCAGCCGGATCGTCCCGGCAGCGGCCGGGCTGCCCCGCGTCTTCGGTGCCGCTGTCAACGAGCTGGCGAGGGCCTCGTGACCGACGTCGTCAGCGCTGCCGCCGAGGAGTCCGTGGTCCTGCTCGCCGAGGACGGGACGGCCGTCGGCACCCTGGCCAAGCGCGCCGTGCACCACCGGGACACCCCGCTGCACCTGGCGTTCTCGCTCTACCTGTTCGACGCGGCCGGTCGGCTGCTGGTCACCCGGAGGGCGCTGGACAAGCCGACCTGGCCGGGGGTGTGGACCAACACCTGCTGCGGCCATCCCGCCCCGGGTGAGGACGTCGCCGACGCGGTCGTGCGCCGCGTGGGCGAGGAGGTCGGCGTCGGGGTGAACGGGCTGACGCTGCTGCTGCCGCGGTTCCGCTACCGGGCCGTGATGGCCGACGGGACGGTCGAGAACGAGATGTGCCCGGTCTTCGTCGGCACCACCACCGACGTGCCGCGGCCTGACCCGGCCGAGGTGGCCGAGGTGGCCTGGGAGGACTGGGTGTCGTTCCGGGCTTCGGTCCTGGACGGGAGCCGTCCGATCAGTCCCTGGTGCCGCGACCAGGTCGCCGAGCTGCCGGCCGAGCCGCTGGCCGCACCGCCCGCACCTCGCGACCTGCTGCCCGCCGCGGCGCGAGGCGGGTCGTCGTACTCGTAGTATGTGAACGACCCCGCGAGGAGCTGTCCATGTCGGTGACCCAGGAACGATTCGCCAGGATGCGTCCGAACCCGAGTGGTCGGGGCCCGAGGGTCACGGCCGCGATGGTGCCGCGCGGACCGCGGGTGCCCGCGTTGGTGCAGAGCATCGGGCTGCTCGGTTTCCGGCACCAGTTCGTGCCTGCGATGAAGCGGCGCTACGGCGACGTGTTCTCGCTCAAGCTGCTCCCGGAGAACCGCTGGCTGGTGATCTTCCACAAGCCCGAGGTGCTCAAGGAGATCTTCGCCGGTGACCCGGAGGTCTTCCAGGCCGGCAAGGGCAACGCGATCCTCGGCCCCGTGATGGGCGAGCACTCGCTGCTGCTGGTCGACGGGGCGACGCACAAGCGCGCTCGCAGGCTGCTGATGCCGGCCTTCAACGGGCATGCGCTGCGCGGCTACCAGGAGGTCGTGACCGGGCTGGCCAAGACCGAGGTCGGCAGCTGGCGGGCCGGCCAGGAGTTCCGCTCGCTCGACCGGATGAACGCGCTGACCCTCGAGGTGATCCTCCAGGTGGTCTTCGGCGTGACCGACGAGCACCGGCTCGCCGAGCTGCGGCCGCTGGTGAACAGGACGGTCAACATCCACCCGATGGTCTTCCTGGGCTGGGGCATCCGCGGGCTGGAGCGGTTCGGTCCCTGGCGCCGCACGGTGCAGAACCAGGAGGAGCTCGACCGTGTGATCTACGCCGAGATCGCCGAGCGCCGGGCCGCGCCCGACCTCGCGGACCGGACGGACGTGCTCTCCGCGCTGCTGCGCGTGCGCGACGACGAGGGTGGCGGCGGCCTCTCCGACGACGAGCTCCGGGACCAGCTGGTCACGCTGCTGCTGGCCGGTCACGAGACCACCGCGACCGCGCTGTCGTGGACGCTCTACGAGCTCGGGCGCGACCCCGCCCAGCTCGCGAAGGCGCGGGCCGCCGCGCTGTCCGGCGACGACGACCACCTCGAGGCGGTGCTCAAGGAGTCGATGCGGCTCCACCCGGTGATCCCGATGGTGGTGCGGCACCTGATGGAGCCGGCCACCGTGGGCGGCATCGACCTCCCGGCCGGCGCGACCGTGGCCGCGTCGATCATCCTCGCCCATGCGGACCCGCGGAACTTCCCGGAGCCCGAGGCGTTCCGCCCCGAGCGGTTCGCCGGGGGTCACGTGCCGCCGAACACCTGGCTTCCCTTCGGCGGTGGCGTCCGCCGCTGCATCGGTGCCGGGTTCTCGCTGATGGAGGGCGTCGCGGTCCTGCGCGAGGTGCTCGCGTCGTACGACGTGAGCGTGCGGGCGGGCTCTGCCGACAAGCCGAAGGTCCGCAACATCACCAGCGTCCCGCGCCACGGCGCCCGGATCGTGGTCACGGCCCGCTGACACAGGGATCGCACAGCGGACCCACATTCAGGGCGTGGTCAGGACGACCTGACAGGGTGGTCCCGTGCCTCAGGACTTCTTCGGACTCCCCATCCACCCGCTCGTCGTCCACGCCACGGTCGCGATCGTGCCGATGGCCGCACTGGCGGTGCTGCTCGCCGCCGTGGTGCCGCGCTTCCGCACCTGGGCCGGCCCGCTGCCGATGATCCTGGCCATCACCGGCCTGGTGCTGGCGCCGCTGAGCACCTCCTCGGGTGAGAACCTCGAGCACCAGGTCGGTCGCAGCTCGCTGGTCGAGAAGCATGCCGAGCTCGGTGACACGCTGCTCTGGGTGATGATCCCGCTGGCCCTCGTGGCGGTCGCGCTCTGGTGGCTGGGGCGTCGCGCCGAGGTGGCGAAGGGAGTGATGGTGGCGGTCTCGGCCCTCGCGGTCCTCGCCGCGGCAGGCACCGTCGTCGACGTCGCCCTGATCGGCCACAGCGGCGCGAAGGCGGTCTGGAGCGAGACCTCCTCGGGTCAGGACGGAGGCTCCGGCGAATGAGGTTCCAGCGCAAGCACGCGATCGTGCTGCTCGCCGTCGCGGTCTGGAACGTCGTGACCTACGCGCAGTTCACCAAGGCCCTGATCACCACCGAGGAGGACCGCCCGACCGGCTACTACGTCGCCCACTCCGTGCTGATCGTGGTCAACGTGCTGATCGCCGGCGTGCTCGGCACCTGGGGCTGGAAGGCGCTCAGGGCCGACCGCAAGTCCTGACCTCCACCGGACGGGTCCGCCGGGCGACCCGTCCCGTCGGATCGGGGCCGGTCGAGCCGTGGTCCGTCCTGTTGCGGCTGCCCGGGTACCACCTAGGATCTGCACGCGGGGAGTGCCGGACGACACGAGGGGGGCGCGGTGCGCGACGACCAGCGGCACCAGCTCGCCGACGCGTTGGTCAAGGTGGCTCTGGTGGCTCTCGGGGTGGGCGCCGTGGTCGCGGTCGGCGTCTTCGTCATGGTCCGGGCGCTGGGGTTCAGCGACAGCACCCCCGCGGCCCACTCCACCGCGCAGGCGACCGACACGCCGAGCGCGCTGCCGACGAAGGCACTGACGACGTCGGGCTCACCGTCACCGTCACCGTCGGAGACGCCGAGCGCCACCGCTACCTCCAAGCCTGCGAAGTCGAAGAACAAGATCGTGCTCACCGTCACGCCTGTCCAGGTCGGCCCGGGCCAGCGGATCAACCTGACCGGGAGCTACCCGGGCGCCGACAACGTGGCGTTGCAGGTGCAGCGCAAGGACAGCGGCAACTGGTCGGCCTTCGCCGACGTGCAGGCCCAGGTGCGGGTGGGCACGTTCGAGACCTACGTGATCACCTCCCGGACCGGTGGGATGAAGTTCCGGGTGTTCGACCCCACCACGCGAGCCGCGTCCAACGCGGTGGAGGTCACCGTCGGCTGACGTCTCGGGCAATCTCCCCCCGCCCGACACGAAACGCCCAGATCATGTTTTGCTACTCCCCGGACGGGAACACGTCTCCCTGGCGAACCGGCACGTCGACACCGGACTCGGGAACGCCCGCCGGACCGGGGGAACGGTGCTGTCGCCACCCTTGGGCCCGACCAGACGGCACACACGCGGAGGGACACCGAACCCATGGCCCAAGCCCCGACGGATCAGACGCGAGGTCGGTTGCCGACCGCGCGTCGTGACCGACGACCGGCCCTGGCGGCGCTCGCCCTGCTCCTGATCCTCCTCGGCGCCCTCGGCAGCGCCCTGATCGCGTTCCGCAGCGGCGACCGCATCTCGGTGCTGGTCGCCGCCGACGACATCCCGATCGGCAAGACCGTCGAGCGCAGCGACTTCGTCGAGACCAGCGTCGCCGCCGACGCGAGGCACCTGATCACGGCCGACTCCGAGCAGCTGTTCGTCGGCAGCCGGGCCACGGTCGGCGTCCCCGCGGGGACCCTGGTCAACCGCGACATGTTCACCAAGACCAGCATCGTGCCCACCGGTGCGACCCTGGTCGGGGTCGTCGTGAGCCCGTCCCAGCGCACCAGCGCCCTGCCCCGTCCCGGCGACGTGGTCCGGCTCTTCTACGTCTCGGGCAGTGGCCAGCAGTCCACCGGCAGCGGCGGGCTCGCCCCGGGCGAAAAGGTCGTGGACGCCGCACGGGTGGTGGTCACCGGCTCCGGCCAGGGCTCCGACAGCCGCAACGTGACCGTGCTCGTGGACGTCGACACCGCAGGCGACGTCGCGGAGTACGCGTCCTCCGGTCACCTCGCCCTGAGCATCCTGCCGAGCGGCACGATCCCCGAACCCGACCTGCAGAAGGTGCAGTAGCACCGTGGCCGTCATCTCCGTGATGTCCGCCAAGGGGGCACCGGGCACCACCACGACCACGCTCCTGCTGGCGACGCTCTGGCCCGCGAACAGCATCGTGCTCGACGCCGACCCGCTCGGTGGTGACGTCGCGCTCCGGCTCCAGCGTTCGGACGGGCGCGCCATGGACCCCGAGCGGGGGTTGCTCTCGATGCTGCCCGCGGCCCGCCGCGGACTGGTGCCGGAAGCGGTGCGCCAGCACACGCAGGAGGCCGTGGGAGGGCAGCTCGTGCTGACCGGCCTGCCCGGTCCGGAGCAGGCGCTCGCGGTGGCGCCGCTGTGGCCGACGCTGGCGGAGGTCTTCCGCCGGATCCCGGACGCCGACATGTTCGTCGACGCCGGCCAGGTGCAGAGTCGATCGGACCACCTGCCGCTGATCGAGCAGTCGGACCTCCTCCTGGTGGTCTACCGGCCGTCGGCCTGGAGCGCGCTGCACACGCGGCGCCGGATCGAGGCGATGGGCGACTCCATGAAGGACCACGGGGTCCGCGTCGGCATCGTCGGCGTGGCCGGGCGTGACCAGGAGAACGACCGGCGCAGCGCCGCGGCCGCGATCCGCAGCGGGTTCGACTGGGTGACCGACTACGGGGGCATCGCCCACGACGCCAAGGCCGTGGTCATGTTCGAGGGCACCAACGTCTACCGACCCGAGCGGAGCCTGCTCGCGCGGAGCGGCCGCGAGGTGGCCGAGCACGTCTACCGAGACCTCTCCGAGAGCGTGGCGCGTGAGGGTGGTGAGGTGACGGCGGAGGAGCAGCCGGAGGCCGAGGGCGCCGTACTCCCGGGGCAGGAGGACCAGGCGCCACGCCGCGGCCGCCGCCGGGCCTCGCGACGGGCCAGGGAAGCCAAGGGAGCGACATGATCACCTCGACAGACCACTCGCTGCGCTCACGCCCCGTTGGGGACCCCGGATGAGCTCCGTCCAGATGGCCGCCGATCCGCAGCTGGTCCGCACGCTCCGGGCCCAGGTCGCCGACCGGCTCAACCAGCAGCGTCGCAGCGACGAGGTGCTGGGCCGCTCCCCGATGTCGCCGGAGGACGAGCGACAGTACGCCCGCTCCCTGGTCGTGCAGGTGCTCGAGGACCATGCCCGCGCGGAGATCTCGCTCGGGCGCACGCCGCCCAGCGTCGACGAGGAGGAGGCCCTCGCCTCCGCCATCCACGCGGCGCTCTTCGGTGTCGGCCGGCTGCAGCCGCTGCTGCAGAACCCGGATGTCGAGAACGTCGACATCAACGGCTGCGACCGGGTCTTCGTCGGCTACGCCGACGGTCGTGAGGAGCTCGTGGAGCCGGTCGCCGAGAGCGACGAGGAGCTGGTCGAGCTGATCCAGGTGCTCGCCTCCAGCGTCGGCCTCGCCTCGCGCCCCTTCGACACGGCCAACCCGCAGCTCGACATGCGGCTGCCGGACGGTTCGCGGCTCTCCGCCGTGATGTCGGTCTGCTCGCGACCCAGCATCTCGATCCGGCGCTCGCGGCTCGGTCAGGTCGGCATGGACGACCTGGTGGCCAACGGCACCATGTCCACGGAGCTCGCGTCGTTCCTCCGGGCGGCCGTGAAGGCCCGCAAGAACGTGATGCTGGCCGGCTCCACCAACTCCGGCAAGACCACGCTGCTGCGTGCCCTGGCGAACGAGATCCCTCCCAACGAACGGCTGATCACCGTCGAGCGTGCCCTGGAGCTCGGCCTGGACCACTTCGAGGACCTGCACCCCAACGTGGTCGCCTTCGAGGAGCGGCTGGCCAACTCCGAGGGGCAGGGTGCGGTCACGATGGCCGACCTGGTCCGACGGAGCCTGCGGCAGAACCCGAGCCGGGTGATCGTGGGTGAGGTGCTCGGTGACGAGATCGTGACCATGCTCAACGCGATGAGCCAGGGCAACGACGGCTCGCTGTCCACGATCCACGCCAACTCCTCGATGGAGGTGTTCAACCGGATCTCGACCTACGCGCTGCAGGCCCAGGAGCACCTGCCGGTCGAGGCGACGCACATGTTGATCGCGGGCTCGATCAACTTCGTGGTCTTCATGCGCAAGCGCAACGACTACACCACCGGGGGATCGCTGACCCGGGCGGTGGAGAGCGTGCGCGAGGTGACGGGCGTCGATGGCCGGGTGCTCTCCAGCGAGGTGTTCGCCCTCAACGACCACGGTGTCGCGGTCGCGCACGCGCCGATCGCCTGCATCGACGACCTGGTCCAGCACGGCTACTCCGGCGAGATCATCAACAGGTGGGCGTGATGCCCTCCTCCGCGGTGCACAGCGTCCTCCCGCTCGTGATGCCGCCGCAGACCCCGATGGCGGTCCTCTCCGGTGCGGTCGTCGGTCTCGGGGTGTACGTCGCCGTGCTCGCGGTGATCGGGCTTCCCGAGCGGGCTCCGGGCAAGCCGAAGCGGCAGCGAGCCTCGTTGAGCGAGAGCGGACGCCGCCTCGCGTTCGGTCTCGGCGGCGGGCTGCTCGCCCTGCTCGGCACGCGCTGGGTGGTGGCCGGCATCGGGATCGGCCTGCTGGTCGCGTTCTGGGACAAGATCGCGGGCAGCTCCAAGGTCGAGAAGCTCAGCATCTCCCGGCTCGAGGCACTCGCGGCCTGGACCGAGTCGCTGCGCGACACCATCGCTGGCGCGATCGGCCTGGAGCAGGCGATCCCGGCCACCGCCGTCAACGCCGGAGCCCCGATCCGGCCCTCGCTGAACCTGATGGTCGACCGGATCCGGATCCGGGAACCGCTCCCCTCGGCCCTGACCCAGTTCGCGGAGGACCTCGACGACTCCAGCGCCGACGTGATCTGCGCGGCCCTTCTCCTCAACGCCCGGCTGCGCGGCCCCGGCCTGCGCGACGTGCTCACCGCCCTGGCGGCGTCCACGCGCGAGGAGCTGGACATGCGCCGCCGGATCGAGGCCAGCCGCAAGAGCATCCGGCGCAGCGTCCGGCTGGTCCTGCTGATCGTGCTCAGCATGATGGGCGGCCTGAGCGTCTTCAACCGCACCTACGTGGCGCCGTACAACTCGGTGCTGGGCCAGCTGATGCTGGTGATCATCGCCGCGCTGTTCCTGGCCGGACTGCTGTGGCTGCGGAGCCTGGCCGCGCCGTCGAAGACCGAGCGGTTCCTGGTCTTCGAGCAGGTCTCCGCCGACGAGCCGATCCTCCAGCGCGTCCGCAGCAGCGGCGGTGCAGCATGATCCTTGCCCTTCTCAGCGGCGCGTCGGTCGGCGTGGGGATCTACTGGCTGATCCGGATCTTCATGCGACCCAAGCCCGGCGTCAACACGATGCTGGCCCGGATCAACGCCGGGTCGCGCTCCATGAGCACGCACACGGTGACCGCGCTCGAGCAGGGCAGCGGCCTGAACGACCGGGCCCAGGGCGCCTTCGCCAAGCTGGCCGACCGGATCGAGGTCCTCGCCGCCGAGCGTGGCTGGGAGCTCGGCCGGCAGCGCCAGGACCTCTCGATCCTGGGCCGCACGATCGGCACGCACCTGGCCTCCAAGGTGGCCACCGCCGTCGGCCTGTTCCTGCTCGCGCCGTTCGTCTGGACGGTGATGACGCTGATCGGCGTACCGCTTCCGGCCGCGATCCCGGCGTTCGCCGCCCTGCTGTTCGGGCTGCTGGGCTTCTTCATGCCCGACCTGGTCCTGCGGTCCGAAGCGACCGCACGGCGACGTGACTTCCGGCGCAGCGTCGGCGTCTTCCTCGACCTGGTGGCGATGAACCTGGCCGGCGGGCGCGGCCTGCCCGAGGCCCTGCTCGCCGCGGCCAGTGTGGGTGACCACTGGTCGATGGTGCGGATCCGGCAGGCCCTCGCCAACGCCCGGCTCTACGGCACGACGCCGTGGGTTGCGCTGGGGGATTTGGGGAAGGATATCGGCGTGGACGAGCTCGAGGAGCTCTCGGGGGCACTGGTTCTTGCGGCGGACGACGGGGCGAAGATCCGGTCCTCGCTCTCGGCCCGGGCCGCGACGCTCCGGCGCCGGGAGCTGACCCAGGCCGAGGGTGAGGAGGGGGAGAAGTCGCAGTCGATGCTGGTGGCCCAGATGCTGATCAGCACGGCCTTCCTGATCTTCCTCGGCTACCCGGCCGTGTCGCAGCTGCTGACCACGTCGTGACAACGAAAGCGAACAGGGGAGAAGACCAATGACCGAAGTGGCCATCATCATGTGGCGGGGCGCCTTCGCCCGGTTCAACCGGGTCCGTCGGGAGGAGGGCGGTGCCACCGTCCTCGAGTGGGCCCTGATCGCGGCCGTCGTGGTGGTGGCCGCGTCGATCATCGCCGGCGTGATCCTCAAGATCGTGAACGACAAGAAGGGCACGCTCGAGCGGTGCTCGAACGCCACCAGCGCCTGCAAGTGACCCGCGGCTCGTCCGGCCTCCGTCAGCGACGGCGGCCGGACGAGCGCGGGGTCAGTGCGCTGGAGCTCTCGTTCCTGGCGCCCGCGTTCCTGCTGCTGATCTTCTTCAGCATCCAGGCGGCCCTGTTCTTCTACGGGCGCAACGTGGCGATCCAGTCCGCCCGGGAGGGCGTGTCACAGCTGCGCCTTGCCCAGGACCGGGCGACCTACGAGCAGATCAAGCCGGGCGTCATCGGCAACACCCAGCGCTTCGCGGCCACGGTGGGCCGCGAGGCGCTGATCGGACCGCGAGCGACGCCGACCTACGACGAGCGTGCCGGCCGGGCCACGATGACCGTGACCGGTCACGTGATCACGCTGGTGCCGGGGCTGCAGCTCTCGGTCACCGAGACCGCGGAGGGTCCGGTCGAGCGGTTCTCCGGAAGCGACGGCGCGCCGTGACCCGGCTGCGCGACGAGCGCGGCTCGCTCTCCGTGGAGCTGGCGATGCTGGCGCCCGGCATGCTGCTGATCTTCGCGCTGATCTTCGCCTACGGGCAGAAGGGCCAGATCCACGGCACCCTCGACTCCGGCACCCGGGACGGCGCGAGGAGCGCGACCGCCTCCCGCACCTACGACGAGGCGGTGCAACGGGCGAGGGCCGCGGTGTCCCGTGCCATCGTGGGCACGCCCCAGTCGTGCCAGGACTCGCTCCGCGTGAGTGTCAGCCGAGACTTCCAGCCCGGCAACGCGATCGTCGTGACGTCCACCTGCCGCTACGGCCTCTCCGACATCGGCTTTCCCGGCGCTCCCGGCTCGATGACGTCGAGGGCGACGTTCACCTCGATGCTCGACCCCAACCGGGGCGTCGGGTGATGGCCTTCCGAGCGCCGCGGCCCGATGAGTCCGGCTCCCTGGCGCCGGCCGTGCCGATCATCGCGATGATGCTCCTGCTCCTGGGCGGGCTCGGCATCGACGGCTCCCGCCAGCTCAACGCCCGCGGCGAGGCGGTCGCCTTCGCCGAGGAGGCCTCGCGCGCCGGCGCGCAGGGCATCGACGTCAGTGCGGACGACCTGGTGCTCGACGGCGCACTGGTCCGCGCGCGGGTCGACAAGTACTGCGCAGCCCTCGAGAGCAGCTCCCCGCAGGTGGTCGACTGCCACTACGTGCGCACCGAGGCCGTCTCCGGGTCGGACCCCCGCCAGCTGGTGGTGGTGACCAACGTGAAGCTGCGCGTGGACGCCTCGCTGCTGGCCATCGTCGGGGTCACCGACCTGAAGGCGCAGGCCATCGCGAAGGCCCGTCCGTACGAGGGCATCGACACCGCCGAGGAGTGACCCGCTGCCGGTCTGGACAGGCAACGACGGCGGACCTGTGGCACCCTCTGCGGCTGAGGCACGTCCGAGCCTCAGGTGCAGCGTTGGGAACGCGTGACCCAGGTCACAGTTTCCGCTTCCGGGACCTGCCGATTGTTCCCGGATGCGGTTTGCCCCCCGGGTGGGCGGGTATCTCAGCACTGTGGGTCCGGCCACGGGGGCTGGGACCGGCCGACACGAGGGGATGAGCACGCCGATGACGCGAGTACGCCGCACCGCTGCCGCCCTCCTGGCCACCGGGCTCGGCCTGGGCCTGGCCGGCTGCGGCGGTTCGGGGTCCACGACGGCCGCTCCGACGAAGGCGGCGACGAGCGGCTCGCCGTCCCCCAGCGAGTCCGGTTCCGAGTCCGCCACGCCGAGCCCGAGCCCGACCCAGCGGCCCCTGTCGCGTTTCGAGGGCACCCCGCAGGTGAAGGTGCTCCGCAGCTGGGCGGCCGGCTTCGGCAAGTCGGTCAACGACAACGACCGCTCCATGAGGCCGCTGGCGTCCTCCGTGACCGGCGATCCCGCGCGGTTCGCGTCGTACGTGGAGAAGGAGTTCGGGCTGTACTACCCCGGCCCGCTGCCGTTGACCCCGACCGCGGTCAAGGTCAACGGTCGCTCCGCGACGGTGCCCGCCTGCGTCTGGTCCGGCGGCTGGGGCCAGAAGCGTGCGAGCAAGCTTCCCGCGACCAAGCGGGCGATCATCCCGATCAACGTCTACCTGCAGAAGTCCGGCGGCGCCTGGAAGGTCGATCGCGCCGAGGACGGCAGCACCAGCTGCTCGAGTGTTCCGGTGAAGGGAGTTGCGTGGTGATGCGCGGCCTGATCAGAAGAGTCCTCGTGCCGGTGGCCGCTGTCGGCGTGCTGCTCGTGGGCTCGCCCGCCCATGCCGACTTCGACCCGCCGCCGCCCCCGCCGGGGCCGGGCCCCAGCGGACCGTCCGGCCCGCCGCCAGCGGACACACCGGGACCGAGCAGCACCGGTGGCACCAACTACGACTCGGTCGGCAACTGCGCGGTCGTGTCCTCGCCGAGCTACCTCGGCATGTCGTGCGGCACCGGCAGCGGTGACCGGCGCACGGTCAAGCAGATCCTCGGCGACGACCCGGTGCCGGGCTGCTGGAACGACCCGCTGAGCGGTGCCGAGCTCGAGGCGATGATGCTCGAGAACCGCGACGGCAACACGTGGTACTGGGAGCGCTGCCTGACCGGCATCGACCCGAAGACCAAGAAGGTCGAGAAGGGTGGCATCAAGATCACGGTCGGCCTGGTCTCCAAGGGTCCCGACGACAAGGTCGTCACCCTGACCCACAACCAGAACGTCCTGGTCACGCTGTACAGCAAGGACGGCACCATCCCGGCCCCGATCGCGGGGGTCTCGCCCAACGCGCGACCGCGTGTCGGTGGGTGGGTCTCGTTCTTCGACGGCACCGACGACGCGGTGACGGTCACCGCCGGCGCCGTGGTCCTCCGTGCCCACATCACGCGGATCGACGTGGAGCCGAGCGGCGCCGGGGTCTCCCCGATGAAGTCCTGTGCGGGCTCGGGCTACCGCGCGCAGCGCGGCGAGACGCCGGCGGACCACCGGGGCTGCTGGTACCGCTACCCGCAGTCGTCGGCCACGCAGCACGACAACGCCTACCCGGTGAACATGACCGCACACTGGGCCGTCGACGTCTCCGACAACGGAGGCGCCACCTTCCGGCCCTTCAACACCTTCGAGAAGTCGCAGGTCACCAACGTCGAGGTGACCGAGGTCGAGGCAATCGTCGTTCCGTAGGGGGAACTGCATGACACCCACCACCGCCACCAGGACCGCGGCCCGCAGGCAGGGCCAGGACCAGCTGCCGCGCAACGAGGAGTCCAGCAAGCGCAACCTCGGTCTCGGCCTCGCGGCCGTGGTCGGGTCGCTGCTCCTGCTGGTGGGGGTGCCCGTGGCGCTGGTGCTGCTCGTCGGCAACCCGCTGCCCAGCGGCGGGCCGTCGAAGGACTGGCTGACCGCCGACGTCAACGCCGACCTCGTGATCAACGTGCTCGCGGTGCTCGTCTGGATCGTCTGGGTCCACTTCGTGGTCTGCTTCCTCAGCGAGTGGCGGGCGATCCGCAAGGGCCGGATGCCCGGCAACGTGGTGCTCGGCGGCGGCTCGCAGCTGGTGGCGCGCCGGCTCGTCGCCGGACTGCTGATGCTCAGCGGTGGGCTGAGCCTGGCCCAGGGACTGACCGCCACGGTGTCCGCGGACGAGGCCGGCTCCGGCCGGATCAGCGACACGATCAGCGCCGTCACCACCGACAGCAACCGCGCCGGTGCCGCGGTCAGCGACGTCTCCCAGGTCGGCGACACCCCGGCCATGCAGACCGCGACCGGCACCAAGCACTACGAGGTGATGCCGCCGCAGGGCCGCAACCACGACACCTCGTGGGACATCGCCGAGCGCACGCTCGGCGACGGCATGCGGTGGAAGGAGATCTACGACCTCAACAAGTTCCGGCTCCAGCCCGACGGCCGGCGCTACACCGACGCCGACCTGATCCGTCCCGGCTGGCAGCTCCTCCTCCCTGCCGACGCGAAGGGCCCCGGCGTCACCGTGCACGCCCCCGCGGCACCGCACCTGGCGCCGGCCGGCACCACGGACACCTCCACGCCCGGCCAGAGCCTGCTCCAGCCGAACGTCGGCGTCGGCGGCTCGCAGGGCAGCGCGGTCGGCGGGGCGGTCGGTGGCGCGTCCACCGGCAGCCCGAGTGACCAGGCGCCCGGCAACAACCTGGACTGGCTGCTGCTCGGCGGCGGCCTGATCCTGGCCGGCGCGCTGAGGGCGCTGACCGCCCGGCGCGGCCCGTTCGGGGAGCCGGACGAGGGCGTGGCCGAGCTCGCCGCCGCGGCAGACGTCCGACGCGCCGAGTTCCTCGACAACGCGCTGCGGAGCCTGGCCGAGATGCGGACCGCACACGCCCTGCCGATGCCCGACGTCCGGTTCGTCTACGTCAACGACGAGCAGGTCGTGCTGCACCTGCTCACGGAGCTCGAGGCGCCCGACGCTCCCTGGACCGTGGGTGAGGACCAGCGCTCGTGGTCACTGAGGGCCGACGACCTCCAGCTCCCCGGCACCGGTGTCCCGGCGCCGTACCCGAGCCTGGTCAACGTCGCGACCACCCACGGCTACGACATCCTGGTCGACCTCGAGCTCGCACCCGGCCTGGTGGCCGTCGGTGGTGCGGTGGGGGTGGCCCGTGAGGTCGCGATGGCGATGGCGATGGACCTGACCACGCACGGCTGGTCCGACGACATCGACGTGGTGATGGTCGGTTTCGGCGACCACGTCGACGACCTCGACACCGGCCGCGCCCGGCAGGTCCGCGACCTCGACCAGCTGCTGGCCGAGGTCGACAACGGTCAGGCACGGATCAGCAAGGTGCTCTCGCAGCTCGGCGTCCAGGGCGTCCTGCAGGGCCGGCAGGCCGGCGCCGCCTCGGCGTGCGCGCCGATGATCGCGTTCCTGTCCGGCTCGCCGACCGCCGAGCAGGCGCAGCGGCTCTCGCAGCTGACCGCCGGAGGCCGCACCGCGTTCTCCGTGGTCTGCGTCGGCGACTCGCCCAGTGCGCGGTGGCGGTTCGTGGTCGACGCATCCGGTCACTTCGAGTCGACCGCGATCGGGCTCAGTGGCGAGGCCCGCCGGATCGACCGCGAGGCGCAGCGCCACCTGCGGACGATGCTGGCCGACGCGGCCTCGTCCCGCGCCGCTTCGGCCGACCTCTTCGAGAACAGCGCGCCGGCGGCGATCGCGGCCGACGCGGCGCCGGCGGAGACGCTCGCCGCCGGCACCACCGCCGTACCCGACCCGGAGTCCGCCGAGGTCGTGGTCCGACTGCTCGGCCCGGTCTCGGTCGAGGCCCCGGGCAGGGTCGACGACGCCAGGCGCGGCCTGCTCAGCGAGCTGGTCGTGATGGCCGCGCTGCACCCCGACGGTCTCCACCCGGCCGTCCTCCGCTCGAGCCTGTGGCCGCGCGGTGTCGAGGACGACGTGGTCGAGGCGCGGATCGCCGACGCCACGGCCTGGCTCGGCACCGGTGCCGACGGGCAACCGCGGCTCAGCGTCGACGCCGACGGCCGGGTGCGGCTCTCGGCCGACGTCGCCAACGACTACGCGGTCCTCGTCGCCGCCGCCCGGGCCAAGGGTGAGGACTCCGGCCAGGGTGAGGTCGAGCGCCTGCTGCACGCCCTCGACCAGGGCACCGGTGAGGTGTTCTCCGGTCCGGGCAGGCACTACGCCTGGCTGACGTTCGCCCGCGAAGCCCGGCAGTGCCGGATGCTCGCGGCTTCGGTGGCGCGTCGCGCCGCGGACCTGGCGACGGCGAGTTCCCGACACGACGTGGCGATGGCCGCCCTCCACAAGGGCCTGGTGATGGTGCCGACGTCCGAGGCGCTCTGGCGTACCCTGCTGCGGATCCAGGCGCAGCACGCGCCGGACGCGGTCGACGCGACGATCTCCGAGATGTACTCCGCGCTCACGACGCACGGGGTCACGCACGAACCGGAAACCGAGGCGCTGGTGATTGAACTGGCGCCCGGGAGGGAACGTGTAAGGGGGGCATGACGCCCGCCCGGCAAGGCCCGGAGACAGACGTTGTCGTTCGGGGGAAGTTCACACAATGGAGGAGAATTACCATGGCGAACTTGAACGTCACGTTCGACGACATGGAGAAGGCCGCTCTCGACCTCGCTGACGGCCACTCCGAGATCGAGGGCAAGCTCCAGCAGCTCAAGAGCGGCATCGACGCACTGGTCAGCGGCGGCTACGTCACTGACAAGTCGTCGAAGGCGTTCGACCACTCCTACAACGAGTTCAACACCGGCGTGAAGCAGGTGCTGGAGGGTCTGAACGGCATGAGCAGCTACCTCAAGCAGGCCGCCCAGGCACTCGCCGAGACCGACGAGCAGCTGGCTGCCGCGCTCAACAAGTGACCTCCTGAGGCCACCCAGGCACGAGGCCTTCCCCGGCACCGCCGGGGAGGGCCTCGCGCACGTCCGGGTGGTCCACCCCGTCAGCCGGGCGTCGGCACCTGGATCGTCTGCAGGACACCGGAGCCGTCGTTCGCCAGCGCCCGGCCGGCCTGGGCCTGGCCGCCGATCGAGCTACGGGGCAGCCGGATCCCGATCAGCTCCCCGTCGGTGACGCCCTGCGGCGCGATCAGGATGCCCTGGCGGCCCTTGCAGTCGACCTGCCAGCCGGTGAACCCGCTGGCCACCTCGCTGGAGTCGCCGCCCAGGATCAGTGCCTGCCCCTTGTCGGAGCCGGTGCGGATCAGCGTGCGCAGGTAGTCCTTCGCCTCCACGTCCTTGAGCAGCTCGCCGTCGTCCACCACGAACACCACCGGTCTCACGGTCGGGTCCATCAGTGGCTCGAGCTCCGCCTGCGTGATCGCCACGTCCGTGAAGACGTGCCTCACCCCGTCGCGCCCGACCAGGTCGCGCAGCGGCGACTGTCGCGGCGCCGCGACCACGACGTCGGTGCCGCTGCGGAGCAGGGACTCGACGGCGCACAGCAGGGCGGTGGAGCGTCCGCTGCGGGGGGCGCCCGCCATCACCGCGGTGTTGCTGCGGGTGAGGTCGAAGCCGACGACGCCGAGCTCGTCGCCTCCGACGCCGGCCACGGCCCAGAGCGGGCGCGGCTCGCCGTCCAGCAGCTGCCAGGCCTCCTCGAACCCGATCCGCACCGGGAGCACGTCGACCCGGAACGGCCGCTTCGAGCGCGGCACGTCGGCGTGCCGCTCGGTCGCCTCCTCGCCGATCCGGCGGAGCTCGGCGGCCTGGGTCTGGCCGCTCGGGTCCTCGGTCAGCAGCGCGAACTGGAGCTCGACGCCGGTCTCTGACCGGAAGCCACGACCCTCGGGTACGGCGTCGGGCAGCTTGCGCGGATGCAGCCCGATCAGGCCGTAGTCGGCCTTGTCCGGGATCCGGAGCCCGATCTTGTCCTCGACGAGGGCGGACAGCCGGGTGTTCACGACCAGCCGGTCGCCGGCGAGCACCAGGTGCACCCCGACCGACGCGCCCTCGCGGAGCAGCGTCTGGATCTGCTCGTAGGGCTTGCCGTTGTCGGCCTCCGCCAGGCTGCCCATGAAGCCCTCCCAGCGGTCCACCAGGAACAGGATGTGCGGCAGCCGCTGGTCCTCCTCGACGCTGGACCGCAGCTCGCCGAGGTCGGCGTAGCCGCCGGCCCCGAGCAGCTCCTGGCGCCGGGTGACCTCGACCATCATCCGGTTCAGCAGCCGGGTCGCTCGGTCGACCTGGGTGCGCTGGACGACGGCACCGCAGTGCGGCAGCGCCTGGAGCGGGAGCAGCGCGCCGTTGCCGCAGTCGAGCCCGTAGATGTGCACGTCCGCCGGGCTGGTGAGCTGCGCGACGGAGGCGGCCATCGTGCGCAGCGCCTGGGAACGGCCACTGCGGGGTCCGCCCATGATCGAGAGGTGGGAGAACGTGTCGAAGTCGATCGTCGCCCCGCGGCGGTCCTGCTGGGCGGGGAGGTCCTCGACGGCGAACGGTACGGCGGGCAGCTTCGGCAGCGCCGGGATCTCCACGTCCGCCAGCAGGTCGCGGAGCTGGACGTCGGTGGTCAGCGCCGGCAGCCACGGGCTGTGCTGCTCGGCGAGCCCGAGCTGCGCGTTGGCCTGGCGGACGGACTCGACCAGCACCTTGAGGTCGGTGACCTCGGCGTCGTCGGCGACCGTGGCCTTGGGTCGCATCGGGATCGGCTGGGCGAGCCTGTCGAGGGCGAGCTCGGTCAGCCACGGCTTGCTCGTGGTGGTGGCGGCGGCGCCGGGACGCCGACCGCCGACGCGGCCGGACTGGAACGGCACCAGCGACTGGGCGCCGAGCCGGACGTAGGCGCGACCCGGCGTGCCCTTCGAGATCATGCCGGCGTCCGGCGCGTCGATCACGTCGGAGCTCTCGGAGCTGTCGGTGACGCGCAGCGCGATCCGCAGGTTGGTGTTGGCCCGGATCTCCGGCGACACCACGCCACCGGGGCGCTGGGTGGCCAGGATCAGGTGGATGCCGAGCGACCGGCCCCGTTGGGCGATGTTGACCAGTCCGGTCACGAAGTCGGGCAGCTCGCGGGCCAGCGAGGCGAACTCGTCGATCACGATCAGCAACCGCGGCAGGTCCGGCAGCGGGCGTTTCTGCTGGACGTCGACGTAGTCCTCGATGTCCTTGGCCTCCGCGTCGGCGAGCAGGTGCTCGCGACGGGTCAGCTCGGCGCCGAGGGACACCAGCGCCCGCTCGACCAGGTGCGTGTCGAGGTCGGTCACCATGCCGACGGTGTGCGGCAGGTCGACGCAGTCCTTGAACGCCGCACCGCCCTTGTAGTCGACCAGGACGAAGGTCATCCCGTCGGGCCGGTTGGCGATCGCGAGCGACGCCACGATCGACTGCAGGAGCTCGGACTTGCCGGCGCCCGTCGTACCGGCGACCAGGCCGTGCGGTCCGTCGCGCACCAGGTCGATCGCGAACGCGCCGTCGAGGGAGATGCCGACGACGGCCTCGGTCGAGCGCGGGGTGAGTGTCCAGCGCGCCTTGACCACGTCGGCCGAGAGCGGCTCCAGCTCCATCACCTCGGTCAGCCGGCAGGCACTCGGCAGCACCGAGTCGCTGTCGCCACCGGAGATGTCACGGATCGGAGCGAGCATCCGGGAGACGCGGTTGAACCACGGACCCTCGACCAGGTCGGGAACGATCGCGTCGACCACCGTGAGCTGCTGCTGCTTGAGGGTCAGCCCCTTGGCGGTCTGCAGGACGACTGCGCTGGCCTCCTCGGGAAGCAGCCGCTCGTCGGTGTCGAGCCCGATCGAGTAGATGCCCAGGGCCGGTCCCTGCTTGAGGATCGCGACCACGCCGGGCAAGGAGCGCAGCCGCCGGGCGCCGTCGAAGACCACCACGATGTCGGGGCCGAGGCTGCCCTTGCCGCTCCGTTCGCCGGCCGCCTGCTGCCGTGCGGCCAGCACGCGGGAGAGCTCAGAGACCCGGCGGGCGCAGGTCTCGGCGTCGATGCCGATCGTGACGTTGGTGTCCTGCCCCATCTGCGGCTGGGCGTGCGGCACCCACCGGAGCCAGTCCCAGTCCGGGGCGCCCCGGTGGTCGGTGAGCACGTAGATCTGGGTGTCGCGCGGGCTCTGCAGCACGGCGAACTGCGCCACCGCCCAGCAGGCCAGCCGGCGCGGAAGGTCGCCGTCGCCGCCGATGCCGATCACGCCGCGTTCGGCGAGCGGGACCGTGACCGGGACGTCGTACGCCGTGCGGACGGTCTTGCGTCGGTGCTCGAGCTGCTCGGGGTCGTTGACGGTCACCTCGGAGACCAGGTCGCCGACGCCCAGGCGCAGGGAGAGGTAGTCGGGGTCGGAGGTCCGGCGCTCCCAGAGCCGCATCCGCGGACCGCTCGCGATCAACAGGCACAGGGACGGGTCGGGGGCGTCCATCCGCCGGGCGTGGCGCTCGTCGACGACCGCCTGCTCGACGTCCTCCTCGATCCGCTTCTTCTTGTCCTTGTACGCCGCGAGCTGCTGGCGGTGCGTCAGCTTGCCGGTCTTGCGGGACTGCATGTAGTTGCCGAGCATCATCATCGGAGAGAAGAACGCCATCGTGAGCATGGCGGGACGCTTGAACAGGATCGCCATCACCACCGCGGCCACCACCGGCGTGAACACCATCAGCCACGGGATGCCGCGGTTCTGCTGCTCACCGGGAAGCGTGGGGAGGGCGAACTGGGTCTGCCGCTCGGGCGGCAGCAGCCGCGGCGGCCGGTTGTAGTCGTACCAGCCGGGGTCGGGGCTGTCCTCGATCGCGGCGTCGGGCAGCGACACCGACGCCAGCTCCAGCTTGATGTCACCGACGGTGAGCTGGCCGCCGACCGGCCACTCGGTGTCCGCGTCCTCGGCCAGGGCCTCGCGCTCCATCGCGAGCGCCGTCGCGGCGTGCGGCACGGTCTCGGCCAGGACGGTGGCGGAGTCGTCGACCGGACGGATCGTCGCGCGGCCGTCCGCGTGCACGCTCATGGTCACGCAGACCGGAGGCACCCGGTCGTCGCTGAGCACGATCACGCAGCTCGGGTCGGAGCCGATGGTGGCCTCTCCCATCGTCAGCCGGTGCACGGCACCGGCGCCGGGCCCCGTGACCACCCACACCTCGACCAGGCCCTCGGGCTCGGTCAGCATCGACGCCGCCGGGTCGCCGACCGAGATCAGCGAGCCCTCCTTGATCCCCGAGTCGGCGATCGGGGCGTCCGGGTCGAGTGCCTCGCCGCGGAGGTAGAGCGTCCGCCGCGGGTCGTCCGGAGCGACCTCGGCGTGGCGGCGCCCGGCCAGCGAGATCACCGACGCGGATGCCGGAGCCGAGAGCATGCCGAGCAGCTCGTCGAGGACCTCGCGGGTCGGACTGGCGTCGTCGGCCTCGAGGACCACGTCGTTGCGCATGTCCCAGAGAGGGTCGACCAGGGTGACTTCGACACGCATGCGGTCACTCTACGGTTCGCTCCGCGCCCGGATCGGTGGTTCAGGCGGCGCACGTCTCGCGCTCGCGCGGGGTCGCGACGGCGGTGTCGACAGGCGCTGCCGTCGGGGTGGGGCGGACGCCGTACCGCTGGCCGGCGACGACACCCCCGAGCACGAGCGCCATGCCGATCGCCTGGGGCAGACCGAAGATCTCGCCGGCGAACGAGATCCCGAGCAGGGTGCCGACCACCGGGTTGACCAGGCCGACCAGCGAGACCGCACCCGCGGGCATCCGGCGGAGGCCGCGGAACCAGCAGACGTAGGCGACCGCGGTGCCGGCGGTGCCCAGCCAGAGCAGCCCGGCGACGTTTCCGGCGTCCAGGTGCGGCGGCGCACCCTCGACCACGAGGAAGACCGGCACCAGCACCATTCCGCCGACGACGAGCTGCCAGGAGACCAGGGTGAGCATGTCGACCGGGGCGGGCCAGCGCTTGACCAGCACGAAGCCGAGGGCGGAGACCAGCACGGAGCCGAACGCCGCGACCAGGCCGAGCGTGCTGAGCTCGCCGGGGGTGCGCATCACCAGCAGGCCGACGCCGACCAGCCCGACGAGCGCGGACAGGATCCGGACGGTGCCGGGTCGCTCACCGATCGCCAGCCAGGCCAGGGCCATCACCGCGAGCGGCGAGGTGGCCTGCAGCGTCGCGGCGAGTCCTCCGGGGAGCTGGTAGGCCGCGAGGAAGATCAACGGGAAGAACATCCCGATGTTGCAGACGCCGAGCACGGCTGCCTTCCACCACCACTCCCCGTGGGGGAGCCTGCGGCGGAACGCCAGCAGCACCAGCCCGGCCGGCAGCGCTCGCATCGCGGCGTCGAACAGCGGTCGGTCCGGCGGCAGGAACGACTCGGTCACCAGGTACGTCGAGCCCCAGGCCACCGGGGCGATCGCGGTGATCAGGATGTCGCGGAGGCCCACCGAACTAGTTTCCATGGAAGACATATTATCTTCCATGGAAGGTAATATCAACCCATGACCGAGAGAGCACGGGACGCCGTCGACCGGATCGCCGACCAGTGGGCGCGCGAGCGGCCCGACCTCGACGTGGGCCCGATGCTGGTGATCGGGCGGCTGCACCGGCTCGCCGAGCTGCTGGACCAGGGGCTGCGGCCGGTGTTCGCCGAGGCCGGTCTGGGCAACGGCGACTTCGACGTGCTGGCCTCACTGCGGCGGTCCGGCCCGCCGTACCGGCTCAACCCGACACAGCTCGCCGCCACCACGATGGTCACCTCGGGCGCGGTGACCAAGCGGGTCGACCGGCTCGAGCGTCAGGGCCTGGTCGCGCGCACGGTGAGTGCCGACGACGCGCGGGGCCGGGTGATCGAGCTGACCGCCGAGGGCAGGAAGGTCCAGGAGCGGCTGCACCCCCGGCACCTGGCCAACGAGGACCGGCTGCTGGGGGCCCTCGACGGGACCGAGCGCGAGCAGCTCGCGGGGCTCCTCAGCAAGCTGCTGCTGAGCCTCGAGGACGGATAGTCCCGACCGTTCGGCACGTGGCGGGGGGCCGGGGAGGTGCCGATCGGCCGGGACGACCCGCGGCGGTTCAGTCCGGGATGTAGGCGAAGTCGTCCGGGTTGGGGCCGCGACGGCCCTTCTCGCCGCGGTCGAGCGCGCTCAGCGCCTCGACGTCGGAGGCCGCGAGCTCGAAGTCGAAGAGCCCGACGTTCTCCTGCATGCGCTCCCGCTTGACCGACTTCGGGAAGACGATGTCGCCTCGCTGCACGTGCCAGCGGAGCACCACCTGGGCCGGCGTGCGGCCGACCTTCTGCGCGATCTCGACCAGGGCCGGGTCGTCGAGGACGTCGCCCTGCGCGATCGGTGACCAGGCCTCGACCAGGATCCCGCGGTCGAGGCTCGCCTGCCGGGCCGCCTCGTTGGTGAAGTACGGGTGCACCTCGATCTGGTTGACCGCCGGCGTCACCTCGGCCTCCTTCTCCAGCGTCGCGAGGTGGTCGGGCTGGAAGTTGCTGACACCGATCGAGCGGGTACGCCCGTCGGCCGCGAACTCCTGCAGCGTCGTCCAGGTGGCCACGTAGTCGCCGTCGTACAACGTGGGCAGCGGCCAGTGGATCAGGAAGAGATCGAGGTGGCCGATGTCGAGATCGGCGAGCGTCCGGTCGAACGCCTTGCGGGCGGCGTCGGGCTCGTGGAAGCCGTTGTTCAGCTTGCTGGTCACGAACAGCTCGTCGCGCGCCAGGCCGGAGGCGCGGATCGCCTCGCCGACCTCCTTCTCGTTGCCGTACATCTCGGCGGTGTCGATGTGCCGGTAGCCGACGTCGAGGGCGGTGGTGACCGCCTCGACGGTGTCCTCCGGTGGCACCTGGAAGACACCGAACCCGAGCTGCGGGATCGTGGTGCCGTCGTTCAGGGTCAGGGTGGGGATCGGGTTGCTCATACAAGGCGCAACGGCGGTGCGTGCTCAGTATTCCGATCCGGGACCCACCCGAAGGGGTCAGGTGCTGTAGGCGTTGGGGTCGCGCCAGGTGCGCTCGAACGGCAGTCGCCAGGTGGCCGGCGCCACCAGCTGGTGGATCGCGTTGGGCCCCCAGGAGCCCTTCTGGTACGGGCGTACGGCGGGTGGGTTCTCCAGCAGCGGGGCCGAGAGCTCCCACAGTCGTTCGATGCCCTCCGCGGAGGTGAACAGGGTCCGGTCGCCCCGGATCGCGTCGTAGATCAGCCGCTCGTAGGCCTCCAGCACGGCGCCCGACCAGCCGGTGTCCTGCATCGCGAACTGCATGGAGAGCTTGTCCAGCTTCATGCCCGGTCCGGGCCGCTTGCCGTAGAAGGACAGCGACATCTTGGCCCGGTCGGCGAGGTCGAAGGTGAGGTGGTCCGGGCCGTGGTCGCCGACGCCCGAGCCCGGCGGGAACATCGACCGCGGTGGCTCCTTGAACGCGATCGAGATGATCCGCGCCCCCTCGGCGAGCTCCTTGCCGGTGCGCAGGTAGAACGGCACGCCGGCCCAGCGCCAGTTGTCCACGAAGCACTTGAGCGCGATGAAGGTCTCGGTCTCGGAGTCGGGTGCCACACCCTCGACGTCGCGGTAGCCGACGTACTGCCCGCGCACCACGTCGTGCGGCTCGATCGTGGTCATCGAGCGGAAGACCTTGTTCTTCTCCTCGCTGATCGCGAACGGCTCCAGGGCCGTCGGCGGCTCCATGGCGGTGAACGCCATCACCTGGAACAGGTGCGTGACCACCATGTCGCGGTAGGCGCCGGTGGCCTCGTAGAAGTTGGCTCGCTGGGACAGCCCCAGGGACTCGGGCACGTCGATCTGCACGTGGTCGATGTGGTTGCGGTGCCAGATCGGCTCGAACAGCCCGTTGGCGAACCGGAACGCGAGGATGTTCTGGGCTGCCTCCTTGCCCAGGAAGTGGTCGATCCGGAAGATCTGCTGCTCGTCGAAGACCTCGTGCAGCTCGGCGTTGAGGGTGCGGGCCGAGTCGAGGTCGACGCCGAACGGCTTCTCCATGATGATCCGGCTGCGCTCGACCAGTCCCGCGTCCTCGAGCATCCGGACCACCGCGAGCGCAGCCTTGGGCGGGACGCTCAGGTAGTGCAGCCGGCGGGACTCACCGACCTCCTTCTCCGCGGACTCGACGGCGTGCTTGAGCCCCTCCGCGCCGGTGTCCCCGGCGGCCCAGTGCAGCCTCGGCGCGAACGCGTCCCACGCCTTCATGTCCTTCTCGCCGCCGAACTCCGTGACCGCCTCGCGGGCGAACGCGACGAACGACTCCTGGTCGTACTCCTCCAGCGAGGTGCCGACGACCTGGATCTCCGGGATCAGGCCGGTCTCGAACAGGTGCAGGAGCCCGGGCAGGAGCTTGCGCCGGGACAGGTCGCCGGTCGCCCCGAAGAGCACGACGGTGGTGGGGGTCGCCATGGGTACAGCCTGCCCTCTCGCGGTGGTGCTGGGAATGGGGTCGGGGTCCGGCCCGGGGAACCGTCCCGCCAGACACCACGGTCCCGTGGTGTTCCGCCCCTTCCCTCGCGAAATATCGCAAGGGAAGGGGATGGTTACCACGGGACCGTGGTATTCGCGGACGTCGCCGGCTCCCTGCCTCCCCCCGCCCCGACCGCCCCAAACTCGTGCCGACCCCCGGGAATCAACGACGGGCGGCCCCGGTTGGACCCAGAGCAAGAGTTGAGTTGGTTCGACTCAAGTTGTTTGACAGACTGAGGGCAGCACGGGAAGCATTCCGAACACCTGGTCCGGTCGCTGACAGCGCCGGACCAGCACCACGAACCCATCGGCCCGGATCGACCGGGCCCGCAACCGGAGGTAGACAACCATGGCACGTGCGGTCGGCATCGACCTCGGCACGACGAACTCCGTCGTCGCCGTCCTCGAGGGTGGCGAACCCACCGTCATCGCGAACGCCGAAGGTGCCCGGACGACTCCGTCCGTGGTCGCCTTCTCCAAGTCCGGCGAGGTCCTGGTCGGCGAGGTCGCCAAGCGCCAGGCCGTGACCAACGTCGACCGGACGATCCGCTCAGTCAAGCGCCACATGGGCACCGACTGGTCGGTCAAGATCGACGACAAGGCCTTCACGCCGCAGCAGATCAGCGCGTTCGTGCTGCAGAAGCTCAAGCGGGACGCGGAGGCCTACCTCGGCGAGACCGTCACCGACGCGGTGATCACGGTTCCGGCGTACTTCTCCGACTCCCAGCGCCAGGCCACCAAGGAGGCCGGCGAGATCGCGGGGCTCACGGTGAGCCGGATCGTCAACGAGCCGACGGCGGCCGCGCTGGCCTACGGGCTCGACAAGGGCGACGACCAGACGATCCTCGTCTTCGACCTCGGTGGGGGCACCTTCGACGTCTCCCTTCTCGAGATCGGTGAGGGCGTGGTCGAGGTCAAGGCGACCTCCGGTGACAACCACCTCGGTGGCGACGACTGGGACTCCCGCGTCGTGGAGTGGATGGTCAAGAAGTTCAAGGACAACAACGGCGTCGACCTGGCGCAGGACAAGATCGCGCTGCAGCGGCTCCAGGAGTCCGCGGAGAAGGCGAAGATCGAGCTGTCCAGCTCCAGCGAGACCACCGTGCACCTGCCGTACATCACCCACGGCGAGTCCGGCCCGCTCCACTTCGAGGAGAAGCTGACGCGTGCGGAGTTCCAGAAGATCACCGCCGACCTGCTCGAGCGCACCAAGGCGCCGTTCCGCTCGGTGATCAAGGACGCCGGCCTCGACGTCAGCAAGATCGACCACGTCGTGCTGGTCGGTGGCTCCACCCGGATGCCGGCCGTGGCCGACACGGTGCGCGAGCTGCTGGGTGGCAAGGAGCCGAACAAGGGCGTCAACCCGGACGAGGTCGTCGCCGTCGGTGCTGCGCTGCAGGCCGGCGTGCTCAAGGGTGAGGTGAAGGACGTCCTGCTCCTCGACGTCACGCCGCTGAGCCTGGGCATCGAGACCAAGGGCGGCGTGATGACCACCCTGATCGAGCGCAACACGACGATCCCGACCAAGAAGTCCGAGGTGTTCTCGACCGCCGACGACAACCAGCCGTCGGTGGAGATCAAGGTCGCCCAGGGCGAGCGCCAGATGTGGGCGCAGAACCAGCCGCTCGGCAACTTCGAGCTGACCGGGCTGCCCCCGGCCCCGCGCGGGGTGCCGCAGATCGAGGTCACCTTCGACATCGACGCCAACGGCATCGTGCACGTGTCCGCGAAGGACCGCGGCACCGGCAAGGAGCAGTCGATGACGATCTCCGGCGGCAGCGCGCTGTCGAAGGACGAGATCGAGCGCATGGTCCACGACGCGGAGCAGTACGCCGAGGAGGACGCCAAGCGCCGCGAGGCGGTCGACACCCGCAACCAGGCGGACGGCCTCGTCTACAACACCGAGAAGTTCATGGCCGACAACGCCGACAAGCTGCCCGAGGAGCTGCGGGCCGAGGTGCAGACCGACGTCGACGCGCTCAAGAAGCTGCTCGAGGACGAGGGCACCGACACCGAGGCCTTCACCGCCGCGATCGGCAAGCTCGGCGAGTCCAGCCAGAAGCTGGGCACGGCGATGTACGCCGACGCGCAGGCCTCCGGCGCCGACGGCGAGGCCGGCGAGCAGGCTCCCGCCGACGACGACGGTGACGTCGTCGACGCCGAGATCGTCGACGAGGAGCCCACGGAGGGTGAGTCCAAGTGACCCAGCAGCCAGACGGTGGGGAGTCGCAGGAGACTGCGGCTCCCCGCCGGGGTGAGGAGAACACCTCCGGGGTCGACAACTGGGTCGAGGAGGGCGGACCGCTCGAGCCGGCCGACGAGCTCGACCTCGAGACCACTCCCGAGACCGAGCCGGAGACCCACGCCGATCCGGTCGCCCAGCAGCTCGCCGAACGGACGGCGGACCTGCAGCGGCTGCAGGCGGAGTACGTCAACTACAAGCGCCGGGTGGAGCGGGACCGCGACCTGGTCCGGCAGAACGCGACCTACGGCGTGCTGTCCTCGCTGCTCCCGGTGCTCGACGACATCGACCGGGCCCGCGAGCACGGTGAGCTCGAGGGCGGGTTCAAGGCCGTGGCCGACTCACTGGAGCGGATCGTGTCCGGGCTGGGCCTGACCAAGTTCGGGGAGAGCGGCGAGCCGTTCGACCCCAACGTGCACGAGGCGCTGGCCCACGGACACTCGGCCGACGTGACCGAGACCGTGGTCGAGCACCTGGCCCAGGCGGGCTACCGGATCGGCGAGCGCGTCGTACGGGCCGCGAAGGTGACCGTCCTGGACCCGGAGCAGTAGCGGGCCCGACCCGCCGGACCCGCAGCACATCGACGAGAGGAAGGGGGTGACCGCGTGAGCAACGCGGACTGGGCGACGAAGGACTTCTACCAGGTCCTGGGCGTGGAGAAGGACGCCGACGCCGCCACGATCAAGAAGGCCTATCGCAAGCTGGCGCGTGCCAACCACCCGGACTCCAACCCGGGGGACTCCGCCAAGCACGACCGGTTCAAGCAGGTCGCCGAGGCCTACGACGTGCTCGGCGACACCAAGAAGCGCAAGGAGTACGACGAGATCCGTGCGGCCTACGCCGGAGGCGGCTTCGGTGGTTTCGGCGGTGGGTTCGGTGGCGGCAGCCCCGGCGGTGGGCAGTCCTTCGACCTCAACGACCTCTTCGGCGGCATGTTCGGCGGCGGTGGAGGCGGGGGTGGCCCCCGCCGCACCAGGTCGCAGCAGCAGCCGCGCCGCGGCGCCGACCTGGAGGCGGAGGCCACGATCGGCTTCGAGGAGGCGATCGACGGCACCACGCTGCCGCTGCGGCTCAGCTCCGACGCCCCGTGCAGCAACTGCCAGGGCACCGGGGGCAAGCCGGGGACCCGGCCCCACGTCTGCCCGACCTGCGAGGGCAGCGGGATGGTCGCCTCGTCGACCGGCGGGGCGTTCCTGATGAACGAGACCTGCCCGGAGTGCCACGGTCGCCAGCTCGTGTACGACGAGGTCTGCCCGGTCTGCCACGGCAGCGGGCACGGCGTCTCCAGCCGCACCATCCAGGCCCGGATCCCGGCCGGGGTCAAGGACGGCCAGAAGATCCGGCTCAAGGGCAAGGGCGCGGCCGGCCAGCAGGGCGGAGCGGCCGGGGACCTCTTCGTGGTGGTCAAGGTGCGTCCGCACCGGCTGTTCCACCGCAAGGGCGACAACCTCACCATCGACGTCCCCGTGCGGTTCGACGAGGCAGCGCTGGGCGCCGAGATCACGGTGCCCACGCTCGGCGGCGTGCCGGTCACGGTGCGGATCCCGGCGGGCACACCCAACGGGCGGTCGTTCCGGGTGCGTGGCCGGGGCGCCACCCGCCGAGACGGCACGAGGGGTGACCTGCTGGTCACCGTGCAGGTGCAGGTGCCGGACTCCCTGACCGACGAGCAGCGTGAGGCCGTCGCCGCCTACCGCGCCGCGAGTCTGGCTGCCGACCCGAGGGCCGCCCTGCTCGGCGATCTCGAGGGGACCCGGCCGTGAGCCCGCGAGGCGGCAGCGCCCCGGGTCCACGGGTGCCCGTCTACGTGATCAGCGTCGCCGCCGAGCTGACCGGGCTGCACCCGCAGACCCTGCGCACCTACGACCGGCTCGGGCTGGTGTCGCCGGGCAGGGCCGGGGGCGGCGGGCGCCGCTACTCCCTGCACGACATCGAGCTGCTCCGCGAGGTGGCCGAGCTCACCGCGGCCGGGATCGGGCTCGAGGGGGTCAAGCGGATCCTCGAGCTGGAGAACCAGGTGGCCGCGCTGCGCGCCCGCAACGCCGAGCTGCGAGCCCGTTCGGCCCAGCTCGAGGCCGCGCTGGACGCGGCCGTCGGAGCGCTGCGTGAGAGGCGCCCGAACCTGCCGGCGTTGCGCCCCGACCCACCGAGCTGGATGGCCTGACCCCGGAGCCCGAGTAGGACGGCGGTCCGGTGGGTAGCCTCCGGGTCGGGCCGGTCTGGACCGAGGAGGTGTCGTGGTGCCGCTGGAGATCGACTGGTTCCTCCGCGACGTCGACTGGTTGCACTTCCTCACGATCCCGCTGTTCACCGGCACGGTCGGCTGGCTGATCAACTGGACCGGGCTGATCATGCTCTTCAACCCGATCCGGTTCCACGGCGTCCGGGTCCCGGGGCTGCGCGAGCTCGTGACGGTGCTGCCCCGCAAGCTGCAGGAGGTGCCGGGACTGCTCCAGGGCGGCATCGGCTGGCAGGGGATCATCCCGGCCCGCGCCGCGAAGATGGGCAGCATCGCCGTCGACAAGGCGATCGCCAAGCTCGGGACGCCGGCGGAGTTCTACCAGCAGCTCGAGCCCGAGAACATCGCCGAGCACATCGTCGAGGTCTTCCGCCCGGAGGTGCCCGACCTGGTCGACGAGGTGATGACGCGCGAGCGGCCACGGCTGTGGCGCGACCTGCCCGAGCCGGCGAGGCAGGCGGTCTACGCCCGCGTGCGGGCGCAGCTGCCGGGGATCATCCACGAGGTCACGGACCAGATCGGGATCCACATCGACCAGCTCCTCGACCCGAAGATCATGGTGATCGACCACTTCGAGCAGAACCCGCGCCTGGTGGTCTCGATCTTCCGCGACTTCGGCCAGAAGGAGCTGAACCTGATGGTCAACTTCGGGTTCGTCTTCGGCTTCCTGCTGGGCGTCCCGGTCGCCTTCGTCGACCACTGGTTCGGGCAGTGGTGGCTGCTGCCGGTGCTCGGCGTCGTGGTCGGCTGGGTGACCAACGCGCTCGGGATGTGGCTGATCTTCGAGCCGCCCGAGCGCCGTCGGATCCTCGGGGTCCCGGTGCAGGGACTGTTCCCGCGGCGGCAGGCCGAGGCGGCCGAGGTCTACGCCCAGATCATCGCGGACGACGTGATCACCCTCGAGCACATCGGCGACTTCCTGCTCGACGGCCCGCGCGGTGACCGCACCCGGCAGATGCTCGCGGACGCGCTCCGCCCCGCGATCGACCGCGCGGCAGGCCCGCTGCGAGGTGCGGTCCGGGTCGCCGTCGGACCCAGGTCCTACGACGACATCCGGGAGTCCGTCGCCCGGGCGGCGGTCGGCCGCACGATCACACCGTTCCAGGACAAGGACTTCAGCGCGCAGCAGGCCGAGAAGATCCGGGCGCTGGTCGCGCGCCGCACCCGGGAGCTGCCGCCCCGGGACTTCGTGGAGATGATGCGCGCCGCGATCCGCGAGGACGAGTGGATGCTCTACGCGCACGGGGCGATCATGGGGCTGGCGGGTGGGTTCCTCCACCTGTGGATCTTCGGGGCAGGTGGCTGATGGCGGTCGGGAACGACGAGTACGACGAGTACGACGAGTACGACGAGCCGGAGCGGGACCTGCCCGCCGGACTGCCCCCGCTCGAGCTCGGCAAGACGATCGAGGCGCTGCCCGGCCTGGCCCGGATCGCCGCGTCGGCCTGGCTGCACACGGTGCAGTGGGGCGCCTCGACCACGTGGCGGGCGACCCGGCGGCTGGCCGCTGCCGCGCGCGACCCGGAGGTCGCCGCCGAGCTGGCGAACGAGCTGGGGATGACCGTGGCCGCCGTCCGCGAGCTCGGCCGGCAGGTCAGCGAGGGCGTGGCCCTGCCGACCGCGCTGGCGTCCGTGGCCGAGGGCCAGCAGGAGCGGGAGCTCACCCCCGAGCAGCAGCGCGAGGAGCTGGACGCGCACCTCCGCCGGCGCGGTGAGGAGCTGCTGATGCGCTCGCGCGACGTCTGGAACACCGACCAGGCGCACCCGGCGTACGAGCGGATCCTCGACGACCTGGCCCCCGACGAGGCCCGGATCCTGGTGTTCCTGCTGCGCGCCGGGCCGCAGCCGTCGGTCGACGTGCGCACCGGCGGGCCGGTCGGGATGGTGCACTCGCGGCTGGTCGCGCCGGGGCTGACCATGATCGGCGCCCGCGCCGGCTGCCGGCACCCCGACCAGGTGCCGTCGTACCTGAACAACCTGTTCCGGCTCGGCCTGGTCTGGTTCTCGCGGGAGACGCTGCGCGACCCGGCGCCCTACCAGGTGCTCGAGGCGCAGCCCGACGTGCTGACGGCGATGCACTCGGTGCGGATGCCCAGGGTGGTGCGCCGCAGCATCCACCTGACGCCGTTCGGGCAGGACTTCTGCGCCGCGGTGCTGGCGCCCGAGGTCGATCCCGGCTCCCGGCCCCCGCACGAGGTGCCCGGGGACGTGGAGGATCCTGCACCGTCCTGAACAAACCCAGAGTTGAGTGGAATGGACTCAACTCTGGGCGTGTTGCACAGGTGATTCCGCCGGCGACCCGGCGGCATCACGGACCTGACCCGACGCACCCTGGGGGAACCACCGACATGGACGCCTCGAAGTTCACCACCCGCAGTGTCGACGCGATCAACGCCGCGCAGACGCTCGCGACCACCACCGGCAACGCGCAGACCGAGCCGGTCCACCTGCTGGTCGCGCTGCTGCGCCAGGACCAGGGCATCGCTCCGACGCTCCTCGACAAGGCCGGTGTCGACGCCGGCGCCGTGGCGCGCGCCGCGGAGCACGACCTCGCCGGGCTGCCCAAGGCGTCCGGCGCGACGGTGCAGACCGCGGCCGCATCCGGCGCCACCACGCGCGCGCTCGCGAAGGCGCTCGAGCTGGCCGCCGCCATGGGCGACGACTTCGCCGCGACCGAGCACCTGCTGCTGGGCCTGGCCGAGGTCGACTCGTCGGCACGGACCGTGCTGAGCGAGGCGGGCCTGCGGCCGGAGAAGCTGCGCGAGGCGGTGACCGCGATGCGCGGCAACCGCCGGGTGACCAGCCAGGACGCGGAGTCGACCTACGAGGCCCTGGAGAAGTACGCCGTCGACCTCACCGCCCGCGCGGAGGAGGGATCCCTCGACCCGGTGATCGGGCGCGACGCGGAGATCCGGCGCGTGATCCAGGTGCTGTCGCGTCGCACCAAGAACAACCCGGTGCTGATCGGTGACCCCGGTGTCGGCAAGACCGCGGTCGTGGAGGGCCTGGCCCAGCGGGTCGTCGCCGGTGACGTGCCCGACTCCCTCAAGGGACGGCGGGTGCTCAGCCTCGACCTGGCCGCGATGGTGGCCGGCGCGAAGTACCGCGGCGAGTTCGAGGAGCGGCTCAAGGCCGTGCTCGACGAGATCAAGGGCTCGTCGGGTCGGGTGATCACGTTCATCGACGAGCTGCACACCGTCGTCGGCGCGGGCAAGGGCGGCGACGGCGCCATGGACGCCGGCAACATGCTCAAGCCGATGCTGGCCCGGGGCGAGCTGCGGATGATCGGCGCGACCACCCTCGACGAGTACCGCGAGCACGTCGAGAAGGACCCGGCGCTGGAGCGCCGCTTCCAGCAGGTGTACGTCGGTGAGCCCAGCGTGGAGGACACCGTGGCGATCCTGCGGGGGCTGCAGGAGAAGTACGAGGCGCACCACGGGGTCACGATCACCGACGCCGCCCTGGTCGCGGCCGCGATGCTGTCGGACCGCTACATCTCCGGTCGGCAGCTGCCGGACAAGGCGATCGACCTGGTCGACGAGGCCGCGTCGCGGCTGCGGATGGAGATCGAGTCGTCGCCGGTCGAGATCGACGAGCTCCGGCGTTCGGTCGACCGGATGCGGATGGAGCAGCTCGCGCTGGAGCGCGAGACCGACGACGCGTCCCGCGACCGGCTCGACCGGCTGCGCGCCGACCTGGCCGACCGGGAGGAGCAGCTCCGCGAGCTCGAGGCGCGCTGGGAGCAGGAGAAGGCGACGCTCGAAGGATCCGGCGAGCTCCGCAAGCAGATCGACGCGTTGCGCACCCAGGCCGAGCGGCTCCAGCGCGAGGGCGACCTGGCCGGCGCCTCGGAGATCCTCTACGGCCGGATCCCCGAGCTCGAGAAGCAGATCGAGACCGTCGACGCCGCCGAGCACGAGACCACCGACCGGCTGGTCAACGAGAGCGTCGGGCCCCGGGAGATCGCCGACGTGGTCGAGACCTGGACCGGCATCCCGACCGGCCGGCTGCTCGAGGGCGAGACCGCCAAGCTGCTGCGGATGGAGGAGATCATCGGCCACCGGCTGATCGGGCAGAGGACCGCCGTGTCCGCGGTCTCCGACGCCGTACGCCGGAGCCGGGCCGGGATCTCCGACCCGAACCGGCCGACCGGGTCGTTCCTGTTCCTCGGCCCGACCGGGGTCGGCAAGACCGAGCTCGCGAAGTCGCTGGCCGACTTCCTCTTCGACGACGAGCGCGCGATCGTGCGGGTCGACATGAGCGAGTACTCCGAGAAGCACTCGGTCTCGCGGCTGGTCGGTGCGCCTCCCGGCTACGTCGGGTACGACGAGGGTGGCCAGCTGACCGAGGCCGTGCGCCGTCGCCCGTACTCCGTCGTGCTCCTCGACGAGGTCGAGAAGGCGCACCCCGAGGTCTTCGACATCCTGCTGCAGGTGCTCGACGACGGCCGCCTGACCGACGGCCAGGGCCGCACCGTCGACTTCCGCAACACGCTGCTGATCCTGACCTCGAACCTGGGCTCGACCTACCTCGTCGACCCCACGCTCGAGGAGGAGAAGAAGCGCGACGCCGTGCTCGGCGTGGTCCGTCAGGCGTTCAAGCCGGAGTTCCTCAACCGGCTCGACGAGATCGTGCTGTTCGACGCGCTGAGCGAGGCCGACCTGGCGCACATCGTCGACCTGCAGCTGGCGGCGTTCGACCGGCGGCTGGCGCCGCGCCGGATCACGGTGACGGTGACCGACGCGGCCCGTGCCTGGCTGACCGCCACCGGCTACGACCCGATGTACGGCGCCCGCCCGCTGCGCCGGCTCGTCCAGACCGCCATCGGGGACCCGCTCGCGCGGATGCTGATCAGCGGCGACGTCGCCGACGGCCAGACAGTCACCGTCGACCACGGCCAGGGGGCCGACCAGCTGACGCTGACCGTCGCCTGATCGGGACCACCCGGCTTGGGCGCGCATGATGCAATGAAGGCGTGACCGACGAGACGAAGCTCGAGCGGCCGCGCCAGGTGACCATGGCGGGCTGGGTCGGTGGGGTCGCGAGCGCGATGATGCTGGCGTCGGTCTTCGCGCTGATGCCCAAGCTGCGCTCGATCGACACCCGGCAGTCGATCAACTCCTACCTCACCAGCGGCGCCGGCAAGGCGCTCGGCATCGACCTCGACCAGGCCCTGCTGCTGGCGCGGATCGGGCTCTTCGTGACCGCCGCCGCGGCCGCCGCCACGCTGGTGTTCACGATCTTCGTGATGCGGCGCGACCGGCAGTCGCGGATCGCGCTCACCGTGGCGGCGTTGCCGATCCTGGTCTGCGGCGTGTTCGTCGACCCGTTCCTGGCCGGCTTCATCCTGGCCTCGGTGGTGCTGGTCTGGACCCGACCCGCGTCGGACTGGTTCGCGGGCCGAGCACCGCGACCGGCGCCGGTGACGATGCCGCCGCTTCCGCCGTTGCCCCCGCTGCCCCCGCAGGCGGAGCGCCGGCCGACGGAGCCCCCGCCGTACGGTCCCGGCTACGGCCGGTCCAGCGACGCCGCGGGCGCGCGGCCGCCGGTGCTGGACGCGCCGGCCCCGGGCCTCCCCGACCAGTGGTCCAGCACCGCCCTCCCGGCGCGACCGGCCACGGTGGCGGTGGCCTGCGCGATCAGCTGGGTGGCCAGTGCCGGCACCGGGCTGCTGCTCGCGATCGGCGTCGCCTTCGCCGGCGGTGAGGGCTTCCGGAGCCAGCTCGAGAGCGAGCTCGCGAAGAGCGGAAACGCCGACCGGCTCGGCTCGGTCGACGACCTCGTCGTCGTCGCCCAGGTGATGGCGGTGCTCGTCGTGGTGTGGTGCCTGACGGCGTGCGCGGTGGCGGTGTTCGCGTTCCTCGGCCAGGGTTGGGCGCGCATCACGCTCGCCGTGTCCGCGATCGTGGCAGCGGTGCTGTCGGTGCTCGCCGTGCTGTCCTTCCCGGGTTTCCTGGTGCTCACGCTGGCCGCCACCGCGGTCGCCGTGCTGCTGCTGCGTCCGGAGACGGGGCGCTGGTACGACGCCGTCCGCCACCGGTCGCAGCGGCCACCGCCGGTGCAGCCGCCGTCGGGCACCTGGTGAGTCAACGGACCAGGTCGGCGCCGGCCAGCCGGGACAGGCCCTCGCGGATCACGTCCTCGGTCTTGCAGAACGCCCACCGCACCAGGTGCCGGCCCTCGTCCTGGTCGTCGTAGAAGACCTGGCTCGGGATCGCGACCACGCCGGCGCGCTCCGGCAGGGCCAGGCAGAACTCGCGGCCGTCGGCCCAGCCCAGCCGTCGCACGTCCGTGGTGACGAAGTAGGTGCCCTCGGGCACCCGGACGTCGACGTCGAGCTTGCCCAGCCCGTCGCAGAGCAGGTCGCGCTTGGCCTCGAGCTCCGTGCGGAGCGCGCGCGGGAAGCCCAGCTCGTGGGTGAGCGCGTGCGCGATCGCCGGCTGCAGGGGCGCCCCGGACGCGTACGAGAGCCAGTTCTTCGCGCCCTCGACCGCAGCGACCAGGTCGGCCGGCCCGGTCGCCCAGCCGATCTTCCAACCGGTGAACGAGAACGTCTTGCCGGAGCTCGAGATCGACAGGGTGCGCCCGGCCATGCCCGGCATCGTGGCGATCGGCAGGTGCTCGCTGCCGGCGAAGACCAGGTGCTCGTAGACCTCGTCGGTGACCACCACCAGGTCGTGCTCCACGGCCAGCCGGGCGACTCCCTCGAGCTCGGCCCGCGTGAGCACGGTGCCGGTCGGGTTGTGGGGCGTGTTGAGCAGGATCAGCTTGGTGCGCTCGCTGATCGCCGCCTCCACGGCGGCCAGGTCGAGCCGGAAGTCGGGCGCTCGCAGCGTCACCGGTCGTCGTACGCCGCCCGCGATCTGGATCATCGCGACGTAGCTGTCGTAGTAGGGCTCGAGCACCACCACCTCGTCGCCCGGGTCGACCAGGCCGAGCATCGCGCCCGCGATCGCCTCCGTGGCCCCGGTGGTGACGACCACCTGGGCGGGCTCGAGCTCGATCCCGTAGCAGGCCCGCTGGTGCTCGATCACCGCGGCGACCAGCTCGGGGGTGCCGTGCCCGGGCGGGTACTGGTTGCGCCCCGCGCGCATCGCCGCGACCGCCACGTCGACCACCGACGACGGGCCGTCCTCGTCGGGAAAACCCTGACCCAGGTTGATCGCCTTGGTGCGCATCGCGAGCGCGGACATCTCCGCGAAGATCGTGCTCCCGATGCCGTCCAGCCGCTGTGCTCGTCGCATGTCCACCAACCTAAAGTGTGGCCATGACCGATCCCTCGCTCGCCGCCGACATCGACGCCTGCTGCCGCCTGACCGGCGAGTTCACGCTCCGCTCGGGACAGGTGTCCTCGGAGTACTTCGACAAGTACCTGTTCGAGTCCGAGCCGCAGCTGCTGTCGCGGGTCGTGGCCGAGATGGTCGACCTGGTGCCGGCCGGCACCGAGCTGCTCGGCGGTCTCGAGCTCGGGGGGATCCCGATCGCGACCGTGCTCAGCGCCCGCACCGGCCTGCCCGCGTTGTTCGTGCGCAAGCAGGCCAAGGAGTACGGCACCTGCAAGCTCGCCGAGGGACCCGACGTCGAGGGCCGGCAGGTCACGCTGGTCGAGGACGTGATCACGACCGGCGGCGCCGTGCGCGACGCGACCGAGGCGCTCCGGGCGGCCGGTGCCCGTGTCGACGTGGTGGTCTGTGCGATCGACCGGAGCCCGGCTGCCGACAACCCGCTGGCCGACGTCGGGCTCGAGGTGCGCCCGGTGCTGACCAAGGCCGAGCTCGACGCCGTGCGCGTCGGGTAGTCGGTCAGCTGGTGGCGTCGGCGTGACGCCGGTGCCGCCACCACTCCCACGCGACCGGGATCACCGAGAGCAGCAGGATCACCAGGATCGCCTTGTCGATGTTCTGCCCGAGCGACGGGATCGCGGAGCCGAGGAAGTAGCCGAGCAGGGTGATCAGCAGCACCCACAGAGTGGCGCCGACCGCGCTCCAGTAGAAGAACTTGTGGCGCGGCATCTTCGAGGCGCCCGCGACGACCGTGATGTAGGTGCGCACGAACGGCACGAAGCGACCGATCACCAGCGCCTTGCTGCCGTGCTTGTCGAAGAAGGCCTCGGTCTGGTCGAAGTACTTGCGCTTGATGATCCGGCCGTTGCGCTCGTAGAGCGGTGGCCCGGCCTTGCGGCCGATCTCGTAGCCGATCACGTTGCCGGAGAACGCCCCGACGCCGAGCACGACCAGCGCGAACACGAGGTTGACGAGATGACCGCCGGGGATCACCGAGATGTCCCCGCCGGCGATGAACAGGCCCATCGCGAACAGCAGGGTGTCGCCGGGCAGGAACGGGAAGAACAGCCCGCACTCGACCACGATGATCAGCAGGCTCACCCAGAAGAAGGCGGATCCGAACTGGCTGAGGAGCCACTCGGGGTCCATCCACTTGATGCCGAACAGCAACGGTTGCACGACATCGAGGAAGTTCACGTGACGACGATATCCGGCCACCCTGACGGAGGGCTGACCCTGGACCTAGGGTCCCCTGTGTGAGCGAGGAGCAGGAGCGTGCGCCGTACGACCCGATGCCGCACGGGCCGGCCGAGGTGGGCGTCGGTCCGTGGTCGGGGGAGTGGCCCGTCGGCGACCAGTACGACGCCGACCTGCTCGCGCACGGCGACCGGCGCAACGTCGTGGACCGCTACCGGTACTGGAGCCTCGAGGCGATCGTCCGTGACCTCGACTCCCGCCGCCACGGGTTCCACGTGGCGATCGAGAACTGGCAGCACGACTTCAACATCGGGACGATCGTGCGCACCGCGAACGCGTTCCTGGCCGGCGAGGTGCACATCGTCGGCAACCGGCGCTGGAACCGGCGCGGGGCGATGGTGACCGACCGCTACCAGCACCTGCGGCACCACGAGGACGCGTCCGCGCTGGCGTCGTACCTCCACGAGCAGGAGGTGACCCTGCTCGGCATCGACAACCTGCCCGGGTCGCAGCCGATCGAGACGATCACGCTCCCGCGCGAGGTGTGCCTGCTGTTCGGGCAGGAAGGCCCAGGGCTCTCCGAGGGCGCGCGGGCGGCGTGCGACGGCACGTTCTCGATCGCGCAGTTCGGCTCGACGCGCTCGATCAACGCCTCCGCCGCCGCCGCGATCGCGATGCACGCATGGGTCCGGCAGTACGCCGACCTCGGGGACGCCTGGCGTGGTTGATCAGCCCGGCGGGCGGGCCCGGTGGGAACGGATCTCCTCGCGTGTGCGCCGATGGACCAGCGCCAGCAGGGCCTCGCGACCGGGCAGGTCCACCAGCAGGTAGCCGGCGCCCAGCACGCCGGACGGCACGAACCGGGTGGTCTGCGTGAGCCGGCACCTCGCCCCCGTGCCCGTCACCGTGGAGCGGAGGGTGACGGTGCCGGGCGCGCGCACCCGCGCCCGGAGCTCCAGCACGTGCGGGTCGGCGCGGGTGACCTCCCAGAAGTAGGCGCGGTCGCCGGTCTCCAGCGACCGGTCGGGTGGGTGCACCGGCCGCTCGCCGCCGACGAGACCGTCGAGCACGGCGCGCAGCGTGAACGGGCCGCCGGCGTACCAGTGCGGACCACTCCCGCCGCGGGTCAGAGCCGACCAGGCGACGTCGGGTGGCACCGGCAGGTCGGAGGAGCGGGTGCTGGTCGTGAGGTCCACGCTTCGAGCCTAGAGGCCGGACCCGAGGGTGACTCGCCGGTAGCGACTAGGGTCGTGGGCGACGTCAGTTCCGCGCCTGCAGGAGAAGCCGATGCCCATCGCCACGCCCGAGACGTACGCCCAGATGCTCGACACCGCGAAGGAGAAGTCGTTCGCCTTCCCGGCGATCAACGTGTCGTCGTCCCAGACCCTCAACGCCGCGCTGCAGGGGTTCGCCGACGCCGGCAGCGACGGGATCATCCAGGTCTCGACCGGCGGCGCCGACTACCTGTCCGGACCGACCATCAAGAACATGGTCACCGGCTCCTGCGCGTTCGCCGCGTACGCCGCCGAGGTCGCGAAGAACTACCCGGTCAACGTCGCGCTGCACACCGACCACTGCCCCAAGGACAAGCTCGACGGCTTCGTCCGCCCGCTGCTCGACATCTCGGTCGAGCGCGTGAAGAACGGCCAGCTGCCGCTGTTCCAATCGCACATGTGGGACGGGTCCGCGGTACCCCTGGAGGAGAACCTGGAGATCGCCCAGGAGCTGCTCGCGAAGGCGGCCGCCGCGCACATCGTGCTCGAGGTCGAGATCGGTGTCGTTGGCGGCGAGGAGGACGGTGTCGAGGGTGGTGGCGGCGAGCAGCTGTACAGCACCCCGGAGGACGCGCTGGCCACGATCGACGCGCTCGGCTCGGGGGAGAACGGCCGCTACCTGACCGCGCTGACCTTCGGCAACGTGCACGGCGTCTACAAGCCGGGCAACGTCAAGCTGCGGCCCGAGATCCTGCAGAAGGCTCAGCAGGCGGCCGCCGAGAAGCTCGGCCTGCCCGAGGGCTCCCGGCCCTTCGACCTGGTCTTCCACGGTGGCTCCGGCTCGACCGCCGAGGAGATCGGTGCCGCCGTCGACTTCGGCGTGGTGAAGATGAACGTCGACACCGACACCCAGTACGCGTTCACCCGGGCGGTCGCCGGCCACATGCTCTCCAACTACGACGGCGTGCTGAAGATCGACGGTGAGGTCGGCAACAAGAAGGTCTACGACCCCCGCGCCTGGGGCAAGGCAGCCGAGGCCGGCATGGCCGCCCGGGTCGTCGAGGCCTGCGAGAACCTGCGCTCGAGCGGCAAGGCGGTCGGCTGAGGTTCGTGCCGCGCGGCCGCATGTAACGCGGGGTTATGGTCGCTGCACACGGCGTGTCAGGGGTGTGCAGCGTCAACAGTCCGTGGGTAGTCGGACGGTCGTCGGGTCGCCCGGACGACGTTGTCCACAGGCGCCGTACGACGCTCTCGCGCTGAGGCCCAGCCAGCGGCAGCATCCCTGGGATGCGACCCACACTCGCCGCCGTCGCGGCCCAGCAGTCCGGCCTGATCACCCGCCGGCAGGCGGTGGCCGCAGGCTGCACCGAGCGCGAGCTGCGCACCATGACGGCCGTCCACGGTCCGTGGGTGCCGCTGCGTCGGGGTGTGTACGTCGAGCGTGCGCTCTGGGATGTCCTCGGGTACGACGCGCAGTGGCTGCTGCGGGACCGCGCCGCACACCTGAACCTGACCGTGCCGCACCTGATGAGCCACGACTCGGCCGCTCGCGCATACGGGATCCCGTTGCTGCGGCCGGCGGTCGAGCTGGTCCACATCACGCGCCCCGGCATCTGGGGATCGCGGACGGAGCACGGGATCAAGCACCACCTGACGCGCCTGGGCGTCGACGGTGCCGAGGCTGCGTCGGGGATGCCGGTGACCGGGCTTGCCCGCACCGCACTGGACCTGGGCCGCGAGCACGGAGTGGGCGCCGGTGTCGTGGCCTGCGACGACGTCCTGCGGCGCGGGACTCCGCCGCACGCGGTGGCCGCAGAGCTCGTTGCGATGCGCAGCTGGCCCGGCATCACCCGCGCGCGGGCCGCGTTCGAGCTCGCCGACCCGGGTGCCGAGTCGCCGGGAGAGTCGTTGGCGCGGCTGCTGGTGGCCGAGCTCGGGATCGGACGTCCCGAGACGCAGTTCCCGGTGCCGATCGGCCAGTCCGTCGCCTGGTGTGATCTCCGGGTCGGTCGGCACGTCTTCGAGTTCGACGGTCGCACGAAGTACCGCCGTCGTGACCGGGGAGGGGTCGCCGACCGTCCGGTCGAGGAGATCCTGTGGGACGAGCGGCAGCGTCAGCAGAAGATCTGCGCTCAGGGGCTCGGGATGTCCCGGATCATCTGGGCCGAGCTGTGGGGTGAGGAGCGGAAGCGGGCTCGAGCCCGGCTGCTGGCCGAGTACCACGTGACGCTCGAACGCTTCGGTTTCGCCCTGCCGGAGCACCTGGAGCGCTTCGCGCGCGAGATGCGCGGTCGTCGACGGGCCGGCTGACGCTCCACTGCGCACGGCTCGTTGACGCTGCGCACGCCGTACAACACGTGTGCAGCGACGATAACCCCGCGTTACAGCTGCGCGGGCGCGACGGAACCCTCGCCCACCGCCGACACCCGGGCATCAGCCGCGGCCTGCTGGTGCCGGGGGCGGTCGAACATCACGGCGGCCAGGAGACCGGCGACGAGGATGACCGGGGCCAGCAGCAGGCTCTGGGACATCGCGGTCGCGAACGGGCCGGTCACCGCGTCCGGGAGCTTGCTGACCGTCGAGGCCTTCGCCGGGTCGAGCACGAGGCCCTCGGCGGCGAGACGGGAGTCCATCACGACCGCGATCGCGGCCGCGCCGAGGACCGCGCCGAACTGGCGGGTGGCGTTGTAGACGCCCGCACCGGCTCCGGCGCTCCGGGGCGGGAGGTTGCGGGTCGCCGTCGCGGACGTCGGCGCCCAGATGAAGGCGTTGCCGATGCCGAGCAGCGCGAGCGGCAGCAGGAGCTGCCAGGTCGCGGAGCCCGGGTTCATCTCGGCGGCCAGCCAGACCAGTGACGTGATCGCCGCGGCGAAGCCGAACCCGGTGATCTGCCGTGGGTGGACGTTGTCGGTGAGCTTGCCCACCCAGGGAGCGAGCACGATCGACATCAGTGCCATCGGCACCAGCAGGGCGGCCGCCTGGGTGGGTGAGAGCCCACGCACCAGCTGGGCGTAGAGCATGAACGGGAACACCAGGGCGGTGATCGCGAACCCCATCGACGAGATCGCCACGTTGGCGAGGGAGAAGTTGCGGTCGCGGAACAGCGCCAGCGGCACCAGCGGCTCCCGCTTGTTGCGCGCCTGCCAGAAGACGAAGCCGCCGAAGATGAACAGGCCGGCGACGATCAGGCTCCAGACACTGATCGGGCCGGTGATCGTGGCCCAGTCGTACTGGTGGCCCTCCTGGATGCCGAAGACCAGCAGGAAGATCCCGACCCCGGACAGGGCGACGCCGAGCCAGTCGAACCGGTGCGAGCTGGTCGGGAGCGTCGGGACCAGACGGGCGGCCAGCACGAACGCGACCAGGCCGACCGGGATGTTGATGAAGAAGATCCACTCCCAGCCGAGGCTGTCGACGAGCACGCCACCGACCAGCGGGACCGACCAGGGTGGCGACCCCGGCGGTGGCACCCCACAGCGCCATCGCCCGGCCCCGGCGCTCGGACGGGAAGATGCGGGTGATGATCGCCATCGTCTGCGGCGTGATCATCGCGGCACCCAGGCCCTGGAAGACCCGCGCCACGATCAGCGCCTCGATGCTGCCGGTCAGGCCGCACCACAGCGAGGACAGCGTGAACACGGTGAGCCCGAGCAGGTAGAGCCGCTTCGGACCGAACCGGTCGCCCAGTCGTCCGGTGATCAGCACCGGCACCGCGTAGGCCAGCAGGTAGGCGCTGGTCACCCACACCACGTCGTTCACCTGGGAGCCGAAGTCCTCGATGATCGCGGGCGTCGCCACCGACACGATGGTCGAGTCGACCAGGATCATGAAGAAGCCGAGGCACAGGGCGAAGAGAGCGGGCCAGGGGTTGACGTCGTCGGGGCTCACCTGCGGTTCGGCGGGCGGTGCGGGGTGGCTCATGACAGCAGGCAACAACCGAACAGGGACACTTCTTCCATGAGCGACTCCTTCACCGGCCACGACCTGATGGCGGGACCCCCGCCGACCCATCTCCCGGAGGACCCGGCAGCCGCCGAGCTCGCCGGCGATGCCGACGCGCACGACGTGGTGCGACGCCACCCGGAGTCACCGCTGGCCTGGGCCACGTTGGCCGAGGCCGCCCTCGCGGACGACGCCGTGGACGACGTCACGGCCTACGCCTACGCCCGGGTCGGCTACCACCGCAGTCTCGACCTGCTGCGCCGCAACGGGTGGAAGGGGCACGGCCCGGTGCCGTGGGAGCACGAGCCGAACCGGGGCTTCCTGCGCGCGCTCGCCGCGCTCGCCCTCGCCGCCGGCCGGATCGGCGAGACCCCGGAGGAGGCCCGGTGCCGGGACTTCCTGCGCGACTCCAGCCCCACGGCGTACGACGCGCTGCTCTGACCGCCCCGACGCGGCGCGGCCGCATCTGGGGGGTATGACGGAGGTCGCGTCGGGAGTAGCCTCCCGGTCATGAGTCTCGGAGACGACACGTCGCGGGAGCCCACGCACGACCGTGGAGCGCCTCCCACCAACACGGGGATGATGGTTGCGGCAGGGGTGCTGCTGGCCCTCCCGGTGATCGCCCTGATGTGGGTGCCCAGCTATGCCAGGGAGACGCCGAGGCTCTTCGGGTTCCCGTTCTTCTTCTGGTACCAGTTCCTCTGGGTGTTCCTCTGCTCGGCGATGACCTGGACCGCGTACAAGCTGGTGCTGGCGGCCCGCAAGGGAGGCCGCAAGTGAGCCCGGCGACGGTCCCGATGGCGGCCGGTGGTGGCGTCAACGGGGTGGCCCTCGCGGTCCTGATCGCGCTCTTCCTGGTGGTGACGGTCGCGGGCTTCATGGCCACCCGCTTCCACCGCGCCGACTCCCTGGACTCGCTCGACGAGTGGGGCCTCGGCGGCCGCAAGTTCGGCACCTGGGTGACCTGGTTCCTGCTCGGAGGCGACCTCTACACGGCCTACACGTTCGTCGCGGTGCCCGCGGCGATGTTCGCCACAGGCGCGGTCGCAGGCTTCTTCGCGGTGCCCTACACGATCATCCTGTACCCGATCATCTTCATCTTCATGGCCCGGCTGTGGTCGGTCAGCCACCGCCACGGATACGTGACGACGGCGGACTTCGTGCAGGGTCGCTACGACACCCGGAGCCTCAGCCTGGCGATCGCGGTCACCGGGTTCGTGGCGACGATGCCCTACATCGCGCTCCAGCTGGTCGGCATCCAGGCCGTGCTCGAGGTGGCCGGCCTCGGCGGCGGCGACAACTGGGTGGCCAAGGACGCCCCGCTGTTCATCGCGTTCGCGCTGCTGGCGGCCTACACCTACTCGTCCGGGCTGCGCGCTCCGGCGGTGATCGCGTTCGTCAAGGACATCCTGATCTACCTGGTGATCATCGTCGCGATCGTCTACCTGCCCTCGCAGGTCGGCGGCTGGGAGGAGATCTTCGGCGCCGCCAAGGAGAAGATGGCGACGGTCAACGAGGCCACGGGCAAGCCGACCGGGGCGTTCATTCCCGGAGTCGGCCAGGGTTGGGCCTACGCGACCCTGGGCCTCGGCTCCGCGCTGGCGTTGTTCATGTACCCGCACTCGGTGACGGCGAGCCTGTCGTCCGGCAGCCGCACCACGGTCCGCCGCAACGCCGCGCTCCTGCCGGCGTACTCGTTCGTGCTCGGCCTGCTGGCCCTGCTCGGCTGGGTGGCGATCGCGGCCAAGACGAACCCCGTCGGGCTCGACGGCAAGCCGAACCCCCAGCTCGTGATCCCGCAGCTGTTCGAGGACTTCTTCCCCAGCTGGTTCACCGGCGTCGCGTTCGCTGCCATCGCCATCGGCGCGCTCGTGCCGGCCGCGATCATGTCGATCGCCGCGGCGAACACCTTCACCCGCAACATCTACAAGGAGTTCATCAAGAAGGACGCGACGCCCGCCGAGGAGGCCAAGGTCTCCAAGGTGACGTCGCTGGTGGTGAAGGCCTTCGCGCTGATGTTCGTGCTGACGCTGGACAAGCAGAACGCGATCAACTTCCAGCTGCTCGGCGGCATCTGGATCCTGCAGACGTTCCCGTCCGTGGTGTTCAGCCTCTACACCCGCTGGTTCCACCGCTACGCGCTGCTCGCCGGCTGGGCCGTGGGCATGGTCTACGGCACCGTCAAGGCGTACCAGGTGATCAACCCGGCCACGGGCAAGCACTTCGGTGGCTCGCTGGCGGAGATCCCGGGTCTCGGCGACATGGGCTACATCGCGATGACCGCGTTCGCACTGAACCTGGTCGTGGCCGTGGTGGTCAGTGCGGCGCTCAACGCGATGAAGGTGTCCAACGGTCGTGACGCGACAGTGACGTCGGACTACTACGCGGACAAGGACGACCCGACCGTGGCGCACGACCTGGCACGCGCGAACGACCTGGAGGCTCCGCCGGCCACGTGAGGCCGGTCAGTCCTGGGTGACCTCGTTGCCGTGGTGCGGCAGCACCATGTGGAACGCGGCCGGCTCGACGGTCCAGGTGCGCTGGCGCTCGGGGCCGTAGATCTCGCCGTCGGCGCTGCACCAGAACTCCTCCCCGGCGATGCTCACCTGCTTGGCGCGCAGGTGCAGCACGTCGTCGCGCTCCTGGTGGTCCCCACGGCGCATCTTCACCACGTAGCCGATCCGCGCGAACGGCCCGGTGGCGAACGAGACCATCACGTCGGCCTTGCCGTCCTCCGGCGTCGCGTCGGGGGTGATCGGGGTGCCGCCGCCGATGTGCGAGGAGTTGCCGACGGAGATCATCAGGACGTGCCGGTCGAGCTCGGCGATGACCTCGCCGTCCGCCTCGATCCGCAGCCGCACGAAGGGCGGCTTGATCGAGGCCAGCGCGGCACCGATCGGGTAGCCGAGCTTGCCCAGGTTGACCTTCCCTACCCCGAGCGCGCCGAGCCGCTTCTTCCAGCGCTCGGCGCGGCGGCTGGCCTGCGCACTCGCGCCGGCGTGCACGTTGTTGACGACGATCTCGCCGACCTCGTCGACGATCAGGTCCAGCGGTCGTACGTCGCCGAACAGGGCGACCTCCGCCGCCTCCGCGGGATCCAGGGAGATGCCCGTGCCGCGGGCGAAGTCGTTGCCGGTGCCGAGCGGGATCAGCGCCAGCGTCGTACGCGACAGGTCGTGGCGCCGGTGCAGCGCGGACACGACGGCGTGCAGGCTCCCGTCACCGCCGGCCACGACGACCCGCCGCGAGCCGGCGCGGTGCAGGACGCCGTCGAGCTCGCCGGGGTTGCTGGTCTTGCAGACCTCGACGTCGGTGTGGGCACGCAGGACCTTCAGGGCCTCGCCGAGCGTCTCCTGCTCGGAGGTCCCCGCGTCGCTGTTGGCGATGAGCAGAAGAGGATCCATCGGCAGCAACCTATCCACATCTTGATAACGTGTCGCCGCAAGGGCCCACGCGCACTTGCACCCTGACCAGCAGTCGAAGCGGCTGGCTCATCGAACAGAGGGGGGTGGGCCGATGCCCGCCATCGTCGTGCTCGGCGCCCAGTGGGGCGACGAGGGCAAGGGCAAGGCGACCGACCTGCTGGGCAGCAGCGTCGACTACGTCGTGAAGTTCAACGGCGGCAACAACGCCGGGCACACCGTGGTCATCGGTGACCAGAAGTACGCCCTCCACCTGCTGCCCAGTGGCATCCTCACCGCCGGCTGCACACCGGTGATCGGCAACGGCGTCGTGGTCGACCTCAACGTGCTGTTCGAGGAGCTGACGACGCTCGACGCCCGTGGCATCGACGTCAGCAAGCTGCGGATCAGCGCCAACGCGCACGTGATCGCCGACTACAACCGCACCGTCGACAAGGTGACCGAGCGGTTCCTCGGCGGCCGCCGGCTGGGCACGACGGGCCGCGGGATCGGCCCGACGTACGCGGACAAGATGAACCGGATCGGGATCCGGGTCCAGGACCTGTTCGACGAGAAGATCCTGGCCCAGAAGGTCGAGGGCGTGCTCGAGCTCAAGGGTCAGGTGCTCGCGAAGATCTACAACCGGCGCGCCCCCTCGGTCGAGGCCACCGTCGAGGAGCTCCTCGCCTACGCCGACCGGCTGCGGCCGATGGTCTGCGACAGCGGGCTGCTGCTCAACCAGGCGCTCGACCGCGACGAGACCGTGCTGCTCGAGGCCGGTCAGGCGACGCTGCTCGACGTCGACCACGGCACCTACCCGTTCGTGACGTCGTCGTCGGCGACCGCCGGCGGCGCGTGCACCGGCTCCGGCATCCCGCCGACCCGGATCGACCGGGTGATCGGCATCGTCAAGGCCTACACGACGCGCGTCGGGGAGGGTCCCTTCCCGACCGAGCTGTTCGACGACGACGGCGAGCTGCTGCGCAACGGCCGGTGCCGAGTTCGGGACGACGACCGGCCGGCCGCGCCGCTGCGGCTGGTACGACGCCGTGATCGCCCGCTACGCCGCCCGGGTCAACGGGCTGACCGAGTTCTTCCTGACCAAGCTCGACGTGCTCGGCGAGTGGGAGCGGATCCCGGTCTGCGTCGGCTACGAGATCGACGGCACCCGGGTCGACGAGATGCCGATGACGCAGACGGAGTTCCACCACGCCAAGCCGGTCTACGAGCTCCTCGACGGCTGGATGTCCGACATCTCGGACTGTCGCACCTTCGACGACCTGCCGCCGAACGCGCAGGCCTACGTGCGGGCGCTCGAGGAGATGTCCGGCGCGCCGTTCTGGGCGGTCGGGGTCGGCCCGGACCGTGAGCAGACGGTGGTGCTGCGGTGAGCGGAGGGGGTCGGCCGGAACGCCCCCGCTGATCACTCCGTGACCAGCACGCCCTCCCCGTGGCTGGGCGTCCCGGGCACCGGCGGCAGGCCCAGCAGCCGGAGTGCGAGGTCGGCGACGTCGAGGTTGCGCACCGGCTGCGGCCCGTCGTACGACGGACGCGCGTCGCCCGGATCCTGCCGTCCCGGGTTGAGCCGGTAGAGGTCCGCGCCCTTCCGTGCGCCACGGCCCCAGACGTAGAACGGGATCGTGTAGTTCGCGGGCGACCGGAAGTTCTCGTGCCCCGGACCGTCGCCGCCGTGGTCGGCCGTGAGCACCACCGTGGTCCGTGCGCGCAGCCCCGGTGTCGACTCGATCGCGTCGAGCACCCGGCCGACCTGACGGTCGGTCCTCGCCACCGCGTCGAGGTACGACGCCGACATGAACCCGGACCCGTGCCCCGCCCCGTCCGGTGCCGCCAGGTGCAGGAACGTCAGGTGCGCGGGGTGCGTGCGCAGCCGCGCCAGCATCGCGTCGAGCAGCTCACCGGTGGCCGCGATCCTCGCGGTGTCGAGCTTGTCGCGGCCGTCGTCGGCGCCGGTCCGGTCGCGCGCGCCGTGCTCTGCGTCCCACGAGCGCACCAGGAACTCGAACTTCGGCTTCGAGGCGTAGAGCGCGGTCCGCAGCCGGTGGTCGTGCGCCACGTCGAACATCCCCGGCAGGTAGCGCCCGTTGAGCTCCTCCAGCGTCCTCCCGTCGTCCTCGTTGAAGGTGACGTGGTGCCCGTCGGCGCCGCCCACCGCGAGGCCGGTCATCATCCCGGTGTGGTTCGGCAGCGTCCGCGTCTTCTCGTACGACGTGCGCGCGTCGAGCGTGGACGCGCCACCGGAGGCCAGCCGGGCGAACGCGGGAAGCCGGCGGCTGCCGAGCCGGGTCAGCGCGTCCGGGTTCAGCCCGTCCACGGAGATCACCACCACCACCGGTCCGGTCGCGGACGAACGGCGCGGCGGCGTCCGGTCCGACCCGCACCCGGCTGCGACGGCCACCAGCACCACCAGCGCGACCAGCGCGATCAGCCGCCGACGCATCATCCGATCCGTCCCAGCGTGAACATGTCGCTGCGCCGGACGTCGGGATCGTTGGCCCAGACCCGGTCGGTGCGGAACGCGGAACCGTCGGAGAGGGCCACCGAGAGCACGATGCCGGTGAGACCCGAGCCCGGGTCGGCGTCGGCGATCCGGGCCACGTCGGTCCGGCCGTCTCCGTCGTAGTCGCCCGAGGTCAGCCAGGACTGGTGGACACCCCACCCCGGCCGGGTGAACCAGTCCTCGCCCCGGCGGAAACCGTCGCCCTCGGGCCGGAACACCCGGACCTCCAACGCTCCCGCGCCGGTGTCGAGGGCCAGCGCGATGTCGGCGTCGTGGTCTCCGTCGAAGTCGCCCGGCAGCAGCTTCACGTCCTCCCAGCGGACCGACGGAACGGTGCGCCACACGGTCGGGTCCCCGAACCTGCTCCCCTCCGACTCCAGCACCTGCAGCTCGACGCCGCCACCCGCGGCCGGGACGGCGGCGAGCAGGTCGCTGCGACCGTCGTCGTCGAGGTCACCGGGCATCAGCCGCACGAGGCGCAGCTGCCAGGGCAGACCCTTCGCCCAGGTGCGGGGGCTCGCGAACGACCCACCCCTGGAGCGCAGCACCTCCACGTCGAGGCCACCGGAGTCCGGGTCCTCGTGGGTGACCATCAGGTCGCTGAGGCCGTCACCGGTGACGTCGCCGGACGCGAAGACGTCCCGGGGCCCGCCGATCCCGTCGACCGCACCCCAGACCTGCGGGCTCGCGAACCCGTCTCCCGTGCTGAGCAGCACCGACACCTCGGCCCGGCTGCCGTCGAACGCGACCGTGATCGCGTCGGTCCGCCCGTCGCCGTCGACGTCGCCGTTGAGCCGGCTCGGTCGGACGCCGTCGACGGTGCCGGGCACGCGGCTCCACTCCGCGGCGTCGGCGAACGAGCGGTGCTCCGAGGCGAACACGAGCAGCCGGCCCGGCACCCCGAGGGTCTGGATCGCGACGTCCGAGGCGGTGTCCCCGTCGTACGACACCCGGGCCAGGCGGTTCTGGTCGACCTTCACCGGGTCGGGATCGGCCGGAGGTGGGCCCGGGTCGTCCCGCGCGAGCTGGGTGCCGATGCCGAGCACGGCACCCACCACGGCGGCCACGACCAGCACCGGCGTACGCCGCGGTCGCCGCCTCAGGGGCGCGGCGAGGAGCAGGGTGGAGGTCGGCTCCACTGCCGGGTTGCGGGACCGCGCCATGGTGTCCGCGACGCTACCCGAGCGCCCCCGGTCCGCGGCTCCCGAACGCACTAGGCTCGCCCGCGTGAGAACCCTCGTGATCGGCACCGGCGCCCGCGAGCACGCGCTCGCGATCGCGCTCTCCCGCGACCCGTCGGTCACCGAGGTGCACGCCGCGCCGGGCAACCCGGGCGTCGGCGAGGTGGCGACGTTGCACGAGGTCGACCCGATGGACGGCGACGCGGTCGCCTCACTCGCGGCGGACCTCGGCGCCGACCTGGTGGTGATCGGCCCGGAGGCGCCGTTGGTGGCCGGGGTCGCCGACGCGGTCCGGGCCCGCGGGATCAGCTGCTTCGGCCCGAGCCGCGAGGCCGCCGCGCTGGAGGGCTCGAAGGCCTTCGCCAAGGAGGTGATGGCCGTCGCCGAGGTGCCGACCGCCCTCGCACACGTGTGCACGACACCGGAGGAGTCCGCGGCGGCGCTCGACGCGTTCGGGGCGCCGTACGTGGTCAAGGACGACGGGCTCGCGGCCGGCAAGGGCGTCGTGGTCACCGACGACCGCGCGGTCGCCCTGGCGCACGCCGTCGGGTGCGAGCGGGTCGTGGTCGAGGAGTACCTCGACGGCCCGGAGGTGTCGCTGTTCGCGATCACCGACGGGCGAACCGTCTACCCGCTCCAGCCGGCCCAGGACTTCAAGCGGATCTTCGACGGTGACGAGGGGCCCAACACCGGCGGCATGGGTGCCTACACGCCGCTGCCGTGGGCGCCCGAGGGCCTGGTCGAGGACGTGCACGCGCGGGTGCTGCAGCCGACCGTGGACGAGATGGCGCGTCGGGGCACACCGTTCGCCGGGCTGCTGTACGCCGGCCTCGCGCTGACCGGGCGCGGGCTTGAAGGTGGTCGAGTTCAACGCCCGCTTCGGCGACCCGGAGACCCAGCCCCTGATGGCGCTGCTCGACTCGCCGCTCGGCGTCCTGCTCAAGGCCGCAGCCGACGGCGTGCTGGACCAGGTCGACCCGCCGCGCTGGAAGCCCGGCGGGGCCGTCGCGGTCGTGATGGCCTCGCGCGGCTACCCCGAGTCGTCCAGCAGCGGCGACGTGATCGTCGGCACCGAGACCCTCGCCGGCGAGGACGACGTCGACGCCGTGCACGCCGGGACGGCGCGCCGCGACGGCGCCCTGGTCACCGCAGGTGGGCGAGTGCTCGCCGTCACCGCCGTCGGCACCTCCGTCGCCGACGCCCGGGCGAAGGCCTACGAGGGGGTGTCCTCGATCGCGTTCCCCGGCGCGCAGTGGCGCACGGACATCGCGGCCGGCGTCTGAGTCACCATGCGCCCGGGACGCCGCCGATAGACTCGCTCCACGTGAGCGTTCCCAACGTCCTGGCCACCCGCTACGCCGGGGCCGATCTGGCCGCCATCTGGTCCCCCGAGCACAAGATCGTGCTCGAGCGCCGGCTCTGGATCGCCGTGCTGCAGGCCCAGCGCGACCTCGGTGTCGACGTGCCCGACGGTGTGGTCGAGGCCTACGAGAAGGTCGTCGACGACGTCGACCTGGCCAGCATCGCGGCGCGTGAGCGGGTCACCCGGCACGACGTCAAGGCACGCATCGAGGAGTTCGCGGCGCTCGCCGGCCACGAGCACATCCACAAGGGGATGACCTCGCGCGACCTCACCGAGAACGTCGAGCAGCTCCAGGTGCGGCAGTCGCTGCTCGTGGTCCGCCAGCGGATGGTGGCCACCCTGTCCCGGCTCTCCCGGCTGGCCGTCGAGCACAGCGAGACCGTGATGGCGGGTCGCTCGCACAACGTCGCCGCCCAGGCGACCACGCTCGGCAAGCGCTTCGCCACCACCGCCGACGAGGTGCTGGTCGCGCTGGCCCGCCTCGACGACCTGCTGGAGCGGTACCCGCTGCGGGGGATCAAGGGCCCCGTCGGCACCTCCCAGGACATGCTCGACCTGCTCGGCGGCGACCCCCGCAGGCTGGCCGGCCTGGAGACCAGGGTCGCCACGCACCTCGGGTTCGAGGAGGTGCTGACCAGCGTCGGCCAGGTCTACCCGCGGTCGCTCGACTTCGACGTCGTCTCCGCGCTGGTGCAGGCCGTCGCCGGCCCGTCCAGCCTCGCCCGGACGATCCGGCTGATGGCCGGCATCGAGCTGGTGACCGAGGGCTTCGCCGAGGGTCAGGTCGGCTCGTCGGCGATGCCGCACAAGATGAACACCAGGTCCTGCGAGCGGGTGAACGGGCTCGCGGTCGTGCTCCGCGGCCACCTGTCCATGGTCGGCGAGCTCGCCGGCGACCAGTGGAACGAGGGTGACGTCTCCTGCTCGGTGGTGCGGCGAGTGGCGCTGCCCGACGCGTTCTTCGCCTGTGACGGGCTGTTCCAGACGTTCCTGACCGTGCTCGACGAGTTCGGCGCCTTCCCGGCCGTGATCCAGCGCGAGCTCGACCGCTACCTGCCGTTCCTGGCCACCACCAAGGTGCTGATGGCGGCGGTGCGCAACGGGGTCGGTCGCGAGACGGCCCACGAGGCGATCAAGGAGCACGCGGTCGCGGTGGCGCTGGAGATGCGGCAGGGGCGCACCGACAACGACCTGTTCGAGCGGCTCGCCGGAGACGTCGGCTCGGGCTGACCCGCGAGCAGATCGGGGGACTGGTCGCCGACCCGATCGACTTCACCGGTGCCGCCCGCGACCAGGTCGCCTCCGTCGTACGTCGGGTGGAGGAGGTCGTGGCCGGCGATCCGGAGGCGGCGTCGTACCGCCCGGCCGGCATCCTCTGACGATGGAGGTCGCGGTCGAGGTGCGGGTCTCCGGCCACGTGCAGGGCGTCGGCTTCCGGTGGGCCTGCCAGCAGGAGGCCGTCGGTCGCGGGGTCCGCGGCTGGGTGCGCAACGAGCCGGACGAGTCGGTGGCGGCCCGGTTCGAGGGTGACCGCGGCCCGGTCGAGGCGATGGTGGCGTGGTGCCGTTCCGGCCCGCCGGGGGCGCACGTCGACGCCGTCGACGAGCCGGGACAGCGCCGCCGGAGGGCGCGCAGGTTTCCGCGTCGCCTACTGACCGGACGGCGCTAGATCAGGGCGCGCCCGTCATGCGTGGCCAGCCGACGCGCGATCTGGACGAGGTCGGCACGCCAGACGTCCTCGGGCTGCGGCGGGAGGATGTCGTCCCACAGGGTGGCGAAGCTGCCGAGGCACTGGCCGACGCCCTCGGTGCGCGCCATGAACCAGACGTGCAGGTGCTGGGCCCCGTCGCCCCACTTGCCGATGTGCACCCGGCCGACGTTGTCGAGGTTGCCGATGATCCGGTGCAGCCAGTTGCTGATCCGGCCGTACTCCGCGGCGAGGTCGTCGTCCATGTCCTCGAACTCGATGTGCTCGTTGGTCATCAGGAACACCACGACGGGCAGCCCGGTGGGTTGGTCGAACGTGCACACCAGCCACCGTTCGTTGCGCCAGATCACCCCGCGGTCGGGGTCCTCGCACCGGTGGCAGGGCTGGCCGCCCTCGCCGTTGCGGGCCCGCTCCGGGGCGGGCGGGCGCACCGCGCGCACACGGATGTCGCCCTCGAAGGGGAACGTGTCCCAGTCGGCGATCGGTGGCAACGGCAGGTGGCCGTCCTCGCCGAACCTGTGCGACGACCCGGGCGTACAGCTCCTCCGCGGACTCAGCCATGCCACACCTTCCCACCTCGTAGGATCGGGTCATGACCAACCCCCTCGTGGTCCAGCAGTCGCGCGCCGTGCCGGTGCCGGTCGAGCAGGCCTTCCGACCGGGTGATGCCGGCGCCGCTCCCGGTGGTCTTCGCCCGCTGGTACGGCCCGATCCCCTCGGTCCGCGACGTGACCGACCAGGTGGGCGACTGGGGCACCGTCGGCCAGGCCCGCACCATCCACACCGCCGACGGCGGCAGCATGCGCGAGGAGCTGACCACGGTCGAGGAGCCGCACCGGTTCGGCTACACGATCAGCGAGGTCACCGGTCCGATGAAGCTGCTGGTCTCGACCCTGGAGGGCGTCTGGACCTTCGAGCCGGCCGGGACCGGGGTCCGGATCACCTGGGCCTGGACCGTGCACCCGGCCTCGCAGCTCGCCGAGCTCGCGATGCCGCTGTTCGGCTGGCTGTGGAAGGGCTACGCCAGGCAGTCCCTCGAGGAGATCGAGAAGCAGCTGCTCACGAGCTGAGCGGCACCGGACCGCCAGTACAGCTAGCGTAGGACGGGTGGCTCGCGGTCGGACCGCCGTGGCGCTGGGGGCCTCCCTCCTGGTGCTGTCCTGCGGCGCGCCCGTGGCGTGCGACGGCGACGGGTCCGGGTGTCCCTCGACGGTGGTGTTCCGGGGCCACACCTACACCGAGCGCGAGGACCCGACCTTCGACCCCGGCCGCGACCGCGGCGAAGAGCTGGGCGACGGCACCTACCCCGGCTGCCGGGACGGTGAGACCTGCGACAACGGATCCGGTGGGTTCGGCACCGACGTCTGGCGGCTGACCGGCAGCGACCCGAAGGTCGCGGTGGTGGGGCTGCGCCGTGGCACCCACCGGTACGTCGTCTTCGCGCGTGCCGCGGCTGGTTAGGGTGGGTCTCGTGGAGCATCCCGCCCAGACGAACATCCCGCCCGCTCCGCAGGTCTCCGGCGCGGATCACCTCCACTCCGGGAAGGTGCGCGACCTCTACCGGCTCACCGGAGGCCCGCACGACGGGCGGCTGCTGATGGTGGCCAGCGACCGGATCTCGGCGTTCGACTTCGTGCTCGACAGCACGATCCCGGACAAGGGCGAGATCCTCACCCGGATGTCGCTGTGGTGGTTCGAGCGGCTGGCCGAGGTGCGTGCCCCACCACGTGGTCTCGACCGACGTCCCGGCCGAGGTCTCCGGTCGTGCGGTGATCTGCGAGGAGCTCGCGATGTTCCCGGTCGAGTGCGTGGCGCGCGGCTACCTCGCGGGCTCCGGCCTCCTCGACTACCGCGAGACCGGCGAGGTCTGTGGCGTGCCGCTCCCAGCGGGTCTGGTCGACGGGAGCCGGCTGCCCGAGCCGATCTTCACTCCGGCCACGAAGGCCGCGGTCGGCGAGCACGACGAGAACGTCTCCTACGCGGCGGTGGTGCGTGAGCTCGGCGAGCAGCGGGCGGCCGAGCTGCGGCGGCTGACGATGGCCGTCTACGCGACGGCGGAGGAGATCGCCCGCGGGCGCGGGCTGATCCTGGCCGACACGAAGCTCGAGTTCGGGCTCCGGGCCGGCGGTCCGACGGTGCTCGCCGACGAGGTGCTGACACCGGACTCGAGCCGGTTCTGGCCGGCCGACGAGTGGCAGCCGGGCCAGGCCCAGGCGTCGTACGACAAGCAGATCGTGCGCGACTGGCTGCTGTCCCCGGCGAGCGGCTGGGACCGGGCGTCGGGTGAGCGTCCGCCGGCGCTGCCGGACGAGGTCGTCGAACGCACCCGGGAGCGCTACCTCGAGGCCTACGAGCTGCTCACGGGGCGGACGTGGTGAACACCCACGCCGCCACCGTCCTGTTCTCCCAGCCACCCGAGGTGGTGTTCACCTATCTCGCCGACCCGCGCAAGCGGCCCGAGTGGCAGTCCAGCCTCAAGGGGGTCGAGATGCTCGACCGGGGCGAGCCGCGGGTCGGGATGCGCTGGCGCGACCTGACCGGTCCGGGCTTCCGGCCGGAGATGGAGATCACCGAGCTCGTCCCGTACCGGGTCTGGGCGGAGACCGGCTCCTGGCGCGGGGTCACCGCTAACCTGACGCTCCGGTTCACCGCGGTCGGCACCGGCACCCGGGTCAGCGCCGAGGTCGAGATCATCTCCGAGGGACTGTGGCGCGCGGTCTCGGCCGTCGTACGACGCCTCGCGCCGGCTGCGCTCGCGCACGACCTGGAGAAGGCTAACGAGGCGCTCTCGCAGCGACCGACCGGCTGAGCCACTGGTCCAGTCAGCCTGTTCCGGCGGATGCCGTCCGGACCGACCGGCCTGACCTACACTCTGCGGCGTGAGTTCGCCGAGAGCGGGTTCTCCGCCTCCGGGGGCCCGCCGCAAGATCAAGCACACCGGCTTCGGGCACACCGTGCTGTGGACCGTCGGTGTGGTCGTGGTCCCTGCGGTCCTGCTCGCCGTGGCCGGGCTCTACGCCTACCGCAGCCACCGCACCCAGCTGCTCAAGGTGGCGCTCGAGCCGCAGTCGCTCCGCTGGATCGCGATCGGCTGTGTGGCGGCGATCGTGGTCTGGGTCGCGCTGATCCTCACGACGTACCACCGCTCCCGGCCCGCCCGGCCGACCCGCAGGCAGAACCTGTTCGGCTCGCTGCTGGCCGTGCTGCTCTCCCTGGCCGTTGCCGGCTCGCTGGCCACCGGCGCCCGCTACGCGATGGTGACCCGCGACCTGATCAACACGGTGGCACCCAACGAGCACACGGTCACCTCACCGACCATCCAGCACATCACCAAAAAGGATCCGTGGGGCACCAAGGACCGGGTCAACCTGCTGCTGCTCGGCGGCGACGGCGGTGTCGGTCGGACCGGCATCCGCACCGACTCGGTGATCCTGGTCAGCATCGACACCCACACCGGGGCCTCGGTGATGTTCAGCCTGCCGCGCAACCTGCGCAACGTGCCGTTCCCGGTCGACAGCCCGCTGCACGCGCTCTACCCCAACGGGTTCGAGCAGTGCTGCAACGACGGTGAGGAGATGCTCAACGCGGTCTACCGGAACGTCCCGGCGGCGCACCCGGGCGTGATCGGGCGCACCGACAACGAGGGTGCCGACGCGGTGAAGATGGCGGTCTCGGGAGCGCTCGGGATCCCCGTCGACTACTACCTGCTGGTCAACCTCAACGGTTTCCGGCAGATCGTCGACGCGATCGGCGGGATCACGGTCAACATCAACGAGCCGGTGCCGATCAACGGCGACACCGACCGGCACATCCCGCCGACCGGCTACCTCCAGCCCGGACCGAGCCAGCACCTCAACGGCTTCAAGGCGTTGTGGTTCACCCGCGGCCGCTACGGCTCCACCGACTACAAGCGGATGGAACGGCAGCGCTGTGCGATCAACGCCATCGTGGCCGAAGCAGACCCGGTCAACCTGCTCACCCGCTACACCCAGCTCGCCAACGCCAGCAAGAAGATCCTGCGCACCGACGTGCCCCAGAAGCTGCTCCCGGCCTTCGTCGACACCACGTTCAAGATGAAGAAACAGCCGATCAGGTCCGTGGTCTTCCAGCTGTCGTCGGAGTTCAACCCCAACGAGCCGGACTTCGGCTACGTCCAGGCGGCGGTGCAGAAGGCGCTGCACCCGGCGCCGAGGAAGCTCCGGCCCGAGGGCAAGCGCGGGCTGACCGCCGTGGTCGGCGCCGGCACCGGCGTGATCGACGACCAGCCGGAGAAGCCGGCGTCGGCGGCGGAGGCCACGGACGCCGACAGCGACTGCACGTACCAGCCCGTGGCGGCGTCCGGGTCGGTGTCGACCACCCCTTAGGCTTCGGGCATGGCCCGAGTCGTCGTCGACGTGATGCCCAAGCCCGAGATCCTCGACCCGCAGGGCAAGGCGGTCCACGGCGCGCTGCCGCGGCTCGGCTTCGAGGGTGTGAGCGACGTCCGGCAGGGCAAGCGCTTCGAGCTCGAGCTCGAGGGCGAGGTCACCGACGCCCGGCTGGCCGAGGTGCACCAGATGGCGGAGACGCTGCTCTCCAACCCGGTGATCGAGAACTTCAGCGTGCACGTGGTCGACCAGTGAGGGTCGGGGTCGTCACCTTCCCCGGGTTCGCTCGACGACGTCGACGCGGCCCGCGCCGTACGCCTGGCCGGGGCCGAGGCCGTCGCCCTCTGGCACGGCGACCACGACCTCAAGGGCGTCGACGCGGTGGTGCTGCCCGGCGGGTTCTCCTACGGCGACTACCTGCGCTGCGGCGCGATCAGCAGGTTCGCGCCGGTGATGACCGACCTGGTCGAGCGGGCACGGGACGGGATGCCGGTGCTCGGCATCTGCAACGGCTTCCAGATCCTGTGCGAGTCGCACCTGCTGCCGGGTGCGCTGATCCGCAACGACCACCGCAAGTTCGGCTGCCTCGACCAGCGGCTGCGGATCGAGAACACCGCCACCGCCTGGACCTCGTCGTACGACGAGGGTGACGAGGTGACGATCGTGCTGAAGAACGGCGAGGGCTGCTTCGTCGCCGACGAGCCCACCCTCGACCGGCTCGAGGGCGAGGGCCGCGTGGTCGCCCGCTACCTGGACAACCCGAACGGCTCGCTCCGCGACATCGCCGGGGTCACCAACGAGCGCGGCAACGTCGTCGGCCTGATGCCGCACCCCGAGCACGCCGTCGAGGACCTGTGTGGTCCGGGCACGGACGGGCTGGGGTTCTTCACCTCGGTGCTGTCGGCGTTGGTGTGAGGCCGGGCCGGCCAAACACCAAGTTCTCCTGGTAATTGGTCACTCTGCACGGGCAATAGCCCATGCAGAGTGACAGTTCTCCGTGCTGAGTGGCCTCCTAGATGAAGATCCCCAGGATCAGCACGAAGACCAGCCCGGTCACGGACAGCACCGTCTCCATCGCCGACCAGGTCTTCAGGGTCTGCCCGACCGTCATCCCGAAGTACTCCTTCACCAGCCAGAAGCCGGCGTCGTTGACGTGGGAGAAGAACACCGAGCCGGCGCCGACGGCGAGCACCACCAGCGACGTCTCGCCGGTGCTGAGCCCGTCCACCAGGCCGATCATCAGCGACGACGCCGTGATCGTGGCGACCGTGGCCGAGCCGGTCGCGAGCCGGATCAGGACGGCGAGCACCCAAGCCAGCAGCAGCACGGAGATGTTCGCGGCCTGCGCCCACTCGGCGAGCTGGGTGCCGATGCCGGTGTCGACCAGCGCCTGCTTGAACCCGCCACCGGCGGCCACGATCAGGATGATGCCGGCGATCGCGGGCAGCGCGGACTCGACCGTCTTCGCGATCCCGGTGCGGTCCATGCCAGCGCCGCGGCCGAGCGTGAACATCGCGACCACCACCGCTATCAGCAGCGCCACCAGTGGGGTGCCCACGATGTCGAGCACCTGCCGGACCGGCTGGTCCTCGTCGTCGACGAAGATGTCGGCGAGCGCCTTGCCCAGCATCAGCGCCACCGGCAGCAGCACGCTGAACATGGTGATCCCGAAGCTCGGGCGCTGCTGCTCGTCCGCCGACCGCTCGGTGTCGAACGTGTGCGGTGCCGGGATGTCCACCCAGCGTCCCGCGATCCGGCCGAAGAGCGGCCCGGAGACGATCACGGTCGGGACGGCGACGAGCACACCGAGCGCGAGTGTCAGACCCAGGTCGGCACCGAGCGAGTCGATGGCGATGAGCGGACCGGGGTGCGGGGGCACGAGCCCGTGCATCGCCGAGAGACCCGCGAGAGCGGGGATGCCGATCGTGACCAGTGAGAGCTGCGCCCGGCGGGCGACGAGGTAGATGACGGGCATCAGCAGCACCAGGCCGATCTCGAAGAACATCGGCAGCCCGATGATCGCGCCGACGAGCGCCATCGCCCAGGGCAGCGTCCGTGGCGACGCCGCGCCCACGATGGTGTCGACGATCTGGTCGGCGCCTCCGGAGTCGGCGAGCAGCTTGGCGAACATCGCACCGAGCGCGATCAGGGTCCCGACCCCGGCTGCCGTGGTGCCGAAGCCGAGGCTGAAGGAGGTGATCACGTCGTTCAGGTTCTGGCCGGCGACCAGCCCGACGGTGATGCCGCCGAAGATCAGCGCCAGGAACGGGTGCACCTTGAGCGCGGTGATCAGGACGACGATCACGGCGATCGCGACCAGGGCGGACAGCACCAGCTGCCATCCCGGTGCGACGGGTTGGACGAGGTCGGTTCCGGCCAGCGGCAGGACAGCGGACGGCAGGGACATCAGGACTCCTTCGGTGCGGACGTTTCGGTGCTGTCGGTGGGGCGCCGGTCGACGTAGCGCTGCACGATCGCGTCGATCGACTGGTCGACCTCGATCACGACGCCGTGCTCGTCGGGCTGGAGCGGCTCGAGGGTGCGGAACTGCGAGGTCAGCAGCGACGCCGGCATGAAGTGGCCCGGCCGGCTGGCCTGCCGCCGGGCGATCACCTCCTGGGTGCCCTCGAGGTGCAGGAACTCCAGGTCCGGCACGTGGTGCCTTAGCTGGTCGCGGTACCTGCGCTTCAGCGCCGAGCAGCTCATCACGCCACCCTCGGGGTGGGCCGCGAGCCACGCGCCGATCGCCTCGAGCCACGGGAACCGGTCGTCGTCGTCGAGCGCGGCACCGGCGGTCATCTTGGCGATGTTGGCCGCCGGGTGCAGGTCGTCGGCGTCGGCGAACGGTACGCCGAGGCGCTGGGCGAGGGCGGCGCCGACGGTCGACTTGCCGGAGCCCGAGACGCCCATGACGACCAGCGGGGAGGGGGACATGTGGCGGGCTCCAGGGATCGGCAGCAGGGGTGGCTGTGGTGGCGGTCACATGGTGCCGTCATTAGTCATACGTTTGCAAGCCCTGGAGCAAGATTGATGGGTTCTTTCAATGTCGATGATCCGGCTGACATGATGCAACCGTGAGCGCAGTCGGGTCCCTCGGGCAGCACGCCAGTGTCCTGAGTGCCCTCGGCGGCCAGATCGCCTCCGGCACCCTCGCGACCGGCCAGGTGCTCACGCTCGACGGCATCTGCACCCGGCACGCGGTCTCCCGGAGCGTGGCCCGCGAGGCGGTCCGGGTGCTGGAGTCGATGGGGATGCTCGTCTCCCGGCGCCGGGTCGGTCTGACCGTGCAGCCGCAGAGCCGGTGGAACGTCTTCGACCCCCGGGTGATCCGCTGGCGGCTGGACGAGGGGGACCGCACGGCCCAGCTGCTCTCGCTCTCGGAGCTCCGTCGCGGCATCGAGCCGGTGGCCGCCGCGCTCGCGGCCGGCCGCGCCGACGCGCACCACTGCCGGATCCTGGCGGCCGCGGTCTCGGACATGTCGGTGCACGGTCGCGACGGAGACCTGGAGTCCTACCTGCTCGCCGACAAGGTCTTCCACCGGACGCTGCTCGAGGCCAGCGGCAACGAGATGCTCCGCGCGCTCAACGGCGTGGTGGAGGAGGTCCTGAGCGGCCGGACGCACCACGGGATGATGCCGTCACGGCCCAAGCCGGCCGCGATCGCGCTCCACGACGAGGTCGCGCGCGCCGTACGACTGGGGAACGCCGATGCCGCCTCTGAGGCGATGCGCGCGATCATCGAGGAGGCCGCGACCGCGCTCCTCGAGGAGCAGGACGACGACGGGGGCTGACCCCGTCAGACGGAGCCGGTCAGTACCGGCCCTGGGTCAGCGCCTGCCAGGTCATCGGGGTGACCACGCCGTACTGCTTCATCCCGACCCGGGCCTGGTAGCGCTTCACCGCGTCGACCGTCGGCTGTGTCATCACGCCGCTCACCGTCAGCGTCGAGACGCCGCTGGCGTTGAGCGCACGCTGCAGCCGGCGTACGGCGGAGCGTGCCGAGCCGTACTTCACGACCGGCGTCGGACCGACCGTCATCAGCTGCATCCAGATGTGGCGCGACCAGGTGTCGGAGGCCTGCCAGCCGATCGACTTCCGGTACGCCCGCACCGCCGCGATCGTGGCGCTGCCGTAGGTGCCGTCGACGGCGCCCTTGTAGAGGCCACGCCCCTGGAGCATGCACTGGAGCGTGCGCACCTGGTCGGTCTTGGTCGTGCCCCGCTGCAGGGTCGCGTAGGAGGTGTAGTTGTAGACGACCGTGCCGCCGCAGTGCTTCGCCTCGGACCGCGCCACCGACCCACGGCCCAGGTCGAGCCAGTTGCGGTCGATGTTGATCGTGACGCCGCCGTAGGTCTCGTTGTGCCCACCCTGGTACTGGTGCACGCGCTTGCGCGGCATCCACCCGTCGCTGCGGACGTACGTCGAGTGGACGTCGGCCTTGCCGTTCCAGTCCGCGATCCAGAGCTGGTCGGGCATCGTGAACCTGCCCGGCGTCCTGGCTCGCGCGTCGTCGAGCATCCGGATCCCGGAGGCGGCACTGGAGTAGACGCCGGAGACGTAGCCGAGCTCGTGCAGCCGCGTCGTCCAGGCACTCAGGAACCACTTGGCCGACTCGCGGCAGTCTGTGCGGGAGGTGTCGAAGGCCTCGATGTCGTACCACTGCGTGCTGCCCTTGGCGATCCCGAGCTTGCCGGTCGCGGCGATCGTCTTGTCCGCCTCGGCGCGACCCTGCTTGCGGGCGGCGGCGTAGGTGTCGGCCGGGTGCCAGTCGATCCGCACCTGGTGCAGGTAGCGGTCCCGGGTGGTGCACCACGCCTGGGGGCCGAGGGTGATCGGCAGCAGCCGCCAGCCGGCCGCGAGCTGCCTGGAGATCCAGGTCGGGGTCAGGTTCGGCTGACTGGTGCAGGCGCGCGAGGCGCCGGAGACGTAGATGCCGACCGCGGTGAACGGCGAGGTCAGCCACCAGGTGTCCATCGCGGACTGGGTGGGCGCCAGGCACTGGTCGAAGCCGAGCCCGGTGAAGTCGCCGGGGGTCACCGGGTTGCCCGACGCCTGCGCCGGCGCGGAGAGCCCGAGTGCCGTCGACAGGCCCACGGTGAGCGCGACGACGCCGGTGGTCAGGCGTCGGACGAGGCGTGACTGAGGCATGGCGAGCTCCGGTGGTGTCGTGGACAGGCCCGAGCAGAGAATCACACAAGTCACACGCGTAACAGGGGGATGCCCGAACTACAGACCTGTAGTTAGCCGCCTCCCGCCCTCTCAGGCTCCTGACAGCGCGCCCACGGTGCCTCATCAAGGTTCCGACGAACGCTCGGGATCAGCCCCGGCACCCCGCCGGGCAACTCCCTTGGAGGAACCGAGATGCACGACGAGAGTGACCAGACCACCACCCCGGACCCGTCCGCGAGACGCAAGCGGGTCCGCACCATCGGCTCTGCCGTTGCCCTCGGCGCAGCCGGCATCGTCGCCGGTGGCATCGTGGCCGGCACCCTGTCCGCCAACGCCGAGGGCAGCCCGAGCAGCAGCGCGGGCAGCAGCGCGGGCCCGGCGGCGTACGGCGACACCGGCGGCCGCGGCGGTGGTGTCGGCAACGGCAGCACCGACCCGTCCAAGCCGATGCGCAGCGACGAGAAGCTGCTCACCGGCACCACCAGGGCGAAGGTGCTGGCCGCGGTGAAGGCGAAGTACCCCGACGCCACGATCCAGCGCGTCGAGACCGACTCCGACGGCGTCTACGAGGCGCACATCGTCGCCGGCGGCACCGCCACGATCGTGCAGGTGGGCAAGGACTTCACGATCACCGGCACCCAGGCCGGCGGGCACGGCGGCTCCGGCGGCGACCACGACGGCAACGGTCCGGGAGGTGGCAGCGCGGAGGCTCCCGCGGCCTAGCCCGCTACTCGCGCGGGTCCTGACGCGGCGGGGAGGTGGGGACGGCGGCGTGCGGCTCCTGGCCGTCGCCGTCCTCGCCGTCGTCGGGTGCGCCCGCACACGCGGCGGCGCCCCCGCCGGAGGCCGCGCCGGCCTTCGTGGGCACGGCGTCGCCGCCGATGATCGACTCGTCCTCGTCGTCCGGCACCGGATGCTCCTCTCGCCGTACGGGCGTGCCGTCAGTATCACCCGACCGACCGGATAGGTTGGGCCCGTGTCCAGCCCATCTCTCGACACCGTTGCCGTCGCCGCGCTGGACCCCGACCGGGAGCAGCCCTGGCGAGACCTCGGACTCAAGCCCGACGAGTACCAGCGGATCCGCGAGATCCTCGGTCGCCGCCCGACCAGCTCCGAGCTGGCGATGTACTCGGTGATGTGGAGTGAGCACTGCTCCTACAAGTCCTCCAAGGTGCACCTCCAGCAGTTCTCCGAGATCCCGCAGGAGACGCCGATCGGCAAGACCCTGGCCGGCATCGGGGAGAACGCCGGCGTGATCGACATCGGCCAGGGCTATGCGGTCACGTTCAAGGTCGAGTCGCACAACCACCCCTCCTACGTCGAGCCCTACCAGGGTGCGGCGACCGGCGTCGGCGGCATCGTCCGCGACATCCTGGCGATGGGCGCGCGACCGGTCGCGGTGATGGACTCCCTCCGGTTCGGCCCGCTCGACGGCGGTGAGATCTCGAGGGACACCCACCGGGTGCTGCCCGGGATCGTGGCCGGGGTCGGCGGCTACGGCAACTGCCTGGGGCTGCCCAACATCGGTGGCGAGGCCGTGTTCGACGCCTCCTACCTGGGCAACCCGCTGGTCAACGCCCTCTGCGTGGGCGTGCTCCGGCACGAGGACCTGCACCTGGCCAAGGCGTCCGGCGTCGGCAACCAGGTGATCCTGTACGGCGCCAGGACGGGCGGCGACGGCATCGGCGGCGTCAGCGTGCTCGCGTCGGAGACGTTCTCGCAGGGAGCGGACGGAGCGACCGGCCCGGCGAAGCGGCCGAGCGTGCAGGTCGGCGACCCGTTCCAGGAGAAGCTCCTGATCGAGTGCACCCTCGAGATCTTCGCGGCCGGGCTGGTCGCCGGCATCCAGGACCTCGGCGGCGCCGGCCTGTCCTGCGCGACCTCGGAGCTGGCCTCCGCCGGTGACGGTGGCATGCACGTCGAGCTCGACCGGGTCCCGCTGCGCGACTCCACGCTCGCGCCGGAGGAGATCCTGATGAGCGAGTCGCAGGAGCGGATGATGGCGGTCGTCGAGCCCGGCGACGTGGCTGCGTTCCTCGCGATCTGCGAGCGGTGGGACGTCGACGCGACCGTCGTCGGCGAGGTCACCGACGGCGACCGGCTCCAGATCGACTGGCACGGGGAGCGCGTCGTCGACGTGCCGCCGCGGTCGGTGGCGCACGACGGCCCGACGTACCACCGCCCGTTCGCCCGCCCCTCCTGGCAGGACGCGCTCCAGGCCGACGCCGCCGAGGGGCTGGCGCGCCCGGCCTCGGGCCCCGAACTGCGGGAGACGCTGCTGCGGCTGCTCGCGTCGCCGAACCTGTGCGACAAGTCCTGGATCACCGACCAGTACGACCGCTACGTGCAGGGCAACACGGTCCTGGCCCAGCCCGACGACGCGGGCATGGTGCGCGTCGACGAGGAGACCAGGCTCGGCGTCGCGGTGGCCACCGACTGCAACGGCCGCTTCGCCAGGCTCGACCCCTACACGGGCGCCCAGCTCGCGCTGGCCGAGTCGTTCCGCAACGTCGCCGTGTCCGGCGCCCGGCCCCTCGCGATCTCCGACTGCCTGAACTTCGGGTCGCCCGAGGACCCCGACGTGATGTGGCAGTTCGCCGAGGCCTGCCGCGGCCTCAAGGACGCCTGCCTCGAGCTCGGCATCCCGGTGACGGGCGGCAACGTCAGCCTCTACAACCAGACCGGCGAGACCGCGATCCTGCCGACACCGGTGGTGGCGACGCTCGGCGTGATCGACGACGTCACCACCCGCATCCGCCCCGGGTTCGTCACCGAGGGGGAGACCGTGCTGCTGCTCGGCGAGACCCGCGACGAGCTGTCCGGGGGTGAGTGGGCGCACGTCGTGCACGGGCACCTCGGTGGTCGCCCGCCGATCGTCGACCTGGCGGCCGAGCAGGCCCTGGCCACGCTGATGGTGGGCGCCGCCCGCGACGGCTCGGTCACGTCCGCGCACGACCTCTCCGAGGGCGGACTGGCCCAGGCACTCGCCGAGTCCGTGATGCGACGCGGCGTCGGCGCGCGGGTGGCGCTCGACGGCGATCCTTTCGTGGCTCTGTTCTCCGAGTCGTCCGCACGTGCCGTGGTCACGGTCAGTGACGAGCACCGGGCGGGGTTCGAGTCCGCGTGCGCGACGTACGGCGTGCCGGTGCGCGCGATCGGCGTGACCGGGGGCGGGGCGCTCGAGGTGGACGGTGCGTTCTCGGTCGCCGTCGACGACCTGCGGACGGTGTGGACCGCGACGCTGCCTGCCGCTCTGGCGTGAGCACGTCGGCCGGCAGCCCCGCCTGCCGCTCGGCCGCAGGTGCCGCGAGCGGGAGTGGTCCAATGACCTCGTGCCTCGCCGACTGACTCCCGCGCCGGCCACCGAGGTGGCCGCGGCCCTCGAGCGGCACCGCGAGGACCCGACCGACCGCGAGGACCTGCGGCTGCTCACCAAGCACTTCCTGGCGCTGCTCCAGCAGCGCGCTCCGGGCAACTCCGTCGAGGTGCGGGTGCCGCCGTACGCCGCCGTCCAGGTGGTGCCGGGAGTCCGGCACACGCGCGGCACCCCGCCGGCCGTCGTCGAGCTCGACGCCGCCACCTGGATCGCGCTCGCCACCGGCGAGCTGCCCTGGTCCGACGCCCGTGCCGACGGCCGGCTGCGTGCCTCCGGTGAGCGGACCGACCTCACCCCCTACCTCCCCCTCCGTTGAGATGCGCCTCCGGCTCCTTTGAAGTGTGCCTCCGTCCGGGCGGCAGGCACATCTGAACCGGGCCGGAGGCGCATCTCAACGGATGGCTAGGGTTCGGAGCATGAACATCGACGAGCTCCGCAGCCGCATCCAGGACGTCCTTCCCGGCATCCGGAGCGACCTGGAGGACCTGGTCCGGATCCCGTCGGTCAGTGCCGATCCGGAGCGGGCGGGGGAGGTACGACGCAGCGCGGACGCGGTCGCGGCGCTGTTCGAGGCGGAGGGCTTCGACGTGCAGATCTCGAGTGCCGACGGGGGTGCTCCCGCCGTGATCGCGCACAAGGCGGGGCCCGAGGGCGCACCCACCGTGCTGCTGTACGCCCACCACGACGTGCAGCCCGAGAACGACCACGCCGACTGGGACTCCCCGCCGTGGGAGCCGACCGAGCGCGACGGCCGCCTCTACGGCCGCGGTGCCGCCGACGACAAGGCCGGCATCGTCACCCACCTCGCCGCGGTGCGGGCCTTCGGCGACGACCTGCCGGTCAGCGTCACGATGTTCGTCGAGGGCGAGGAGGAGGTGGGCTCGGACACCCTGGTGGCCCTGCTCGAGCAGCACAAGGCCGAGCTCGAGGCCGACGTGATCGTGATCGCCGACTCCGGCAACTGGGACATCGGCGTACCCGCCCTGACCACCTCGCTGCGGGGGCTGGTGCGCGCCGACGTGGAGGTCCGCACCCTGACCCACGCCGTCCACTCCGGCATGTGGGGCGGTCTGGTGCCCGACTCCCTGATGGCGATGGCGCGGCTGATCGCGTCGCTGCACGACGACGAGGGCAACGTCGCGATCGCCGGGCTCCACGCCGGCCCGGCCGCCGACGTCGACTACCCGGAGGAGCGGCTGCGCGCGGAGTCCGGAGCGGCCGAGGGCATCCGCTGGATCGGCTCCGGCAGCACCGTCGAGCGGTTGTGGACCAAGCCGGCGCTCAGCATCACCGGGCTCGACGCCCCCAAGGTCGCCGGCGCCAGCAACACCCTGGTGCCGCTGGCGCGCTGCCGGATCTCGCTGCGGATCGCGCCGGGCGACACGACCGCGAACGCCGTCACCCGGCTCCGCGAGCACCTCGAGGCCCATGTGCCCTGGGGCGCCGGACTCGGGTTCACCGTCGTCGACACCGGCGAGGCCACGCAGATCGACGCCACCGGTCCGGCGTACGACGCGGCGCGCACGGCGTTCCGCGACGCCTGGGACGGCGTCGAGCCGATCGACATGGGCGTGGGCGGGTCGATCCCGTTCATCGCCGAGTTCCTCGAGGCGTTCCCGCGGGCGAGCGTGCTGGTGACCGGCGTCGAGGACCCCGACACCCGGGCCCACGGCGCCAACGAGGGACTCCACCTGGCCGAGTTCGAGCGGGTGCTGCTGGCCGAGGCGCTGCTGCTCGACGGGCTGGGGGCGAGCTCCTGACGGCTCGCACCGCCCGGCTCAGGCGGGTGCGGGGATGTTGCCGATCCGCAGGTTGTTGCCGAACGGGTCCCGGATCCCGAAGTCGCGCCCGTAGGACTGGTCCGTGGGCGGCTGGGTGACCTCCACGCCCTGCTCGACGAGCGCCGCGTAGAGACCGTCCACGTCGTCGGTGTTGAAGCCCAACCAGCCCCCGCCGGCGCCCTTGGTCACCAGCGTGCGCACCTCGTCGGCCGTCGTCGGGTCGTGCGCGGGCGGTCCGGGGCGCTCCAGCAGGATCTCCTTGGAGTCACCGGGCACCCGCACCGTCAGCCAGCGCATGAAGCCGAGGTCGGCGTCGGTGCCGACCTCGAGACCGAGCACGCCGACGTAGAAGTCGAGCGCCCGGTCCTGGTCGAGGACGTAGATCGAGGACAGCCGGTTCGAGGTGATCGTCATGGCGCCGACGCTAGGGGACCTCAGTCGGAGGGCGCTTCTCCGAAACTGCTCGGTCTGGTCCAGGCCATCGTGAAGCACCCGTCCGCCTGCGGCAGGGGCCCGAGCCGCCGGTAGGACGACGGACTCTCGCCGACGATCTCGCGGAACGTTCGGCTGAACGTGCCGAGGCTGCCGAACCCGACCGCGAAGCAGACGTCGGTGACGCTCGCCGCGGTGCTCCGGAGCAGGAACATCGCGCGCTCCACCCGACGGCGCTGGAGGTAGCGGTGCGGGGTCTCCCCGAACACCAGCCGGAAGGTGCGGATCAGGTGCGCGGGGCTCACCGCGGCGATCCGGGCCATCGCGACCACGTCGAGCTCGGAGGCGTAGTCCCGGTCGATCGCGTCCCGGACACGAAGCATCGCGCGGTTCACCTCGGGGGCAGGCATCCGGACATATTGGCAGACGTCACGGCCGTCCGCAGCAGGCAGAACGTGAGACGCGCGGTGCGGCTCGCGCCGTCGTACGACCGGACACGTAGACTCCGCGACGTGGCAGGCCCAACAGCCCACAGGGCACGCCGTCGCGGAGACGGGCGACTGACGAACGACCTGAACCCCAACGACCTCGGACCGCAGGATGCCTGCGGTGTCTTCGGGGTCTGGGCACCCGGCGAGGACGTGGCCAAGCTCAGCTACTTCGGGCTGTACGCGCTCCAGCACCGCGGCCAGGAGTCGGCCGGCATCGCGGTCAGCAACGGCCGCCAGATCCTGGTCTACAAGGACATGGGGCTGGTCTCGCAGGTCTTCGACGAGTCCACCCTCGAGGCGTTGAAGGGCTACCTCGCGGTCGGTCACTCGCGCTACTCGACGACCGGCGGCAGCACCTGGGCCAACGCACAGCCGACCTTCCGGCCCACCGCCGACGGCTCGATCGCACTGGCCCACAACGGCAACCTGACCAACACCCTCGACCTGCAGCGGATGGTCAAGGAGCTCCCGCACTCGCCCGGCGAGCTCGACTTCCACGCGCGCAACCTCGAGGAGAACACCACCAACGACACCAGCCTGGTCACGGCCCTGCTCGCCTACCACCCCGACACGTCGCTGGAGGAGCGCGCGGTCGAGGTGCTGCCGCTGCTGCAGGGTGCGTTCTCGTTCGTCTGGATGGACGAGAACACGCTGTACGCCGCACGGGACCCGCAGGGCATCCGGCCGCTGGTGCTGGGCCGGCTCGAGCGCGGCTGGGTGGTCGCCTCGGAGACCGCGGCGCTCGACATCGTGGGCGCGTCGTACATCCGCGAGATCGAGCCGGGCGAGCTGGTCGCGATCGACGAGGAGGGGCTGCGCACCCGCAGCTTCGCCGAGCCGGCGCCGAAGGGCTGCCTGTTCGAGTTCGTCTACCTGGCCCGCCCCGACACCCTGATCTCCGGCAAGCGCATCCACAGCGTGCGGGTCGAGATCGGGCGCAAGCTGGCCCACGCCTTCCCCGCCGACGCCGACCTGGTGATCCCGGTGCCCGAGTCCGGCACACCGGCCGCGATCGGCTACGCGGAGGCCTCCGGCATCCCCTACGGCACCGGCCTGGTCAAGAACTCCTACGTCGGGCGCACCTTCATCCAGCCCTCGCAGACGATCCGGCAGCTCGGCATCCGGCTCAAGCTCAACCCGCTCCGCGACGTGATCGAGGGCAAGCGGCTGGTCGTGGTCGACGACTCGATCGTGCGCGGCAACACCCAGCGGGCGCTGGTGCGGATGCTGCGCGAGGCCGGGGCCCGCGAGGTGCACGTGCGCATCTCCAGCCCGCCGGTGAAGTGGCCCTGCTTCTACGGGATCGACTTCGCCACCCGCGCCGAGCTGATCGCCAACGGGCTCTCGCCGGAGGAGATCTGCGCCTCGATCGGCGCCGACAGCCTGCACTACATCTCGCTCGAGGACCTGGTCGAGGCGACCACGGTGCCGATGGACGACCTGTGCCGCGCCTGCTTCGACGGCACCTACCCGGTGCCGCTGCCGGAGCCCGAGCACCTCGGCAAGCACCTGCTGGAGTCGTTCCCCGACATGCTCGACGTCGACGGGCTGGCGGTCTCGGTGGCCGGCGGTGGCGCCTCCGACGCGCTGGAGCGCCCATGAGATGCACCGCACGCGGGCGCTCGCTGTGCCCCGGAATCCGCAGGAACCCGGCATGACCGGCGAGGCGGGAGCCAGCTACGCCGGCGCCGGGGTCTCGATCGAGGCCGGGGACGCCGCGGTCGAGATGATGAAGGTCTGGGTCGACAAGGCCCGGCGCCCGGAGATGGTCGGCGGCATCGGCGGCTTCGCCGGACTCTTCGACGCCAGCGCGCTCAAGGACTACGACCACCCGCTGCTGGCGACGTCGGCCGACGGCGTCGGCACCAAGGTCGCGATCGCGCAGGCGCTCGACAAGCACGACACGATCGGCTTCGACCTGGTCGGGATGCTGGTCGACGACCTCGTGGTGTGCGGGGCCGAGCCGTTGTTCCTGACCGACTACATCGCCTGCGGGCGCGTCGTACCGGAGCGGGTCGCGGCGATCGTCAAAGGGATCGCCGAGGCCTGCCTGGAGGCGGGCTGCGCGCTGATCGGCGGCGAGACCGCGGAGCACCCGGGGCTGATGGAGCCCGACGAGTACGACGTGGCCGGCTCCACGACCGGCGTGGTCGACGCGGGAGCCCTGCTCGGCCCCGGCCTGGTCAGGTCCGGCGACGTGGTGGTGGCGATGGCCGCGAGCGGGCTCCACGCCAACGGGTACTCCCTGGTCCGGCACGTGCTGCTGGACCGGGCCGGCTGGGCGCTGGAGCGCTACGTCGACGACCTGGGACGCACCCTCGGCGAGGAGCTGCTGGAGCCGACCCGGATCTACGCCAAGGCCTGTCTCGACCTGGCTCGCAACACGCGCACCCACGCGATGTCCCACGTCACCGGCGGCGGGCTCGCCGCGAACCTCGAGCGGGTGATGCCCGCCGACCTCGCTGCCACCATCGACCGGTCCACCTGGTCACTGCCCCCGGTCTTCGACCTGGTGCGCACCGTCGGCGACGTGGCGCGCGACGACCTCGAGCGCACCCTGAACTGCGGTGTCGGGATGGTCGCGCTGACCGCGGCCTCCGACGCGGACAGGGCGATCGCCTCGCTCGCCGCACGCGGGATCGAGGCATGGGTGGCGGGCGAGGTGACCGCCGCGACCGACCCCGACACCGCCGGGGGCCGGGTCACCCTGGTCGGCGACCACGCCTGAGACGGGGAACACTCCGGCGACACGCGGCGGCATCCGGACCGGCGTGCGGGAATGCCCGTCGGGCAGGTACGGTTGGACCACGAAAGAGATGACGTCAGACCGGTGACCCTTAGCGGCCCGGCCAATCTGTGCGAGGGGGTCGGACCCTATGGGGCGCGGCCGTGCGAAGGCGAAGCAGACCAAGGTTGCCCGTGACCTGAAGTACCGCTCTCACGAGACGGACTTCGGCGCACTGGCCAAGGAGCTCCACGGTGAGGACGTCCAGGCGCCCGAGCCGCCCAAGGAGCCCGACCCGACCGACGAGTACGACGAGTGGTCCGGCTACTCGTCGTCCCGCCGCGACTGACCCACCCCGCGCACTCGGGGGCTCCCTGACCCACGCCGTCGAGCGTGGTCGGGCTCGGTGCGTGCGCGTCGTACGACGCAGCTAGCGACCCGCGAGCCACACCCCGCGGAGCCGACCGACCGCGTCGATGCACTGCTCGGCGAGCCGGTCGGCGGCGATGGCGGGCGGGATGCCGTCCTCGGTGGCGAGCCGGAAGACCTCGCGGGTGGTGTCGAAGATCTTCGCGGCGCGCTGCTTGGCCCGGTCGAAGGAGAAGCCCTCGAGCTCGTCGGCGACCTGGATCAGTCCGCCGGCGTTCACGCAGTAGTCGGGCGCGTAGAGGATGCCGCGCTCGGCGAGCTGCTTCTCGATGCCCGGGTGCCCGAGCTGGTTGTTCGCCGCGCCGCACACGATCCGGGCCGTGAGCACCTCGACCACGTCGTCGGTGAGCGCGCCGCCGAGCGCACAGGGGGCGTAGACGTCGAGCTTCTGCCGCACCAGGGCGTCGGTGTCGGCGACCGTGCGCACCTCGGGGTGGTCGGCGGCGACCGCGTCGAGCGCCGGCTGCCAGACGTCGCTCACGGCCACGTCGGCGCCGTCCTCGAGCAGATGGCCGACCAGGTGCCGGCCGACCTTGCCCACGCCGGAGACGCCGACGGTGCGGCCGTGGAGCGTGGGGGCGCCCCAGGTGGCCTCGGCCGCGGCGCGCATCCCCTGGAACACGCCGTACGCGGTGAGCACCGAGGAGTCACCGGCGCCGCCGTGCTCGGTGGTGCGCCCGGTGACGAAGTCGCACTCGCGCGCGATCACGTCCATGTCGGAGGAGAACGTGCCGACGTCGCACGCGGTGTAGTAGCGGCCACCGAGTGACTGGACGAAGCGACCGTAGGCGCGTAGCAGACTTTCGGACTTGTCGTGGCGAGAATCTCCGATAATGACCGCTTTGCCACCCCCCAGGTCTAGACCAGCCAGGGCCGCTTTGTAGGTCATCCCACGCGAAAGCCGCAGCACGTCTTGCACCGCGTCCTGCTCGCGTGAGTAGTCGAAAAAACGGGTGCCACCGAGCGCCGGACCGAGCGCCGTCGAGTGAATCGCGATGATTGCGCGCAAATTTGTGCGGATATCGTGGCAGAACACCACCTGCTCGTGGCCCGCCAAGTCGGAGAACAGGTGGAAACTGGCGGTGTCCGTGTGACTCGTGTGCGCTGGAGTGACGCCTTCGACCTGGGACACGGTGGTGCCCTTCCTTCGGAATCCGTTGCGTCGTCCCGGGGGGTGGTCGGGCGCCGACGCGGGGGTGTCGCGAATCGGTGTGTCCGCGCCCGATCAGCATAGGAGGATGGGCGTGTGATGTTCGACTCGCCCCCAGCCGTCGATTTGGTTGGGGTTGGAGGGTTTTCAACCACCTCTGGGACTGGCACACTCTAGGAAGCCGCTCGAGTTGGGGAGCTCGAACCGGTGCAACACACACATAAAAAGCAGTTCATTGCAAAGAGACCAAGGGGGGCCTCATGGCAGTGCGACCTGATGACGCACAAACGCTGCTCACACCGGCCGAAGTTGCGGCACTGTTCCGGGTTGACCCGAAGACAGTCACGCGATGGGCGAAGGCGGGGAAGTTGACTTCCATCCGCACGCTGGGGGGACACCGGCGCTACCTCGAGTCCGAGGTGAAGTTGCTGCTCGACGGGGCAATCCCGCAGCAGCGCGACCGGCGTCAGGGCTGAACAGCCTCGACAAGCACGGATGAGGGAACCCAGCGCTTCGGCGCTGGGTTCCTTTGCTTTCCCCGCCGACGCCGACACCGGCAGCCACACCGAACCGGCGCGTCGTCGCTCACCGGACCTGGGCCGTCAGCACGTAGGACACCACGAACGTGACCACGAGCAGCAACATGGCCAGCGTCGCGGTCACCAGCACGTCCGAGCGCCGGACGGTCGGCGGGGCTCCGCCCACCGGGACGACCGGGGTCGGCTCTCCGCCGTGCGCCTGGTCCAAGGCCGCGACGAAGGACTCCACGCTGGGCCAGCGATCACCCGGTGACGTGGCGAGCGCCCTGAGCAGCACGGCGTCCAGGGCTGGCGGCAGGTCCGCCACCGTCGACGGAGCCGGCGGGAGCCGCGGGTCCAGCAGTCCCTTCAGTCCGTCGTCGCGCACCAGCCGACCGGTGAGCAGCACGTAGGCGACCGCCCCGAGCGCGTGCACGTCGGCGCGGACGTCGATGCCCTCCCCGCGTGCCTGCTCCGGCGCCATGTACGCCGGCGTGCCGACGACCTGGGTCAGTCCGGACGCGTGCGCGGTCGCCTTGGCCACGCCGAGGTCGGCGACCAGGAGCTCGGTCTGGCCGTGGGCGGTGCGCAGGAGCAGGTTCTGCGGCTTGACGTCGCGGTGGATGATCCCGTTGCGGTGCAGCACGGCGAGCCCGAGCGCGGCCTGGCGGACCAGGTCCAGAGCCTCCACCACCGGCAACGGCCTGCCCTCGGTGACCAGGTCGGCGACCGTGCCGCGGTCGGCGTAGGACATCACGAAGTACGGCGTCCCGGACTCGGTCTCGCCGATGTCGTAGACGCGCACCACGTGGTTGTCGTCGGCCCGGCGCAGGATCCGGGCCTCCTCGAGGAACCGCTCGCGGATGTCGAGCCGCTGGGCCCAGTTGTCGGCGAGCGCCTTCACCGCGACGTCGGAGTCGAGCTCGTCGTCGTGGTAGCGCCAGACACTGGCGAAACCGCCCGCTCCGAGCCGCTCGATCCGCCGCAACCGGCCGAGCCTTGCGGGAAGGGACACGCCGGTAGTCTGCCGCAGACCGGCGAGGGGGTGAGCGGTGTGACGGAGGGCCTGGACCTCGACGCCCTCGCCCGCGCCGCCGCCGCCGGTGATGCGGCGGCGCTCGACGAGCTGCTGGTGGCCGTGCAGCCGCGGGTCGGCCGGATCGTGGGTCGGATGCTGCTGCATCCTCAGGACGCCGAGGAGGCGACGCAGGACGCGCTGCTGGCGGTCGCCCGCAACATCGGCCGGTTCGAGGGGCGGAGCCGGTTCACCACCTGGTTGCACGCCGTCGCCGCCAACAGCGCCCGTTCGACGTACCGCAGCCTGAAGCGCCGCGCCGCCGAGCACCCCGTCGAGGACCTGCCCACGGCACCTGACCCGCGGACCACGAGTGTCATCGCCGGCAGCCGGCTGGACCTTCTCGAGGCGCTGGAGGCGCTGGCCGCGACCAGTCCGGAGCTGGTGGAGCCGTTGGTGCTGCGCGACCTCGGCGAGCGCGACTACCAGGAGATCGCCCGGCTGCTCGACCTGCCGTTGGGCACGGTGAAGTCGCGGATCCACCATGCCCGGCGGTTCGTGCGCCCGCTGCTCGGGCTGGATGGCGGTGACCCGCCACAGAATCGGTGACCCGAGTCTCGCAAAGGGCCACGCCGGAGCCGGGCGCGGCTGATAATGGCCCGAACTCGGGCGGGTGGATCCTCACCCTTCCCTGGGACCTGGGGGGTCTCTGATGGTGGTACGCAGGCACGGACACGGACACGGGCACGGACACGGGCACGGACGTAGCCGAGTGCTCGGTGCTCTGGTCGGCGTCGGCTCGCTGGCAGCGATGTCGCTGGCGGCTGTCGCCGCGGAGGCGTCGTCGGCGCAGGGGACAGCCGCGGTTGCGGCCGTCCCGGAGGTGGTGGTCTTCAGCGACGACTTCAGCGACAACGACGTGACCGCCGGCTGGTCGACGGTCGACCAGGGGACGGTCGAGGCTCCCTCGCGCTGGTATGCGACCAACCGGACGCTCAAGCAGACCAAGGGGATCTACGGCGGGTCCACCGCCCGGTCCGCGATCGGCAAGCCCGGGACCATGTTCCTCGCGGACGCCGGCGCCGGGGACGCTCCCTGGAGCGACTACGAGCTGAGCGCCTCGGTGACCACACCGGACAACGACGGCATCGGGGTGGTCTTCCGCTACCAGGATCCGAAGAACTTCTACCGGTTCTCGATGGACAGCCAGCGGCACGTGCGGCGGCTGGTCAAGTGCGTGGACGGCACGTTCACCACTCTCGCCGAGACCGACGGTGGCGGCTACCACCCGGGCAACACGTACCGGATCACGGTGAAGGTCGAAGGATCCAGCATCGGCGTGTCGCTCAACGACCGCCGTTTCATGGGCGCCACCGACGACTCCCTGGCCACCGGACGGGTCGGGCTCTACACCTGGGCCTCGTCCTCGACCACGTTCGACGACGTCGTGGTCCGCGCCCCGGAAGCGGCCAAGGACGTGCCGTCCGACCCGCCATCCGACCCGCCATCCGACCCGCCGGTCGACCCGCCCGTCGACCCGCCGGTCGACCCGCCGGTCGACCCGCCGGTCGACCCGCCGGTCGACCCGCCGGCTGCCTTCGAGCCGGTGAGCGGTGCCACGTTCAACGACCCGACGGGCACCCCGGACGAGCAGTACCGGATCATCAACCACGTCAACGACCTGATCGACAACAGCCCGCCGGCCAGCGTGGTCCGGATCGCCAGCATGACCTTGAACCAGCAGTCGACGATCGACGCGCTCCTCCGCGCCTACGCGCGAGGTGTGGACGTCCGGATCGTGCTGCCGGCGGCGATGATCAACAAGCCCGGTCCGGTGTCGGTCAAGAATGTGCTCGGCACGAACACCCGTCGCGCGAGCTACATCTTCTTCTGCACCAACTCCTGCTTCCGGTCCGGCACCGGCGGCGTCCACCACTCGAAGCTCCACCTGTTCTCACGCGTGGGGAGCAGGCTCAACGTGGTCAGCACGTCGTCGGGCAACCTGGACGACTACATGGCGAGGAACCGCTACAACGACGAGTACACGGTGGTCGACGACCAGGCCGGGTACCAGGCCGGTGTCGCCTACTTCGACAGCATGCTGGCCGACACCTACGGCAACGCCGCAGCACCGGTGACCACGAGCAAGGGCGTCACCTACTACGACTTCCCGCGACTGAACGCCAACCTGTTCGGCGGCATCTTCAAGTTCGTCCAGTGCACGGGCGCGACCGGTGGCACGGGCATCAACGGACGCACCGCGATCAAGATGACCACGTCCTTGTGGGACAAGAGCCGGCTCGATGTGGCCCAGCAGCTCGTCGCGCTGAAGAAGAAGGGCTGCAACATCCAGGTCACCGCCCAGAGCTACAACATCGACGCGGGGATCGCGAAGATGTTCGTGGCCGCGAAGGTGCCGCTGCGCTACACGAACTCGGCGAACATGGCGTCGGGGAGCCACACCAAGTACGTCGCGATCTCCGGCAACTTCCACGGCAGGACCAATGCGACGAGCGTCTACGCCGGGTCACTGAACCTGACCGCCGCGGACAACTCCGCGTGTGACAACAACATGGTCCGGGTGACCGACGGCTCGGCGTACGTCGCCTACCGGGATCACTTCGCCGGTCTGTGGCTCAAGAGCGACGCGGCCAACCAGAGCACCCGCACGCTCCGGTCGTTCACCGCCGACAAGACCACCATCGCCGAGGACGACCACATGCAGTGACGCCGGCTCAGTCCTCGGCAGGCTCCGCGACGTCGACCAGCACCTTGCCGACCACGCCGTCCTCGACCGCCCGGTGCGCGGCACCGGTCTCCTCGAGCGGGAAGTGGTGCAGCGGCAGGCCGTGCTGTTCGCCGACGCCGAGGCCGCCCTCACGGATCGCGGCGATCACGTCCTCGGCGGCGTTGCTCAGGGCCTCGCTGCCGACCAGGTACAGGAAGACGAACTGCATCCGTGCGTTGGTCGAGAAGGTACGGCGCACCGAGAGCGGCACCTCGTCGCCCCCGTTGTTGGCGTAGATCGCGATCGTGCCCCGCGAGCGCAGCACGGTCAGGTCGAGCTCGAGGTTCTGCGCGGGCGCCACCTCCACCACGATGTCGACCCCGTCGGGCGCCAGGTCGCGGACAGCGGCCGCCGTGTCGCCGGCGGTGTAGTCGACGACGTGGTGGGCGCCGGCGGCCCGCGCGAGCGAGGCCTTGGTGTCGTTGCTGACGGTGGCGATCACGGTCGCCCCGGCCCAGACACCGAGCTGGATCGCGGCGTTGCCGACCGCGCCGGCACCGCCCTGCACCAGCACGGTCATGTCCTCGAGGGTGCCGGGGCCCAGCCGGTGCGGGCCGTCCTCCGACGTGGTCAGCGCCCGGTGCGCGGTCAGGGCGGGGACGCCGAGGGACGCGCCGAGGTCGTACGACGCCTCGTCGGGCAACGGGAACACGCGCTCCTCGGGCAGCACCACCAGCTCCTGCGCCGTCCCTGTCGGTCGCTCGTGGGCCGCGAGCATCATCCACACGCGGTCGCCCTCGTGCAGCCGGCCGACGCCGGCGCCGACCGCCTCGACCACGCCCGAACCGTCCTGGTTCGGCACCATCTCGGGGAAGGGGAGGCCCTGCCCGGTCGCGCCCTGGCGCAGCTTCCAGTCCGTGGGGTTGACCCCCGAGCGGAGCACGCGGATCCGCACCTCACCGGAGCCGGGCTCGTCCGGGTCGCGCTCGACCAGGTGCAGGACGTCGCTCGCGCCCGTCTCGGTGAACACCACAGCACGCATCCGGGTTCCTCTCGTCGGTCGTCGGTCCTACCCAACACCGGGGTCGGCCGGGTCCGCCAGCCGGACGGCACCCGCGGGCGGCGCTGCCCGGATGCTGGACGAGGGGCGCGTCGGCGGAGCCGCTCCGGGCCGGCCAGGGCCGGGCACGTCGGGCCTGCTGTTCTCCGACGTGCGGAAATGCCGGTGATAGCCATTGCGCGCCACGAATTCGGGCGTAGATTGCTCCCCGTGGGGGGAAATCCACTCGCCCTCGAGGCGCGGGACCATGCGGTCAGCTTCTACGCCGACGAGGCCGAGCTCAGCTCGACGGTTGCGGCCTTCCTGGCCGGCGGCCTGGCTGCTGGCGAGTCCGTCTCGATGCTGGTCACCCCCGAGCACGGGTCCGCCCTGACTCACGCGATCGCCGACCTCGGGATCGACCGGCGGGTTCTCAGCGACCCGGACCGGTTCCGCGTCTTCGACGCCGCCGGCATCCTCGAGGAGCTGATGGTCGACGGCGATCTCGTCCCCGAGCAGTTCCACGCGCGGCTGACCACGTTCCTCGGACCCGGCCGCCCCCGGGTGTTCGGCGAGATGGTGGCGCTGCTCTGGGCCGCGGGCGACGTCGCCGCGGCGATCCGGCTGGAGGAGCTGTGGAACGAGGCCGCCGAGCTGGCTCCGTTCTCGTTGCTGTGCTCCTACCCGACCAGCGTCCTGGGTCAGTTCTCCGGGGTCGCCGAGGTGAGCCGGGTCTGCGCGACCCACAACCACGTCTCCGGACCCGGCTCCTACACCGAGCCACCGCGGCTCACACCCGGCCGCGGGCCGTCGCGCAGTGACGTCTACCTCCCGGTGCCCGAAGCAGTGGCAGCGGCACGAGGGTTCGTCGCCGACGCGCTGCAGCACGCGCACGTGGACCTGCTCGTGGACGCGGGTCTGGTCACCTCGGAGATCGTGACGAACGCCGTGCTGCACGGGTTGTCGGCATTCCGTGTGCACGTCCACACCGCCGCGGACCGGGTGCGGATCACCGTGGAGGACGCCGTGCCGGGGGCGGTGGTGCCACGGCTGGCCGACCCCGACGCCCTCGACGGCCGCGGCCTGGTGATCGTCGAGGCCCTCAGCACCCAGTGGGGCTGCGAGGTCAGCACCGAGGGCAAGGCCGTCTGGGCGGAGCTCGCCGCTGATCGGAACTAGGGCCCTCAGCCGCGCAGGAAGATGCCGGCGCAGGGTTTCGGGTCGAAGTACGTCGTCTTCGGCGGCATCACCTCACCGCGGTCGGCGACGTCGATCAGCAGGTCGAGTGTGGGGGCGGCGAGCGTGACCAGCAGGCCACCGTCCTCGTCGCACGCCGCCGTGAGCTCCTCGACCGGGAGCCGCAGCGGCAACACCCGGTCCTCGACACCGAGCGGGCCGAGGACCCGGTCGTGCAGGATCGCGACGTCGAGCCCGGCCGTGCCGGCATCCCGCTCGCCGCGATAGGTCGCGCGCGACCACTGCCCGTCGACGTACACGCCGAGGTCACCGGGGCGGTCGGGCGGGCCGGCGACGGGCTCCACCCCGAAGTCCTCGCCGAACGCGGCGAGCACCCGTGCCGCGTCCACCGGGCCACGCACCCGCCGGTGGAAGGCGGACAGGGAGAGCCCGTCCATCGGGTAGACGACGCAGGGCAGGCCCGCCTCGGGGATGCCACCGCCGGCCTGCCAACCGGCGATCGTGGCCGCGACCCGGTGGTGACCGTCGGCGATGTAGTGGGTGGCCGCACCCAGCTCGTCGGCGAGGGCCGTCGCGGTCGGCTCCGGCACCAGCCAGATCTCCTGCTCGAGCCCGGCTGGACCGTCGAACCTGACCCGTGGCGCACTCGCGAGCGCGTCGGCCACCGCCTGCGCGAAGACCGGTCCGGGGCGATGGAGCAGCGCGACCAGCTCGGCCCGAGCCGGTGCGGTGGCGAAGTGCCGGACCAGGGCCGAGACCCGCTCGGGCTGCACCGCCTCGTGGCCGCGCACCTGCCGGTCACGGAACGCCTCGTGCTGGACGTCGCAGACGACGCCGACGTGCTCGCCCTCGTCGCCTCGCTGACGGTAGACGTAGAGGGCCGCGACGGGGGCGTCGTACGCCGCGTCGTCGAGGTGGGGCTGACGCACCGGCACGTCGACCGAGTCGACCATCGGGGTGACCAGGTCCGCGGCGCGTTCCTGGTGCACGAGGCGGGACCGGAACGGCCGGACGGGACCTGTCACGTCGAGGTCCCCTTGGGGGCGTGGGCGCGCACGGCCCCGTGGGGTGTCATGCGTCCTCGGCGGGGAGGGTCGCGGTGGAGACCCCGAGCACGTGGGGGATGGCCTCCAGGTCGGTCTGCAGCGAGTCCGGCACGTCGCCGGCGACGTCGATGGTGGCGATGGCGGCGTGGCCACCGTCGAAGATCCGGTTCTCCATGTGCTCGACGTTGAGGTCGGCGGCGCTGAGCAGGTCGAGCACCCGCGCCAGCACGCCGACCCGGTCGAGGTGCCGGATGCTCAACGTGGCCGCGCCGAGCCGGCCGGGTGCGAGGTTGACGCAGTGCCGGCTGCCACCGGTGGCGAAGGCGTCCACGATCTCGACGACGCCGTCTGCGATCGCCTGCTGGGCCTGCCGGGTGGAGGCGCCGATGTGGTGGGTGCCGACGACCGCAGGATGTTGGGCGATCGGTGAGGACCAGTCCGAGGACCCAGCACCGGGCTCGTCGGCGTACACGTCGAGTCCGACGCGCACGCGACCGGCGTCGAGCGCCTGCAGCAGAGCCTTCTCGTCCACCACGTCGCCGCGCGAGGTATTGACCAGGATCGCGCCCGTGCGCATCCGGGCCAGGAAGTCCGCGTCGACGAGCCGCTTCGTGTCGGCGTGGGCGGGCACGTGCAGGGTCACGATGTCGGAGGACTCCAGCAGCTCGGCGACCGAGTCGCAGAACGTGATCCCGAGGTCGTCGGCCCGGGCAGCGACATCCGTACGGCGCCCCGGCCGGGCCAGCGCCTGCACCCGGATCCCGAACGCGGTCGCCCGCTCCGCCACGCCCAGCCCGATCGAGCCGAGCCCGATGATCCCCAGCGTCGAACCGAGCAGTCCGTCGGCCTTGCCGTACTTCTTCTTCTCCCAGCGTCCCTGCCGGAGGTCCGCCACGTTGTCCGGGATCCGGCGGTCGATGGCCAGGATCAGGCCCATCGTCAGCTCGGCCACGGCGGCCGAGTTGCGCCCGGGGACGTTGGAGACCAGCACGCCGTGCGACGCGGCAGCCTTGGTGTCGATGGTGTTGGTGCCGGCGCCCGCACGGATCACCAGGGCCAGCCGGTCGGCGGCCTCGAACACGTCGGCGCCCACCTTGGTGCTGCGCACCACGAGCACGTCGGCTCCGGAGATCCGGCCGGAGAGGTCGTGAGCACCCAGGGACGGCTCCATCACACAGGTGTGACCCCGTGCCTCGAGCTCCGCGATCGTCCCGTCGGGAAGAGCGTCGGCAAAGAGCAGCTGCATGCTGGCCTCCCCATCGAGCGTGCTGACAGTCCGCACACGCTAGCGCCTGCCGGACCGGCCGACCATGGCCCTCCCGGGTCCGTGGATACTCCTGGTGTGCGCCGCCTCGCCCTGGTCTCCGCCCCGCTCGCTCCCGTCGCCCTGATCGGCGGCTGGACCCTCGCGGCCACCCGCCAGCCTGCGGCGTACGACGCCACCCGGGACACGATCAGCGCGCTGGCCGCCCACGGTGCCGCGGACCGCTGGATCATGACCGCCGGGATCGCCGTGCTCGGTGGCTGCCACGTGGTCACGGCGCTGTGCCTGGACGAGGCGCGCCCGCTCGGCCGGGTGCTGCTCGGCGCCGGCGGGGTCACCGCGGTGCTGGTCGCGGTGTTCGCGCAGCCCTCGGCCGGTCATTTCCCGGCCGCGACTGCCAGCTTCGTCGCGCTCGCCGTCTGGCCGGCGCTCTCGGGGGTCCCCGGCCGCCGTGCGGGCTGGGTGGCAGCCGGCGCGCTCACCGGGCTGCTCGCCTGGTTCGCCCTGGAGCTCGACGGCCCGCGCGTCGGGCTGGCCGAGCGGGTGGTGGCCGGCGCGCAGTCGTTGTGGCCACTCGCCGCTGTGCTCCTGACCCGGCGTGCCGCAGCGGTCAGCCGCAGCGGACGAGACAGGTGAGGAACGAGAAGCCGCAGGCCGGGCACGTGGCCTGACCTGCGGCTCTTGCTCGTGGGCAGGGGCGGGGTCGAACCGCCGACCTTCCACTTTTCAGGCGGACGCTCGTACCAACTGAGCTACCTGCCCGAGCGGTGAGAACCATACCGGACGTGACGGCCGGGGGCGGAATCGGCGGCGGCGTCCGGTCGCTCAGGCGTAGCCGAGGCCGTGCAGGGCCTCGTCGTCGATCCCGAAGTGGTGCGCGATCTCGTGGACCACGGTGATCCGGACCTCGTCGACGAGCTGCGTCTCCGTGTCGCACATGTCGAGCAGCGGCTCCCGGAAGATCAGGATCCGGTCGGGTTCGCGGAACGTGTACCCGCTGTCGCGCTCGGTCAGTGGCACGCCGTCGTACAGGCCGAGCAGGTCGGGGTCGTCGGCCGGCGGCTTCGGCTCGACCAGCACCACCACGTTGTCCATCAGCGCCGCGAGCTCGGGCGGGACGCCGTCGAGCGCGGCCGAGACCAGCTCCTCGAAGTGCTCCGGCGCGACGTCCACGACCCCATCCAACCAAGTCGCCCCTACCGGACGTGGATTCGTTTGAGGCGGCCTCGGCTCCGCCCCTATGCTGGTCCGGTTCCGCCGCCAGCGGTGGACGGGCCCCCATCGTCTAGCGGCCCAGGACCCCGCCCTTTCACGGCGGTAGCACGGGTTCGAATCCCGTTGGGGGTGCTCTCGACTTCGCCGATTCGGAGTTGGGGGAGCACATGAGTTAGCCTTTACCGGCTTCACCATGAGGCCCCGTAGCGCAGTTGGTTAGCGCGCCGCCCTGTCACGGCGGAGGCCGCGGGTTCGAGTCCCGTCGGGGTCGCAGAGACGCCCTGGATCCACTGGATCCAGGGCGTTCGTGCGTCTCACGACGCCAGCACGAAGCCCAGCCAGCAGACCGCGAGCGAGAGTGTCACGGTGCTCGCGAGGTACGCCGTGCCGACCCGCCTGCCCCTGTCCGCGGACTGCACGATCAGCGAGCTGAACGTGGTCAGCCCACCGCAGAAGCCGGTGCCGAGCAGGGCCGTGGTCGACCCCGAGAGCGCCAGCGCGCCGAGCACCCCCAGCAGGAACGAGCCCGCCACGTTGACCAGCAGCGTGCCGGTCGGCCAGCGCCCGTCGAGCAGGTGCGCGAGCAGGAACCGGAGCGTGGACCCCACGCCCGCGCCCACGGCGACCAGCAGCCAGGTTGGGGTGTACATCATTCGGGGTCCCCGGGCGGACGGGAGCGCAGCGAGTGTCCGGTTGGGGTGTACATCATTCGTCGCCCTCGTCGTCGTGGAAGTGGGCGCGCTCGGCCGGCGTGGTCAGGTGGCGTACGGCGAGCACCCCGGCCAGGCACGCCGCCACCGACGCCGCGACGTACGCAGCCGCCAGGTCGAGGCGGTCGCCCGCGGCGAGGATCCGGGTCTGCTCGGAGAACGCCGAGAGGGTCGTGAAGCCGCCGAGGACGCCCGGTCCCAGGAAGGCCGGGGCCAGCGCATGGCGCTGCACCAGCGGCACCGCCGGCAGCAGAGCCAGCAGCATCGACCCGGCGAGGTTGACGACCAGGGTGCCCCAGGGGAACACCTCGTGCGGGGCGGTGACGTCGACCGCGTGCCGGAGCAGGCCGCCGAGCGCTCCGCCGAGCAGCACGACCGGGAGGGTGGCGGCGAGGGCACGGTGGCTCACCTCAGCTCACCCCTGGATCACGAAGCGCTCTGCCGGGGATGGTCGGCGTAGCCCCCGGACCAGGGGAGCGGCGCCTCGCCGGCGCCCTGTCGCACGAACTCCCCGAGGTACCAGTCCTGCACCTCCTGCTGCCGCGGCGTGGGTGCCAGGGAGAGGAGGGACTCGACCTCGAAGAACTCCTGTGAGCGCTTCATCAGGTCGGCGAGGCGGCCCATCGTGGCCGGTGCTGTCGCGGGTGCCAGGTAGACCAGGTCGACGCTCTCCTCGTTGTCGGCCTCCGCTTGGGCGAGCCGGTCGACACCGTGGCTCTGCCGGCGCTCCTGCTCCACCTGCATCGACACCTCGGAGAGCTCCGTGGCGAACGGGTAACGCTCGGGATCGCTCAACGCCAGCAGCCGCAGCTCGCGGCGCAGCTCGTGGTAGTGCCGGCGCAGGTCGCGGAAGCCCGCGACGGGCATCCCGAGCAGCTGGATCTCGACGGTCTCCTCCGGCTCCTGGGTGAACTGCCGCAGTGCCATCGCCTCGTCGATGTCGAACAGGTCGCCCTCGACGTCGACGTCCTCGCGCGGCTCGTGCACCGGCTCGAACCAGACCGTCTTCCCGTGCCCGTCGGTGTCGAGGTCGGATCCCCAGGCGGCCGAGTGCAGGGCGACCAGCGACAGTCCGCGCCCGAAGGTGGACAGGAGGTCCTCCTCGTCGTCGGAGAGCCCGATCAGGCGTGGCGGGACCAGCGACCGGTCCGCCACCTCGATCCGCGGGTGGTCACGCGTGCCCCGCACCCGCACGCCCACCGGTGGCGTCGAGTGCAGGATCGCGTTGGTGACCAGCTCGGAGACGCCGAGCTCCGCGGAGTCGACGAGCTCGGGGCGACCGATGTCGTTGAGCACCGTGGCGACCCACTCGCGGGCGAGCTTCACCGCCCGCGGAGTGGCGGGAAGGGTCAAGCTCTTCTGACTCGGTGTCACGAAGTGGTCCCCCAGCAAGGACGTACGGCGCGCTGTCCAGCATGCTTCCCCCGACCGGACAACCTCAATCATCCCAGAAGTACAGGTTTCAACTCAGTTCTTCCTCCAGTTTCAGCAGCGCGTTCTCCACGACCTCCGAGAGGGCCGGGTGGATCCAGTACTGGCCGCGGGCCAGTCCGGCCACCGGCTGACCGAAGCTCATCGCCTGCACGAGGGTCTGGATCAGGATCGACGCCTGGGGTCCGATCAGGTGCGCGCCCACCAGCAGTCCGGTCGTGCGGTCCGCCACGAGCTTGACCAGGTGGTCCCTGTCCTCCATCGCCCAGCCGTAGGCGACGTCCCCGTAGTCGTAGGTCGCGACGGCGACGTCCAGTCCCCGCGAGCGCGCCTCCTGCTCGGTCAGGCCGACGTTGGCGACCTGGGGCGAGCTGAACACCGCGCTGGGGACGAACCGGTGATCGCTGACCCGGAGCGCCTCCGGGTGCAGCAGGTTGTGCTGCACGATCCGGGCGTCCTGGTTGGCGAGGTGCTTCAGCTGGAGCGGGCTGGTCACGTCGCCGAGTGCCCAGACTCCCGCCGCGGTGGTTCTCTGGTGCTCGTCGACGACCACGAAGCCGTCGTCGTCGACCGCGACTCCCGCGGTGTCCAGGGCGAGGCGGTCCCCGTTGGGCCTCCGCCCGGTGGCGAGCAGCAGCACGTCGACGTCGCGGGTCTGCCCGTTCGACAGCTCCATGCGGATGCCGTCGCCCTCCGGTTTCACCGCGTCGACCGTCGTGCCGAGGACCACCTCCCACTGCCGGCCGGCGAGTGCGGTGAACCGCTCCGCGATCTGGGCGTCCTCCATGCCGAGGAGGACCTCGCCGCGGTGCACCTGGGTCACCGTGGCGCCGTACGACGAGAAGACGTGGGCGAACTCCGCGCCGATGAACCCGCCGCCGACGATGCCGACCCGCTCCGGCAGGGCGTCGAGCCGCATCACCGTGTCGCTGGTGTGGTGCGTGACCGTGTCCAGCCCGGGGATCTCGGGGATCCACGCGCGGCTCCCGGCCGCGATCACCACCTGCTCGGCCGTGATCTCCACCCCGGTGCCGGTGTCGATCGTGTGCGGGCCCGTGAACCGGCAGGTGCCGTCGTAGACGTCGACGTCGGGCAACCCGCGGCGGTACTCCTCACCGGAGTCGGCGATCGGGTCGATCCGGCCGAAGATCCGGTCCCGGATCGCCGGCCAGTCGGCGGGACCGGGCCGGGTGCCGACGCCGAGGGCCGGGCCGTGCTCGGCGTAGCGCTCGAGGTCGGCCGGGTAGACGAACATCTTGGTCGGGATGCACCCGACGTTGAGGCAGGTGCCTCCGAACCGCCCGCGCTCGAGGATCGCGACCCGCTTGTCCGCGAAGCGGCGGTCCACGATCGAGTTCCCGGATCCGGTGCCGATGACGGCAAGGTCGTAGTGGGTCACCGGCCCAGTATCAGGTGTGAACTCGGTCGCACCGGCAGCTGTAGGGGTGCCGAACGGGCACACGGCGGTGTCCACGGTTGTTCCCCCAGTGTGCGGCGAGCGCCGCAGGGACCAGAATGGGTCCACCGAACCAGGAGGGTGACGCCCACATGAGCGAAGAGCGACGACACCAGGTGGTCGTGATCGGGTCCGGCTTCGGAGGCCTTTTCGCCACCAAGGCGCTCAAGCGCGCCGACGTGGACGTGACGATGATCGCCAAGACCAGCCACCACCTGTTCCAACCGCTGCTCTACCAGGTCGCGACGGGCATCCTGTCGCAGGGCGAGATCGCACCGCCGACCCGTGAGGTGCTGGCGACCCAGCGCAACGCCCGGGTGATCCTCGGTGAGGTCACCGGTGTCGACCTCGAGAACCGGCTGGTCACCTCGCACGTCCTCAACCGGGTCACGATCACGCCGTACGACACGCTTCTGGTCGCCGCCGGAGCCGGCCAGTCCTACTTCGGCAACGACCACTTCTCCGAGTACGCCCCGGGCATGAAGAGCATCGACGACGCCCTCGAGCTGCGCGGCCGGATCTTCGGTGCCTTCGAGCTGGCGGAGATCTCCGACAGCGAGGAGGAGATCCAGCGGTTGCTCACCTTCGTCGTGGTCGGTGCCGGCCCGACCGGCGTCGAGATGGCGGGACAGATCGCCGAGCTCGCCCACCGCACGCTGAAGCGGGACTTCCGCCGGATCAACACGCGTGCGGCCCGAGTGATCCTGCTCGACGCGGCACCCCAGGTGCTGCCGCCGTTCGGCGCCAAGCTGGGCGAGAAGACCAAGGTGGCGCTGGAGAAGCTCGGCGTGGAGGTGCAGCTCGGCGCGATGGTCACCGATGTCGACGAGTGGGGGATCGAGGTCGCCGACAAGGGCGGCGAGCACCGCCGGATCGAGGCGGTCACGAAGGTCTGGGCGGCCGGGGTTCAGGCCAGCCCGCTGGGCAAGCAGCTCGCCGACCAGAGCGGTGCCTCGCTCGACCGGGCCGGACGGATCGGGGTCAACCCCGACCTGACGTTGCCGGGACACCCGGAGGTCTTCGTGGTCGGCGACATGATCGCTCTCGACAACCTCCCGGGAGTTGCGCAGGTGGCGATCCAGGGCGGCAAGTACGCCGCGAAGGAGATCGGGCGGCGCCAGGCCGGCAAGCCGTCGCTGCCGGCGTTCCACTACTTCGACAAGGGCAGCATGGCGACCATCTCCCGGTTCCGCGCCGTCGCCCTGATCGGCAACCTGAAGCTCACCGGCTTCATCGCCTGGCTGATGTGGTTGGCCGTGCACCTGGTGTACCTGACCGGCTTCAAGAACCAGCTCAGCGCCTTCGGGCACTGGACCGTGAGCTTCCTCGGTCGCGGTCGTTCGGAGCGGACGACGACGGAGCAGCAGATCTTCGCCCGCGCGGCTCTCAGCCGGCTCAAGGGCGGTGCGTCCGACCTGGTCAGCAGTCCCGGCGCCTACGAGGCCACGCGTTCGATGATCGATGCCAGCCACCGGGCCGAGCTTGAGGCGCGGGCCGCCGAGGAGGCCCGGCTCACCGACGAGGGCGAGCGGGGCAAGCAGAAGGTCGGCCCCTAGAGAACAAGAAATGGAAGGGAGTCCCGCTCCCTTCCACTCCCAACTTATAGCGCACCCGGGGGCTTGCGGCAAGGCCCCGGGCATCCCGGAGAATCGCCGGCCGTGAGCACCCATACGCACGCGGACACCAGCGCGTTCGCCCTTCCGGACCAGCTCGCCGGCAAGGCCGACCCAGCCCTGATCGCCGGCGACGAGGAGCACTTCGCGGCCATCGCGCGGACCGTCGAGGAGTCGATCTCCGAGCTCGCCGAACGCGTCGGCGCCGTACGCAAGCAGGCAGGCGGCAGCGGCCAGGAGGCGATGGACCGCGACCTGGAGGTCCACCGGCTGTCCACGCGCCTGCGCACGCTGCAACGCTTCAACCTCGACCTCTGCCTGGGCCGGATGGTCGCCGCCGACGACCCCGAGCCCCGGTACGTCGGACGGCTCGGGCTCACCGACCGCGCCGGTCGTCGGCTGTTGCTCGACTGGCGATCCCCGGCGGCCGAGCCCTTCTTCGGGGCGACCCATGCCAACCCGATGGGTCTGAGCAGCCGCCGGCGGTACCGCTGGAACCTCGGCCGGATCAACGACTACTGGGACGAGGTCTTCACCGCGGACGGGTTCGAGGGCCACGCCGCTCTCGACGACCAGTCCGCGTTCATCGCCAGCCTGGGCAGCAGCCGGTCGCCGCGGATGCGGGACGTGCTCAGCACCATCCAGGCCGACCAGGACGCGATCATCCGCGCCGGATCCCGCCGCGCGCTCGTCGTCGACGGTGGCCCGGGCACGGGGAAGACCGTCGTCGCGCTGCACCGCACGGCGTACCTCCTGTACGCCGACCCGCGCCTCGGTCACCGCCGCGGTGGGGTCCTGTTCGTGGGCCCGCACCAGCCCTACCTCGCCTACGTCGCCGACGTGCTTCCCAGCCTCGGGGAGGAAGGCGTGCAGATCTGCACGCTGCGCGACCTCGTGCCCGAGGGGCCGGGCGTTGCGGTCGAGGCCGACCCCGAGGTTGCCCGCCTGAAGTCGTCCGTCGACCTGGTCAGGGCAGTTGAGCCGGCCGTGCGGCTCTACGAGGAGGCGCCCCGCGTCGGCCTCGAGGTCGAGACCCCCTGGAGCGACCTCTGGCTCAGTGCCAGCGAGTGGGCCGAGGCATTCGACGCGCCGGACCCCGGGACACCGCACAACGAGGCGCGTGAGCAGATCTGGGACGAGCTGCTCACGATCCTGCTCGACAAGAACGACGACGAGGACGTCTCGCCCGAGATGCTGCGCCGGGCGTTGCTCCAGAACGGGGAGCTGGCGGACACGTTCGACAAGGCGTGGCCGCTGATCGACCCGACCGAGATCGTGGAGGACCTGTGGTCGGTGCCCGCCTACCTGCGGATGTGCGCGCCGTGGCTGGGACCCGACGAGGTGCAAGCGCTCCAGCGCCCGGATCCGCGGGCCTGGACGGTGTCCGACCTGCCCCTCCTGGATGCGGCGCGGCACCGGGTCGGCGACCCCGAGGAGGCACGACGCAAGCGCCGGCACCAGGCCGCCGTCGCCGCCGAGCGCGCCCGGATGGACACGGTCGTCGACGACCTGATCGCCACGGACGACACCGACATGAAGGTGATGTCGATGTTGCGCATGCACTACCTCCAGGACTCCCTTGTCGACGAGTCAGTGCTGAGCACCATCGACCCCGACCAGCTCGCCGGCCCGTTCGCCCACGTCGTCGTGGACGAGGCCCAGGAGCTCACCGACGCGGAGTGGCAGATGCTCCTGCTCCGTTGCCCGTCCCGGAGCCTGACGGTCGTCGGGGACCGGGCGCAGGCACGGCACGGGTTCACGGAGTCGTGGGAGGAACGGCTGGAGCGCATCGGGTTGGACCACGTGGAGCTGGCGTCACTCAGCATCAACTACCGGACGCCGGAAGAGGTCATGGCCGAGGCCGAACCGGTGATCCGGGCGGCGCTGCCGGACGCCAACGTGCCGACCTCCGTCCGCAGCAGTGGGATCCCCGTCGTGCATGGCCCGCTGTCGGACCTGGGACCGATCCTGGACTCCTGGCTGGCCGACAACACCGACGGGATCGCCTGCGTCATCAGCACCGGCGAGGTCGAGCAGAGCCGGCTCCCCGGAACCCCCCGCGTGCGCACCCTCACCCCGGAGCTGGCCAAGGGCCTCGAGTTCGACCTGGTGGTCCTGGTCGATCCCGAGGGGTTCGGCGACGGCGTGGAAGGTGCCGTCGACCGCTACGTCGCGATGACGCGCGCGACCCAGGAGCTCGTCATCCTCACGTCTCCTACGTGCGGCTGAAGATGACGCGTCCGTTGGGGATGGTCTTCATCTGGTACTTCGGTGAGTGCGCGTAGGAGTGGTGTCGGGGGCACAGCAGCCGTCCGTCGGCGACGGTGGTGGTGCCGCCTTTGGCCCAGGGCAGGTTGTGGTGGACGTGGCACATTGCTGCGGGCCAGTCGCAGTGCTCGGCGGTGCAGTGGCGGTCGCGGTGGGCGATCGCGATCCGTTGGGCCTTGGTGTGGAACCGCTTGGCGCGGCCCTGGTCGAGGACCTCACCCCTGCCGCCGAGCACGATCGGGATGATCCCGGCTTCGCAGGCGAGCTGGCGGGCGTGGCCGGCGGTGAGCGGGTCTCCGGTGTCGAGCCGGGCGATGCCGGAGGTCTCCAGGCGCCCTTCGAGCTGCTCGAGACTCATCGTGACCACCACGGTGGCATCGACCCCGCCGGCGTGGGGGAGCCGGTCGAGGGGGTAGCGGGTGACGTACTCGCAGAACGCGTGACCGAGACCCTTCGGCGTCCCGGAGTGGCGGCGGTGTTTCGGGGAGTTGATCGCCAGCACCCCCTGCTTGAGCATCGCGCCCACCACCGAGGGGACGGTGAACCGGCCGTGGCACAGCCCGTGCCCGTCATCGGACATCGTGAACCGGCACGACTCCACCGCCAACGCTTCCTGACGCTCCAGGGCGGCGCGCTCGTGGGCGTCGGCGACCTCGGGGGCCACCACCTCCAGGATGTGCGCTGCGAGCCGACCCAACGCCACCGGGTCGTGCTCCGCGGCCAACCCGACCAGATGGGCCTCGGCATCACCACGGTGCTCGACCGGCAGCTTCTCGACACCCTTCACGATCACCACCGCCTGCACCTCCGAGACCCGGCCGTGAGCCATCGCGTCCCGGACCGGTCCGTGGTCACGGTCCAGTGCCTGGGCGAGCTCCATCCGGTGGTGCGCAGTCCGCTTCGTCTGCCGGGTGGTGTTGGCCCACCAGCTGGCGGTGTCGGTGGCACCGGCAGCAGGGCCGAGGTCCCGGCGCTCGGCCTCGCGGGCCAGGCTCAACTCGAGCCCGGTGAGCCGGTGCCGAAGGGCCGTCACCGAGGCCAAGGTCTCGGCGAGGTCGGTGTCTGCCATCGACCACAACCGCGGGTCACCGAGCTCGTCCAGGTCGGTGTGGGAACGGGTCGCCAGCGCAGCGACGGGGTGCGCCTCTGGTTCGCCGAACACCGTTGCCATACAAGGAATTCTGGCATCGACCACCGACACCTACCCCCCGGGAATGCGGTCATTTCGGGCGGCTGTGGAGAAGTATTTCCGGAACTTTCCGGGTGCCTCCCAGCGCCGACCGCACGACGGCAGCGGACCGGAACTCCGCGCCGTACCCGTCCCCGTCGCTGCGCCGTCGCCACCCGATACCACCCGCAACCGCCAGGGCTGGTCGAGACCCGCTCGCGCTGCTCACCCACGGACCCATCCGGATGTCGAGCCCCCTTCCCGGCCTCAGAACAGCGACAGCAGACGGACCAGGTTGTACGCGCCGGCGACGGCCACCACGCCGCTCGCAACCATCATCGGCGCGCTGCCGCGGTAGCACCACGCGGCACCGGCGCCGAGCAGGGTGGCGGCGGTCGCGCCGAGGGCGGCAAGGTTGCGCGCGTCGTCGGCGACCACGGTCACGCCCAGCTCGTCGACGTCGGGCTGCGCGAGGGGCCCGTACATGGTGCCGAAGAGGGCGAGCAGCCCGCCGAGCGTGATCATCAGGGCCCCCAGGACGAGCTGCGGACCTCGGCGCCGGATCTCCTCGTCGTCCACGGCTGCACCGTACCTGCGCAGGGTCCCGAGTCCGGTGCTCAGCACTGGTTCAGGTCTGCGCGCCATGATGTGCGCGAGGAGGCGTGCTGTGCGGGTGCTGGTGGTCGAGGACGAGCCGCGGCTCGCGGCCTCGCTGCGCAACGGCCTGGAGGCCGAGGGCTTCGCGGTCGACGTGGCGCCCGACGGCGGCGAGGGCCTGTGGCTGGCTCGGGAGCACGCGTACGACGTGGTGCTGCTCGACATCATGCTGCCGGTGCTCAACGGCTACAAGGTCTGCGAGACGCTGCGTGCCGAGGGCAACTGGACGCCGATCGTGATGCTGACCGCCAAGGACGGTGACTGGGACCAGGTCGAGGCGCTCGACACCGGCGCCGACGACTACGTGACCAAGCCGTTCCACTTCCACGTGCTGCTGGCGCGGATCCGGTCGCTGCTCAGGCGGGGGAGTCCGGAGCGCCCCGTGGCGCTCACCGTCGGCGACCTGGTCCTCGACCCCGCGGCGCGCGAGGTCAGGCGTGACGGTGTCGCCGTACGCCTGACCACGCGGGAGCTGTCCTTGCTGGAGTTCCTGATGCGCCGCGCGGGCGACGTGGTGACCAAGGCGCAGATCCTCGAGAACGTCTGGGACTACGAGTTCGAGGGCGATCCCAACATCGTGGAGGTGTACGTCGGACGACTGCGCCGCAAGCTGGACAAGCCGTTCGGCCGCGAGGACATCGAGACCCTGCGCGGCGCTGGGTACCGGCTCCGCGCCGACGGCCGATGACCGTGCTCGAGAGGGTCCTGCGTTCTGCCCGGCGGTCGACCCCCAGCTCGGTCCGGCTCCGGGTCACCGGCGCGGCGCTGCTGGTGGCGCTGGTGGTGGCGGTGCTCGGTGCCGTCGTGTTCGTGAGCACCCTGCGCAGCGCGCTGGAGAAGGGCCTGGTCACCTCCGCCGAGCAGGAGGCGGCCTCGGTGCAGGCCCAGCTCCAGGAGGGCGAGACCCCGGCCCAGGCCGTCGTGTCCGGCCGCAACGACGTCATCGTGCAGATCGTCTCCGACGACGGCCGGGTGGTGGCCACCGACCATGCCCGGATCACCACGCCGTTGCGGACGACCCCGGGCTCGGTGCGGGGTGTGCGGGTCAAGGGCTTCCAGGACCCGTACGCCGTGGTGGCCAGGCGGGAGAACGGGGGCGCCGGCCTGATCGCGGTGGGGCGGTCCTCGGAACAGGTCGCGGAGGCGACCGAGACCGCGGCGATCCTGCTCGGCGTGACGGTGCCCCTGGCCCTCGCCCTGCTTGCGCTCGCGGTCTGGGTGGCAGTCGGGCGAGCGCTGCGTCCGGTCGAGGCGATGCGACGGGAAGCGGCCGTGATCACGTCGGCACAGCTCGACCGACGGCTGCCGATCACCGAGGGTGACGACGAGATCCCGCGGCTGGCCCGCACGCTGAACGAGATGCTGGACCGGATCGACGCCTCGCACCGGCTGCAGCGGCAGTTCGTCAGCGACGCCTCGCACGAGCTGCGGTCCCCGCTGACGACGCTGCGCCAGCTCGCGGAGGTGGCCCGCGGCTACCCCGGCCGCGTCGAGACCGCGGACCTCGCCGCCGACGTGCTCGCGGAGGAGCAGCGGATGGAGGACCTGGTGAACGCCCTGCTGGTGCTGGCCCGCCTCGACGACGCGCCGTCCACCCGTGACGAGCGGCCGGTGGACCTCGACGACCTGGTGCTGATGGAGGCGCGGCGACTGCGCGAGGCCGGCACCAGGATCGACGTCTCCGGTGTCAGCGCCGGTCAGGTCGCCTGCCACCCGGTGCTGCTCGGGCAGGTGGTGCGCAACCTCCTCGTCAACGCGGCTCGTCATGCGCGCGCCCGGGTGAGTGTGGCCCTCGACGAGCACGACGGCCGGGTGGTGCTGGTGGTCGACGACGACGGCCCCGGCATCCCGGAGGACGAGCGCGAGCGGGTGTTCGAACGGTTCGTGCGGCTCGACGAGTCCCGCACGCGTGACGACGGGGGCGCCGGGCTCGGCCTCGCGATCGTGCGCAAGGTGGTCGAGTCGTCCGGCGGCACCGTCGCGGTCGGAGCGGCACCGGACGGTGGTGCGCGGCTGACCGTGTCGCTGCCGGCCGACAGCTCCTAGGCGGGGTCTCCCCGGTTGTCAGCGCCGGTTCAGGATCGCTGGCGCAATCTACTCCGGTGAGCACGACCGTCGCGCCGGGCACGCGGGCCTCCGCACTCCTCCCAGGGCGCGCGACCGTGCCCGGCGCGGTGGTCCTGATCGGTGCTACCACCGTGCTGCTCCGGTTGCCGTTCCTGGCGACGCCGATGTCCCCGGACGAGGGTGGTTTCCTCACGCTTGCCGGTCAGTGGCACGCGGGTCGGTCCCGGCGGATCCCTCTACGGGCGGTTCTGGGTCGACCGGCCGCCGCTCCTGGTGGCCACGTTCCAGCTCGCCGACGCGCTCGGCGGCCTGACCGCCCTGCGTCTCCTGGGCGCGCTCGCGGCGGCCGTGACGGTCGTCGCCGTGGGGTTCACGATCCACCTGCTCTTCGGCGCCCGGCCGGCCGCATGGGCGTCGGCCGTGGCCTGCGGGCTGCTGGTCGTTCCGGATGCCGGCGGCATCAACGTCGACGGCGAGCTCCTCGCGGCGCCGTACGTCGCCGTCGGGGTGGCCGCCGTTGTCCTCGCCCTCACCACTCCCGCGCTGTCGCGAGCCCGCTGGGCGGCGACGGGGGCGGGTGCCTGTGCCGTAGCTGCGGTGCTGGTGAAGCAGAACATGCTCGACGTGTTCGTCTTCGCCGCAGCGTTCGGCCTCCTGACGTGGCGCAGCGGCCATGTCGAGTTCACCCGACTCCGGCGGCTCACCGCCCCGTGGTCCGTCGGGGCCGCTGCGTCACTCCTCTCGGTGCTGGGCTGTGCCGCCCTGCACGGCACCTCACCGGGTGGAGTCTTCTTCGCGATGTACCCGTTCCGGCTCCGTGCCGCCCAGGTGCTCGCGATCCGGTGGAACGGTGCGTACGTCGCCCGGCTGACCACGCTCTGCGAGGCGGCCCTGGTGTCCGGGGCGCCGTTCGTGATCGCGGCTCTGCTGGTGGTCCTCGCGCTGCGACGGACGACGCGGTGGCACGCGCTGACCCGGCCTTTCGCCGGCGCGGTGGTGGCGATGACCGGGTTCGTCATGGTCTCGATGGCGCTCGGCGGGAGCTGGTGGCTGCACTACCTCGTGCAGCTGGCGGTGCCGACGGCGCTCGCGGCCGGGCTGGTGGTGGCCTGCGTGCCCCGGGCCGGCGTCCGGCTGGTGGCGCTGGTGACGAGTGCCGCCGCGCTCGCTTGGGGCGTGAACCTGGTGTCCCGCACGGACGCGTCCGGGCAGGACATCGGCCGCGCCATCGGCCAGGTCGCCACCCCCGGCGACACGGTCGTGTCCGCGCTCGGGGACGGCGACGTGGTGGCCGCGTCCGGTCTCGGCTCGCCGTACCGGTACCTGTGGAGCCTGCCCTCCCGCGTGCTCGACCCGCAGCTGGCGGACCTCGCCGGCGTGCTCGGCGGCACGCGCGCGCCGACCTGGCTGGTGGTGCGCGGGCACGGCACCTTCGCCGAGCTGTCCACGCTCGACACCGGCACGGCACTGCGCAGCCGCTACCGGCTGGTCGGTGAGGTCTGTGGCCGCACCGTCTACCTGCGCAGCGATGCCATCCGACGTGCGCCGGAGGGGCCCCAGGACTGCCGGGCGCCGTACTCGGACTGGACCGCGGACCTGGCCGAGGCAGCCGGGCTCCCGGACGCCCCGTGATCCGCTCCGTGCTGGTCGTGGTGCCGACGTACGACGAGGCAGACAACGTCGAGCCTTTGCTCGCGGCCCTGTTCGTGGCGATGCCCGACGCCCACGTGCTCGTCGTCGACGACAACAGTCCCGACGGCACCGCCGACCTGGTGGCTGCCCGCGCCGACCACGGCGAGCGCGTCTTCCTGCTGCGCCGGCCGGGCAAGGCAGGACTGGGTGCGGCGTACCGGGCCGGCTTCGGCTGGGCGCTCAGCCGTTCGTACGACGCCGTCGTGCAGATGGACGCCGACCTGTCGCACCCTCCCGACCGGGTCCCCGCCCTGGTCGACGCGTTGGTCGACGCGGACGTGGCGATCGGGTCGCGCTACGTCCGTGGCGGCTCGGTGCGCGACTGGTCGGCCGGCCGCCGGGCCGTGTCCTGGTCGGGCAACCTCTACGTGCGGCTGGTGCTGGCGCTCCCGGTGCGGGACACGACGGCGGGTTTCAAGGCCTTCCGGGCCGACGCCCTGCGCGAGATCGGGGTGCTCACCTCGCACTCCAACGGCTACTGCTTCCAGATCGAGAACACCTGGCAGGCCGCGCGCCACGGGCTGCGCGTGGTGGAGGTGCCGATCACCTTCACCGACCGCGCCCGCGGGGTGTCGAAGATGTCGGGGCGGATCGTGCTCGAGGCGGTGGTGCGGGTCGTGGGCTGGAGGTACGGCGAGGTCGTGCCGCGTCACCCGAGCCGGTGGACCTGGGGCGTCTCGCCCTCGAACTGCAGGCGGGGGCTGTCGTAGGCCACCGGCGCCCGCCAGGCCGCGTAGCCGGTCGCGCCGTAGCTCTCCACGATGTCGGCGTCGACGACCACCTCGGTCGGCTCGGTCACCGGGCACCGCACGCCGCCGAGGGTGAAGGCCACCGTCACCTCCGGGTCGACGTGGAAGCGGGCAGCCGTCCAGGGTGCACCGATGTCGGTGGGCTCACCGCGGTCGAGGTCGGGGTGCACCCTCAGCGTGAGCCGGTCACCGTCCGCGCCGATGACGCCGGCCAGCGACAGGGCCCCTGCCCAGCCGTCCGTCGACCTCGGCCGGCTCGCGCAGCCACGAGATCGCGCACGGGCGGCCGTCGCGGTCGCGGAACGCCGAGGTCGCGTAGGCACTGGCGCCGGCAGCAAGCGGGTGCCACACGTCCGGCCCCCCGAGGAAGCGGGCCACGACCGGCCCGGGTGTGCCGTCGACCTGCACGCTCACGATCACGGCCCACCGGCCGCCGACCTCGACCAGCTGCGGGCACTCGGCGACGGTGCGCCGGCCGGGTTCGCCGAGCCGGGTCAGCACGCCGTCGTACGTCCAGTCGCGTGAGGTCGCCGGAGCGGTAGTGCAGCACCGCCCCGGAGCCGTCGTCGAGGCCGGCTCCGACGACCATGGACCAGGCGCCGTCGCGGTGGACCACGAAGGGGTCGCGGAAGTCGGTCACGCCCGGAGGTGCGGTCAGCGCGACGTCGTCCTCGGTCGCGTGGAAGCGGGTGCCGTCCCAGCGGGCGAGGGCGACCGAACCGAGTCCGAGGTCGGCCTCGAGCACGCGGGTGTAGAACGCACCGTGGCCCGGCACCACGCAGCCGGACCAGCACCCGGTCTCGAAGGTCTGCGGCTCGAGCACCGTGCCGAGCCAGGTCCAGTGCACGAGGTCGGGCGACGTGGCCCGGGCCCAGGTGCAGTCGGGCGACCACGTCGTACGCCCGGGCAGCGCCTGGCAGAACAGCTGGTACTGCTCGCCGTCCCAGTGCACGCCGTACGGGTCGTTGAGCCAGCCCTCCGGCGCGGTGAGGTGCAGCTGCGGACGCTGCCGTGGACGGGTCACGCGGTCCATGCTCGCAGCACCGAGAGAGCCCTTCTCAGGGACGACCCCCGCCAGCCCAGGCCTAGGCTGCACGGGGATCTCGAGGAGTCAGCCCTGCGCGACGACTGGCTGCCCTCTACTAGCGTTCGTATCTCGCCGGGCCGTGCGGAACAAGGGCGCTACCCACATTTCACCCCTTTGCGCAGTGCCCGGCGTACGGTCGAGTTGTAGCGTCCAGTCTCAGCCAACCCGAAGGGATGTCGTGGAACCGCTGCGCATCGCCATCGCCAATGACTACGAGATCGTGGTCGAGGGACTCGCCCAGATGCTGAAACCGTTCTCGGACCGCATCCGGGTTGTCGAAACCGTGGCGAACGAGCCCGTCACCGAGGATGTCGACATCGTCCTCTACGACAACTTCGGGCAGCCGCACCACCAGGGTCTCGACCGCGACGTCTTGTTGAGCGAGGCCCGGGCGCGACACCTGGTGATCTACACCTGGCACATCGACCCGCGCCTGATCGAGGTCGCCCTCGACGCCGGGGCGACCGGCTACCTGCCGAAGAACCTGACCGCCGACGAGCTCGTCGACGCCCTCGAGCGGATCAACGCCGGCGAGGTGGTGGCGCCCGAGACCACGCCTGACCCCGTGCCCGGCAGTGGGGACTGGCCGGGCCGCACCCTGGGACTGTCGGAGCGCGAGTCGGAGATCATCGCGCTGATCACCCAGGGCCTCACCAACGAGCAGATCGCGGACCGCGCCTATCTGAGCATCAACACGGTGAAGTCCTACATCCGCACCGCCTACCGCAAGATGCGTGTCAGCAGCCGCAGCCAGGCCGTGCTCTGGGGTATCGACCACGGCTTCCGCCCGGACCGCGCCCGCAACGCCGTGCCCGAACACGAGGGCTGAGCCGGACTCGACCGCGTCGACACCGGCCTGCGGCGCCGGCATCGCCCTCGACGGCGGCCCCGTTGCCGTCGCGGACCTGCCGGACGCTGGGTGCGAGGTCGGAGTCCCTCAGCTCATCGAGGCGCACCCGCGTGGAGCGCACGTCGACGCGTCAGGTACTCCTCCTCGTCGATCTCGCCTCGGGCGAAGCGTTCGTCGAGCATGGCGCTGGCGGGGGTCGCTGCGGCACCGCCGTGTCGGCCGGCCACAGCAGCGGGGGACGAGCGCACGACCCAGATCACGAGGGCGACGAGGATCGCGAGACACAGGAACATCCCGATGCCCATCATCAGCCAGCCGCCGCTCCCGTTCATCCAGTGCTGGTGGTTGTCGTAGTAGTCGTTGCGCATCGTGTCCTCAGCTCTTGGTCGTCCCGGACTCTCAGCCTCCCGCAGGTGATCGAGAGCCACGAGAGGCCGAAGTCTCAGCCTGCAGGGGCTTTCGTCCTGCCAGGTCGTACACGCGGGTCATCCGGTCGAGTCCCGCGGTCCCGTGCGTGATCCAGACGACGCTGCGTCCCTCCGTCGCGCCGAGGACGTCGTCGCACACGGCAGCCGCTGTCGCCGAGTCGAGATGTGCCGTCGGCTCGTCCAGGACCAGGATCGGGGCGTTCGCCAGCAGGCAGCGGGCCATCCCGATCCGCGCGCGTTCGCCACCTGAGACCTGGGCATGCCCGTCTCCGAGCCACGTGTGCAGGCCGTCGGGAAGGGCGTCGAGCCAGGCGTCGAGGCACACGCGGCGCAGGACTGCTTCGACCTCGGCGTCGCTTGCCGCGGGCCGCGCCAGCCGGACGTTCTCCACCACCGTGGTCGCGAACACGTGTGGGTCGTCGTCGACCAGGCCCACGCTCTGCCGTACGTCGTCGATTGCCAGCTCGGACAGCGAGATCCCGCCCAGCTCGACGACCCCGGAGCTCGGGTCGAGGAACCTGAGCAGCAGAGCCGCCAGCGTGGACTTCCCCGAGCCGGAGGGGCCGATCACGCCGATCCGCTCGCCGGGGCCGAGCTCCAGGGAGACGTCATCGAGGACCGACACGTCGCCGCGCCGGACCCGGAGACCGTGCGCCGTCACCCGGGTCGACGGCCTCGTGCTGGCCGGCGGGTCGGGATCGAGCACCGCAGGTGCCGTCGCTTCGAGGGCCTGGAGCCGGTTCTCGGCGGCCCGGGTTCGCGCCGTGAGGGCGCCCGCCTCCACTGCCGGGGCGGTCACGTCGGCGAGCGCGAGCGGGAGCAGCACCAGCAACGCGAACAGGGGTGCGGACAGATCGCCCGAGGTCACCTGCGGCGCCGTGGCCCACGCGGTCACCGCCATCGCGAGGCCCGCCGTCAGGGGGACGACCATCCGGGCTGCCGCGACCGCGGCGCTCGCCCGTGACCGGGCCCCGGTCAGTGTCCGGCTGGCGGCGGCGACGGCCTCGACCGCCCGGCCCTCGGCCTGCCACATGGTGAGCTCGGGCCCGGTCTGGAGGGTCTCCACGACGAGTGCGGAGAGCGCGGCGCGGGCCGTGATCGCCCGGCTCTCCGCCGCCGCGCCTCCCGATCGTGCGAGCAGATGCGCCAGCCCACCGCCGGTGACCAGGGCGACCAGCAGCACGACGCCGGCGACGGGAGCGATCAGGGCTGCCGTGATGACGGTGGCACCCGAGACCAGGAGCGCCGCCCGGACCGGCATCCGCACCCGGAGCTCGCGGTCCACGACGCTGTCCACGTCGTCGACGACGGCGGTGAGGAGGTCACCGCGCCGGGCACCGAGAGCACCTGGCACGAGGGGCACCAGGGCGTCGTACACCTGCGTGCGGCGGTCCGCCAGGAGACGGAGGGCCTGGTCGTGGGAGCCGATCCGCTCGACGTACCGCAGCAGGGGCCGGGCCAGGCCGAAGGTGCGGACCCCGACCACCGCGACCAGCAGGGTCAGGATCGGTGGGTGCTGGGACGCCTGGACGATCAGCCAGCCGGCCGTGGCGGTCAGGGCCACGCCGGACGCGGACGCCAGCGCTCCGACGACCGTGCTGGCGGCGAACGGATGGGCCGACCGCGACCCGGTGGCCGTCCGAGGGGCAGGGCGACCGCACCGGACCGCGGAGGGCGGGCTCCGAAGAGGCAGGTTCGTCGGAGACCCGGTCCGGCACCGTCAGGCAGATCGTGTGCTGCGCGAGGCCGAGCACGGCGTCGGTGTGTGCGACCACCACGACGGAGGACGAGCTCGCGAGCTCGACGATCGTGTCCATGATGATCTGTTCCGTGAGCGCGTCCAGGTGGGCGGTCGGCTCGTCGAGGAAGACCCAGGGACGGTGCGCGAGGACGACTCGTGCCAGGCCAGTCGAGCACGCTCCCCGGCGGAGAACCGGAGGCCGTCCTGTCCCACGGGCGTCTCCAGCCCGGCGGGGAGCATCTGGACCGTCTCCTCCAGCGCGACCCGGCGCAGCGCGGACCACAGCGCCTCGTCGTCGGCGCCGGGGTCGACCAGCCGGAGGTTGTCGGCGACCGTGCCGTCGACGAACACCGGACGCTGGGGGAGCCAGGAGATCTGTGAGCGCCACGCCTCGCCTGCCACCGCACGGCCGCCGACGCTGACCCACCGGACGTCGGCGCCAGCAGGCCGGCCATCGTGGCCAGGAGCGTGGACTTGCCGATCCCGACGGACCGGCCACGGCGGTCACCCCGCGGACGGGGATCTCGGCGCTGACGCCGTCCAGGACGGGAGCGTCGCGCCCGGGGTAGCTGAAGCCCAGCGCGCGCAGCTCGAGCGGGCCTCTCCGGGCGCGACCGATGCCGGCGCGGGGTCGGTCGCGAGGAGCTCGGCTGCCCGCTCGAACGTCGCCACCCCCTCGGCGGCCGCATGGAACTCGGCGCCCAGCGCGCAGCGGCCAGTAGGCCTCGGGGGCGAGCAGCAGGACGACCAGGGCGGTGTGCAGGTCGAGGTGCGCCGGCAGCGAGCCGCACCCCGACCACCACCGCCACGAGCGCCACCGAGAGGGTCGCGACCAGCTCGAGCACGGCGGAGGAGAGGAACGCGAGCCGCAGGGTGCGGACGGTGGCGGCGCGGTAGCGCTCCGTGATCTCGCCGGATGGTCGCCGACTGGGCCCGGGCCCGCCGGAACGCGACCAGGGTCGGCAGGCCGCGGACGACGTCGAGGAAGTGGCCGGACAGCGACGCCATCGCGCGCCACTGGGTCTCGGCGCGGTCCCGGGTCGCCATCCCGACCAGGGCGCCGAAGACCGGGACCAGCGGAGCGTGGCGAGCACGATGAACGCGCTCACAGGTCCTGGGTGGCGATCGCGACGACGGTCGAGCGGCGGGCAGCACCGAGGCCAGCACCAGCGCCGGCAGGTAGCGCGTCAGGTAGGGCTCGGCGGCGCTGACGCCGCGGGTGACCAGCACCGCGAGCTCGCCGCGCGGGCGCGGCCGCGGCCGTCGGGCGCGCGAGCGCACGCCGCGAGCAGCCGGCGACGCAGGTCGGTGCCGACCACCGCCGCGGCCGCGCGCCGCCGACGAAGTCGCCGGCCCAGCCGGGAGCGCCGCGCAGCGACCAGCGTCGACGACCACCGCAGCGCCAGCGGCCAGGACGTCGGCCGTCGCCCGAGCCGCGGCGACCACGAGGCCGGTGACGGCGAAAGCCTGGGCGATCGACCAGGAGGCTGCCGACGACACCGGGCCAGCACCACCGGCGAGCGGCCGCGAGCCGGTGCAGTGGCGCGACGGAGCCGCGGGTCGGTGGGTCTCACCGGTGCGCGCGGCCTCGGACGGCGGTCGCGGCTCCGGGATGTGGTGGACGGAGATCCGCTTGCGGAAGACCCAGTACGTCCAGCGCCTGGTAGAGGAGCACGAGCGGGCGTGAAGATCACCGCCACCACCGTCATGATCTTCAGCGTGTACGCCGTCGCCGCGGCGTTCGTCGTCGTCAGGCCAGGCCCCCGGCCAGCGAGGTCGGCATCACGTCGGGGAACAGCGCCAGGAACAACCCGGCCACCGCCCAGGGCGATCGCGACGAAGGTGCCGACGAAGCCCAGCCCTCGCGGCCGCGGCCCACCGCGCAGAGAGCCCGGCCGACCAGCGCAGCGGCCGCGAGCGACGAAGAGCACGGCCGAACCGACGTTGCCGGTGCGTCGACCTGGGTCCAGCCCAGGAAGACGACCGCCGCGACCGCCGCGCCCAGCCCGAGCCGGACGGCGAGGCGCGCGGGCCCGCTGCCGGATCGGCACCGTCGGTCTTGAGGGCGATGAACATCGCCCCGTGGGTGAGGAAGAGCAGCAGCGTCATCAGCGCCGCCGAGCAGCGCGTAGGGGTTCAGCAGGTTGAAGAAGCCGCCGACGTACTCCTTGTCGGCGTCGATCGGGACGCCGCGCACGATGTTGGCGAACGCGACTCCCCACAGCAGGGCGGGCACGAAGGAGCCGACGAAGATCGCCAGGTCCCACCGCGCGCGCCAGCGGTCGTCGTCGCGCTTGGCGCGGTACTCGAAGGCGAGCCCGCGCACGATCAGGGCGAGCAGGATCAGCAGCAGCGGCAGGTAGAAGCCGCTGAAGAGCGTGGCGTACCACTCGGGGAAGGCGGCGAACGTCGCGCCGCCGGCGACCAGCAGCCAGACCTCGTTGCCGTCCCAGACCGGGCCGATCGTGTTGATCATGACCCGTCGCTCGCGCTCGTCGCGGCGCCAGGACGGGCAGCAGCATGCCGACCCCGAAGTCGAAGCCCTCGAGCGCGAAGTAGCCGATCCAGAGGACGGCGATCAGGCTGAACCAGACGGTGGTGAGTTCCATGGTCGTCTCCTGGGCCGGTCAGTAGGCGAACGCGAGCGGGCGGTCGGCGTCGTCGTCCGTCGCGGGTCGGCGGGTCGGCGGACGTCGGATCGGCACCGGCCCGCGATGTAACGTCAGGATCAGCCCGACCTCGACCACCGCGAGCACGCCGTACAGCAGGGTCAGCGCGATCAGCGAGATCAGCGCCTCGGTGGCGCTGACGCCCGGGCGAGACGGCCTGGCGGTGGTCATCAGGCCGAAGACGGCCCAGGGCTGGCGGCCCATCTCGGTGAAGATCCAGCCGAACGAGTTGGCCGCAGCGGCATCAGCGGCAGCGCCGATCGCCAGCCCAGCACCACGTGCGGCCGGTCGGGCGCACGACCGCCGCCGGGTGCACCCACAGGATCAGGGCGGCCACGGCGGCCGCGGCCAGGCCGAGCCCGATCATCAGCCGGAACTCCAGTAGGTCACCGGGATGACCGGCGTGTAGTCGCCGGCGAGTAGTACGTCGCGCCCGGGTCCTGGCCGTAGGTCTTCTGGTACTTCGCGCGCAGCTCGTTGATGCCCTCGCACCCGCCGTCGAAGGAGCCGGTGGCCAGGAACGACAGCAGGCGCGGGACCTTGACGGCGAACTTCTCCTGAGCCGTCGAGGCTGCCGATCGTGAAGACCGAGAAGGCCGCCGGCTCCTCGGTGTCGTAGAGCGCCTCGGCGGCCGCCATCTTCATCGGCTGGACCTCGGTCATGATCTTGCCCTGGACGTCGCCGGTGACCGCGACCCGATCCCGGCGACCAGCACGACGCTGCATCCGGTGCGGACCGCCGTCGGTACATCGCCCGGTCCGTCGGCGTCGCGCCGCGCGCATCATCGAGCCAGAACGCGACCCCGACGACGAAGCGCCACCGGTGAGGTACGCCGCGAGGACGGTGTGCGGGAAGGTCACCAGCTGCACCTTGTTGAACAGCACGGCGGCGAAGTCGTTCAGCTCGGCCCGTCCGGTCTCGCGGGTTGAAGCGGTAGCCGACCGGGTGCTGCATCCAGGAGTTCGCCGCGAGGATGAAGTACGCCGAGAGCAGGGTGCCGAGGTGGACCAGCCAGATGCACGCGACGTGCAGCCCGGGGGAGCCGGTCCCAGCCGAAGATCCACAGCCCGAGGAACGTCGACTCGAGGAAGAACGCGAGCAGGCCCTCGATCGCCAGCGGCGCGCCGAAGACGTCGCCGACGAAGCGCGAGTAGTCGCTCCAGTTCATGCCGAACTGGAACTCCTGCACGATCCCGGTGACGACGCCGATCGCGAAGTTGATCAGGAACAGCTTGCCGAAGAACCTCGTCAGCCGCAGCCAGTGCGGGTTGCGGGTGCGCAGCCAGGCGGTCTCGTACGCCGCGACGATCGCGGAGAGCCCGATCGTGATCGGGACGAACAAGAAGTGGTAGACGGTGATGATGCCGAACTGCCACCGTGCGATGTCGGTCAGGTCCACGGAGCGCCCCGGTGCGAGCCGGGACCAGCGGGAGCCGCGGTCTCCGGAACGACGGCGACCGCACAGGGAGCCCGGGCGGCGACTGCGCGGTCGACGTGCGGGTCGACGAGCAGTCCGATCAACGTGAGCCGCGGGTGGTTGCCCACCACGACCAGGTCCATCGCCTCCGAGGCCTCGACCAGCAGGTCGTGGACCGAGCCCCCGGCCAGGGTGAGGGTGACATGGACGTCGGGGTACTTCTCGGCCATCCCGGCGACCGTCTCGTCGAGGATCAGTCGCTGCTCCTCGAGTCCCGGTGCGTCGTACGGGAACGGGCCCTGCTCCTGGCTGTCGCCGACGGCGCGGAAGCAGTGCATGACGGTGAGGGGCAGGGCGCGTGCGGAGGACTGCAGGTAGGCGAACTCCAGCGCGGACCCTGAGTGACCCCCGTCGTCGACGCCGACGAGGACACCGCGTCGAGGATCCTCGCCCGCGTGCGACCGCAGGACGACGACCGGACACGGCGCACGCTGGGTCAGGAAGAGACTGACGGAGCCGAGCACGAGACTCTCGACCGGACCGCGGCCGCGGGAGCCGACGACCAGCATCGCGGCCTCCTCGGCGAGCTCGACCAGGGCCAGCCGCGGGTCCACCAGGGCAAGACTGGTCCGCACCTCCAGCTCGGGGAACGTCTCCGCGACGCGTGCGACCGCAGAGTCCACGACGTCTTGTCCCTCGTCCTGCATGGCGGTGAGCAGGTTCGCGCTGTCCGGACCGTAGGTGCCGGCCCAGGCGATGGCTCCCAGTCCGACCCCGTGCGCGATCGTCAGTGCCCGACCCTCCAACGAGGCCTGTTCGGCGGCCCAGGCGACGGCGCGGTCGCTGCCGTCGGACCTGTCGACGCCGACGACGATGGTCCCAGGTGGCACGGGGGTGGTGTTCATGGCGGTCGCTCCTGCTCGGTGATCGGAAGCAGAACCCTCCGCCGTCGCACCGGCTACATGGTCTGCCAGGTCCAAACTGCCGGTCACACGCACCATCGCCACAGTGCTCAAGGGACCCCGGATCCGGGACCTTCGACCCTCGCGGGGGGCGCGGGTGACCGGACGTCAGGTCGCTGTCGCTGCCGTCTCGCGGCGGACGTGGCTGCGGGCGTGCTCCACAGCGGCGTCGAGGTCGTCGAAGAGGTGCTCGTTGGTCGCGCAGGGCGTCGATGACGCCCACCTGGGTCACGAGGTTGCGGTGGCGGCTCTGGACGCCCTTGACCAGCACGGTGGTGCCGCGCCGCTCGAGCGCGTCGATCATCTCGGTGATCACCCGTGCTCCGGTGGCGTCGAGGATCTGCAGCTGCGAGAGACGCAGGATCACGACCCGGACGCCGTCGATCGCGTTCACGCGCTCGAGGACCCGTTCGGCGACTCCGAAGAACAGGGCTCCGTCCAGCCGGAAGAGGGCCACTGCTCGTCACCGGGTCGTGCAGGTGCTGGGAGCTCCTCGCGATGGACGCCGCTGGACCCGGCGAGGGCGTGGACGGCGAAGAGTGCGGCCACGCCCACCCCGATGCCGACTGCGACGATCAGGTCGACGGAGACCGTGACGGCGGCCGTCAGCACGAAGACCACCGCGTCCGGGCGCGTGGAACCGACCAGGCTGCGCACCGTGGCCACGGCCACCATCCGGGACGCGGTGACCATCAGCACCCCGGCGAGGGCGGCCAGCGGGATGCGGGAGACGAGCCGTCGCTGGCGAGTAGACGACGGCGACCAGCACGAGGGAGTGCACGATCGCCGCGAGCCGGGAGCGGCCGCCGGCCCGGACGTTGACCGCGGTCCGGGCGATGGCGCCGGTGGCCGGCATCCCTCCGAAGAGGCCCGACGCGAGCGAGGCGAGACCCTGACCGACCAGCTCCCGGTCGGCGTCGTAGCCGACCGGTGTCGGAGATCGACGCGGCGACGCGGGCCGACAGCAGGGACTCGATGGCCGCGAGCGCGGCAACGGTCAGCGCCGGGACGACAGCAGGCCACCGAGGCCGTCCAGGCCCGGGAGCGCCGGGGCGGCAGGCGTGAGGGCAGCGATCCGATCGTCGGCAGGGCGAGGTCGGCCAGCGGCAACGGCGACCGCGACCACGAGGATGCCGAGGATCGAGCCCGGGAGGCGCGGGTGCAGCCGCGGCGCCAGGACCATCGCCGCGGCCACCACGGCGAGCGCGGCCAGGGACCAGATGAATGTCGAGGGCCGAGCCGACCCGAACGACTGCACGGCGGCGTACGCCGCGTTGCTGCTGGCGCCGGCTCGGGTGCCGAGCGCGGCCGGGACCTGCTGCAGGAAGATGATCAGGGCGATGCCGAGCGTGAAGCCCTCGATCACCGGCCACGGGATGTAGGTCACCGCGCGACCGAGCCGCATCACGCCGGCAATCACGACGACGACGCCGGCCAGCATGGTGACCGCGGCGAGCGGCGCCGACCCGTGCGTGGCCACGATCGGGCCGATCACCACGACCATCGCACCGGTCGGGCCGGACACCTGGACGTGGGACCACCGAAGACCGCCGCGACCACACCGGCGACGATCGGCCGTGACCAGCCCGGCTCGCGGCGCCGACACCGGAGCGTGGCCCCGAAGGCGAGCGCGAGCGGCAGCGCGACGATGCCCACGGTCAACCGGCGACGAGGTCGCCTCGCCACGTCCTGCCCGTGGCGGTAGTCGTCTGCGCTCGGCAGCAGCGTCCTCAGCGTCATTGTGTCCAGCATGGCTGCCGAGGCTCGGCGAGCGACAGGGTCGGAAGTCCCGCGTGGCCCGATGAGGCTTTGGTCGCCAGCAGCGCCCTGCTGCTCAGTGAGTTCGGAGTCTGCATGATTGTGATTGCTGCTCAGGCGTCAGTGGCAGCCCTCGTCCGAGGCGGCCCGGGCCGCTGAATGATCCTGGCTCGCGAGAGCATCTCCGCGTCAGGGCCAGAGCGAGTGGTACGCGTTCAAGGCCGGCTGACCACCCAGGTGCGCATACAGCACGGTGGACCGGGGCGGGATCTCCCGGGTGCGGACGAGGTCGATCAAACCAGCAAGGGACTTCCCCTCGTAGACCGGATCGGTGATCATCGCCTCCAGCTCGGCGCCGAGCCGCATCGCCTCCATCGTGGACTCGACCGGAATGCCGTAGACCTCACCCGCCCAACCCTCCAGCACCTGGATCTCGTCATCGGCCACGTCGCGACCCACGTCGATCAGCTCGGCAGTGTGCCGGGCGATCCGGGCAACCTGGTCGGTGGTGCGCGCGAGGGTTGCCGGAGGCGTCGATGCCGATCACGCGGCGTCGCACGCCGGTCAGCTCCTGGAGGGCAGCGAACCCTGCGATCATCCCGGCGTGCGTCGACCCGGTGACGGTGCACACGATGATCGTGTCGAAGTCGACCCCGAGCGACTTCTCCTGATCGGCGACCTCGAAGGCCCAGTTAGCGAAGCCCAGTCCTCCGAGCCGGTGCTCGCTCGCGCCGGCCGGGATCGGGTAGGGCTTGCCGCCGGCCTCCTCCACCTCGCGGAGCGCGTCCTCCCACGACCTCCTGATGCCGATGTCGAACCCGGACGGGTCCAGCCGGACATCGGCCCCCATCATCCGCGACATCAGGATGTTGCCCACCTTGTCGTTCACCGGGTCGTCCCACGGGACCCACTTCTCCTGCACGAGACGCGCCTTGAGTCCCAGGTGGGCAGCGACAGCGGCCACCTGTCGAGTGTGGTTGGACTGGACGCCACCAATCGAGAGAGAGTGTCCGCGCCGCTCGCGAGCACCTCGGGAACGATGTACTCCAGCTTGCGAACCTTGTTTCCGCCATAGGCCAGCCCACTGCTGACGTCCTCGCGCTTGGCCCAGATCTCCGCACCTCCGAGGTGCGCGGTCAGGCGGGCCAGGCGATGGACCGGGCTCGGCCCGAACGTCAGCGGGTGGCGGGGGAACTCGTGCAGCCTCATCGGACCTTCTTCTCGGTGGACGTCGGTCGGTACCTGTCGGGTCGACGCTGGCGCCGAGCGTCCGGCCTCCCAGGTCGCGGCCGGTTCGACCTATCTGCTGAGCAGGACCGCGAGGCCAGTGCCAACACCGGTGACGACGAGCGCCACGACAAGGACAACGGCAACGACCTTGGTGTTCATCGGGACCACTGCTCCACAGATGCAGCCGCCCTCGCGTCATGTTCCACGTGGTCAGCGTACGGCGATGGATCCGTGGGCGACCACGACGGCAAGGGACGCGATCCGCTCAGGGGCTGGCGGTCGGCTGGTCGGGTTCCTGCGTCACGCGCCGCGCGTGCAAGCGCTGCTGAGCGGCCCCCAGGAAGGCCATGCACGGCGCATCGGTTCCGGGTGCGTCTGGTTCAGGTGGAAGATCCAACGATCCATCGCTGCCATGAATCCGTTGTCACCGCCGGGGCGGTAGGCCGACCAGCTGCGACCGCCCCTGACGACACACTCGGAGCACGTGATCTTGTACACGAACTGATCGTCCGCGGCGAGGTCGATCTTCACCCTCGCCAGCGGACCAGCCTCGGAGGCGGCCTTCCTCTCACGGGCGGATCGGCTCGCCGTCATGTGGACCCCTGTTCGTTCTGCGACTGACCCTAGTGCCGATGGTGAGCCGTCGTGCTCGCGGCGCGACCCGACCACCGGGCCCTGCGTCCTCGACTTCTGGGCGCTCACCGGGGCGCGGGTCGGCGGTGCCCGACGGTCGAGCTGACGACGCCCGCGAGCACGGCCGGCGTGGCGACGGCCGCGGTGAGGAACACCGGCAGCGCCACCATCGCGAACAGCACCTCACCTCGTTCGCCTCCCTGCACCGCGACGAGCACGTCGACGCATGCACTCATCACGAGGCCGGCACCGAGCCAGGTGAGCGCGAGCGGCCCCGGGTCGCCGCGCCGGCCGTCGATCGCTCCCCACACCAGGGCCGCCACCACCACCAGCCCGAGGCCGGCCAGACCGCCGCCGATGTCGGTCTCGTGCGGGCCGGGCGTGACGGCGTCCCAGACCTTGGTGAAGGCCCACAGTCCGGTGAGGAGGACTACGCCGCGGACGGTGGCGTCGAGGGCGATGCGCGTCGGTGTGTTCATGGGTTCCACGATGCCCCGCGGGGAAGGTGCGGACATCCGTCCGGGTACTCAAACCGCGTTCCGCCCGGCGCGGGTGCTCGGCCCGAAGGGTCTGCGTCGCAAACCGGTTTGGAACATGAGCGGATCGGGAGTAGGGTTTGTAGCACAAACCAGTTGGGAGTACCTGATGGACGCTCGAGCACTCACCGCGGCCGGCAGCCGCTACTACACGCTGCGCGGACTGCTGATGGTCCCGACCGGGTTCCTCCTCCTCGCCGCGGGGCTGTTCAACATGCCTCCCCTCGGGAACGAGCCGGTCAGCGGCAGTGCGGGCTGGTTCGTGGTGGCGGTGGCCGTCGCCGCCATCGGGTACGTCGGGTTCAACCGCTACTACGTCACCACGTTCGGCCGGGTCGAGCCGTCGCGGAGGACGCTCGCGCGGATCGCGATCTACACCGTGGGAGGCGCGGCACTGATCAGTGTCGGCATCACGGTCGACCTGCAGCGCGACCTGCCGCTGACCCTGTTCGGAGCGGCGTACGGTCTCTCCCTGCTGGTGTACTACCGCCTGCTCGACGTGCTGAGGCCACACCACGTGGTCCTGCTCGGTGGTTTCGTCGTCCTCTCGCTGGCACCGATCTGGGTGCCGCCCACGACAAGGTGTCCGTGGCGATGATCCCCATGGGGCTGGTCACCATCGTGGTCGGGGTGTTCGACCACCGAGACCTGGTGGGCTCGCTGAGGGACGCTCGTTCCACACGGGTCGACGAGGACGCCCATGACCGTCCGTGAGCCCGACCGCAATCTCGACCGCCTGGTCCACGAGCCGGGCCGGTTGGCCATCATGACCGTGCTCTCCTCGATCAGCAGTGCGGACTTCATGTTCCTGCTGCAGGCGACGGGGCTCACCAAGGGCAACCTGTCCAGCCACCTCACCAAGCTGGAGGAGGCCGGGCTGGTCCGCGTCGAGAAGCGCTTCGTCCGCAAGAAGTCGCACACCACCGCTGCGCTCACTGCGGTCGGCCGGCAGCGGATCGCGGCACACTGGGATCAGCTGGAGAGGCTCAGGTCGCGGTTCGACCCCGATCGCTGACGGGACTGGCTCGTCTCCGCCGGAACCGCAGCGCCACCGGTGGGCCCCCAGGGGATCGAACCCTGAACCCGCGGATTAAAAGTCCGCTGCTCTGCCAATTGAGCTAGGGGCCCGGGCGTCAGGACGCGGGGCCGGATGAATCCTCCGGCCCGGACCCTGAACCGCCGTCGGCATCCTCTCAGAGCGACGACGACGGCCGCGGTGCTGGTGCCGGGCGGGAAGGTGCGTGCCCTCAGCCGACGACCTCGCGGCGTACCACGAGCACGGCGACGTCGTCGTCGCGCTGCGGGTCGCTGACCTCGGTCACCAAGGCGTCGAGCGCCGCCGGCGTGACCGGGACGCCCTGGCGTTCGACGGCGGTCAGCAGCCGCCGCTGGCCCACGTCGATGTCCTCGTCGCGCCGCTCGATCAGGCCGTCGGTGAACGCCAGCAGCGCATCGCCCGGCGCGAACGGGAACGTGACCGTGGTGCGTTCGACGGTGCCGGCGCCGAGCAGCACGTCCTCGGCGACCGCCAGCTGCTCGGCGTGCCCGTCGGCGGCGATCCGGACCGGCGGCGGGTGGCCGGCGTTGGCGACGACGACCTCGTCGCGCTCGGGATCCATGACGGCGTAGACCATCGTGACCAGCTGGTTCATGTCGTAGTGCTCGAAGACCTTGTCCAGCCGCATGAGCACGGCCTGCGGTTCGGAGTTGACCGCGACCAGCGCCCGGATCGCGGCCCTCATCTGCGCCATCGCCGCTGCGGCGTGCACGCCACGCCCCATCACGTCGCCGATGAACATCGCGACCCGGCCGTCCTCCACGGGGATCACGTCGTAGAAGTCGCCGCCCGCGTCGAGGTGACCGGCAGGGGAGTAGTGCGCTGCGACCTCCCAGCCGGGAACCTGCGGGAGAGCGGCCGGGAGGACGGCGCGCTGCAGTCGCATCGCCATCTCCCGCAGCTCCGTGTGGAGCTGCGCGTTGTCGATCGCCACGGCGGCGCGGCGAGCAAGGTCCTCGGCGAAGGCCAGGTCCCCCTCGTCGAAACGACGGCCCTGGTCCCCGGCCACCCAGGTGATCACACCGAGCACCCGGTTGTTAGCTGTCAGCGGCACGGTCATCGCGCTCCGCAGGTTGAGGCGCCGGATCAGGGCCGCCTGCTCGGGGTCGAGGTCGAGGCTCGCGAGCATCTCGTCGGTGATCTCGGGGGTGAGCTCGCTACGACCGGTGCGGAACACCTGGTAGGAGCCGCGCGGTGCGTCGGGGTCGGGCGGGAAGCGGTCCTGGAACTCCTGCGCCAGCTCCACCTTCTCCGGATCGATGTGCGCGACCGCCAGGGTGCGGAGCTCGCCGTCGACGCCGAGCGCGATGGAGCACCAGTCCGCGATCTGGGGTACGGCGAGGCGCGCGACGTTGGTGAGCGTCGCCTCGTAGTCCAGGCTGCTCGCGAGCTCCTCCGTGGCGTCGGCGAGGAAAGCCAGCTTGGCCGACTGGTCGGCCACGTCGGCCAGGGCCTGCACCCGGTCCAGTGCCTGCGCGCAGGTGTCCGCCATCACGTTGAAGAAGTCGAGCTCGGCGGTGTCGAAGTCGCGGCGTCCGGGAAACGACATGCTGGCCGCGCCGATCGCGCGGTCACCGACCAGGAGCGGCAGGCAGACCAGCGAGCGTTCGCCCTCGGCCGCGCTCTCGAGGTCGGGATAGCGGTCATGGATCTTGTCGCGCCCGACCAGCACCAGCGGGCGGCGGGCGGCGAGGCAGTCCCCCGCCGGGGTCCCGGCCACGGGGAACGACTCCCAGCGAAGTGCCGCCCCGGGCCGGCCGCCGTGGATCCCGAGGAGCTTGAGCCGGTCGTCGGCGACCAGCACCGAGAGCGAGGCGACCGTGGCGCCGGCGGCGTCCGCCATGTGCCTGGTGACGATGGTGGTCACGGTCGTCACGTCGTCGGCCCGCAGCAGCTCGGCGGTGACCCGGGCCAGGCGGGTGAGCCGGTCGGTGAGGCGCTGCGCGCGACGCCGGGAGCTGCCGGCGTCCTCGACCACCAGCAAGGCGCCCGTCGTACGGTCCCCGTCGCGGAGCGGCGCCACGGTCATGCTGGCGGCGCGGGGAGCACCGTCCTGCCGCAGCACCTGGAGCTCGCCCTGCCACGGCTCGCCGCCGAGCGCGCGGTCCAGGACCTCATCGGCGGCCCCCCGCTCCGGCTCGGCGAAGAGACAGGAGAGCAGGGGCGCCCGCCGCAGTTCGGCAGCCGGTACGCCGAGCAGCTCGGCCGCTGCGCCGTTGGCCATCGTGATCCGGCGGTCCCCGTCGACCATGAACGCCGCCAGCGCGAGGGCGCTCAGGAGGCGTGTCTCGGCCGCAGCCGCGACGGAATCCGGATCGTGCACCGGCACATCTTGGCAGCACCCCGACGCAGGTGCGGAGAATCGGCGTTATCGCGAGGGGTGGTCCTCGCGCTCGGCCTCGGCCCGGTAGTGCTGCACGATGGCCGTGAACTCGTCCGGGTCGACCGCCGAGACCGGGATCACCAGCTCGGTGTCGTTCGGCCGGGTGATCGTCGCCCGCCAGTTGCGCGAGGCCGTGTCGTCGTCGACGTCGATGTCGAGGTCGGGGTCGCGCAGGTCGAAGCGCTCACCGTCGGAGCCGCGCGCCACCTCCAGGATCGACCCGTTGAGCGACACCACGGTCGGGGTCCAGCTGAGCAGGCCCCACCAGAACGCCAGTGCGAAGCCGGTGACCCCGATCGCGATCCCGACCGAGGACTGGCCGCCCTTCGAGACGGCCCAGAAGATCGCCACCACGGCCAGCACGGCGGCGATGACGAAGAGCACGCCGAGCAGGGGCCGGTACGCCGCCCTCGGCTTGTACTCGACGTACTGCGGGATCACCGGGCCGTCGTCGTCCTCGTCGGTCGCCGACTCGATGCCGAGCGCCGCTGCGGCCACCCGGGCCGGCACACTCAGCCGGCGGTTGGACGGCCGTGGCTCGGCGGCCGCACCGGGCTCGGCGTCCAGGGGTTCGACCGCCGTCTCGGTCGCGGCCGGCACGGGCGGGGGCCCCACCCGTCGGCCGCGCCGCGCCTCGGCCGGGTCGATGTCCTCGTAGGTCTCGGCGTTCCAACCCCGGCCGTCTGCCGTGTACCAGGTCTGGCCCCCGTCCTCGGACGTCCACAGGGTGCCGGCGGCGTCGTACCACTCCTCGCGGTCGGGCGCGTCGTCGGCGAAGGCGTGGTCGTCCGCCGGCACCGCCGCGACATGCTCCGCGGCGATCGTCCAGTCGTAGTCCTGGGTGCTGTCCGCATCCCACGGCTGGTCGGGTGCGATGACCGGCGTCTCGAGCAGCGTGGGTTGCGCAGGCGTGACCGCCTCGGCCACCACGTCGACGGGCTCGGGGGCGGCCTGCTCGGGCGTCGACTCCTCGGGGGGTGCGATGACCTCCAGGACCGGCGGGTCCTCCGCGACGGGCGGTTCGGTCGCCTGCCACTTGTCCGGCTCCCACGCCTCCACGGCCTCGTCACCGAGCTGCCAGTCGTCGGCGGAGCCCCAGCGGGCGGTGTACGCCGCGAGGCCGCCCACGGGCAGCGGGGCGTCCTCCCAGGCGTCGTCCGGCTCGTCGGGCCAGCCGATGTCGACCCGGTCGGCCGGGGCCTCGGTGAGGGGTGCCGGGTCGGGCCCGGGTATGGGGTCGGGGGTGGGCCCGGGGGTGGGGTCCGGGGTGGGGAGCGGGTCGGGCGGCGGCTCCGGGACCGAGCCGGGCAGCGGCTCCGGCAGGGGCTCCGGGAGGGGCTCCGGCAGGGGCTGCGGCAGGGGGGCGACGGTGGACCCGATCGGGGACTCGGCGGTCTCGGCCCCGCGCAGCAGCGCCGTACCGGCCTCGTCGGCGTCGTGGTCGCGGTGCAGACCCATCCGGGCCAGCAACCCCCGCACTCGTTGCCGGGTCTCGGGGACCGTGCCGATCGCGGGTGCTGCGTGCGCGCCGCTGTCCTCGGTCTCGGGGAGCGGGTCGGTGACCACCTCCACCTGTGCGACGTGCGACCCGAGGTCGTCGCGCGGGACGGGTCCCGGGCCAGGACTCGGCCCAGGGCCGGCGTCGGCTCGCGCGGGCTCGTCGTCGTCCATCTCCTCGCGGACGCCGGCGACCCAGTCCGCCAGCTCGGCGCCGCTCTGGGCGCGGACGTAGGCGTCGAAGTCCTCGAGGGTCCAGACCGCGGTCGCGTCGGGGTCGTACGACGCCGGCTCGGGGCCCGTGTCCTCGTCATCGGACGCGGACGCGGGCTCGGGCTCGTGGTCGTGCTCGCGGAGCAGCGCCGGCTTCTCGGGTTCGCCGGGCGGCCGCGGTGGGGTCGTCGCGCCCCCCAGCAGCACGTCGAGCCACGGGTTGCGGTCGAACCGTTCGAGCACGTCCTCCGCGGTGCGCGCCGTCCCGAAGGAGGCCCAGCCGTGCGCCTGCTCCTCGGCCGCCTGGCGGGCGGTCAGGACGGAGGTCACCGGCTCCGGCTCGGGCTCGGGCTCGGGCTCCGGCTCGGGCTCCGGCTCGGCCTCGGGCTCCGGGGCCGGCTCGGGCTCGGGGGCCGGCTCGGGTTCGGGCGTCTCGCCCCGGTCCGTGTCCGACCAGGGCAGATCGACCGCGTCGGTCCAGGTGGTCTGGTCCAGGACGAGTCCGGGAGCCGGCTCCGGCTCCTGCTCCGGCTCGGGTTCCGGTTCGGGTTCCGGCTCGGGTTCCGGTTCGGGCTCGGGTTCCGGTTCCGGCTCGGGTTCCGGTTCAGGCTCGGGTTCCGGCTCGGGCGCGGCTGCAGCGGGCTCGTCCGCCGGCTCCTCCACAGGCTCGGCGGAGGACTCCGGGTGACGCCCGGTGATCCACATCTGGAGCAGGTCGGCGGGCGCCGGGCCGGTGACGTCGACGTCCTCGGACGCGTCGGTCTCCTTGGGATGACCGCGATGGCGGCGTGGCACGTTCGCGACCTCCTTGCTCGGGCAGCTCTCGGCGCGAAGCCGGATGGGGGCAGCCGTGCGGACACAGCGGCCCAACGATCAGGATTCCAGACGGTGCGAGGTCCTGACGAGGATTCGCAGGATGAAGTTTGCGCCCCTTGCGTCCCACCGATCACCCCGGGGTGACTGAAGTGACACTCCGACGTTCCCCCTCCGGGGGATGCGGATGTCCAGATGCTTGGTAATGTTCGGTCTGCATCAGGTGCAAAGGTTCCAGCGGTAACACAACGCTCGTTGGAGTTTTGGCCAACGGCGTTTCTCTTTGCTTTGCGAGGCGGGACGGCGTGACAGCACAAGCATCTGCTGCAGGGACTGTCGAAGTGGCCGTCTCTCGCCCCGAAACAAGGAGAAATACGAGCATGGCTCAGGGCACCGTCAAGTGGTTCAACGCCGAGAAGGGTTTCGGCTTCATCGCCCAGGAGAACGGCGGCGATGACGTCTTCGTCCACTACTCGGCCATCCAGTCGCAGGGGTACAAGTCCCTCGACGAGAACCAGAAGGTCGAGTTCGACGTCACCCAGGGGCCCAAGGGCCCGCAGGCGGAGAACGTTCGTCCCGTCTGAGGACGAGCACCGACGCACCACCTTCGCGAAGGCCCCGACCCTCTGGTCGGGGCCTTCGTGCTTTCGCGTTTGCGCCGAAGTAGTCTGGTGCGACCGGTTTTACACGTTTCCCCGCCTCTGTCGCGGGTATCTCTAACTCCGACGGGGACCAGTGCACCCGAGTGGGAGGGAACCACCGCATGGATGACCAGTTCGACGTCTCCCTAGAGGACGACGAACTGCTGGACGAGGTCGAGTTGACGGCGAGCCTGATGGTTGCCGCCAACCGTGCCGACCGACATCTGAGGCAGGACGAGATCGACCAGGTGCTGGGACTGGAGACGTCATTCCCCAGTCAGCGCCCGGGGACTGACCGGCCCGACCCCGGTGCGCGAGCAGTTTCTACACAACGGGCCAGCGGCTGAGCCAGCCGCTTTCCCCAAGCGCCCCACACGTCTCGGACGTGCGGGGCGCTGGTCTGTCCGGAGTGTCCGTTTCCACGCAAAACGCGGCCCGGGTTGTGGTCGGAGCCGCTCGACGCCCTAGCATGAGCGAGTTCTGATCCTCCTCATCAGGAGTTCATCGTGGCTCTGCGGTTCCGGCCCACTGACGGCACGTTCTACGACCTCTTCACCCGATCGGCCACGGACCTGATCGGCGGGGCCGATCTGCTCGCTGAGATGCTTGCCGACGGCGCCGACCGGCCCTCGGTGGCCAAGCGCATGCGCGACGCCGAGCACAACTCCGACGAGACGACCCACGAGATCGTCCGGCGGGTCAACACCACCTTCGTCACGCCGTTCGACCGCGAGGACATCTACGCGCTCGCATCCAGCCTCGACGACGTCATGGACTACATGGAGGAGGCCGTCGACCTGGTCAACCTCTACGAGGTCGAGCGGCTCCCCAAGGAGCTCGCCAACCAGGTCGAGGTGATCCAGCGCTGCGCCGAGCTCACCGCGGAGGCGATGCCGCGGCTGCAGGCGATGAAGAACCTCGACGAGTACTGGATCGAGATCAACCGCCTCGAGAACGCCGGCGACAAGAGCTACCGCAGGATCCTGGCCAAGCTCTTCAGCGGCAAGTACGACGCGCTCGAGGTGCTCAAGCTCAAGGACATCGTCGACTCCCTGGAGAAGGCCATCGACGCCTTCGAGAAGGTCGCGAACATCGTGGAGCAGATCCACGTCAAGGAGTCCTGACGGTGGACCTCGCCATCGTCATCGCGGTGGTCGTGGTTGCCCTGGCGTTCGACTACACCAACGGGTTCCACGACGCGGCCAACGCGATCGCGACCTCGGTGTCGACGCGCGCGCTGACGCCCCGGATCGCACTGACCCTCGCCGCGGTGATGAACTTCGTCGGCGCGCTGCTCGGCCAGGAGGTCGCCAACACGGTCAAGGACGTGATCGCTCCACCGGCGGGAAACCACGGCCTGGTGATCGTGCTGGCCGGCCTGATCGGGGCGATTACGTGGAACCTGATCACCTGGTACTTCGGCCTGCCCTCGTCGTCCTCCCACGCCCTGATCGGGGGGCTGGTCGGCTCCGCGCTGGCCGCCGGCACCGTCGTCCACTGGAGCACGATCCTGGACAAGGTCGTGATCCCGATGGTGCTCTCGCCGCTGGTCGGCTTCGCCGTCGCGTTCCTGGTGATGCTCGCCATCATGTGGATCTTCCGGCGGCGCAACCCGCACAAGGTGCAGCGTGGCTTCCGGCTGATGCAGACCGTCTCGGCGTCCGCGCTGGCGCTGGGCCACGGCCTGCAGGACGCCCAGAAGACGATGGGCGTGATCTTCCTGGCCGTGGTCACCGCTGGTTACTACCCGGCGTCCCAGACCGACCTCCCGCTGTGGGTGGTGATCTCCGCCGCGACCGCGATCTCGCTCGGCACCTACTCCGGTGGCTGGCGGATCATGCGTACGCTCGGCCGCAAGATCATCCACCTCGACCCCGCCCGCGGGTTCTCCGCGGAGCTGGTGGGCGCGAGTGTCCTGTACACGACCGCGTTCGCCTTCCACGCCCCGATCTCGACCACGCACACGATCACCTCGGCGATCATGGGCGCCGGAGCCACCAAGCGGTTCTCGGCCGTCCGGTGGGGGATGGCCCGCACGATCCTCCTCGCCTGGGTGCTGACCTTCCCCGCCGCAGGCTCCGCTGCCGCGCTGGTCTACGTGCTGCTGAAGTTCGTCTTCCAGCTGCCCTGAGGGTGCCGGCGCCGAGGTCGGATAGTCCGTGACGTTCGGCGCGCGAAAAGCGGCATCCGGGGCGCTGATCGTCGCGGACTACCCGCGGCGGGGGCGAGCGCCCCGCTCACGGTGTGCGCGCCGCGCGTCGACCGAGGCCAGTGACTGCCACCACGGCGGACGCTCGAGCGTCCAGTCCCGTCGGCTGGGCGGCGTCCAGCGGGCCCGGCTCCGGGCTCCGAGGACACGGTCCACGACCAGGTCGGTGTGCCAGAGGTCGCCGGCGACGACGGAGAGGTACTCCAGGCCATGGTTACGGAACCGCTGCTCGCGCGCGACGTCCTTCCGCCGCTGTCGTCCGGCCAGGTGCAACGCACCGTCGTACTCCGCGACCACGCCCGCCACCGGATCGAACAGGTCCGGGGTGCCGAGATGATGACCGGCGAGATCGAAGAGGGGGACGTTGGTGAGGGGTCGCTGCAGACCCGCGTCGAGCTCCCAGACCAGGCGGAGCCGGGTCTCCTGCGGTGACCAGCTGTTCTCGTCGGCGAGCAGCAGAGCGGCGCGCGCCAGGGGGACGCCGGTCCAGCCCTGGAGCCCGGCGACGTACGACGCCGCCTCGGCGAGCGAGACCAGGTCGTCGTAGGCAGCCATGTCGGCCACGACCACCGCATCACGGACGTCGGCGGCGTAGCGGAGCTCGAACGCGACCGATCTCGGGCCGTGCGTCAGCCGCAGGTCGTCGTGCACGATGAGGTCGCGAGGGTTGAGCCGCTCCGCGGAGACGACGATCCCCGGTTGGGGTCGGATGTCGTCCGGCCCGGTGACGAGGACGACGGGCAGCTCGGCGCGACCGGGAGCGCCGAGACCGTCGAAGTAGGTCCCGCCGAGCCAGCGCAGCGCCGCCCATCCCGTCACGCCACCGAACTCCGGCAGCCGCGCGCCGGCGTTGACGACACGCTGCTCCACGGAGATCGCGATCTCGGAGGGTAGGTAGAGGCCCCTGCTGACGCGTTGCCAGCGCGGACCCTTGGCCTGGTCCCGCGTCGGCCCGGTGGTGCCGGCCGGGTCCAGCCGCACGGGTGAGACGAGACCGGGCCTGCGGGGATGGAACGGCGGCAGCTCCATGCGCCTGAGGCTCGCGCGCCACGCGCTTCGTGGTACGCCGGGGCGGCTCGCCTGTGGACAGTCAGCGAACCGGGGAGGCGTGTGGATGTGTGGTGGTGCGGCGACGTCGTGCGGGGGCGGCGGGGTGATAGTCCGTGACGAAGAGCGCCCCAGACGGACCGTTGCACGCGCGAAACGTCACGGACTACCCCGCAGAGGCGCCGAACGTCACGGACTACCCGAACCGACCCGAGATGTAGGCCTCCGTGGCGTCCTCGTCGGGGCGCGAGAAGATCTTCTTGGTGGGGTTCATCTCGATCAGGCGCCCGGGCTTGCCGGCGCCGGCGAGGTTGAAGAAGGCCGTGTCCTCGGAGACCCGGGCGGCCTGCTGCATGTTGTGGGTGACGATCACGATCGTGTACTCCGTGCGGAGGTCGTGGATCAGGTCCTCGATGGCGGAGGTGGAGATCGGGTCGAGCGCGGAGCACGGCTCGTCCATCAGGAGCACCTGCGGCTCCACGGCGATCGCGCGGGCGATGCAGAGCCGCTGCTGCTGGCCCCCGGAGAGGGACATGCCGGGCTTCTTGAGCCGGTCCTTGACCTCCTTCCACAGGTTCGCGCGGGTCAGCGAGCGCTCGACCACGGTCTCGGCCTCGGACTTCTTCAACCGGCTGTTGTTCAGCCGCAGGCCGGCCAGCACGTTGTCGGCGATCGACATCGTGGGGAACGGGTTCGGGCGCTGGAAGACCATGCCCACCTGCCGGCGTACCTCGACCGGGTCGACGGCGGCGTCGTAGAGCGACTGCCCGTCCACCACGATCTTGCCGTCGACGCGCGCGCCGGGGATCACCTCGTGCATCCGGTTCAGCGTGCGCAGGAAGGTGGACTTGCCGCAGCCGGACGGGCCGATCAGCGCGGTCACGGACCGCGCCGGGATGGTCATGTTGACGCCTTCCACGGCGAGGAAGTCGCCGTAGTAGATGTCCAGGTCGGAGATGTCGATGCTCGTGGCCATGGTGTTCCTCTCAACGCCCGGTCCGGGGGGCGAAGACCCTGCCCAGGATCCGGGCGACGGCGTTCAGCGCCATCACGATGATGATCAGGACGAGGGCAGCACCCCACGCGTAGCCGCGGGAGATCTCGGGGTTCAGTCCCGGCTGCGTGTAGCTGTAGTAGATGAACACCGGCAGGGTGGCCATCTGGTCGTGGAACAGGTCGAAGTTCACCGAGTCGGTGGAGCCCGCGATGATCAGCAACGGCGCGGTCTCGCCGATCACGCGCGCGATCGCCAGGGTGACGCCGGTGATGATCCCCGAGAGCGCGGTGGGCAGCACGACCTTGACGATGGTGCGCCACTTCGGCACGCCCAGGGCGTACGACGCCTCGCGCAGGTCCGACGGCACCAGCTTCAGCATCTCCTCGGCCGAGCGCACCACGATCGGGATCATCAGCAGCGAGAGCGCGACCGATCCGCCGATCCCGAAGTGGATGCCGGGGTCGCCGGTGACCAGCGCGAACAGAGCGAACGCGAACAGCCCGGCCACGATCGACGGGATGCCGGTCATCACGTCGACCAGGAACCGGATCGCTCCCGCGATCCGGGAGCGGATGCCGTACTCGACGAGGTAGATCGACGTCATCAGCCCGATCGGCACCGAGATCACGGTGGCACCGAGCGTGATCAGCAGGGTGCCGACCAGCGCGTGATAGATCCCGCCGCCCTCGCCGATCACGTTGCGCATCGAGTTGTTGAGGAAGGTGCTGGTCAGCTCTGCGCTGCCGTTGCGGATCACGGTGGACAGCAACGAGACCAGCGGGATGAACGCGATCACGAGGGCCACCCAGATCAGGGAGGTGACCAGCCGGTCGGTGGCGGCGCGCCGGTTCTCCACGGCGCGCGACCACACCGGCAGCCCGACGACGTACAGCACGGCGGCCACGACCACCCAGCCGGTGACTCCCCAGCCGAGTCCGAGCGCCAGCAGTCCGGCCGCCGAGGCGGCCATCACGGCCACCAGCAGCGGAGCCCAGCGGGGCAGACGGGGGTGCCGGAGCGCCATGTGCTCGTGCCGTGCGGTCTCGGCCGGCGGAGGGGCGGTCGTGGTCATCGGGTCACCGACCTGTCGGCGCGGGTGACGATCGTCCGGGCGGCGAAGTTGACCACGAACGTGATCACGAAGAGGACCAGGCCCGTCGCGACCAGCGCGTTGACCTTGAGCCCGGTCGCGTCGGCGAACGTGAGCGCGATGTTGGCGGCGATCGTGGACGGGTTGGTGGAGGAGATCAGGTTGAACGTGACCACCCCGCTGGCGCTCAGCACCATCGCGACCGCCATCGTCTCGCCCATCGCGCGGCCCAGGCCCAGCATCACGGCGGAGACGATGCCGGAGCGGGCGTAGGGCAGCACCGAGAGCCGGATCATCTCCCAACGGGTGGCGCCGAGGGCCAGCGCGGCCTCCTCGTTCAGGCGCGGGGTCTGGCCGAAGATCTCGCGGGAGATCGCGGTGATGATCGGCAGGATCATGATCGCCAGCACGATGCCGGCGGTGAGGATGGTGCGGCCGGTGGTCGAGGCGGGGCCGGCGAAGAGCGGCAGCCAGCCGGCGTGCTGGTCGAGCCACTCGTACACCGGCACCAGGCGGGGCCCCAGGAAGCCGATGCCCCACAGGCCGTAGACGACGCTCGGTACGGCGGCCAGCAGGTCGACCAGGTAGCTCAGGGGCATCGCGAGCCGCCTCGGGGCGTAGTGCGAGACCGCGAGCGCGACGCCGAGGGCCAGCGGCGTCGCGATCAGGATCGCGATCAGGGCCGCCCACAGGGTGCCGAAGACCAGGGGCGCCGCGTAGGCGAGCAGGTTGGCCTTCCCGCTGAGGTCCGAGGGTTCCGCGCCGAGCGCAGGAACCCCCTGGATGACCAGGAAGATCGCCACCCCCGCCAGCGCGACGAGGATGGCCGTGGCGGCACCGAACGCGGTGCCCGAGAAGACCAGATCACCCAGGCGCCGCCTGGGTGATCCGGTCCTCGTCCCGGAGGTGATGGACACGGGTGTCTGGTCAGCCCTTCGACGAGATGGTGTCGACGATCTTCGCGACCTTCTCCTGCAGCGACGCCGGGATCGGGGCGGACCCTGCGTTGTCGGCGCCGGCCTGCTGGCCCGCGGTCGAGACGACGTAGCCGAGGAAGCCCTTGACGCTGTCGGCGGTCTTCGCGTCGTCGTACGTCGGGCAGGCGACCAGGTAGGAGGCCAGGATCAGCGGGTACGCGCCGGCCTCGGTCACCTTGCGGTCGACCTTGACGGCGAGGTCGCTCTCCGGACGACCCTCCTCCAGCGGTGACGCCTCGAGCGCCTTCGCGGCGGCCTCTGCGGACGGCGCGACGTAGCCGGCGCCGACCTTGATCTTCACCGAGGCGAGGTTGCCGGCCTGGCTGAAGTCGGCGTAGCCGATGGAGCCGTCGCCCTGCCCGACCGCGGAGATCATGCCGGAGGTGCCGTTGGCGCCCTCACCGCTCTGGATCGGCCAGACCTTGTCCTTGGGGTGGCCCCAGCCACCCGCGCCGGCCTGCTCGAGGTAGTCGGTGAAGTTCTCCGTGGTGCCCGACTCGTCGGAGCGGTGCACCGGCGAGATCGCGGTGGAGGGGAGCTCGGCGCCGTCGTTCTCGGCGGCGATCGCCGGGTCGTCCCACGTGGTGATCTTGCCGTCGAAGATCTGGCCGATCGTCTTCGCGGACAGCTGCAGGTCCTGCACGCCCTTGACGTTGTAGACGACGGCGATGGGGCTGATGTAGTTCGGGACCTCGATCGCGTCGGCGCCGCACCGCTTCTTGGCCGCCGCGACCTCGCCCTTGTCGGCGTTGAGGGCGGAGTCGGTTGCGGCGAAGTCGATGCCGCCGGCGTTGAACTTCTCGATGCCGGCGCCGGAACCGGACGGGTCGTAGTTGACGGTGACGTCGGGGTTGTCCTTCTGGAAGGCGCTGCGCCAGGCATCCATCGCGGACTCCTGGGCGCTGGATCCGGCGCCGTCGAGGGACGCGCCGCCGGAGCCGGAGCCCTCGTTGGCGGCGCCGCAGGCGGAAAGGGCCAGGCCCAGGGCCACGGCCGTGACGCCCGGGACGAGGATCCGGCGGGGAGCCCTACCAAGGTTCGGGGGCATGTTCACTTCGATGCTCCTGTTGTTCGTGAAGGAACGGACAACCCGAAGGTAGGAATCGGAGGTGACACGACCCCTCGGTGGTGGTGAACGCACGGTGAACGCTGGACGGACGCTCCACGCACCCGACGCGGGGCAGGCGGAAGGCGGGCTCAGGGGTGCTCGTGCAGCTCCGCGGCCAGGATGTCGCCCTTGCGGTGGTGGACCACCAGCAGTGACGCCGGGTCGAGCGCCGGGATGTCCACACCGAGGTGCGCCAGGATCACCGGCAGCACCGGCCGGTGCGAGCAGACCACGGTCGGTTCCTCGTCCGCGAGCAGGTCGTCGAGCATCGCCCGCACGGCGTCCTCGTGGACGTGCTCCTCCGACAGCGCGACGGTCTCGCTCACGGCCAGCACGTGCTCGTCGACGTACGGCTGCACGGTCTGGACGCAGCGGGTGCTGGACGAGGTCACCACCCGGGTCACGCCGTACGCCGCCAGCAACGGGGTGAGCGCCTTCGCCTGCGCCTGGCCCTCGTCGGTCAACGGCCGCTCGGGGTCGCTGCCGTCCCACTTCTTGCGCGACAACGCCCGCGCGTGCCGGAGCACCACCATCGGGGTGGTCCTGCGCGAGTCCGCCAGAGCCGCCAGCACGTCGCGGTCGCGCTGGTAGGTCAGCAGGCTCGGCGCCTCCTGGATCGGCACCCAGGCGACGTCGTCGATCTCCGCGTTGGGCTCGTAGCTCGAGACGTCGTGGTCGCCGACGACCTGTGCCCGCCAGTAGTGGACCAGCTTGGTCTGTCCGTCCAGCTGGACGTACGCCGTCGACGGCAGCGGCATCCCCAGCCGGATCTCGACCCCGGTCTCCTCGGCGACCTCGCGGACCGCCGTCACGACGTCGTCCTCGCCGGGGTCCTGCTTGCCCTTGGGGAACGACCAGTCGTCGTACTTGGGCCGGTGCACGAGCAGCACGGTGCCCTTGCGCACCACCACCGCCCCCGCAGCGATCACATCCGGGTCGGGAACCGCCGCGTCGGGCTCGGGAACCGCCATGCGGATAGTCTCGCAGCGTGGGGCGGCCGGGACGAGTGCGCATCCTCCTGGCCGGACTCGTGGCGCTGGTGCTGGTGGCGCTGGCCGCCGGGTACCTGGTCCGCACCCTGAACCGCTCGCCGCTGGAGCAGGCGCTGGACCGGGTGCCGGCCAGCAGCCTCCGGGTCGCGTTCACCGACTGGCGGCAGGTGCGCGAGCGGCTCGACGCGGGGCCGCTCTCCACCGACCGGGCGATCGAGGACTTCATGTCGCGCGGGTACGACGCGGACCTGACCTCGGCCTCCAGCATCGAGGAGGCCGCGGTGGCGCTGCACGACAAGTACGGGTTCTCGCCGACCAACGCGGACTGGGAGGCGTTCGCGCAGTCACGTGAGGGCGCGGTGATGGTGCTGCAGCTGCCCGACGACACGGACATGGGCCGGATCGAGGCCAACCTCGACCGGCTCGGCTACCAGCGCCCGTCCTCCGACACCGGGGTCTGGGACGGCGGCATCGACCTGGTTGCCGGGATCGACCCGAGCATCTCGCCGGAGCTGCAGTACGTCGTCGTCGACGCCGACGACCACCTGGTCGTGACCAGCGACAGCCAGGGGTACGCCGCGTCGTCGGCCGAGGTCGTGACCGGCGACGCGGACGCGCTCGGGTCGAAGGTCGGGGAGCTGGCCGGTCGGGCCACGGACCCGGTGGCCGGCTTCGTGTGGGCCGGGGACTTCGCCTGCGAGGACCTGTCGATGACCAGCACCGGCGAGGGAGACCAGGCGGAGGCCGACCGGCTGGTGACCAGGGCCGGGGGCGTCGACCCGCTGAGCGGGCTGCTGATCTCGATGAGAGGTGACCGCACCCTGGACGTGGTGATGGAGTTCGCCGACGACCGCCAGGCGGAGGCCAACCTGCGCCCGCGGGCCAGCCTGTTCGTCGGTCCCGCCGTGGCGAGCGAGGGGTCCTACGCCGACGACCTCCGGCTCACGCGCTCCCGCACCGACGGCTCCGCGGTCGTCCTCACCGCCAAGCCGAAGGAGAAGACCGGCTTCGTCCTGTCGGACGTCAGCTCGGGGCCGGTGCTCTTCGCGACCTGCTGAGCGGGCTCAGCGGTGATGGGCCCCGATCATCGCACTCTGCAGGTCCACCAGCGGCTCCTTGCCCGGGCCGGCCGGGGCCGGGCGGGTCCACTCGCCGTCGGACTGGAGGTCCCAGGCCGCGGTGGTCGGGTCGAACGCCAGGTCGAGCAGCTCGCTGACCTGGCGCACGGCCGCGTCGCCGGGCAGCCGCACCAGCACCTCGACGCGGCGGTCGAGGTTGCGGTGCATCAGGTCGGCGGAGCCGATGTAGACCGCAGGAGTGCCGCCGTCGGCGAACCAGAAGACCCGGCTGTGCTCGAGGAACCGGCCCAGCACCGAGCGCACCCGGATCGTCTCCGAGAGCCCCATGACGCCCGGCCGGAGGCCGCAGATGCCACGCACCAGCAGGTCGACGGGCACGCCTGCGCGCGAGGCGCGGTAGAGCTCGTCGATGATCGCCTCGTCGACGATCGAGTTGGCCTTGATCCGGATCCGGGCCTCGCGACCCGCCTGGTGGTGCTCGACCTCGGCGCGGATCCGGTCGATCAGCCCGCTGCGCACGGAGTCGGGTGCGACCAGGAGCTCGTCGTACGACGGCTTGCGGGAGAAGCCGCTGAGGTTGTTGAACAGGTTGGCGACGTTCTCGCCGATCGTCTCGTCGGTCGTGAGCAGTCCGAGGTCCTCGTACATCCGGGCGGTCTTCGGGTTGTAGTTGCCGGTGCCGATGTGGGTGTAGCGGCGGATCCCGTCCGGCTCCTCGCGCACCACCATCGCCAGCTTGCAGTGGGTCTTCAGGCCGACCTGCCCGTAGACCACGTGGCAACCCGCGTGCTCGAGCTTGCGCGCCCAGCGGATGTTGGCCTGCTCGTCGAAGCGGGCCTTGATCTCCACGATCACCAGCACCTGCTTGCCGGCCTCGGCGGCGTCGATCAGGGCGTCGATGATCGGGGAGTCGCCCGACGTCCGGTAGAGCGTCTGCTTGATCGCGAGCACGTGCGGGTCGGCGGCCGCCTGCTCGATGAAGCGCTGCACCGAGGTGGCGAAGGAGTCGTACGGGTGCTGCAGCAGGACGTCGCCGCGCGCCAGCGCCTTGAACACGTCCACGGGCGACGCCGACTCGACCGGGGCCAGGGACTTGTGGGTGGCCGGGATGAACGCGGGGTACTTCAGGTCCTCCCGGTCGAGGTCGGCGACCCCGTGCAGGCCGCGCAGGTCGAGCGGACCGGGCACCCGGAACACCTCGGCCTCGGTGACCCCGAGCTCGGAGACCAGCAGCGACAGCACCTTCGCGTCGACGGACTCCTCGACCTCGAGCCGCACCGCGGGGCCGAACTTGCGGCGGAGCAGCTCACGCTCGAGCGCCTTGAGCAGGTTCTCGGTGTCGTCCTCCTCGACCTCGAGGTCCTCGTTGCGGGTGACCCGGAAGGTGTGGGCGCCCAGCACCTCCATGCCCGGGAAGAGCCGCTTGAGGTGCTCGGAGATCACGTCCTCGAGGGGCACGAAGCGGTGACCGCCGCCCTGTGCGTCCGGCAGCGGGACGAACCGGCTGAAGCTCTGCGGCACCTTGACCCGTGCGAAGTGCTCCTTGCCGGTCTTCGGGTTGCGCACGATCACGGCCAGGTTGAGGGAGAGGCCGGAGATGTAGGGGAACGGGTGCGCCGGGTCGACCGCGAGCGGGGTGAGCACCGGGAAGATGCGCTGCTTGAACAGCTTCTTGCAGTACTTCTGCTCGTCGGTGTCGAGGTCGTCCCACCGCACCAGCTCGATGCCGTGCTCGCCGAGCGAGGGCACGATGTCGTCGCGGAACACGCGTGCGTGCCGGTCCATCAGGTCGGCCGCGGTGCTCCAGATCAGGTCGAGCACCTCACGTGGCATCCGCCCGGACGCCGCGCGAACGGCCACCCCGGCCGCGATCCGGCGCTTCAGCCCGGCCACGCGCACCATGAAGAACTCGTCGAGGTTGCTGGCGAAGATCGCCAGGAACCGCACCCGCTCCAGCAGCGGCAGGTGGGTGTCCTCGGCGAGCTCCAGCACGCGCTGGTTGAAGTGCAGCCAGGACAGCTCGCGGTCCAGGAACCGGTCCCCGAACTTCCCGTCCTCGAAGCCGTCGATCTCGGACTCGTACGGCGGCTCGACGTCGAACACCTCCGAGGGCACCACCCGCAGGCCGCCGTCGTACGGCTCCTCGAGTGGGCCGTCGTCGGCGGCGCTCACGGAGCGTCCCGGGTAGGGCTCGTTGGACATGGGGGAAGTCTGTCACCAAGCGGTGAACGGGGGGTGAAGTAGTTTGCGGCACATGCGACGGATGGACCGGGCCAAGGGAGCCGTGCTGCGCGCCGTGATGGACCTGCCGGCGCCGGTCCAGCGCGTGCTGGTGGTGCGGCCGACGCGACGGGACGGGCTGACCCTGGCCCCGGAGATCCAGCTGCTGCTCCGGCTGCAGCGCTGGACGCGGGAGGCGCGGATCGAGGACCTCCCCCTTTCCCGGGCGCGTCGGCAGATGGTGCGCCAGACCCGGCACGTGGGCGGCGTGATGCCGATCGGCAGCACGGAGGACCTGACCGTCGACGGTGCCGCGGGGCCGCTCGAGGCCCGGCTCTACGTGCCCGCGGCCGACGACGGAGGCACGCCGGCCCCGCTCCTGGTGTGGTTCCACGGTGGCGGCATGCTCTTCGGCGATCTGCGCACCCACGACCCGGCCTGCCGGTTCCTGGCCGAGGAGGCCGGCGTCCGAGTGCTCGCGGTGACCTACCGGAGGGCGCCCGAGCACCCCTTCCCGGCGGGGGTGGACGATGCCGCGGCGGCGTACCGCTGGGTCGTGGACCACACGGCCGAGCTCGGCGCCGACCCCTCGCGGCTGGCGCTGGGGGGCGACTCCGCCGGGGGCTACCTCGCCGCCGTCACCGCCGTGGCCGCGGCCGAGCAGGGGCTTCCGGTCGCGTTCCAGCTGCTGGTCTACCCGGTGACCGACCACACCCGGGAGTCCCGCAGCCGCGAGCTGTTCGCGGAGGGCTTCGTGCTGACGTCGGACTTCATCGACCGCGCCAACGACGGGTACTTCGCGCCGGACACCGACCGCAGCGACCCACGGGTCTCGGTGCTGATGCTCGAGAAGGTGCCCGAGGGGCTGGCGCCGGCGTACGTCGCGACCGCCGGCTTCGACCCGCTCCGTGACGAGGGGGAGGCGTACGGCGCCCTGCTCGCGGCGCGCGGCGTGCCGACCGAGGTGCGCCGGTTCCCGTCGCTGATCCACGGATTCCTGCACATGGTCGGCGCCGGCCACGAAGCCCCGGCCGCGATGGCCGAGATCGCCGGGGTGCTGCGCCGGGCGCTGGCCTGAGGTGGCGGGTTGCGCTCGCGGGGCGCCTGAGGGGCGGTTTACCACGGGACCGTGGTGTTCGGCCCCTTCCCTAGTGGTATTTCGCTAGGGAAGGGGCTGGTTACCACGGGACCGTGGTAACCGGCACGCCCGTCAGAACACAGGCACCCCGACGTACTGCGCCTCGGTGCGCACGTGGCTGAAGCCGGCACCGTCGTACACCGCGATCGCCGGGTCGTTGTCGCCGTCGACGTACAGGATCACCTTCGGTAGGCCGAGGTCGCGCAGGTGCACCAGACCGGCGCTGGTGAGCACCTTGCCGATCCCGCGGCCGGCCGCCTTGGGGTTGACCGCGACCACGTAGACCTCGCCGTAGCCCTCGGGGTGCACCTTGGTCCAGTGGAAGCCGAGCACCTTGCGGTCGAGGTCGTCGGTGTCCTCGTCGACGGGCACGGCCAGGAACAGCCCGGCCGCGTCGAACCACGACTCCTCGGTGCGCTCCTGGAAGTCGCGCAGCGTCAGGTGCCCCTGCTCGGGGTGGTGGGAGAACGCCAGCGCGTTGACGTGCAGCAGCCCCTCCTCGTCGCCCGGTCGGAAGGAGCGGATCCGGTAGTCCGGGGTCGGTTCCGCGGCGGGGAGAGTGGCGTCGAGCGGACGCTCCATCACCCACAGCTCGCGCTCGCGACGGAGTCCGAGCCGCTCGGCGATCCGACGGGCCGCGGGGTGGTCGGCGTGCGACCAGGCGTTGACCTCGCCGGAGACGTCCGCGAGGGCCGCCCGGGCGAGCCCGGTGCCGACACCGGTGCCGCGGGCGTCGGGGTGGACCACCAGGTCGAGCGTGTCGTCGTACCGCAACGCGTAGCCGCCGTCGGCCAGGTGCAGCACGCCGCCCGCCAGCCCACGGTTCTTCAGGTGCAGGCAGGCGGCCTCGTTGAGGTTGACCGCGTCGTCCGCGGCGTCGGCGGCGGCCGTGATCCGGCGTACGTCGGCGGCGGGTCCGGTGTCGGCCGCCCAGTCGAAGTCGGCGTGGTCGACGAGCCGGACGGAGACCGGCGTGGGGAGCTGTTCTTCTGGCACGGGCTCAGGGTGTCACGAGCGGGTGGGCGCCGGGTCTCCCACGGTCTCGCGTGGCTCGCGCGGCTCCTTGGGCGGCAGCACGAACCGGTAGCCCACGTTGCGCACCGTGCCGATCAGGGCCTCGTTGTCGGTGCCGAGCTTGGCGCGCAGCCGCCGCACGTGCACGTCCACGGTGCGGGTGCCGCCGAAGTAGTCGTAGCCCCACACCTCCTGCAGCAGCTGCTCGCGCGTGAACACACGGCCGGGGTGCTGGGCGAGGTACTTGAGGAGCTCGAACTCCTTGAAGGTCAGGTCGAGCGTGCGCTTGCCCAGCTTGGCGGTGTACGTCGCGTCGTCGACCACGACCTCGCCACTGCGGATGATGTGCGCCTCGGGATCGTCGTCGTCGCGGCGGGCGGCCAGCTTGCCGATCGCGATCCGGATCCGGGCCTCGATCTCCGCCGGTCCGGCGGTCGCCAGCAGCACGTCGTCGATGCCCCAGTCGGCAGAGACGACGGCCAGGCCGCCCTCGGTGACGATCAGCAGCACCGGCTGGTCGGAGCCGGTGGTGCGGATCAGCCGGCACAGGTCGCGCGCGTGCGCCAGCTCCTTGCGGCCGTCCACGACGACCAGGTCGGACTCCGGGGCCTCGAGGAGGGCGCTGCCCTCGGCCGGGAGGATCTTCACCGAGTGGTTGAGCAGGGCCAGCCCGGGCAGCACGTCCGCGGACGGCTGGAGTGCGCTGGTGAGGAGCAGCAAGGTGCTCATGGCTGTTCGGGGTCCCCGGCGAGTCGGGAGCGCAGCGAGCGAGTCGTTGGGGTGTTCAACGTTCCTCCAGGGAGGCGGCGGGGCAGTGGTCGACGTCGTTGTCGGACCGGTCACCTCGCTGGTCTGCGGATGCGTCAGGATATCGAACATGACCGGCGCACCTGACCACGTTCCACCAACCGTGGTCACCGTGCGCTACTGGGCGGCCGTCCGGGCCGCGGCCGGCGTCGACGCCGACGAGGTGCCGGTGACCGGCGACGTCACGCTGGAGACGGTGCTCGCCGAGACCCGCCGCCGGCACGACGACCAGCGCTTCCGCGACGTGCTGTCCACCTGCTCCGTGCTGGTCGGGGAGCGCCCGGTGGGTGGCCACGACCCGGTCACGGTCGTCGTACGCCCCGGGGAGACGGTGGAGCTGCTGCCGCCCTTCGCCGGTGGCTGAGCGGCTGGTCGGTGCGCGGGAATGCCCTCGCGTCAACGAGCGTTGAGTCCGGCATGAGTCCCGGAGTCGTGGTGCTGGTCGTGGCGGTCGTCGGCGCCCTCGGCTTCGGCGCTTGGCGGGCGCTGACGGACGGCCGGTTCCGCGGCACCCACGTCGTACGACGGGCCACCACGCCGGCCCCGGAGGCAACCGACGAGACGACGGCCCCGCTGCTCGCGGAGACCCCCTGGGCCTCCCAGCTGGGGGAGCGCGCCACGTTGCTCCAGTTCTCCTCGGCCTTCTGCGCCCCGTGCCGGGCGACCCGTCGGGTGCTCGCCGACGTGGCCGACATGGTCCCGGGTGTCGCCCACATCGAGGTGGACGCCGAGCAGCACCTCGACCTGGTGCGCCGGGTGGGCGTGATGCGCACGCCGACCACGCTGGTGCTCGACGCCACCGGGCGCGAGGTCAGCCGGGCGGCCGGGGCACCGACGAAGCAGGCCGTGATCGCCAGCCTCGGCCCGCTCGCGTGAATCCGTCTCGCGATGTGGTCAATACGTCCATATGTCGAGACACCGCTACGTGAGCGCCGGCCCGCCAGCCTATTCTCGACGCGTGCCGACGACGATGCTGACCAAGCGGCGCGCGGTGGACAACTGCCGCGTGCACTCCTCGCTCTGTCGTCCGTCCTGACGGGACGCCCTCTCCGCACGTCTGCCGGTGTCACCGGCCCCGACGTCCCGTGCCCGTAGCCCTTTCCGGCGACCACAGGACCAGGAGCCCCCATGTCGCAGTCCAACCAGATCGATCCCCGCGGTCCACAGTTCACCGCTGCGCTCACCGTGGTGGTGCTCGCGCTCGTCCTGCTGAGCGCACCAGCCCCGTTCGGTGTCGCCCTGCTCGCGGCCCAGGCCGTGCTGTTCGCGGTGGGCGTCGGCTTCGGCGTCCAGCGCGGCCCGTGGGCGGTGCTGTTCCGCCGCGTTGTCCGACCGCGTCTCTCGCCACCAACCCACCTCGAGGACCCGGAGCCGCCGCGGTTCGCGCAGGGCGTGGGCCTGGCCTTCGCCCTGGTGGCGCTCGCGGGCTACCTCGCCGGAGCACCGGTGGTCGGGGCGGTCGCGGTCGGCTTCGCGCTGGCGGCGGCGCTGCTCAACGCGGTCTTCCGGTTCTGCCTGGGCTGCGAGATGTACCTGCTGCTCCGCCGGGTGCTCGGCTCGAGCAGAGGGCTCGACAGCCGCGTCGGAAAAGGATCGGCGCGCTCGCACCCGAACGACGCGGCAGAAAAGAGCCGTGAAATCGAGACAGACAATCGATACGAGAACAAGGAAAAGGTAATCACATGAGCCGCGACAACACGCTCGTCTCCGCCGACTGGGTCGAGGAGAACCTGGACAACCCGCAGGTGGTCCTGGTCGAGGTCGACGAGGACACCACGTCGTACGACAAGGGCCACATCCGGGGCGCGATCAAGCTCGACTGGACCACCGACCTGCAGGACCAGGTACGCCGCGACTTCGTGAGCAAGCAGCAGTTCGAGGCGCTCCTCTCCGAGCGGGGCGTCGCCAACGACAGCACCGTCGTGCTGTACGGCGGCAACAACAACTGGTTCGCCGCCTACGCCTACTGGTACTTCAAGCTCTACGGGCACCAGGACGTCAAGCTGCTCGACGGCGGTCGCAAGAAGTGGGAGCTCGACAGCCGTGAGCTGACCGACGAGGCGCCGTCGCGCGAGACCACGTCCTACACGGCCCAGGAGCAGGACCACTCGATCCGCGCGTTCCGCGACGAGACCATCGAGGCGATCGGCACCAAGAACCTGGTCGACGTGCGCAGCCCTGACGAGTACGCCGGTCGGCTGCTCGCCCCGGCGCACCTCCCGCAGGAGCAGGCGCAGCGCGCCGGGCACATCCCGACCGCGTCGAACGTGCCGTGGAGCAAGGCGGCCAACGACGACGGCACCTTCCGCTCCGACGAGGACCTGAAGCAGATCTACAGCGACGCAGGCGTCGACTGGGACAAGGACACGATCGCCTACTGCCGGATCGGTGAGCGCTCCTCGCACACCTGGTTCGTGTTCCACGAGCTCCTCGACCAGGCGAACGTGAAGAACTACGACGGCTCCTGGACCGAGTACGGCTCCCTGGTCGGCGTGCCGGTCGCGCTGGGTGACGAGCGGGGCGACGCCTGATGTGCGGCGCCACCACCGGGGGCCCGTCCCTCGACGGCATCAACGTGGCCAAGGAGGCGATCATCCAGGGTGTGGTGACCCGCGACGGGCAGCCGGTGGACGGCGCCTACGTGCGGCTGCTGGACCGCTCGGGGGAGTTCACCGCCGAGGTGCCGACCTCGGCGACCGGGCAGTTCCGGTTCTTCGCGGCCCCCGGTGAATGGACATTGAGGACATTAGCCCCAAAAGCGGAAACAAATGACAAAAAGGTGGTCGCAGAAACTGGGATTGTCCAGGAGGTTTATGTGTCGCTGCAATAGCGGCATAATCGGAGTCAAGGATATGGGCGTTCAAATGGGCTGCTGTCCCATTTTTGCCGATATTCACGATCGTCTGTGCCACGGGGGCCAGCGACCTTGACGACCGCGAACAGGAACCCATGCCGCCGACGACACCTGAGCAGCGATTCGAGGTGCCGCCCGAGTACGCCGAGGTCTACGAGCGGGCGTATCGGCGTGCCTACGAAGAGGGCCAGGGCCAGCTGAGCAGCAGCGAGGTCGCCGATCCGGTGCGCCGGATCCGCAGCCGGCGCGGTGCGCGACTCGGGCGCGCGGCGCGCCGTGCGGCGCCACAGTCCCGCGCGCCGCTGTGGGCGCAGCAGTGGCCGGGTCAGGAGGCCGACCCCGACAGCGACCTCGACAGCGACCCGGAGCGTGACCCGCAGAGCGACCGGCCGAGCACGCCGGGGAGTGACCCGGGAGGTGAGCCGGGTGCCGCGCCCGTCGAGGCGGACGACGAGGCGGCTCCCGAGGTGGAGGCGCCGGACCAGCCGGTCGCCAGGACCGTCGAGGTGGACGAGCCCGTCCGCGCCGCGGCCGCTCCGGCACGGAGCGCGCTCGAGAACCCGACCCAGCCGCGCGAGCCGGTGCCGGTGGTCGTGGTCAACCCCGACGAGCTGGGTCTCCAGAACACCGACCGGCACGGTCACCGCGCACGGCGTCGCGCGAAGAGGTCGTCCGCTGCCGCGATCATCGGGCTGACCCTGCTGGCGCTGGTCCTGGTCGCCGGCTCGTTCGTGCTCGGCCGGCTGTCGGTGGGCCGCGTCGACGTGCCCGGCGTACCCGCCGGAGCGGCCCCGGCTGCGCCGGCCCCGCCAGCGGTGCAATCGCCGGCCAGCGCCGCTCCGCAGGCCCCGGTCCGCGCGATCGAGACCGGTCTCGCAGGTCTGCAGGCCGCGATGGAGCCGCCCGGCCCCTACCGCGGCGCAGTGGCCAGGTTGTCCGGGCTGCGCGCGGGCGCCACCTGCACCGCACCCGCGGACCGCGACTCCCGTGGCCGACGCGTCAGCTACGCCCCGGGCAACGTCCTGGACGGCGTGGCCGCGACCGCGTGGCTCTGCCAGGGCTCCGGCGTCGGCCAGCGGCTCACGATCACGCTGCCGGTGACGACCGACGTGGTCCGGCTCGGGTTGGTCCCGGGCTACGCCAAGTCCGACCGCTACCCGAAGAACAACAGGGTGACCCGCGTCGCGTGGGTGTTCGACGACGGCACCCGGGTGGTGCAGACGATGGACGGCTCCAAGAAGAACCGCTCGCTGCGGACCCTGCGGATCGACCCGGTGCGCACCCGCACCGTCGTGCTCCAGATCCTCGGAGTGGCCAGGGGCGCGAAGAACAACACCGCGATCAGCGCGGTGCGGCTCGACACGTACGCCGGCTAGACCTGCGCGTCAGTTGCCGATCCAGCGACCCGGGCGCCAGACGCTCATGTTCTCCTCGTCGTCCTGACCCTCCTCCGAGGAAGCCCGGCGCCCGGCCGGCTCCTCGTCCTCGGGGTCCTCGACCAGGAACTCGTCTAGGAGGCGACCGCCGTTGCCGCGACCGTCGGACTCCTCGCGGGCGTCGACCGGGGTGAAAGTGGCGGTGTCCTCCGCGGGCTCCCGCTCGAACCGGGACTCGAAGGCCTGGTCGAACTCCGGCGTCTGCTCGGGCACCGGCGTCTGCTGGGGCACCGGGGCCGGAGCAGGTGCCCTCGTCGCGGACGGCCCGGGCGGCACATCGCGGGGCCCGGCGCTCGCGCGGGGCGCCACCATGGGCTGCGGCGCGGGCGTCTCGGCGACCGGTCCCGGGGCGGCCGCGTGATCCGGAGCGGGGTGGCTGGAGGTGGATGACACGACCGGCGCCGAGGGCTCCGAAGCGCTCGTCCGGTCGCGCTTCCTCACCTTGCCCTCGTCCTTTCGCTCCTTCTTGTTCTTCTTCTTCGTCTCCGGGGCCTGAACGTCCGGGCCGTAGCCGTAGCCGTAGCCGTACCCGTACCCGTAGCCGTAGCCGTCACCGTGGCCCTTGGCCGGGATCCGGTTGAACACCACGCCGAGCAGCCGGGCGTCCACGGCGGCAAGACGCTGCGCCGATCCGGCGAGCTGCTCCCTGGAGGTCCGTCCGTGCCAGCTCACCACGACGGCACCGTCGGTCTGCTGCGCGAGCAGCGCGGCGTCCGTCACCGGAAGCAACGGCGGGGAGTCGATGATGATCGTGTCGTACGTCTTGCGCAGCCGGGACAGGAGCTCGGCCATGGCGTTGGACTGCAGCAGCTCCGAGGGATTCGGCGGGATCGCGCCGCTGGCCAGGACGCTGAGCCCACTTGCGTGGTGGCTCTGGATCGCGTCCTCGACGTCGATCTTGCCGAGCAGGACCGTGGTCACCCCGACGACGTTCTCGAGTGCGAGCAGGTTCGCGACCTGGGGGCGACGGAGGTCGCCGTCCATCAACAGCACCTCCTGGCCCGCCTGGGCCATCGCGATCGCGACGTTGGCGGCGGTCGTGGACTTGCCTTCACCCGGCACGGAGCTGGTGACCACGAACACCTTGCTGCCGGCGTCGATGTCGACGAACTGGAGGTTCGTGCGCAGCACCCGGAACGCCTCCACCCGTGGGGCATGGGAGCTCAGTGCGGTCACCAACGGGCGTGCGGGAGTGTTGGCGTCGAACGCGATGCCCCCGAGCACCGGCGCGTCGACGACAGCCTCGACGTCCTGCACGGTCTTCACCGAGGTGTCGAGGAGCTCGCGGATCACCGCGATCGCGAGTCCGAGCAGCAGGCCGAGAATGCCGCCGAGGAACAGGTTGCGGAGCGGGTTGGGCGAGATCGGGTTGGTCGGCAGCGTTGCCGGGACCGACGATCGTGCCCTTGAGGTTGGCGGTGGTCTTGCCGGGGTCGGTCTCGATCTGCTCGATCAGCTTCAGGAGGGTCTGGACGACCTGCTTGTTGATCGCCTGCGCCATCTTCGGGTCGGCGTCGACCACCTGGATCTTGAGCAGCACGGTGTCGGGCACGACCTGCGCCTTGATCTTGCGCGAGAGCTGCGCCGGCGTCAGGTCGAGGTGCATGTTCTCGATCACCCGCTGGGTCAGCTCCCCGTCGGTCACCAGCTGCGCGTACGAGGTGACCTTCTGGGTCGCGGCCAGACCGTTCTGGTACGGGTTGCTGCCGGAGCCGTCCGTCGGACGGTCGACGCCGAGCCGGTGGAGACGAAGATCCGGGCGTTGGAGGCATACTGCGGCGTCGCCCGCACCGTGACCAGACGTCGCCACCGCCAGCGCGGCAACGATGCAGCCGACGATCACGATCCAGCGACGACGGAGAATGCGCAGGTAGTCGCGAAGCTCCACAACGATCCTTTGCTCGGGGAATGGTGCCGCTGGGGGCGGCACAATTCACAAGCCTAAGGCATCGGGCGGGCCGGTCCGGCTCACGCCACCCGGGGGTCTCCAGCCAGATCGTCACCGGCCCGTCGTTGACCAGGGAGCACCTCCATGTCGGCGCCGAAAACTCCCCTCTGCACCGGAATGCCGAGCCGCGCCAGCTCCGTGCACACCGCCTCGTACAGCGGCTCGGCCACCGGTCCGGGCGCGGCCTCCTGCCAGGTCGGCCGGCGGCCCTTCCTGGCGTCGCCGTAGAGGGTGAACTGGCTGACCACGAGCACCCCCGCGCCGAGATCGGAGAGCGACCGCTCCCCCCGCATGATCCGCAGTCCGGCGACCTTTCGCGCCAGCCACACGGCCTGCTCCGGACCGTCGTCGTGGGTGATTCCCACGAGCAGCAGGATGCCGGGGGAGTCGAGGGCGCCGACACGCCCCGCTCACCGCCGGCGTCCACCGTGACGCTGACCCTGGACACGCGCTGAACGACCGCTCTCATGACGCCAGTCTCGCGCTACTACTCTCCAGGGCATGGGAGTGGATGCGAGCGCACTGCTGGTGACCGTGGCCCCTACCGGGGCGGAGACCATCAAGGAGGACTGTCCGCAGCTGCCGACCACGCTCGAGGAACTGGTCGAGACGGCCCAGTCGTGCGAGAAAGCCGGAGCAGCGATGATCCACGTCCACATCCGGGACGACGATCATCGCCCGACGCTCGACCCGAGCCGGCTGCGAGACACGGTGGCGGCGCTGCGCGAGTCGACCGACCTCGTGGTGCAGCTCTCGACCGGTGGCTCGGTGCACGACCCGTTGGAGCAGCGGCTCGAAGGTGCTGGACGCCGAGCCGGACTCCTGCAGCCTGACCATGGGCACCACCAACTTCGGTGACGACGTGTTCCTCAATCCGTGGCCGTTCGTGTGCGAGCTCTACCAGCTCTCGCAGGAGCGGGAGGTGGTGCCGGAGTTCGAGCTGTTCGACCTCGGCCACGTCGCCGCGATGCACCGGCTACTGGACCGCTTCGGGCTGCCGTACGGCGGGCGCGTGCACGTCGACCTGGTGATGGGCGTGCCGGGCGGGATGCCGGGCACCGCCGACGCCCTGGTCGCGGCGGTGGCAGCGCTGCCGGACGCGGTGACCAGCTGGTCGGCGACCGGCATCGGGCGCTCGACCCTCGCAGTCGCCCTCGCCAGCCTGAGCAAGGGCGGCCACCTGCGCGTCGGCATGGAGGACGTGCTGACCTTGGCCCGGGGCGTCCCGGTCGAGCACAACCGGCAGCTCGTGGAGCGCGCCGTGCGCCTCGGCGCGGTGGTGCAGCGAAGGCCGATGACGACCGCAGAGGCACGGGAGCTGCTCGGTACACGTCGTCGCTGACCTGGTCCGTAATCGGGCATTAGGGTGTTTTGCGGACGAATGGTAAATATCGACCTACCGTGGCTGTTCCACAGAAACTTTCCACGGAGGAGCCATGACGGTCAGGGCCGTGTCGTACACGTCGACCCCTGTGCCGACGAGCTTCGAGCGATTGATGCTGAACCGGATGGGCACCGGGTTCTCGCAGGGCAGTCTCAAGGCACTGCGCGCCGCAGGAGGCGCCAACGCGTGGTTCACCAAGCAGCTGAGCCCGAGCACCGTCACCGAGGCGGCGATCGTCTCCTCCATCGACAGCTGGTACGGCGACCAAAAGCTCACGCCCGAGGCCAAGTACAGGATGAACCGGGCCGGCACGAAGTCCGCGGTCGACTTCGGTCGTGAGCTCGGCTCCTGGTCGATGCTTCGCCGGATCCACTCCACGCGGATGGTGCTGGAGACCATGGTCGGGTTCTGGTCCGACCATCTCCACGTGCCCTGCCAGTACGGTGTGACCTCGCCTCCGCGCTTCTCCTACGACGCGGTGATCCGCAAGAACGCCCTCGGGAAGTTCGACGAACTGCTGCTCGCGGCCGCGACGCACCCGGCGATGCTGCTCTACCTCGACAACTTCCGCGCGGTGGCCGGCAGGCCCAACGAGAACCAGGGACGAGAGCTGCTCGAGATCCACACCGTTGGTCGTGGCTCCGGCTACACCGAGGCGATGGTGCGGTCCTCCGCGATCCTGATGTCCGGCTGGTCGGTCGACTACCCGACGTCGTTCACGCGGTCCTACCAGCCATCCCGGCACACCAAGGGCCCGGTCACCGTTCTCGGGTTCTCCAACGCCAACGCCGCGGCCGACGGCCAGGCGCTGAGCGAGTCGTACCTGAGGTACCTGGCCCACCACCCGGCCACCGCACGGCGGATCGCCACCAAGCTTGCGACGTACTTCGTCTCCGAGGTTCCGTCGGCGGCCCTGGTCGACAAGCTGGCGACCACGTTTCTCAGCTCCGGCACCGACATCAGGGCGACGCTCAAGGCGCTGGTGGCACATCCGGAGTTCATCGCCTCCGAGGGCAAGCTGATCCGGACACCGATCGAGGAGACGGTCGCGACGGCGAGGGTGTTGCGCGTCACCCCCACCGGCGCCACCGGGCACGATGCCTACGCGAACCTGCTGCCGTACCTGTTCAGCGGCGAGAAGCTCTACATGTGGGGTCGGCCCGACGGTGCACCGCGGCACACCTCCGCGATCTGCTCGCCGGCGCGGATCCTGGCCTCCTCCGAAACGCACTGGAGGATGGCGGGGAGCTACTTCCCGAGCAAGCAGATCACCTACCAGACGCCGGCTTCGTGGCTGCCGACCACGAAGATCCGGTTCGACATGCTCGTCGACCACCTGTCGCGCCGGGTGCTGGGTCGGCCCTCGACCACCGTCCTGCTGCAGGCATGTATCGCCGGCACAGGTGTCACCGCCGGGACGTACGTCACCAAGTCGCACAAGGTCATCATCCAGAACTTCGGTCGACTGATGAGCTGCTTCCTCGAGGCCCCGGCCCACATGAGCAGGTGACGGAGATGACCACAGAGCACGACTCGTGCCAGGACTTCGAGCGGGCGTCGCGGATGAGCCGACGCACGCTTCTCAAGGGGCTCGGAGCGGCCGGCGCCGCACCCGTGATGACGACGGTATTCGGCGAGGCGGTGCGCCAGACGGCGTTCGGCGCGACGTCCGGTGGCAAGGTGCTCGTCGTGCTGTCGCTGCGCGGCGGCGTCGACGGGCTGGGCATGGTCGTCCCGCACGGTGACCCGGCCTACTACACGGCACGCCCGCGGATCGCGGTTCCCTCGACCAGCCTGGTCGAGCCCGACGCGATGTTCGGCCTGCATCCGGACCTGTCCGCTCTGGCCTGGTTGTGGCAGCGCGGCGAGATGGCTGCGGTGCACGCGGTGGGCCTGCCCACGCCGAACCGCTCGCACTTCGCAGCGATGGAGGAGATCGAGGAGGCCGCACCCGGCTCCTCGCTGCGCCAGGGGTGGGTGAACCGGATGATCGGGCTGGAGACCGCACCGGAGGCGATCGAAGCCGTCCAGATGAACACCTCAAGCATGCCGGCGCTGCTTGCCGGCCCCGCGCCCGCGCTGTCGCTCGACAACGTGGCCGGCCTCCAGATATTGGGCCTGTACGCCGGCCGTCGCGGGCACCATGCGCCGCAAGCAGCTGGAGCTCCTCTGGGGCGGGTCGGGTCCGATCGCCGCCGCCGGCCGCGCCGCCGTCGGTCTGTCCGACACCTTCCGTACCCGAAAGCTGCAGACGACTCCGGCCAACGGGGTGACCTACCCGAGCGCGCCGCGTTGCGGGGACCTCCCCAACGTGCTGGCGGACACCGCCGAGCTCATCCGTGCGGACGTGGGCACCCAGGTCGTGACCATCGACTTCGGCTCCTGGGACATGCACGACAACTACGGCGGCCCCGGCGACGCGAACGGTCGGATGTCCACCATGACCAGCGGCCTCGCGCTCTCCCTCGATGCCTTCATGCGCGACCTGGGCGACCTACGGTCACGAGTGACTCTCGTGACCACCAGCGAGTTCGGCCGCCGGGTCTCCGAGAACGGCAACTGGGGCCTGGACCATGGCTGGGGCAACGTGATGCTGATGATGGGCGGCGCGGTGAAGGGCGGCTACTACGCGAACTGGCCCGGTCTCGCCGACGGCAAGCTCGTCAACGGCGACCTCCAGGTCACCACCGACTACCGCAATGTCTTCGCCGAGCTGATCTCGAGGACCTTCCCGGACAAGCCCGTCAGCCAGGTCTTCCCCGGCCTGGTCTACAAGCCGCTCGGCCTGATGCGCTGACGCGAAGCAAAGGTCAGTAGACGAGGGCCTGGGTGTCGTCGCCGAGGACCTCCTCGACGAACGCCGGGGCACCCGCGACCACGATCCCGTCCCGCAGATCCGCCTGGACGATGCCCCGGCGCTGCGCGCACTGGGTGCAGACCGTCACCCGGCCGTCGCCCAGCACCACGGCCAGCAGGTCGGCGAGCGGCGTCGCGAGGTCCAGCCGGAACCGTTCCGCGCGGCCGGGGACGCCGAACCATGCGGCCTCTCCGGTCAGCCAGAGCGAGACGTCCGCGCCCGACGCGACACCGGCGGCCGCCACGGTGAACCCTTGGTTGCAACGCTCCGGGTCGTCCGACCCTGCCGTCACCTTCACCACCAGCCTGCGTGCCATGTCCACGACGGTAGCCGCATGACGAGCTCGACCTCCGGTCTGCCTCCTAGACTGGCGGCATGGACGCCCTCGTCGCGGTCGCGATCGCCGTGGTCGTCCTCGCCGTCGGCGTCGCTTGCGCGGTGGCGTTCCTGAAGCTGGTCCGCAGGCCCTGACCGCCGACGTACGGAGGAAGTCGACCCGATGCCGTTCCAGATCCCCGAGAACATCCACCCCGACTGCGCCCGGCTGGCCTGGCTGCTGGGGCGCTGGCAGGGCAACGGCCACGGGGAGTACCCGACGATCGAGAAGTTCCGGTTCGGCCAGGAGGTGATCTTCCAGCAGGACGGTCGTCCCTTCATCCACTACCTGAGCCGCGCGTGGATCGTCGACGACCAGGGCGAGAAGGTGCGCGAGGCCGCGCAGGAGACCGGGTTCCTGCGCCCGCGGGCGGAAGGTGCCCTGGAGATGGTGCTCGCGCACAACACCGGCTTCGTCGAGGTCTGGTACGGCGAGATCCATCCCGACCAGCCACGTTTCGAGGTCGTCACCGACGCGGTGGCGCGCACCGCCACCGCCAAGGAGTACGCCGGGGGCAAGCGGCTCTACGGCTACGTCGACGGCGACCTGATGTACGCCTACGACATGGCGGCGGTCGGGCAGGAGCTCCAGCCGCACACCCACGCCCAGCTGGTGCGTGCGTGACGAGAGGAGGCAGCACGGACACCTGGCAGGAGAAGCTCCGCGCCGGCGGTCACCGGCTCACGCCGCAGCGCGAGCTGGTGCTCAGCGCCGTCGAGACCCTCGGCCATGCCACGCCCGACCAGGTCTACGCGGAGGTACGTCGACACTCGTCGGCCATCAACCTCTCCACGATCTACCGCACCCTCGAGCTGCTCGACGAGCTCGGTCTGATCCGGCACGCGCACATCGAGGAGCGCACTCCGACGTACCACTCGACGGCCGGCCACGAGCACTTCCACCTGGTCTGCCACCAGTGCCGCAACGTGATCAGCCTGGGCAGTGACCGCATCGCGAGGTTCCGCAGCGAGCTGGCCGGTGAGTTCGGGTTCACCGTCGACGTCGGGCACCTCACCATCTTCGGCACGTGTGCCACCTGCGCCGCGGAGCCGGCCGGGGAATCCGCCGACGCCGAGGACCGTTCCCCCTGATGTGGAGACCCCGACGATGACCAGCCCCCTGCTCGACCTCCCCCGAGCCGTCGACGGCGAGGGCGTGGACAAGGGAGTCGCCGCGCACTACGGCAGCTTCAACGGCGAGCAGCGCACCCTGGCCGGGGGTGAGGGCTTCGTGGACCTCTCACACCGCGGCGTGGTCCGGATCAGCGGCCCCGACCGGCTGACCTGGCTGCACTCGCTCACCACCCAGCAGCTCGAGCACCTGGGCCCCGGGGAGCCCGTGATCACGCTGCTGCTGTCGCCGCAGGGGCACGTCGAGCACGCTCTCTACGGCGTCGACGACGGCGAGGCGTTCACCGCCCATGTCGAGCCGGGCGAAGCTCCTGCACTCGTGGCGTGGCTGGACCGGATGCGGTTCCTGATGCGGGTCGAGGTCGCCGACGTCACCGCCGAGCTCGCCGTCACCTGGCGCCCGGCATCGGGCGGCCGGCACGACCTGGTCCCGCGCGACCAGCTCGCGGCATATGCCGAGGCGGCCGGTCCGGCCTGCGGCACCTGGGCCCACGAGGCGCTCCGGATCGAGCGTGGTGAGCCCCGCCTCGGGCTCGACACGGACCACCGCACGATTCCCAACGAGGTCGGGTGGGTCGGGCCCGGCCCGCATTCGGCGGTCCACCTGGACAAGGGCTGCTACCGCGGCCAGGAGACCGTGGCCCGCGTGCACACGCTGGGTCGTCCGCCGCGGCGACTGACCCTGCTGCACCTCGACGGGTCCGAGAACCGGCTCCCGGCGGCTGGCACGCCGCTGGTCCTCGACGGACGGCAGGTCGGCACGGTCGGCAGCTCCGCCCGACACCACGAGCTCGGTCCGATCGCGCTCGGGCTGGTCAAGCGCAACGTCTCGCTGGAGGCCGTGCTGGACGCCGACGGGATGCCGGTGGCGCAGGAGATGGTGGTCGACCCCGAGGTCGGGCTGCACGTCCGTCCCGAGCTGCGCTGACGGGCCGCGGCCAGGAGCTCCGGAAACCGGATGTTGCGAACTCTGGTCGCACACCCGTCCCAACTGTCACAATGGCCACTCCTGATCTGGGTGGGACAACCGAGCGGAGCGGACGCATGAGCCAGGAAGACGTGCTGTCTCCCGACAGCGAGGAGCGTCCGTGGGGCTCCTGGCACGTGCTCGACGTGCACGACGGGTTCAAGGTCAAGCGGATCCACGTCCACCCGCACAGCCGGCTCTCCTACCAGACCCACGAGCACCGCTCGGAGCACTGGGTGGTGGTGCGCGGCACCGCGACCTGCACCCTCGACGACGTGGAGCGGGTCGTGCGCACCGGTGAGTACGTCGACGTCCCGCAGGGGGCGAAGCACCGGATCGCCAACGGACACGACGAGGAGCTGGTGATCGTGGAGGTGCAGCTCGGCTCTTACACGGGCGAGGACGACATCGTTCGCCTCGAGGACGACTACGGCCGCTCGGCGGAGCGGAGCGCCTGATGGCGGGCCGGTGCGTCAGAATCGGAAGATATCGGGCGACGCAGGCGCTCGTGGTCACACCGTCCGGCGGTTTCGCGTACCATCTCCAACTGGCCTCGACGCCTCACGTGATTCCGGCACACAGACGGGACAGAGTGGTGATACAGGATTTCCTGACCAGGGTGCGCCCGATCCGCGCGCTCCTGCTGGTGATCTTCGACTCCGCCGCCTGGATCGGCAGCTTCACCGCCCTTGCCTGGCTCCAGGTCCTCGTCCACGACGTGCCTCCGTCCCATGTCTACCGGTCGTTGCTCGTCGGCTGCGCCTGTGCCGGCGCGTTCCTGCTGCTGGGCGCGACCGTGCGGCTGCACCAGGGCCGCTCGGCCACGGGCAGCTTCGAGAACGCCTTCCTGGTCGCGACCGTCGCCGGCATCGTCGGCGTGATCAACCTCGCCGTCGGCCTCGCTGTCCACGTACGGATCAGCCCGGTGATCTTCGTCGCCGGTCCGCTCACCGCCCTGCTGGTGATGATCTGGGGTCGTGGCACCTACCGCCTCGTCCGTGACCGTGCCTTCGGCGGCGGTGCCCATTACCACGGCACCGAGCCCACTCTCGTGATCGGCGCCGGTGAGGGTGGCCGGCAGCTGATCCACTCCATGTGCAACGCGGCGAGCACCCAGTGGCGCCCGGTCGGCCTGGTCGACGACGACCCGAGCAAGCGGCACCGGCGGATCCGTGGCGTCGCGATGATGGGTACGACGCGCGACCTCGCCGACATCCGCGACCAGACCGGTGCGACCACCGCCATCATCGCCATTCCGAGCGCGAGCTCGGAGGCGATCCGGCAGATCAGCCGCCGCGCCTCGCAGTGCGGGCTCGACGTGAAGGTGCTTCCCGGCACCAGCGAGCTGCTCCAGCCGAGCCGGGCGGCGATCTCCGACATCCGTGACATCGACGTCACCGACCTCCTCGGCCGGCACGTGATCGACACCGACCTCCGCTCGATCGCGACGTACCTCACCGGCAAGCGGGTGCTCGTCACCGGTGCCGGGGGCTCCATCGGGTCCGAGCTGTGCCGCCAGATCTCCCGGTTCGAGCCGGCCGAGCTGATCATGCTCGACCGCGACGAGTCCGCTCTGCACTCCGTCCAGCTCAGCCTCACCGGCCGAGCGCTGCTCGACTCCGACGACACCGTGCTCGGCGACATCCGGGACGCCCAGTTCGTCAATGACCTGTTCGAGACCCGTCGCCCCCACGTGGTGTTCCACGCAGCCGCGCTCAAGCACCTGCCGCTGCTGGAGAAGGCGCCCGGCGAAGCCATCAAGACCAACGTCTGGGGCACGCTGACCGTGCTCGAGGCCGCGGCCGCGGCCGGTGTCGAGCGGTTCGTCAACATCTCCACCGACAAGGCCGCCAACCCCTGCAGCGTGCTCGGCTACTCCAAGCGACTGGCCGAGGGACTGACCACGGCGATCGCCAGCGAGGCCGACGGCACCTACCTGAGCGTCCGCTTCGGCAACGTGCTCGGCAGCCGCGGGCTCGGTGCTCACCGCCTTCGCGAGCCAGATCGCGATGGGCGGTCCGGTCACCGTCACCGACCGGCACGTGACCCGCTACTTCATGACCATCGCCGAGGCAGTCCAGCTCGTGATCCAGGCGGGTGCGGTCGGCCGCGACGGCGAGGCGCTGGTGCTCGACATGGGCGAGCCGGTCAGCATCGACTCCGTCGCCCACCAGCTGATCGCCCTGTCCGGCAAGAGGATCGACGTCGTCTACACAGGCATGCGCGCCGGCGAGAAGATGCACGAGGAGCTGTTCGCGGACGGAGAGCCCGATGAGCGCCCGGTGCACCCGCTGATCTCGCACACGCCCGTCCCGCACTACTCACCCTTCGAGGCACGCGAGCTCGACCCGTGGCTCGTCCGTCCCGCAGTGACACGGTCGCTCGGTGAGGCCTGTCTGGTCATGCACGGCAAGCTCGCCGTCTCGACCCTCTGACCCCTCCCTCCAGCGATAGGAGCCGCACGTGGCGACGACCGGCGTGCCCGCGGGCCCGGTGCTGGTGACCGGTGGCACGGGCTCCTTCGGCTCGACCATGGTCCGGAGGCTCCTGGCTGCCGGGGCCGGGGAGGTACGCGTCCTGAGCCGTGACGAGCTCAAGCAGCACGAGATGCGCACCGCGATCGACGACTCACGGGTCAGGTACCTGCTCGGCGACGTTCGTGACTACGCGAGCGTCCACCAGGCCACACGCGGCGTGGAGCTGGTGTTCCACGCCGCGGCGCTCAAGCAGGTGCCGTCGTGCGAGTTCTTCCCGATCCAGGCCGTGCAGACCAACGTGCTGGGCTCCTCCAACGTGCTCGAGGCCAGCAACGCCAACGGCGTCCGGTCGGTCGTCTGCCTCGGCACCGACAAGGCCGTGCAGCCGGTGAACGCGATGGGCATGTCCAAGGCGCTGATGGAGAAGACCGCGCAGGCCTTCGCCCGCAACAACCCCGACTCCGGCACCACGGTGTCGACCGTTCGCTACGGCAACGTGATGTGCTCGCGCGGCTCCGTGATCCCGCTGTTCGTCGAGCAGGCGAGAGCCGGCCGGCCGATGACGGTGACCGACCCGAACATGACCCGATTCCTGATGTCGCTGGAGGAGGCGGTGCTGCTCGTGGAGCATGCCTTCGAGAGCGCCCGGCCCGGCGACCTCTTCGTGCGCAAGGCCCCGGCCAGCACGGTGGAGGTGCTCGCCACGGCCGTGGCGCGGTGCCTGGGTATCGAGCCCCAGGTCGAGGTGATCGGCACCCGCCACGGCGAGAAGCTCTACGAGACACTGGCCACCCGCGAGGAGCTGGTCCGCTCGGTCGACCAGGGCGACTTCTACCGGGTACCCGTCGACGCCCGGGACCTGAACTACAGCGCCTACTACGACGAGGGTGACGTCCAGGAGAGCCACACGGACGACTACCACTCGCACAACACCGACCGTCTCGACGTCGACCAGGTGGTGGCGTTGCTCGAGGCGCTGCCCGACTTCAGGAAGCTGATCGGGGCTCCCGCACAGTGACCGGCCCGGGCACCCGGCCCAGGGTGCTGGCGATTCACCGGTACTTCTGGCCGGACACCCCGCCCTACGCCTCGCTCCTGCGTCGGATCACCGCGCACTGGGCCGCTGCCGGCGTGCGGGTCGAGGTGCTGACCAGCCAACCGTCGTACAAGCCCGAGGTGGCTGTGGCCCGACAGCCGAGGGTGCAACGAGTGGACGGGGTCACCGTCCACCGGCTGCCGATGGTTCCGGACCGAGGCGCGCGGTTCCGCAAGCCGCGCAACCTGGTGCGGTTCAGCGTGCTGGTGCTGCTGCGGGTGCTGGTCGCCCGGCGGTACGACGTGGTGATGTGCTCCACCGCGCCACCGGTCGTGCTGGCCTGGTGCGCGTCCCTGGCGGCGCGCGTGCGGGGCGCGCGGTTCGTCTACCACTGCATGGACCTGCATCCCGAGATCGGACGGTTGTCCGGGGAGTTCGCGCACCCGCTCGTCTACCGCCTGCTTCTCCGGCTGGACCTCGCCACCTGTCGTCGCGCCGCGGCCGTGGTCGTGCTGTCGGAGGACATGAGGGCGGCGCTGCTCGCCCGCGACCCTGCCCTGGCCGGGTCGGTGCTGGTGATCAACAACTTCGACATCCCGTCCTACGACACCGACGACCCGGAGGGCGCCGACGCCCAGCCCGACCCGGACCTGCTCACGGTCGCCTTCACCGGCAACGTCGGGCGCTACCAGGGGCTGGAGACGATCACCGAGGCCGTGCTCGGCGACGACCCGCTGCTGGCCGGGGTGCGCCTGGTGTTCATGGGGGAGGGTGCCGCCAAGCCCGCACTGGAGCGGATCGTCGCCGCGGCGCCGGCCGACCGGCGCGAGCGGGTGCGGCTGCTCCCGCACGGCACCACCAGCCAGGCCCGCACCGTGATGCGCGGTGCCGACCTGGGGCTGGTCAGCCTGGTGCCCGGGGTGATCGCCTTCGCGTACCCGAGCAAGACCGCGTCGTACCTCTCCGAAGGACTCCCCGTCCTCGCGGCCGTCGAACCGGACAGTGCGCTCGCTCGCGACGTCCTGGCCTGGGGCGTCGGCGGCGTGCTCCCGACGGGGTCGGTGGAGCAGATCCGGTCGGCCCTGCTGCAATGGGTCGGTCGGCGCGACGAGGTCGTCGGCATGCGTACCCGCGCCCGTGCGGCCTGGCGAGAGCAGTTCTCGGCCGAGGCCCGGCTGGCGGACTGGGACGCGCTGCTCGACGACGTGACCGGACGGAGGCGCTGAGCATGGGGACGACGCCGAACCGACCGCTCGACGTGGTGATCGTCGGCGCCCCGCGGTCCGGCACCAACATGCTGCGTGACGTCCTGACCTCGCTGCCCGGCGTCGCCACCTGGCCCTGCGACGAGATCAACCTGGTCTGGCGGCACGGCAACCGGTCCGAGCCGTCCGACGAGCTCACCGCGGAGCAGGCGCGGCCCGAGGTGGCGTCGTACCTCCGAGGACAGTTCGACCGGATCCGGCGGCGGTACGACGCCCCGGTGGTGGTCGAGAAGACCTGCGCCACCTCGTTGCGCGTCGAGTTCACACGCGCGGTGCTGCCCGACGCGAAGTACGTGCTGATCACGCGCGACGGGATCGACGCCGCCGCGTCGTCGATGGAGCGCTGGCACGCGTCGTTCGACCTGCGCTACACCGCGGCCAAGGCCCGGTTCGTGCCACCCGGCGACCTGCCCTACTACGGCGCCCGCTTCGTGGCCAACCAGGTGCGTCGCCGCGCGTCCCGCAGCGAGCAGGCGGACGGGGGCGAGGTCAGGACCTGGTGGGGGCCGAAGCCGCGCGACTGGCGCGAGATCATGCGTCGCCACCCTCTCGACGAGGTGTGTGCGCTCCAGTGGCAGCGGTGCGTGGACACGTCGCGTCGCGGCCTCTCCGGGCTGCCCGACGACCAGCTCCACCGGGTGACCTACGAGGACTTCGTGACCGATCCCGTGGCGCGCACCGGAGAGATCGTGCGGTTCCTCGGCCTGCCCGCGGCTGACGTCTCCGACGCGGTCGAACGAGTCTCGGCGAGCAGCGTGGGCAAGGGCCGGACGATGCTCGGGCCCGAGGCGGTGGCGCGGCTCGAGGCGCTCGTGGGGCCGAGCCTGCAGGAGCCCGGCGATGAGGCGTAGGTCGGTTCCTGGGGTGGGGCTGTCCGCACGCCAACGCGTCACCAAGCGCGCCTTCGACGTGCTCGTGGCCGGTGCCGCGCTCGTCGTGCTCTCGCCGGTGCTCGTCGTGTGCTGGTTGGTCGCCCGGATCGACACCCGGGCAAGCGGCATCTTCCGGCAGGTGCGGGTCGGTCTCGACGGGGAGCCGTTCGAGGTGATGAAGCTGCGCACCATGCGGGAGGTGCGTGGCATTACCAGCACGGTCACGACCGCGGACGACCGGCGGATCACCCGGTCAGGGGCGGTGATGCGCAGCCTCAAGCTCGACGAGCTGCCGCAGCTGGTCAACGTGCTGCGCGGGGAGATGAGCCTGGTTGGCCCGCGTCCCGACGTGCCCGGCTTCGCCGACGCCCTGGTCGGGGAGGACCTGATCCTGCTCACGGTGCGTCCCGGGATCACCAGCCCGGCTGCCGTGGCCTACCGCCACGAGGAGCAGCTGCTCGCCCGGGCCTCCGATCCGGAGGCCTACAACCGTGACATCATCTGGCCTGACAAGGTCCGCATCAACCGTGCGTACGTGGAGCACTACTCCTTCCTCGCCGACCTCCGTTGTCTGGCGGACACCGTCAGCACCGTCGTCCAGCGCGAGCCGTCCCCCGAACAGGAGCCCAAGCCGTGACCGACCGCCTGCTGATGTCGCCTCCCGACGTGGGCGCGCTCGAGGAGGAGTACGTCCTCCGGGCGATGCGATCGGGCTGGGTGGCGCCGACGGGGCCGGAGGTGACGGCCTTCGAGAACGAGCTCGCCGCTCGCACCGGCACCGCGCACGCGGTCGCACTGAGCTCGGGTACGGCGGCGCTCCACCTGGCGATGATCGGGATCGGGGTCCGCGCGGGCGATGTCGTCGTCGTTGCGACCATGACCTTCGTGGCGAGCGCCAACGCGGTCGTCTACACCGGTGCCGAGCCGTTCTTCGTCGACGTGCTCGAGGAGGACGGCAATCTCGACCCCGACCTGCTGAGGCAGGCCGTGCTGGACCTCCGGCACGAGGGCCGCAACGTCGCCGCCGTGATGTCGGTCGACCTGCTCGGCAAGGTGGCCGACCAGACCGCGATCTCGGAGGTCTGCGCCGAGCTCGACGTTCCGCACCTCGAGGACGCCGCGGAGTCGCTGGGCGCCCACCACCGCGGTCGTCCCGCCGGGTCGTTCGGCCGCGCGGCAGCGCTGTCGTTCAACGGCAACAAGATCATGACCACCAGCGGCGGCGGCATGCTCGTGACCGACGACAGGGCGCTCGCCGACCACGCCCGCTTCCTGTCCACGCAGGCCCGCGAGCCGGTGCCGTACTACCAGCACGAGCACATCGGCTACAACTATCGGCTCAGCAACGTGCTTGCCGCCCTCGGGCGCGCCCAGCTCGAGCGTCTCGATGCGATGATCGCGCGGCGCCGTGCGATCCGGGCGACCTACGCTGAGGTGGTCGCCGACTGCGAGGGCGTCCGCATCTTCGCCTCCGGGGACGACAGCGAGGCGAACTGCTGGTTGACCGCTCTGGTCATCGACCCCGCCGTCGCCCGCGCGGACGTCGAGACCGTGTCCAAGGCGCTCGACGCCGCCGACATCGAGGCCCGCCCGCTCTGGAAGCCGATGCACCTCCAGCCGGTGTTCGCCGACGCGGGCCGGTTGGACACCGGGGTGTCCGAGAAGCTCTTCCGTCAAGGCGTGACGCTGCCCAGCGGCTCGATCCACGACGACGCGGCGATCGCCCGGGTCTGCGACGTGATCGCCCCGCTCCTCGGGGAACACTGATGGCGCCGGACGCCGTTGCGCGGGTCGCGGTCACCGGCGGCTTCGGCTTCCTCGGCTGGCACACCGCGTGCCGGCTGCGTGCCCTCCACGGCATCGAGCCGACACGGCTCGGCCGCGCCGAGCTGGGGGACCCGGCCGCGCTCGACGCGGCGCTGGAGGGCGTCGACGCGGTGATCCACGTTGCCGGCGTCAACCGCGCCGAGAGCGACGAGGAGGTCGAGCAGGGCAACGTCGCGATCGCCGAGGCGCTGGCCGACGCCCTGGGTCGCTTGCGCCGGCCGGTGCACGTCTCCTACGCGAACAGCGTCCAGTCCGCCCAGGACAACCCCTACGGCCGCGGCAAGCTCCGTGCGGCGGAGATCCTGGACAAGGTGGTGACGGGTGCCGGTGGCACGTTCACCGACGTGGTGCTGCCGAACCTCTTCGGCGAGCACGGACGCCCGTCGTACAACTCGTTCGTGGCGACGTTCGCCGACGCGGTCGCCCACGACCGCGCGCCGGCCGTCACCGGCGACCGTGAAGTGCCGCTGCTGCATGCGCAGGACGCGGCGGACGCGCTCGTGCGGGCGGTGCTGGCCCCCGCGGGGGGCCAGGTGGCGCCCCCAGGCGAGCCGATCCGTGTGGGGCGCGTGCTCGACCTCCTCCAGCGCATGCACCGGCTGTACGCCACCGGCGAGATCCCGCCGCTGACCTCGCGCTTCGAGGTCAACCTGTTCAACACCTACCGGGCATTCCGGTTCCCCAGCATGTTCCCGGTGTCGCCGCAGGTGCACGCCGACCAGCGCGGCGCCCTCTTCGAGACGTTGCGTGCGCACGGTGGCACCGGGCAGGCCTTCGTCTCGACCACCGTGCCCGGAGCGCTGCGCGGTGACCACTACCACCTGCACAAGGTGGAGCGGTTCTTCGTGGTCCGTGGTGAGGCCGAGATCGCGCTGCGCCGGCTGTTGCACGACGACGTGGTGACGTTCCGGCTCAGCGGCGACCGACCGTCCTTCGTCGACATGCCCACGCTCTGGGTGCACAACATCCGCAACGTCGGGGACGACGAGCTGGTGACGATGTTCTGGGCCGACCAGCTGCTCGACCCGAACGATCCCGACCAGTACCCGGAGCAGGTCTCGACCACCGAGGAGAGGGCATGAAGGTCCTGACGATCGTCGGCACCCGGCCGGAGATCATCCGGCTGGCCCGGGTGATGGACCGGCTCGACCGCACTGTCGAGCACGTGCTCGTGCACACGGGGCAGAACTACGACCACCAGCTCAACCAGGTGTTCTTCGACGACCTCGGGCTGCGCGCACCCGACCACTACCTGGCGGTCGGCACCGACTCGCTCGGGCAGACCCTCGGTGACGTGTTGAGCAAGACCGAGCAGGTGCTGCTCGACGGAGCGGCCCGATGCTGTGCTCGTGCTCGGCGACACCAACTCCTGCATCGCCACCGTGATGGCGAAGCGGATGCGGATCCCGACGTACCACATGGAGGCGGGCAACCGCTGCTTCGACGAGAACGTGCCGGAGGAGACGAACCGCCGGCTGGTCGACCACGTCGCCGACTTCAACCTGGCCTACACCGAGCACGCCCGGCGCAACCTGCTCGCCGAGGGCCTCCACCCGCGCCGCGTTGATCGTGACCGGCTCGCCGATGCGCGAGGTGCTGGAGCACTACCGGCCGCAGATCGAGGCCTCCGACGTCCTCGACCGGCTCGGACTCGAGCGCGGCGGCTACTTCCTGGTCAGCGCCCATCGCGAGGAGAACGTCGACGCCCCCGACCGGTTGCAGGCATTGCTCGACTGCCTGGTCCGCGTGCACAACAAGTGGCAGCTGCCGGTCGTGGTCTCGACCCACCCGCGCACCCGCAAGCGGCTGGAGACACTGGGAGCCGACCTCGGCGCCGCCGACATCCGCTGGCTGGAGCCGTTCGGCTTCCACGACTACAACCACCTGCAGCTGGCGAGCGCCTGCGTGCTCTCCGACTCCGGCACCATCTCCGAGGAGTCCTCGATCCTGGGCTTCCCGGCGATCACCCTTCGCGACTCGATCGAGCGGCCGGAGGCGCTGGACTCGGGGTCGATCATGATGACCGGGCTGTCGGCCGACGACGTCGAGACGGCGGTCGAGATCGCGATCGAGGACGGTGCCGTGACCTCGTCGTTGCCGGCTGGCTACGAGGTCGGCGACACCAGCAACCGGGTGGTCCGGTTCATCGTCTCCACCGCATCGCGGCACCACACGTGGGCGGGGATCCGGGTGCGTGACCCGCGTGGCTGAGCCTTTCCTGGTCGTCGGCGCCATGAAGTCGGGTACGACGACCCTCGACGCGCTGCTGCGTGCCCACCCCGACGTGGACGTGGTGGCCGAGAAGGAGTCGTCTGCGCTGCTGCGGCCGGAGACCGCGGCGTCGTTCGCCGAGCGGGTGCGCTCCAGCCGCCTGACCGTCGCAGGTGAGGTGACAGCCGGCTATCTGCAGGCGCCGGTCCTCGAGCAGCCGGTCGAGCTGGCCGTGGCGCTGCTCGGCGACCGGGTGCGGGTGCTGGCGGTCGTGCGCGACCCGTTCGACCGCGCCGTCAGCCACTGGCAGCACCTGCGTCAGCTCGGACGTGAGCCGCTCCCGCTCCGCGAGGCGATCCTCGACCCTGCGGGGCCGTACCTCGCGTTCAGCAGCTACCACCGCCAGCTCGAGCCGTGGGTCAGCACGTTCGGTCGCGATCAGGTGCTGGTGTTCCGACTCGAGGACTACCGCGCCGCCCCGGCTGCGGTCGCGGGCCGGATCTGGGACTTCCTGGGCGTGCCCTCGCGCGGTGCCCTCGACGCCCGCGCGGTGCACGCCAACCCGGCCTCGCAGCGGGTGGTCGCCACCGGGTGGAAGGCACGGGTGCGCAGCACCACCTTCTACCGTCGGGTCCTTCGGCCGCTGCTGCCACCCGCGGCGCGCCGCGGGATCGTCTCCGGCCTCGGGGGCAGCCGCGGCCGGGAGGAGGCTGACGTCGACGCGTCGCTGCGCACCGAGTTCGAAGGGCTGCTGGCTTCCGATGCCCAGGCGCTCGAGCAGGACTGGCCCGAGCTGGTCTGGGTGTCCTGATGGAGATCGAGCTCCTCGATCTCGCTGCGGCGTCCGACGCCGGACTGGATCTGCCCGACGTCTACTACTCCCCGTCGTACGGCGCCAGCGCAGAGGTGATCGACGGCGGCACCTGGGAGTGCGCCGTCGCCGAGGGCGGGCGCCACGTCTTCCCCTACCTGCGCCGTGAGGTGCCAGCGGGCACCGGCGAGTGGGACCTGGTCAGTCCCTACGGTTACGCCGGCGTGGTCGCGCCCGACGACGTCTCACGCGCCGCGTTCGTCACCTCGTTTCGGCAGACGGCCCGCGAGCGCGGGCTGGTCGCGGAGTTCCTGCGGACCAACCCGTTCGACGTCACCGACCCGCGCACGGCCGGTCTGGGCGTCGACAGCTGGCGTGCGCACCCGACGTTCGTGGTCGCCCTCGGCACCGGCGACAGCGCGGTCGAGGACTACTGGGACGGCTGTGAGGGCAGGCACCGCACGGCGGTCCGCAAGGCTGGCAAGTCGGGGGTCGTGGTCGGTCAGGTGCCCGCCGAACAGCTGACCGACGCCGGCTCGGGCTTCCGCGTCATGTACGACGAGACGATGGATCGTGTCGGCTCGTCCGGCCGACTCCGGATGCCCGACGCCTACTACGAGCAGCTGGTCGAGGGCCTCGGTGACGGGGTGGTCCTGCTCCAGGCCGTGCAGGACGGCGAGCCGGTGGCGGCCTCCATCTTCATGGTGTGGGATGACCGGGTGCACTACCACCTGTCAGGCTCCACACCCGACGGCATGCGCAACGGCGCCACCAACGCCCTGCTCGACCATGCGGTGCGCACGCTGATCCCCCCGGGTGGCCGGCTGCACCTCGGCGGAGGCGTGAGCGAGGGCGACGGCCTGGAGAAGTTCAAGCGGTCGCTGTCGACCGAGCAGACCACGGTCTTCCTCTGTCGCACCGTCGTTGACCGGGGTCGCTACGACGAGCTGGTCGCCGCGTCGAGCGCCCCCGCCGAGACCAACTACTTCCCGGCTTATCGAGGATGAGGTACCGGCCCCGCTCGGACGACTTCGAGTCGTTCCTCGGCGCGCTCAACGACGCCGCTCTCCAGCTGCCGCCGCCGGTGCAGGGCGACGCGCCTCCGAGCGCCCAGATCACCGGGCTGCCGCGTTCCGGCACCACGATCCTTCTCCAGCTGCTGGCTCGCACCGGCCGCGTCGGCTACCCGTCCAACGTGATGGCGTTCTTCCACCGGGCGCCGTGGGTCGGCGCCCGGCTCCAGACCCAGCTCGCACTGTCGGGTCCCACGCTCTCGATGGGCTCGATCGGCGGCCGCACCCGCGAACCGCTCGACCCGCACGAGTTCGGCTACTTCTGGCGTCGCGTCTGCGGGCACAGCAGCAACAGCCTCGCCCGTGACCTCGATCCGCCGTCCTACCCCGAGGTGCAGGCAGAGCTCGACGCCGTGGCCGCGGTCTTCGGCCGACCTGTGGTCTACAAGAACTTCCTGGCCCTCGCCCACGCGCAGGAGATGCGCCACGGGCTGGACCGGATGCGGTTCATCGTGGTGGAGCGCGATCGTGTCGAGGTGGCCGCATCGCTGATCATGCTGCGCTCGCAGATCGGCGCCGCCCCTGATGACCTGATCGGGGTGCAGACGGGGAGGGGCAACCAGCCTCAAACCCTCGTGGACCGAGTCGCCCAGCAAGTGGTCGACCTCGACCGGCGACAGCGGGAATGCGGCTTTGCCGACGCCGACGACGCCTTGCTCGTGTCGTACGACGCGTTGACAGCCGACCCCCGAGCGGAGGTCGGCCGGGTGCTCGACGTTCCTCGGCGCCCGGGCTGACGGTGTCAACGACGTGCCGTCCGACCTTCCTCGGGGCCGCGGCGCAGCGTCGCTGACGGGCGACGAGCGCGAGGAACTCGAGGCCGCGCTGGCACGGGCCGACGACGACGGAGGAACCAATGTCTGAACATCGGGTGGCGTTGGTCGTACCTGGCCGGACCAGCTCCGGCGGATCCGCGTTCGGCGAGCAGCTGGCTCCCGCGCTGGAGGAGCGGCTCGGCACGCCCGTCGTCCGCCATACGACGCCGCCTGTCGGGGCGATCGACCTCGCCCCGCTCCGGGAGTGCTCCCACGTCGTCTTCACCGGTTCGCGGGCCGAGGAGGTGCCCGGCGCGCAGGTCGTGTTCTGGCCGCTCAACGTTGCGCCCCTCGAGCGCCACGTGGCTGCGTGCCGAGTCGAGCAGCCTCCGCAACCGGCTCCGCCACGTCGCCCTGCTGCGACGGCTTGGGCCACTCGGTCGCGGCGGCCGACGGCCTGGTCTTCGGCTCGTACCACGCCCGCACGCTCTACCAGTCGCACTATCCGGTCGGCGCCTCGTTGCCCTACGCAGTGGTGCCCGGGGGAACCGGCTCCGGAGTCGCGGTAGGGGAGCGTCGCGCCGACGTGGCTCGTCCGCTCGTCCTGTTGGTCTCGCATCTCTATCCCTACAAGGGAATTCGCGAGTTCGTGGAGGCTGCTGGCGCTGGCGCTGCCGCACCTCCCGCCCGAGGTCCGGTTCCGCGTGGCCGGCGCCGACCGCGACCCGCGGTACGCCGCCGCCGTGCACGCCCGCGCCTCCGAGCTCGGCCTCGGCGACCGGCTCACCATCGCTCCCGCAGACCCTTCGGAGATGACGTGAGCTCTACGCCGAGGCGACGCTCGCGGTGTTCACCTCGACCTGCGAGAACGCCGGCTCCTTCGCGCTGTACGACGGACTGCACGCCGGTGTGCCCACGATCTGCTCCGACCGCTCGTCGATGCCGGAGATGGTCGCCGGCGCCGTGCGACTGGTGAACCCGAACGAGCCCGACCGGCTGGCGACGGCGATCGTCGAGGTGCTCGCTCACCCCGACCAGCAGGAGCGGCTCGCCGTCGCGGCCGATCAGTGGTCGGCAGCGGCCCCAACGTGGCCTTCACGAGCAGGCCGGCTGGTGGAATTCCTGGACCAGCTCGGAAGTGCCCGATGAAGGCGCGCGCAGCGCTGCGTCGTTCCGTCCGCCGCGGTGCGCTGGTCGGTTACCACGCCCTGAGCACTGTCACCGGACGCAACCGTGCCGCGGCTCGCCTGCCGGGCCTGACCGTCCTGTTGCTGCACAACACGCCGCCTGCCGACGTGGCCCGGCTGGCGCGCTTCATCGACCGGCACCGCGACCAGGTGGTCGGCTTCGACGACGGGGTGCGGGCCGTGGCCGACGGTTCGCTCGATCGGCCGGCCGTCGCACTGTCGTTCGACGACGGCTTCCGCAGCAATCTCGATGCCGCGGCGATGCTGACCGAGCGCGGCGTCTCCGGGGTGTTCTACGTGCCGACCGACGTGGTGGGGCTCGACAAAACCGCCTCGGACACGTTTTTCGGGCGGCCGCAGGCGGAGGGCGTCGTGACTTGGGCCGACCTGGAGCTTCTCCGCGACACCGGCCACGAGGTCGGCAGTCACTGCCGCCGGCATGTGCCGATGTCGGGCATGGCGCGGGCCGAGGCGGAGGACCAGCTCAAGGGCTCGGTCGAGGAGCTCCGGTCCCGGCTGGGATCAGCCCGGCACTTCGCGTGGCCGTTCGGCGGCGTCCGGCACGCGCCGGTCGACGACGTGGTGACGTGGGCGGCCGACGTCGGCGTCGTCGCCGCCTCCGGAGTCCGTGGACGCAACACCAGTGCCCGGCTCGAACGGGCCGGCTTCCTGCGCCGGGACGCGGTCGAGGTCCGTTGGCTGGCCACGGATCTCGCGGCGTTCGGAGTTCGTGACCTGGCCCGGTTGCGCGCCGAGGCGCCGACTTGAGTCCTCAGCCGCTGCTGGGTGCCTCGGCGAAGGCTGCCTCGGGTTCGTAGGTGCGAGCCGCCCGCTTGCACGAAGTAGCTGCACTGCACGTTGGTCACGAGCGCGCCCGCCAGCAGGCCCCAGGCCGCCCCCGTGGCTCCGCCCACCAGGCGCCGGCGGCTGGCCCCACCAGCGACGGTACGGCCGTGTGCACGCGCAGCCGGATCAGCCCGTTGAGGTCGCCCATCGCCTTCATCAGCACCGGGCCCGAGGTGTAGTGGCCCCGGCTGACCCTGAGCAGCACCAGCGGGAGCAGCAGCAGGGAGGCACCCGTCCAGCTCGCGCCGGTGAGCTGCGCGGCCGAGGGAGTCCGGGATCAGCAGGATCGCCGATGCCGTAGACGGCCGAGGCAGCGGCCATCAGCATCGTCCAGCGCCACATGATGCCCACGGGGCGCATGCCACGGGACAGCGCGCGGCGCGACTCGAGCGTGAGCACCGGGGTCAGGCCCATCACCATGATGCTGACCCCGCCCATCAGGGTTTGGCCGGCCCGGAGAGCGCCGGCGGCGGCGAGACCGCTGATCGCGGCCACCACGCTGGGGACCAAGTAGGTGCTGCCGGCGGTGAGCAACGAGTCGACCACCAGCCGGGCACTGACCCCCCGCTGCTCGCGGAGGAAGGACCGGGTCGCCTGCACGCCCGGCAGCACCCGGAGCCGGGCGAGCCCGATCGCAAGGGCGATCGCAGCACCCAGTGTCCAACCGAGCGTCCCGGTCAGCACCGACATGTGCCCGCTCCGCTCGAGGAGCACTAGACCGCCGACCTGCACGAGCAGCCAGACCAGGTCCATCAGCGCCGCCCCGCCCGGGGTGGCGTTGCGGAAGTTGACGTAGCGCAGCATGTCATTGAGCAGCAGCAGCGGCAGACCCACCCCGAAGCCCAGGAAGGCGATCGCCAGCGCGCTCGACGAGCCGGACAGCAGCAGCGCGATGGCCAGCATCAGCGCGCCGCCGAGGAGACCGACCAGCGTGGCGGCTCCCATGCTCCCCGAGACGTCCTTGCGGGACGCCTTGCCGCCGGCGTCGCCGGTCAGGATCAGGGGCGTGCTCGCGGTGGCCCGGTTGAGGTGCAGCGAGATCGCGTACGCCGTGTAGCCGACCGCCCAGGCGCCGTACTCACCGGGTGAGGAGGCGCGGGCGATGGACAGCCCGAGGACGAGGTTGCTGACGCTGCTGAGGCCCTGGCTCAGCACGCCGAGCGGGCCTCGCGCCAGCAACCGTCGTGCCGGGCTGGCGCGACTGGTGCCGTCCGCGCCGGCCTCAGCCATCGAGCGTGCGTGCCCAGTCGGGGTCGGCGTAGCCGAGCGCCACCAGCGCCGGGCCGGCGTGCTGGTCGAAGATCCGGGCGGCCTCGGGAGTGAAGTATTCGCGCCAGCTGCCCGCAGTGCCGCTGCGCAGGAAGCTGGTGCGGTCCTCGGCGCCGGGCTCGCGCCCGGACAGAACCCGGAAGCTCTGCCGGGCGCAGGCGAGCTCGACCTTGTGGTTGTCGGCCGGTGCACCGGTCAGGTCGGTCATCAGCCTGGCAAACGTGGGGACGGTGTCGTCGATCAGCTCTTCGTAGCTGACGTAGGCGACGTTGTCGTGCCGCGGCATGCACCAGGAGCGCACGTGCTCATGCCAGGTGCCGAACGAGTACGCCGGCTCCGTGAACTCGGACTCGATGAAGCCCGGGAGGTTGGTGCGGACGTCCTGCGGGTCGAAGCCCACCCCGAGTCGGCGCTCGAGCCGCTGACGCAGCCTGCCTGCACTGTGCGGGTTGCGGCGCTCGGCGAGGTTGCGCATGTGGTGGAAGTACAGCGAGACCATCACGTCGCGGCCGTCGCGGGAGATGTACGCCGTGCGCGGCAGCCGCTCGTCGTACTCCCAGTGCGCGTGGATCACCGAGCTCATCGCCACCGGAAGCCGGTAGTTCTGGGGGTAGGGCACGCCGAGGTACGCCGACATCAGCTTGCACAGCCAGACGGTGCCGGACTTGGGGTAGCCGGAGCCGATCCACATTGGCAGGCTGGTGCCCCAGCGCTTCGCGATGCGCTCGGTGGCGCGGGCGGACATTATCCGCATCCCCTCGTCGACCCGGCCCGTGATCGCCGCCTTCACAGCGCCGGCCCATCGACGGGCACCGATCGCCGGAGCGCGCCGCGGACGCGGGTGCGGCGCACGGCGTCCGTGTCGAGCCGTCTTTCCCGGCGGGTGCTGAGAGCGCCCACCGCGTACAAGGGGACCAGCAGCACCAGGGTCTGCCCGGCCGCCGCCAGCGACTGCCCGATCGCGACCCCCACCACGGCCTTGCCGAGGGTGAGCACCACGAGCGCGTAGAACAGCATGCGTGTCAGATCATCTCGGTTGCGCGGCCGAGACCAGCGGTCGAGCCTGCCCAGCGCGAAGCCGACCAGCGCAGAGAAGACGACCGCGAGCCAAGGGCCGAAGTTCCAGACCAGCTCTCCAGTCATACCGGGAGGCACGCCGGACCGGGTCTGGCCGTACAGCGTCCGCCCGATGATCGGACCGGGGGAGACGATCGGTTTGTCTGGCCATAGTGAGCGGGGGATCGGCGAGATGATGTAGCGCGCGATCGTCGCGCCGTTCTGATAAGGCAGTCGCTCAGGCACTGCCTGAGTGACCAGCAGCGTCTTGCCCAGGTCGTAGCCGTTGCGCACAAGCAGGCCACTGTTCAGGCCGTAGGTGATCAGAAAACTGCCGCTGACCGACGTTTCCTTGCGAGCCGCGGACAGAGCGCCGATGCCGCTGAGAACGATGACGGCACTAAGGACAACGGGCACCACCTTCACGCGGTGCCGCACGAAAGCGATCAGGAACAACACGCCAAGCGTCACGTAGAGCAGGTCGGCGCGCGAGGTGGTCACCCAGTTGATCGAGAAGGCGTTGACGAACACGAGCACCAGCACCCCGGTGCGCAAGGGTCCCAGACGCTCGCGGGTGGTCAGCCAGTACGCCAGCAGCAGCACTGCGCCGATGGTCCCGGCCTGCGCGAGGTACTCGAACTGACCGTAGGACTCGAATGCCGCTCCGGAAGCGTTGATCGTGGTGCGCCGGTCGGCGATGCTGACTCCGAGGCCACCGATCCTCCGGGTGTACGTCAACGTGCCGTAGAGGCCGATCAGCGCGTAGACGCCGGCCAGCGCCACGACCAGCGGCTCGGAGACGTGGGAGGCCCTGAGCGCCCAGCTGCGGGTCTTGCCTGACCCGGTGCGCGTGTCCTTCCCGACCTGCGTGGCCAGGTAGCCCGCGACCAGGGCCCCCACCGACAGGATCGTGATCGCGCTGGCGAAGAACAGGGACGAGAACGTGCGTCCGCGGGTGAAGAAGTCGGAGACGAAGTACGGCGTCGGGTAGCCGACCGCGATGATCAGCCCACGAATGCCGGCCCCGATCGTGACGGCCAGGCTGACCAGCCCCCACATCGAAAGGAACGGCTGCCGCGGAAGCAAGAACGGGACGTGGGTCAGCCCGGCGCAGATCAGACCGACGACTGCGAAGCCCCAGCGGTCGTGCCCGGTGGCCCAGAACAGCGCGGCCCCCCCCGCGAGTAGCAACTCCACAACCAGCATCAACAGCACCCACATGCGGTCGCCGCCGACGCGACTCGGCGTAGTCATTGACGCGCCGGACCGAGCGCTCGTGGACGCGGGGATAACGCTCATCTGTCGCGGGGACCTGTTCTGGGGAGGCACAGAGTGAACTCTGATCCTAAGCGGTCGGGTGCTGCGGACGCGTCACGACGTCAGGTCGAGTGTCCGCTGCAGCAGCCCGGCGCCGTACGTGTTGTCACCCACGGTGATCGTCGAGTTGCGCTGCACGATCCCGAACTGCTGGGCGCTGGTCTCGGATCCGCCCAGCTTGTTGCCCGACAACGTGATCTCCTGGGCGTTGGCCAGGCTGATCCCGGAGGAGGTCTGCGGTCGGTCCTCGTCGTACCCGTCCTGCCCGTTGTCCACGCAGGTGTTGCCGGTCACCTCGACCCTGCGGGTGAACCGCGAGGCGCGGGAGCCGATGCTGATCCCGGCCGAGCCGTTCTCGCGGCAGGTATTGTCGCGCACCGCGCCGCCGATGCACTGCTGGGAAACGGTGATCCCAACCTCGCCGCCCCTCTCGCAGACGTTCTCCGCGACCTCGAACGACCGGCACCGGTGCAGCGAGATCAGGTCGGCCGTGCCCGGCAGGGACGGGTCCTTGTCGTCGGTACCCACGCCGGTCACGGTGTTGCCGATGATCTTCATGCCGATGATCGGTGCGTTGTCCTCGCCGTTGATCTGGATCGGCTGCCGCACGTTGCCACCCGTGGTGTGCGGACGGATCTGGCAGTTGGTGATCGCCACGTCCCTGGCCGCCTGGTGCGTGGTGCTGCGCACCCAGATCGCGCGCTCGACCCAGTCCACGAACTCGCACCGGTCGATCGTGATCGTGCGGGGGTTGTAGCCGAGTCGGACCCCGGCCTGGAGAGACGTGAAGCTGCAGCCGGTGACCCGGATATCCCGGGTGCCGATCCGGGTGTCCAGACCCGCCCGTGGCACCGGCTCGCTGGAGCTCAGCACCCGGAGGTCGCCCAGCAGCAGGCCGTGGGTGCGGGAGCTGATCGTCACCACCGCCTCGGCGACCTTGCCGGCGGCGTCCAGGGTCAGGGACTGGATGCCGCACGTTGTGGCGTTCGTGGCCGTCTGGATCCAGCGCGCCGCGCTGGCCGCCGGCTGCAGGGTCGTCCCCTCATCGCCGAGCAGGGTCACGTGGGAGGGCACCTTGAGCTCGCCGACGAGGTACGCCGCCGCGGTGCGGGGCACGGTCACGACGGCGCCGATGTCCGGCTTGGTCTGACGCTTCGCGCGCCGCCTCGTCGAGGGCCTGCCGGAACGCCTCGGAGTCGTCGGTGACGCCGTCGCCGAGCGCGCCGTAATTGCGGACGTCGAACTTCCTGGCCCGGGCGTCCGGCCCCTGGGTCCGGCCGGGCGGCGTCGGGGGCAGCTTCTTCTCGTCGCCGCCGCAGCCGGCCACGACCGCGCTCGTCGAGAGCGCCCCCAGCAGCACCCAGCGGCGCGTCGTGCTCCGGGCGAGCAGGGGTGTGATGACACCGCCGGGCACGGCGCGGCCGGCTCGGAAGGAGGGGTTCTCGGGCATCTGTTCCTGGGTCGGAAGGCGCAACGGGATCTGCCTTCCGTTGTCGACAGCGGCGACGGTAACACTGCGTCTCGAGCGCTCGTCCGCGCCGGGTCGGCACCCGGTCCGGGCGTTTGGCTGGGATAGCGTCGGCCACTCCACGACCTGACCGGGTGCGGCGCCCCGGGGCGCCTCGACCCTAGGAGTTCCTCCATGAAGCAGACCCTGGCCCGCGCCCTGTTCACGCTCTGGCGCCTGGTGCCCGAGGGACCCGCCCGCAACGCCCTGCGCCGGGCGCTCTACCGGGTCCGGGTCGGCATCCCGCGCGAGCTCCTGATCAACCCGGGGGACACCGTGGTCCAGGTCGGGATGTGGCGGCTGAGCTCGCTGCGCCGTGCGGCCCGCGCGGTCGGCCCCAGCGGTCGGCTGCTTCTGATCGAGGCCTCGCCCGAGCACGCCGCCCGGGCCGCGGAGTTTCTCGCTGACAAGGGCATGGACAACTGCTCAGTGGTCAACGCGGCAGGCTGGCACGAGTCGGGCACCCTCGAGCTCAACCTGTCCGACGACCCTAGCGGGATCCAGGTCGACGGGGTGCACGCCGACATCCCGCACGAGGTCTCCGGCCGTACGGTCTCGGTGCCCGCCGTACGGCTCGATGACGTAACGCGCGAGCACGGGATCACCGCTGTCGACTACCTCGAGGTGACCGTCAACGGCGCAGAGCTCCAAGTCTTGCAGGGTGCGCCCGACCTGCTGCCCCACGTTCGCCGGCTGCTCGCGGCCGGCATGATGCGGGACCCCGAGACCCACGCGCCGCTGAACGAACGAGTCGCAGAGCACCTCGCTGCGCAAGGTTTCCGGACCACCATCTCCCGGCACGGCCGTGTCGCGAACCAAGCCTGGGGCCGTATAGACGGCCACGTCTACGCCAGCCGCTGACCTCGGATCTTGCTCAGGATCGAGGAGTTGATCATGCCCGCACCGACCGTGACCCCGGTCGCCTCGTCCACCAGGATGAACGAGCCGGTCGTCCGGTTCTTGGAGTAGGCGTCGCAGAGCAGCGGCACCGTGGTGCGGAGCTGGACGCGGCCGATCTCGTTCAGGCCGAGCTCCTTGGTCTCCTGGTCGCGGTGCAGCGAGTTGACGTCGAGGCGGTACTGGATGTCCTTGACCAGGGCACGCCCGGTGCGCGTGGTGTGCTTGATCGCCAGCTTCTGGCGGGGGCGCAGCGGTTCGTTGGTCATCCAGCAGATCATCGCGTCGATGTCCTGGCTGGGCTTGGGCGCGTTGTTCAGCCGGGCGATCATGTCGCCCCGGCTGACGTCGACGTCGTCGGCCAGCCGCACGGTCACGCTCATCGGGGGGAACGCCTCGGCGATCTCCTCGTCGAACAGGTCGATCGCCTCGATCGTGCTGGTCATCCCGCTCGGCAGCACGACCACCTCGTCGCCGGGCTTGAGCACGCCGCCGGCGACCTGGCCGGCGTAGCCGCGGTAGTCGTGGAACTCGTCGGACTTGGGACGTACGACGTACTGCACGGGGAAGCGCGTGTCGACGAGGTCGCGGTCGGACGCCACGTGGACGTTCTCGAGGTGGTGCATCAGTGACGGACCGTCGTACCAGTCCATGTGCTCGGACCGGTTGACGACGTTGTCGCCCTTGAGCGCGGAGATCGGGATCACGGTCAGGTCGGGGATCGAGAGCTTGGTCGCGAAGGAGCTGAACTCCTTCTGGATCCGGTCGAAGGTCGCCTGGTCGTAGTCGACGAGGTCCATCTTGTTCACCGCCAGCACCAGGTGCGGCACCCGGAGCAGGGAGAGGATCACGGCGTGGCGGCGGGACTGCTCGGTGAGACCCTGGCGGGCGTCGACCAGCACCAGACCGAGGTCGGCCGTGGAGGCGCCGGTGACCATGTTGCGGGTGTACTGCACGTGGCCCGGGGTGTCGGCGATGATGAACTTGCGGCTCGGGGTCGCGAAGTAGCGGTAGGCCACGTCGATGGTGATCCCCTGCTCACGCTCGGAGCGGAGCCCGTCGGTCAGCAGTGCCAGGTCGGTGTAGTCGTAGCCCTTGGACACGCTGGTGGCCTCGACGGCCTCGAGCTGGTCCTCGAAGATCGACTTGGAGTCCAGCAGCAGCCGTCCGATCAGGGTCGACTTGCCGTCGTCGACCGAGCCGGCGGTGGCGAACCGGAGCAGGTCCATGCGTGGGCGATCGGAATCGGTCATCAGAAGTAGCCTTCCTTCTTCCGGTCCTCCATGGCTGCTTCGGAGAACCGGTCGTCGCCCCGGGTCGCGCCGCGCTCGGTGACGCGGGCGATGGCGATCTCGTCGATGATCTTCGGGATGGTGTCGGCGTCCGACTCGACGCAGCCGGTGAGGGTGAGGTCACCGACGGTGCGGAAGCGCACCTGCTTCTCGACGACCTCCTCGCCCTTGCGCAGCGGGTTGTGCTCGGACTCCGAGAGCCACATGCCGTCGCGCTCGAAGACCCGGCGCTGGTGGGAGAAGTAGATCTCGGGGATCTCGATCTGCTCCTGGCCGAGGTAGTGCCAGATGTCGAGCTCGGTCCAGTTGGACAGCGGGAAGATCCGCATGTGCTCGCCGCCGTGGATCCGGCCGTTGTAGAGGCTCCAGAGCTCGGGCCGCTGCATCTTGGGGTCCCACTGGCCGAAGTCGTCGCGGTGGGAGTAGACCCGCTCCTTGGCGCGGGCCTTCTCCTCGTCGCGTCGCCCGCCACCGAACGCGGCGGTGAAGCCGTTCTCCTCGATCGAGTGGAGGAGGGTGCCGATCTGGAGCCGGTTGCGGCTGGTCTTGCCGTCGTCGACGACCACCCCCTGGTCGATCGCCTCCTGGACGGAGGCCACGATCAGCCGGACACCGAGCCGGCTGACCCAGTTGTCACGGGTCGAGAGCACCTCGGGGAAGTCGTAGCCGGTGTCCACCTGGAGCACGGGGAACGGGATCTTCGCGGGGTAGAACGCCTTCTCGGCGAGCCGCATCATCACGATCGAGTCCTTGCCGCCGGAGAACATCAGCACCGGCTTCTCGAACTCGGCCGCGACCTCGCGGAAGATGTGGATCGACTCCGCCTCCAGCTGGTCGAGCTGGCTCAGCTGGTAGTCGGCGTGGGTGACAGTCATGGGGGAGGGTGACCTCTCGTCGGAACAGGCGAGCGACAGCCTATCCGTGCGGTGCCGCACTCTCGGAATCAGGAGCGAGCAGTGAGTGTTCCGGCCCGGCTGCAGCCTGCGCGTCAGGATCGGGCTCGCCCTCCATGCGCCCGATCTCAGTCGAACAGAGGTCTAGACGGCGCATCGTTCGCACATGGTAAAAGTCCGATTCGCCACGAAATCGGAATGGTCCGTTCGGGCCATTCTGTCGGCACCCCGCCATCAACGCCCGGACCGCGACCTATAAAGAGTCCCAAATCTCGACAACGGAGCGGTCCCGGCCGCCACCCTCGGACAGGCGGAAACCATGCTCTCTCGACCGGTGCGCGGTGCGCACAGCACCCGACGTGTACGGCGGCTCCTTTCACTGCTCCTGCCGCTGGCGATCGTCGCCGCGGCGCTCTCAGCGGTCGCCCCACCCGCGAATGCCGCGGTCGGCACCTGCACCATCTTCTGGAAGGGCACCACGAGCACCGCCTGGGAGACCGGCACCAACTGGTCACTGACCGACGGCGGGGCCAACGCCGGGCGGCTGCCCGCCGCGGGTGACGTCGTCTGCAAGTCGACGGCGCCGACGCGCACTGATGTCGTCATCGCCAGCGCCCGCACGGTCGCCGGCATGAACTTCGGCACCGGCAGCGTGACCCTGAGCGGCGGCAACCTGACGGTCGGGTCCGTGGCCAACGGCGCGTTCGACTCCACGATCCGCAACCTGCTCTCGCCCTCCGGGTTCGCGCTGGGAGGCACGGCGCCGGTGACCTTGACCGGTCCCGGTGACCCGGTCAACCCCGGCACCTACAGCTTCGTCGGCGCAGGGCCGGTCTCGCTGGGGACCGGCGCCACGCTCAACGTGGCGAACGCCAACGTCAACAACGGCAAGACCTTCACCAACAACGGGACGGTGACCCTGGCCTGTGGCAACGTCCAGATCGCCACCGGAGCGAAGCTCGACAACGCGGGCACGATCACCGTCCCCTCGACCTGCGGGGGCCTCTCGCCCTTCTCCACGGACGGATCTGCGGGCACCAAGTACACGAACCAGGCAACCGGCGTGCTCAACCTGGCCGGCACCGTCTACGTGGACACGAGCTCCGTCCCTTGGCAGAACGACGGCCTGGTCAACGCTGCCGTGCCCGACCTCTACTTCAACACCTCCGCCGGCAGCACCGGCGGTTACAACATCTCCGCCGGCACGAACGTGCACGAGTACGGCACCTTGCAGGTGAGCCCCGGCAGCGTCACCGGAGCCGGGAAGCTGTCCGTGGAGTCCGGCACGCTGAACGGCAACGGCGGCTCGGTGCCGCACCTGCTGTTCAACGGCGGCAGCCTCAGCGGTTCCTTCTCGTCACCGGACTCCACGTGGGGGTCGGCCTCCGCGACCGGTTCCGGGACCTTCACGGTGCCCTCCGGTGGCAACGCCGAGGTCTCTTCGGCCCAGCTCAGCAACGGATACTCGTTCGAGAACCGCGGCACCCTGCGGGTGTGCGGTTCGATGACCATCAGTGACACCAGCAAGCTCGACAACTTCGGCACGGCAAACCTGACCACGTTCCCCGGGTGCGCAAGCCAGGTCTCGTTCACCTACAGCGTGACTCCCGGCCAGGTCGTCAACGAGCCCGCCGCGGTCATGAACATGTCCGCGTCCACCTACGTCGACCTCAGCTCCATCGGGTTCCGCAACAACGGCCAGGTCAACAGCAGCGCTCCGGACACCTACCTCGTCCCGTCGTCGACCGACACCGGCTCCTACAACATCACGGCCGGGGTCCTCCACCAGTACGGCGGCAGCCTCACGGTGAGCCCGGGCACGGTGACCGGGGCCGGCACTCTCGACCAGACGTCCGGCACGCTCACGGGTGCCGGCGGCAACGTCCCGCACCTCAACGCCTCCGGTGGCTTCGTGACCGGCGACCTGTCCTCCGACGACGTGAAGATGAACGGGGCGCAGTTCACGGGTTCCGGCCGACTGACCGTCAATCCGGGTGGGACCGCGACAGTGCCGTCCTCCGTCCTCTACAACGGCTACGACCTCGAGAATCGCGGCACCATGACGGTGGCGAGCTCCTTGTTCGCCCAGGACGACAACAGCGTCGTCGACAACTACGGCACCATCCTCCTCGGCAACGGCTCCGCGATCTACGACAACTCGCCGGGGGCCACGTTCCAGCTCATCAACCGCGCCGCGGGGACGATCACGGCGACCTGCGCGCTCACGACGCACACCGTCTACCTGCAACGCCTCAGCAACTCCGGCGTCGCTGGAGACCAACAAGTGTGACGTGACGGTCACCGCGGGCAGCGACCTGTCGGCGGCCGGAGCCATGACCGGATCGGGCACGCTCAAGGCGACCACCGGCCAGATCCGGCTCGACCGCAACGTCACCTCGAACGCCAGCACCCTGGTGCTCGGCGCGACTGGGACGTTCTTCGACGCCAGCGTCGGCACGGCGACCGCGCTGACCGCGCTGGCCAGCAACAGCGGCTCGCTGATCCTGAACCGGACGCTCAACACGACGGTCGCGATGGCGAACTCTGGCACCGTCAACGTCGTGGCCGGCACCTTCCGGCCCACGTCGTACACGCAGTCCGCCGGCTCCACGGTGGTCGCGTCCGGCGCGATCCTGCGCGGAGGGGCTGGCGGGACCGGAGCGGTCCAGATCAACGGTGGCAACCTGTCCGGCGGTGGCTCGATCCAGGGTCCGCTGACCAACGCAGCTGTCCTGCAGCCGGGTGGCGGCGGCACCGCGATGGCGGTGACCGGCAGCTACGCGCAGACCTCGGGTGGCACGTTCGGGGTCACGGTGAATGGCGGCACGACGCCGGGCACCGACTTCTCGAAGCTCACCGCGACCGCGAACGCCGCCTTGAACGGTCCCCTGGCGATCACCACATCGCCGTCGTACGACCCGCCGGTGGGCACCAGCCTGCGGATCCTCGAGGCAGGCTCGCGGTCGGGCACGTTCAGCAGTGTCACCGGGATCGGGCTGCCGAACAACAAGTACTACAACGTCGTGTACGACGCGACGGGAGTGTCGCTCGTGGTCGCGGCGGACCCCAAGGCGAGCGTTGGCAACGCCTCGATCGCGGAGGGCAATGCCGGGACGTCGACCGTCAACGTCGCGGTCACGCTCGACCAGACGAGCACTCGCACCGTGACCTACGACTACACGACGGTCGACCAGACGGCCACGGCCGGCAGCGACTACGTGACCGCCTCGGGCACGCTGACCTTCGCGCCCGGGTGAGACCACGAAGAACGTCACGGTCACCATCAACGGTGACACCACGTTCGAGCCGGACGAGACGTTCCTGGTGCGGCTCAGCAACCCCGTGAACGGCACCATCCAGACCAATGACGGTGTCGTGACCATCACTAATGACGACTCGTCCGCCGTGCCGCCGAGCGTCACCTCTGTCTCGCCGTCCACCATCGGACGCGGCGCGTCAGCCCGGGCGATCACGATCAGCGGATCCCAGTTCTCACCGGGCTCGACCGTCACCTTCAGCAAGAACGGCATCACCCAGGTGGCCGGCTCGCTGGTGGTGGTCGACGCGAGCACCATCACGCTCAACATCAACGCGAGCACGTCGGTGCCGGTGGGCCCGACCAACGTCACGGTGACGACCGGGTCGGGCTCCTCGACCTGCACGGGTTGCCTGACCGTGATCGTGGGACCGACCACGTCGGGCACGTCACCGACCAGCCTCGGCCAGGGCGCCAGGAACCGCGAGGTCACGGTGACGGGGCAGAACTTCCAGCCCGGAGCTCGAGTCACCATCGCTGGCGCGAACGTGGTGTCGACGTCGTACATCAGCTAGCACGACGGTCGAGGCCGTGGTCTCACCGCAGGCGGCGACGCAACCCGGCACGACGTCGGTCACGGTGACCAACCCGGACGGTGGGCGAGAACACCTGCAGCAGCACCTGCTTCTCGTTCCAGGCCGGACCGAACGATCACCGGGCTGTCGCCGTCGACACTGCACCGCGGCACCACGGAGAGCATCACGTTCACCGGCACCAACTTCGTGCCCGGCGCGAAGGTGACCGGACCGACGGGCGTGGTGGTCAACACGGTGCAGGTCGTCAACTCGACCACGCTGATCGCCCAGATGTCGGTGTCGGCCAACGCCCCGATGGGTGCGAACAAGGCAGTCACCGTCACGAACCCGCTCGCGGGTGGCTACGGGTACTTCCAGTTCAAGGGGGCGACGATCGCCCCGTGACCTGACGGGCGAGCCGGGGTCAGCTGCCTGATCGCGTGCGGGCGCGGTCCTCGCCCTCGATCTCCGCGACAGTGGGGCTTCCGAACATCGGGAGCCCCACTCCGCGTCGCAGGGCGCCCCACACCAGGGGGACCAGGACCAGCATCGCGATCCCGACCCCGGCGATCAGGTAGGGGTGGGTGTCGTCCTCGCCGGCGCCGAGCGGGGCCCAGCCGGCCTTGTCGAGCAGCGCGACGCCGGACATCGTCAGGACGATCACGATGCCGCGCCGGATGATCGACTGCGGCACCTTCGGCGCGATCTTGCTGCCGATCATGGTGCCGGGCACCGAGCCGATGATCAGGGGCAGCGTCAGCGACCAGTCCAGCCCGTTGAGGGCGATGTTGGAGATCGCCGCGGCCAGCACCAGCGGCACGGCCTGCACCAGGTCGGTGCCGACCAGCTTCACGGCCGAGAGCCCGGGGTAGAGCATCAGCAGCGCGACCATGATCACCGAGCCGGACCCGACGCTGGTGATCCCGACCAGCAGACCGCCCAGCGCCCCGACCAGGAACGTCGGCAGCGGGCGGATCCTCGGGTCGGACGTCGGCGCCTCCTTGTCGCTGCGCACGTGCCGGAGCTGGATGTAGAGGCGGAGCGCGTACGTCGACGCGGCGAGCAGCAGGGCGAAGCCGATGCACTCCTTGAGCAGGCTGTCCAAGCCGTCCTCGGAGTCCGGCGCGAACCAGTGCACCAGGTGCGGGCCGAGCAGGGCGAAGGGCACCGAGCCGGCGATCAGCCAGCCCGCGAGCCGGAGGTTCGGGGAGCCGCCGCGCCAGTGCACGGCCGCGCCGCCGCTCTTGTAGACCGCGGCGGCGGTCAGGTCGGCGGTGACCACGGTGGAGGCGTTGCCGACCCCCAGGAAGATCAGCGCCGGTGTCATCAAGGCGCCGCCGCCCATGCCGGTGAGGCCCACGATGGTGCCGACGAAGAAGCCGGTGACCGTGATCGACAGCCAGTTGCTGCCGAACAGGTCCAGGGTGAGATCGATCAAGGTCAGCTCCTCAGCTGGGTGGCGGAGCTTCAAACTGTACTATGTTGATCGTCTAAGAAGTGAGACCCACCAGGCCGGCCGTGTCGAGGGCGGCGAGCACGTCCCCCAGGGCGTCGTCGATCGTCCGCCCCGTGGTGTCGACCCGGACCGCGGCGTCCCGCGGCTCCTCGTACGGCGAGGAGATCCCGGTGAACTCCGGGATCTCGCCCCGTCGTGCCTTCGCGTAGAGCCCCTTCCGGTCCCGGCGCTCGCACTCCTCGAGCGGCGTCGCGACGTGGACCAGGAAGAACGCGCCACCGGCGTCCTCGACGTACTGCCGGACCTGGCGGCGGGTCTCGTCGAACGGCGCGATCGGCGAGCAGATCGCGACCCCGCGGTGCCGGGCGATCTCGGCGGCGACCCAGCCGATCCGGCGGATGTTGGTCTCGCGGTCGGCCCTGGAGAAGGTCAGGCCCGCGGAGAGGTTCCGGCGGACCACGTCACCGTCGAGGCTGGTCACGGTGCGGGTGCCGTCCTCGATCAGCAGGTCGTGCAGCGCCCGGGCGAGCGTCGACTTGCCGCTGCCGGAGAGGCCGGTGAAGAACACGACCAGCCCCTGCTCGTCGGGAGCCGGCTGGTCGGACGCCACGACCTCCTCGACCGGCCCCGGGAGGTCGCCCTCGCCGGTCACGGCCAGCACGTCGCCGGGGGCGTAGGTCGCGACCACCTGCTGGCCGAGCACGTGGTCGGTGTCCGGGTCGCCGTGGGAGGCCAGTGGCACGGCGACCACGTGGGCATCGCCGAGCACCTCCGCGGCGGCGAGCGTGGCGCGCACCAACCCGACCGGGGTCACGCCCTGAGGAGTGCCGGTGCCGGTGAGCGCCAGCAGCAGCACGGGCCGACCGGCCCGGGTCCGGTCGACCAGGTCCAGGTCCTGCTCGGTGAGCGGTGCGGCGACCGGCACCGTGAGCGCCCCGTCGTACCTCTCGCGGGTGGTGGCGGGGGAGAGGTGCAGCCGGCGGAACGCGCCGACCTCCTGCGGCGCGAGCGACTCGACCGTGCCGTCGTTCGCCACCCGCGCGAGGGGAAGTCCCTCCGGGTCGACCAGCTCGACGCCGCCCGCCTCGCGGGCCGCCACCGCGACGTCGTCCGGCAGCACCAGCGTGACGGGCCCGGTCGCCTCGAAACCGGTTCGCGGCGCGAGACCTCCGTTCACCAGCAGCTCGAGGTCGTCCAGCTCGCGCGGACCGGGGCAGTACTGCGGCAGGGTCACGGCGCTCATCGTGCCAGTTGGGCGCGGTCGAGTGCTCCAGTGGTTGCCGGGGCAGCCACTGGGGCACTCGACCCGGTGGATACCGTCGGCCGCATGGTGCAGCAGCAGGTCGTCCTGGCCGAGATCGTGCGGTCCGGGTTCGTGGAGGGGCATCACTACGGGTCGGCGGTCGCGCTCGCCGCCGACGGCAGCACGGTGTACGCCGCCGGCGACGTGACGTCCCCCGTCCTGCCGCGGTCGTGCAACAAGCCGCTCCAGGTGGTCGGCATGCTGCGCGCGGGGCTCGACCTCGACGGTGAGCTGCTCGCGGTCGCCTGCGCGTCGCACTCGGGCGAGCCGTTCCACGTCGACGCTGTGCGCCGGATCCTCGCCGGCGCGGGGCTCGACGAGTCGCACCTGCAGACGCCGCCCGACTTCCCGCTCGACGACGACGCGCGCGAGGCCGTGATCCGGGCCGGCGGCCACCGGGCGCCGGTGCTGATGAACTGCTCCGGCAAGCACGCCGCGATGCTCGCCACCTGCGTCGTCAACGGCTGGGACCTCGCCAGCTACCGCGAGCCCGACCACCCGCTCCAGCAGGCGATCGCGGAGAGTTTCGCCGACCTCACCGGCGAGCCGGTGACGACGGTCGCCGTCGACGGCTGTGGAGCGCCGCTGCTCTCGGCCAGCCTCACCGGACTGGCCCGCGGGTTCGCGGCGACGGCCACCGCCGCCGAGGGTCCGGAGCGGCGCGTGGCGGAGGCGATCCGGGCACATCCCGCCTTCGTGAGCGGTACGACGCGCGACGAGCGCGCGCTGCTGACCGCGATCCCCGGCGCGATCGGCAAGGCCGGGGCCGAGTCCTGCTACGCCGTGGCGCTGCCGGACGGCCGGGCGTTCGCGCTCAAGCACGACGACGGCGCCCCCCGCGCCCGCCCGGTCACGATGGCGGCCCTGCTCGAGCGGCTCGGTGTCGACGTGGAGGCCGGCGTCGACACCGACGCGGTGCGCCGTACCGGACTCGCGCCAGCTGCTCGGCGGCGGTCTGCCGGTCGGCGAGATCCGAGCCACCCTTCCGGATGCGGTCTGCTAGCAGCCGCTAGCACGTGTTTACCCATGTGAAACAAGGCGTATGTGACTCGGTTCACCCTGTCTCGGTTTGCTTCTGCTAACAATAGTTAGCACTATGGGACGCATGGCCAAGGGCAAGGTCGGCAAGACCGTCGAGACGCTCGGAGACTACCTACGAGAGCAGCGGGTCACCGCCCAGCTCTCGTTGCGGCAGCTCGCCGAGCAGACCGGTGTGTCCAACCCGTACCTCAGCCAGATCGAACGTGGTCTGCGTCGCCCCTCGGCCGAGGTGCTGCAACAACTGGCCAAGGCACTGCGGATCTCGGCGGAGCAGCTCTACGTGCACGCCGGGATCCTCAAGCCGGACGAGAGCGACGTGCGCTCCGTGGAGCTCGCGATCCTCTCCGACCCGGGCCTGACCGAACGACAGAAGCAGTCGCTGCTGGACGTCTACGCGTCCTTCCGTGCAGCGAACAGCCACCTCACCGAAGCGACCCTCACCCCACCGGAAGGAAACTGATCATGGCGAAGAACCAGACGTTCAACGTGAAGCTCCCGAGCGAGGCCGTCCGCCCGCTGTACGCCGCGGCCGGCGCCACCGACCTCGCGGTCGAGATCGCCCGTGGCTACGTCACCGAGGCCCAGGTCAAGGTGACCGACGCCCAGAAGAAGGCCACCAAGCGCGTCTCGGCCGTGGACCTCGAGCCGAAGGCACTGCAGTCCAGGGCCGCCTCGGTCGTCAACGCCCGCGTCGACGAGCTCTCCAAGGAGGCCAAGGCCCGTCAGGTGCGTATCGAGAAGGCCGTCGCCGAGCTGCAGGACCAGGCGAAGGCGTTGCCGGGCAAGGTCGAGGCCTACGTCAACGACACGATCGCCGACCTGAACGGCACCTACGCCGAGCTGGCCGCCCGCGGCGAGAAGCTGGTCACCCGGATCCGTCGCCAGCAGGCGACGCAGGACGCCAAGGCGTCCGCGAACACGACCGTGGCCAAGGCGAAGTCGACCAGGACCTCCGCCGGCAAGGGCGCGTCCGCGACGACCACCAGCGCCAAGGGCACCGCCACCACGGCGAAGAAGTCGGCCGCGAAGGCCACCTCCACCACCAAGAGCCGCGCGAAGGGCACCGCCACCACCGCCAAGAAGGCGGCCAAGGCCACCCGGAGCAACGCCAGGGCCACCGGCACCGCGGCCACCAAGACCGCGGCGAGCACCACGGACGCCGCCACCGCCGCCGCCAAGAAGGTCGGCGACTGAAGCAACCCCGACGTCGGGCGTGACCACGCCGACGACGGTCAGCTCACGCTGTTCTGAGCACCAGCAGGCCCCCGGACCGCTCGGTCCGGGGGCCTGTCTGCGCGTCACACTAGACTCGGGGTGTGGTGTTCGCGTTCGAAGCAAACCTGATCTCGGCCGTGAGCCTGGTGGTCTCGATCGCCACGCTCTGGGCCTTCGTCGACGCCGTCACGCGCGGCAACGAGTTCTACGTCGCCGCCGACAAGCTGACCAAGCAGGCCTGGGTGCTGATCCTCGGCCTGTCGTTCGTGGTCGTGCTGTTCTTCGGCGCCCTCAGCATCCTGGGCTTCGTCGCGATCGTGGCGATGCTCGTCTACTTCCTCGACGTACGCCCGGCCCTGGTGGCCCTGACCCGACGTAGGTGAGGCACACGTGTCCGACGCGACCTCGGGACCGACATCGGCACCGTTCTGCGGTTTCATCCCTCCCTACCTCCTCGAGCGGCTCCGCAGCTGCGACGACCCCGGCACGACCCGGTGCGCCTCCGACACCCTGATGCTCGACGCCACCCTGCGCGCCGCGCGCGAGGCGGGCGAAACGGCCCGGGCGGCGGCGCCGGTCGCGGGTGACTGGGAGATCCACACGGCCGGCAACACGACCACGCTCCCCGGTGAGCTGGTGCGCGCAGCCGGTGGCGAGGAGTCGGGTGACGTCTCGGTCGACGAGGCTGCCACCGGGATCACCGCGACGCTGTCGCTCTACGCGGACGTGTTCGGGCGCGACTCCTACGACGGCCAGGGTGCCGGCGTGCTCGCGACCGTGCACTACGGCCAGGACTACGACAACGCCTTCTGGAACGGCACCCAGCTGGTCTTCGGCGACGGGGACGGGAAGATCTTCGACCGGTTCACCAAGCCGATCGACGTCCTCGGCCACGAGCTCACCCACGCGCTCACCGAGAGGACCGCCGGACTGACCTACCAGGGTCAGTCCGGTGCGCTCAACGAGTCGCTGTCCGACGTGTTCGGTGCGTGCACGAAGCAGCGCGAGCTCCGGCAGGACGCCGCCGGCGCCGACTGGCTGGTCGGCGAGGGCATCTTCCTGCCCGGGGTGCGGGGCACCGCCCTGCGCTCGATGAAGGCGCCCGGCACGGCGTACGACGACCCCGACCTGGGCAAGGACCCCCAGGTGGGGTCGATGGACGACTACGTCCAGACCACCGAGGACAACGGCGGCGTCCACCTCAACTCCGGCATCCCCAACCGCGCGTTCTACCTGGCCGCGACCGCGATCGGTGGCAGCTCGGCCGAGGGCGCCGGCAGGATCTGGTACGCCGCCCTCACCTCGGGCATCTCCGCCGACACCGACTTCGCCGGCTTCGCGCAGGCGACGGTCGCGGCCGCAGGGGAGCACGCGGACCCGGTCACCGAAGCCTGGACCGCGGTCGGGGTCACCCCCGGAGCCGCGTCGACCGGCGGCAGCTCCGCGCCCGCACCGGCGTCGCAGCAGGTGCAGGTCTCGCGCAGCGGCGGCTTCGCCGGTCGCCGGGTCAGCGGCTCGGTCGACCTCACCGCCGCCGACCTCCGGGCCTCCGACGTCCGCGACCTCGTCGACCGGATCGACTTCTCCGGGCTCCGCTCCGGCACGCCGCAGCCCGACCGCTACGTCTACGAGTTCCGCCCACCCACGGGCGAGCGGTTCACCGTGCAGGAGCAGGACCTCACCGAGGACCTGCGCCGGCTGGCCATGCTGGTGCTCGACGACTGATCCGTCAGCGCAGCGCGGCGATGACGGCGTCCACCAGGCCGGCCAACCGGTCGGCGGTCCTCCCGGCCGCCGTGTCGCCGCGCCCGTAGGGGTCGCGCACGTCCTGGTCGGGGTGCCCGCTGCCGCGACGACGAGCTACGTCGGCCAGGAGCTCGTGGCCGCGCAGGTCGCTCTGCGCCGCCCGGTCGACGAAGTGACCGAGCGTGAACACCTTGGTCAGCGCGGCCGGGTGGTCGTCGAGCAGGAACTCGCGGTGGCTCTCCTCCATGGTCAGCACCACATCGGCCCAGGCGAGGTCGTCGGCGGTCACCGCGTGGCTCCGGAACGTCGTCGGCACGATCCCGCGCTCCTCGAGCCGGCGCGCCATCGGCGGGTCCATCGCCTCGCCGGGGTGACCCCAGGTCCCGGCGCTCCGGAACTCGAGGCCGGTGGAGCCGCGCGAGGAGGCGTAGACCTCGGCGAACGCGGAACGGCAGATGTTGGCGGTGCAGACGAAGAGCACGCGGAGCGGGGAGTCCATTTCGTCCAATTCTAGGCGACGTCCAGCTCGACCAGGTCCTGGGCGGCCAGCTCGTCCAGCGCCTGGCGCACCAGGCCGGCGGCGTCGTCCCCCGGCGCATCGCCGAAGACCCGCTCCAGCTCGGCCACCAGCTCCGGGAGGCTGCGCCAGTCCTCGGTCAGCCCGAGGATCACCGGCGCCAGACCCGTGACCCGCACCGCCCGGTCGCCGACGAGCAGCAGCCACTCGCCGTCGCGCTCGAGCTGGTCGGTCACGGGCAGCCGGCGCACCCGCACGGCGTCGTTCACGGCGTCGTTCACGGCGTCGTTCACGGGGCCTCTCCGATCAGGTCGCCGAGGAAGTCCTCGAGCGAGCCGGCCTCGCGGTAGTGCGCCCGGGCCACGACCGGCAGCCCCTCGACCAGCTCCTCGAGCCGGTGCAGCGGCTTCGGCAGCCGGCTCAGCGACGAGGTCTCCGGCGTCATCCCGAGGATCGCGTCGAACAGGTCCAGCGGCTCCAACCGGGCCGGTCCGGTGTGCTCGTCGTCGCGGGCCAGCAGCAGGATGGCGGCGACGTACGGCGTGCCCGTGGCCGGGGCCAGCCCGATCGAGCGGGGGTCGGTCTCGTCCTTGGCCTCCCAGTCCGGGCGCCGTACGGACAGCGGCTTGGGGTACGGCACGATCGTGTTGTCGGCCCGCACCCCGACGGTCTCGTCGCTGAGGTAGCCCCGGCCGGGGCCCAGCGTGCGGCAGACCGTCGTCTTGCCGGTGCCACCGGGCGCGATCGCGACCACCGCGGCACCGGTCACCGGGTGGCACACGGCCGCCGCGTGGAACATCAGCAGCGAACCGATGTTGCCGTGGATCGCCTGGTAGGTGACTCGCTGGGTGCCCAGCTGCAGGAGCGTCGGCAGGTCCTCCGAGCCGATCGTGCCGTCCTCGTTGCTCCCGGTGTCGGGCCCGCCCAGGGTGACCCGCACCGATCGCTCGGTCGGTTCGTCGTCCTCCCGGTGGCACAGCGCCCACCTCGGGGCGAAGGCGTCGTACGCCTCGGCCGCCCGCGGCCCCTCGAACCGCAGGTCGACCGAGATGCCCAGCACGGTCAACGGCAGTACGGCGGGCATCCCCCGACTCTAAAGTGTTCGCATGTCCTCCGGCGTGCTCTTGGCGCCACTCACCGTGGCGTTGGCGCTCGGAGTGAGTGGCGTCGCCAAGCTGCGCTCCGACGAGCCCGCCGACGCCGCGTTCGAGGCCCTGCGGGTGCCGCGGCTGCTCCGCAACCCGGTGATCGTGGGCGGCCTGCCCTGGCTGGAGATCGTCCTCGCGGCGGCGCTGCTGGTGGCGCCACACCCGTTGTCGGTGGTCGTGACCGCGGTCGCGCTGGCGCTGGTGCTCGGCTACCTGGTGCTGGTCCTCGCGGCCGTCGTACGACGCGACGACGTGGACTGCCACTGCTTCGGTGGCCTTGCGAGCGGCCGGGTCACGGCGGCCACCGCGGTCCGCAACGTGCTGCTCGTGATCGCCGCCGGCTGGGCGTTCGCCGACGCCCTCCGCGGCCACTCCGCGGTCCAGCGCGCGGTGGACCTCTCCGGGCCGGACCTGACCTGGCTGGCCGGAGCGGTGCTGCTCGCGGGCACCGCCGCTCTCGTGGTCTGGCCGGGTCGCGCCGAGGAGCCGGAGGCTGTGCCGCTGCCGCCGGTGGACGAGGAGGGGCAACGGCGGGGGATCCCCTTCATCGAGCTGACCACCGCCGGAAAGGTCACCTCGCTTCCCGCGTTGGCGGTGCACCGACCGGTGCTGCTGGTCGCTCTCTCGCCGTCCTGTGCCTCCTGCCGGGAGGTCACGGCCGTGATCGGCGGCTGGCCCGCGCTCGTGCCGGAGCTGGAGGTGCGCGTCGTGACCGGGCCCGGGCTCGACCCGCTGCCGGAGTGGCCGGGCGAGGTCCTGGTCGACACCGACGACCTGCTCCGCAATGCCCTCGGGATGCACCGCCCGTCGGCGATGCTCCTGGGCGCGGACGCCCTGGTCGCCGCGGGACCGGTGGTCGGCCCGCACGACGTCCTCGCCCTGTTCGACGACATCCGCGAGGACCTCGCCGCGATGCGTGCCTAGCCCGAGCCGGTCAGGGTGCGAGGTACGCCGCCAGTCCCTCGAGGACGTCCTGCGGCTCGAACCCGGTGGCCCGGATCTTCTCCAGCGAGAGCACCGAGTGGGTGGGACGCGGGGCGAGGACCTTGCCGGCGCCGTACTCCTCGGTGCTGACCGGGGTCACGTCGTCGGCGGAGCGCCCGGACGCGGCGTAGACGGCGCGAGCGAACCCGGCCCAGCTGCGCGGCGTGCCACCGTTGGTGACGTTGTAGGTGCCGTACGGCGCCCGCGTGTCCAGCAGGTGCCGCACCGCGCGGGCCAGCTCGTCGGCGAACGTGAGTCGGCCGACCTGGTCGTCGACGACCGTCGGCGAGACGCCGTCGCCGGCCAGCCGCTGCATGGTGCGCACGAAGTTGTGACCGTCGCCGACCACCCAGGTCGTCCGGAGCAGGTAGTGCCGGGGTGTCGCCCCGACCGCGACGTCGCCGGCCGCCTTGCTCTGGCCGTAGACGCCCAGCGGGGACAGGGGTTCGTCCTCCGTGTGCTCCTCGGCCGTGCCGTCGAAGACGTAGTCGGAGGAGAGGTGCACGAGCGTGAAGCCGTGTGTGGTCGCCTTCGCGGCGAGCGCCGCCGGTCCGGTGGCGTTGGCGGCCCAGGCGCCGTGGCGGTCGGACTCGGCGGCGTCGACGCCGGTGTGGGCGGCGGCGTTGAGCACCACGTCGTAGGGCGAGAAGTCGTAGCCGGCCACGGATTCCGGGTCGGCGAGGTCGAGCTCCGCGCGGGGCGGCGCGACGGCACCGGGGAACACCCGCCGCAGTGCGCTGCCGACCTGGCCGGTGCCGCCGAGGACCAGCACCGGTGCGGCTGCCATCGGGACCACGTCGGCCAGGACCGGGTTGTCGCGGTCCTTCTGCGACAGCTCGACGGAGGGGTCGTCGAGCGGGATCGGCCAGGCGATGGCCACCGTCGGGTCGGCGAGGTTGACCTCGGTGTAGCCGGCGTCGGGGCGCCAGTGCGCGTTGACGAGGTAGCTGTACGCCGTGGCGTCCTCGAGCACCTGGTAGGCGTTGCCGACGCCACGCGGCACGAACACTGCGGTGTCCGGGCCGAGCTCGTGCGTGTACGTGGTGCCGAACGACGGGCCCTCACGCAGGTCGACCCAGGCGCCGAACACCCGGCCGGTCGCCACCGAGACGAACTTGTCCCAGGGCTCCGCGTGCACACCGCGGGTGACGCCGCGAGCGCCGTTGTAGGAGACGTTGTGCTGCACGGGGCCGAAGTCGGGCAGCCCGAGGTCGGTCATCTTCGCGCGCTGCCAGTTCTCCTTGAACCACCCGCGGTTGTCGCCGTGCACGTCGAGCGTGACCACGAGCAGGCCGGGGACCGGGGTGGTCTCGAGCGTCGGCACCGTCACTGCCCCTTGGAGGCGTACGTCGCCTCGACGTGCTGCTTGTGCGGGCGCCACCAGCTCTCGTGCGCCTGGTACCACTCGATGGTGCGCGCCAGCCCGGCCTCGAAGTCGCCGAACGCCGGCTGCCAGCCGAGCTGCTCGCGCAGCTTGGTGGAGTCGATCGCGTAGCGCAGGTCGTGCCCGGCCCGGTCGGTCACCAGGTCGTAGTCGTCGGCGTCGCGGCCGAAGTGCTCGAGGATCATCCGCACCACGTCGAGGTTGTTGCGCTCGCCGTCGGCGCCGATCAGGTAGGTTTCGCCGATCTGGCCGTGCTCGAGGATCCGCAGCACCGCCGAGGAGTGGTCCTCGGCGTGGATCCAGTCGCGCACGTTGAGCCCGGTGCCGTAGACGCGTGGCCTGCCGCCGTCGATCACCGTGGTGATCTGGCGGGGGATGAACTTCTCGATGTGCTGCCACGGGCCGTAGTTGTTCGAGCAGTTCGAGATCGTCGCCTTCACGCCCATGCTGCGCACCCATGCCCGGACCAGGTGGTCGGAGCCGGCCTTGGCGGCGGAGTACGGGCTGCTCGGGTTGTACGGCGTCGACTCGGTGAACCGGGCGGGGTCGTCGAGCTCGAGGTCGCCGTACACCTCGTCGGTGGAGATGTGGTGCAGCCGGGTGCCGTGCCGGCGCGCCGCCTCGAGCACCTGGAACGTTCCGACCAGGTTGGTCTGGATGAACGGCCCGGGCTCGGTCAGCGAGTTGTCGTTGTGCGACTCGGCGGCGAAGTGGACGACCGCGTCGTTGGCCGCGACCAGCCGGTCCACCACCAGACCGTCGGCGACGTCACCGACCACGAGCGTGACCCGGTCGGCGGGCAACGAGTCGATCGCCTCCCGGGACGCGGCGTAGGTGAGCTTGTCCAGCACCGTGACGCTGGCGTGGGTGTTGTGCACGACGTGGTGGACGAAGTTGGAGCCGATGAAGCCGGCCCCGCCGGTGACGAGCAGGCGATCCATGCCGCTGAGCCTAGGTGAACCGGCCCGTCCCCCGGGTACCCCCTAGGATCGCCGCCATGCGCGGGATCATCCTTGCCGGGGGCACCGGCAGCCGGCTGCACCCGATCACCACGGCGATCAGCAAGCAGCTCGTGCCGGTCTACGACAAGCCGATGATCTACTACCCGCTGTCCACGTTGATGCTGGCCGGGATCCGTGACGTGCTCGTGATCACGACGCCGCACGACGCTCCACAGTTCGAGTACCTGCTCGGCGACGGCTCGCAGTTCGGCATCAACATCACCTGGGCACAGCAGGCGTCGCCCGACGGGCTGGCACAGGCGTTCCTGATCGGCGCCGACCACGTGGCGGGCGAGCGCTCGGCGCTGGTGCTCGGCGACAACATCTTCTACGGGCACGGGCTCGGCCACCAGCTGCGCCGTTTCGAGGACCTGGTCGGGGCGGCGGTCTTCGGCTACCAGGTCTCGAACCCCACGGAGTACGGCGTGGTCGAGTTCGACGACGAGGGCCGCGCGCTCTCGCTGGAGGAGAAGCCCGCGAAGCCGAAGAGTGCCTTCGCCGTACCCGGCCTCTACTTCTACGACGACCGGGTCGTCGACATCGCCCGCGGCCTGACGCCGTCGGCGCGGGGCGAGCTCGAGATCACCGACCTCAACCGGGTCTACCTCGACCGCGGTGAGCTGCAGGTCGAGGTGCTCCCGCGTGGGACCGCGTGGCTGGACACCGGCACGTTCGACTCGCTGAACGACGCCAGCAACTTCGTGCGCACGCTCGAGGGTCGCCAAGGTGTGCGGATCGGCGTGCCGGAGGAGGTCGGCTGGCGGATGGGCTTCCTGAGCGACGAGGACCTGCGTGAGCGTGCGGAGCCGCTGATGAAGAGCGGCTACGGCGCCTACCTGCTGGGGTTGCTCGGCGAGTAGCGCGGTTCGAGAGGTTCGGTGGTCGCGCCCCCGCCGCTGTGGCTGTCGGCTCGTTGGGTGAAAAACGCAGCAACAAGGACCTGGACGGCGCGGGGCTGCGGCCCGCTCCCGGCGTGCGGTCGGCGCTGGGATCTTTTCAAAATACTTCTCCACGGCCGCCCGAAATGACCGCATTCCCGGGGCTGGAGTGTCGGTGGTCGGTGCCAGAATTCCTTGTATGGCAACGGTCTTCGGCGACTCGACCACCCACCCGGTGGCCGCGGCTGTCGCTGCCGCGGAGGCGGACCTGGACCAGGTGGCCGGGGTCGGGTTCTGGTCGATGACACCGACCGAGGCCGCTGAGACCCTGGCCGCGTTGCACCGGCTGGCCGCCAGGACCGCTGCGTTGGAGCTGGGGACCCTGCACCACGCCGAGACCCTCGAGTTGGGACCCGAGCACGGAGCTGCGGACACCGCGTCGTGGTGGGCCCACCAGACGTGCCAGACCAAACGCACCGCGCAAGCACCGCGCCGCTCTCGCCGACCTCCTGGACCGTGACCACGGACCGGTCCGGGACGCCATGGCGCCGGGCAGGTCTCGGAGGTGCAGGCGGTGGTGATCGTGAAGGGTGTCGAGAAGCTGCCGGTCGAGCACCGTGGTGACGCCGAGGCGCACCTGGTCGGGTTGGCCGCGGAGCACGACCCGGTCGCGTTGGGTCGGCTCGCGGCGCACATCCTGGAGGTCGTGGCCCCCGAGGTCGCCGACGCCCACCAGCTCGCCGCCCTCGAGCGCCAGGAAGCGTTGGCGGTGGAGTCGTGCCGGTTCACGATGTCCGATGACGGGCACGGGCTGTGCCACGGCCGGTTCACCGTCCCCTCGGTCGTGGGCGCGATGCTCAAGCAGGGGGTGCTGGCGATCAACTCCCCCAAACACCGCCACCACAGTGGGACGCCGAAGGGCATGGGTCACGCGTTCTGCGAGTACGTCACCCGCTACCCCCTCGACCGGCTCCCCCACACCGGCGGCGTCGACGCCACCGTGGTGGTCACCATGACCCTCGAGCAGCTCGAAGGGCGCCTGGAGACCTCCGGCATCACCCACCTCGACACCGGCGACCCCCTCACCGCCGGCCACGCCCGCACGCTCGCCTGCGAAGCCGGGATCATCCCGATCGTCCTCGGCGGCAGGGGTGAGGTCCTCGACCAGGGCCGGGCCAAGCGGTTCCACACCAAGGCCCAACGGATCGCGATCGCCCACCGCGACCACCACTGCACCGCCGACGGCTGCGACTGGCCAGCAGCGATGTGCCACGTCCACCACAACCTGCCCTGGTCCAGAGGCGGCACGACCTCAGTGGCCGACGGACGACTCCTGTGCCCCCGACACCACACCTACGCGCACTCACCGAAGTACCAGATGAAGACCATCCCCAACGGACGCGTCATCTTCAGCCGCACGTGACAGCGTCAATCCCTGCCGGACAACGGGTCGCGACCGATGAAGCCGAGCAGGCGGGTCTGCACGTCGGCGTCGTCCGGCACCGGCACCGGAGGCCCGTACTGCCCGGAGGACCGCAGCAGCTCCTCGATCCCCTCCATCCCGGCGAGCAGGTCGGCGCAGGTCTGCGGGTCGAGCCGCTCGTCCTGGCCGGTGGCGCGGGCGAGGTCCCAGGTGTGCAGGAACACGTCCGTGGTGTAGAAGCGGTCGACCGCATCCGGCAGCGGCATCTCCCCGACCATCGGGTGCCGGAAGGGGGTGGCCGCCTCCGGCCCGTCGAGCAGGCGCTGCACCGCGTCGGCGTGCACCTGCCAGGCGGCGACCGGGTCCTCCTCCGGTGACGGCCCGCGGTCGAGCACCAGGCCGGTCGCGCTGGTCAGGAAGTCCGGGAACCACTGGACCAGGTGACCGACCACGTCCCGGGCGCGCCACCCGCTCACCGGGGCCGGCGCGTCCCAGTCGGAGGCCCCCAGCACCCGAGCGGTGAAGTCGGCGGTCACCGCGCGATGACGCGCGGCCGGTTCTGTGGGGAGGGTCATGCCTCGGCTCCTTCGTCGATCGCGGCGAGCTCACCGGCGGCGAGCAACGCGTCCAGCTTGGCGTAGCCCTGGTCCACGCCGACCTCCATACCGCTGCGCAGCCAGGCGTCCCGGCTCTCGAAGCTGTCGCACAGCGACTGTGAGCGGAGCCGGGTGCGGCCGTCGCCGAGGTCGTCGAAGGTGAGCGTCTCCAGCGCGACCCCGTCCGGGTCGCCCTCCCAGGTGAAGGTCTGCACGATCCGGTCCGGCCGGACCTCGTGGAAGCAGCCGTGGAAGCCGAACTCCGTCCCGTCCCGGTCGGCGACGTAGCGCCAGCTGCCACCGGTGCTGGCGTCCCAGCGGTGCAGGGTGGTCCTCATCCCGTCCGGGCCGACCCACCGAACGAACAGCTCCGGGTCGGTGTGCGCCCGGAACAGCTGGGCCGGGGTGGCCGCGAAGTCCCGGGTGACGCGGATGATCGGGACCGTCGGATCCGCCTCGATCGCCGCGGTCGTCATCGTGTCGTTCATGCCGTCTCCTCGCGTGTCGGGCTGTGCCCGGCTCCCTCGTCGTCGTCCATCTCCGCCAGTACGGCGTCCAGCCGCCGGTACCGGGCCTCGGCCCGCTGCCGGTAGCGCTCGATCCACTTCGTCATCAGGTCGAAGACCTCCGCCTCCAGGTGCACCGGGCTGCGGTGCGCCTCCGCGCGCCGGCTGACCAGGCCGGCCTGCTCGAGCACCTTCAGATGCTTGGAGATCGCCTGCACGCTCACCCGGTACGGCGCCGCGAGCTGCCCCACGGTCGCGTCACCGTCGGTCAGCCGGGCCACCAGGTCGCGCCGGGTCGGATCGGCCAGGGCCGCGAACACCTGCGACAGCGGGTCACTCATCTCGACTCCCGAACCTCAACTGCTTGGTTGACGACACCGTAGGCCCTCGCCGGACGAACGTCAACCGAATGATTGACAAGAGGCGGGGCCGCCGGTCGGTCGTGCGGCGCCGCCACCCGGACGGAGGCCTCGAGTCACCTCTCCAGCGTGACCAGCAGCCCGCGGGCCACCAGGTCCTCGAGCAGGCCGCACACGCCTTCCTCGACGGTCTCCCGGAACTGACCCGTCGCGTCCGCCACCCGGTCGACCACCTCGCGGGCGTCACCGCCCTCGACCACGCTGAGCCAGATCACGGCCGATGGTCCGAGGAGGGCGAGGGGCGGGCCGTCGGGGACGCGCGCGGCGACGGCCTCGGGCTGGGGGGAGCCGGCGACCTCGACCCAGGCGACGTCCGGTGCAACGCGGTACGTGGTCACCGACGGCGCCCGAGGCGGCGACCGAGCAGCCGGAACGCGGTGCCGAAGCGGCCGAAGAAGATCCCGACCAGCTCCCGGCGGCTGGGCTCGTGGCCGAGGTCCATCGCCGCGTACTCGCGGTTGACGCGCAGCCCGCGGACCGCGACGCCGACCCGGGCACGCCGCGTCGGCGCGGACCTGATCCGGGCCACCCACTCGTCGATCCGCGAGCCGCCGTGCGAGTAGAACCTCCACAGCGCCGTGCTGCCGTCGTCCGGGAACCGGTCCAGCTCGTCGAGCGCGGCCGCCAGGGCCACGTCGGCCCGCAGCTCGTGGGCGCGCTCGCGCAGCCAGTGCCGCCGGTCGTCGTCGCCGGAGTGCCAGGCAGCGGCGAGGTCCTCCTCGGCACGGGGCCCGCCCATCGACCGGGCCGCGTGCAGGCACAGGATCAGGGACTGGTCGAGCAGGCCGGGCACCGGGCACGCGCGGTGCGCGATCCGGGCCTCGATCCGCTCCGACCACAGCAGCTCGAAGGCCTGCTCCGGCTCCAGCGTGATCCCGGGGAACACCCGGTGCACGTCGACGTACCCCCAGTGGTCGTGGTGGTAGTTCGCGGCGTGCTCGAACGCCGAGCCGTTCGCGAAGTCGGTGACCAGCCGCCAGCCGTGCGCAAGGAGGTGGCCGGTGAACGCGGTGACCTGCCCCGGCCGCACCAGCACGTCGGCGTCGGAGCTGAACCGGTCCGGCCGGCTCAGGCTCGCGTGCAGTGCCGGACCCTTCACGTGCAGCACGTCGACGTCGTGCTCCTCGGCCAACGCCTGGACCGCGGCGTGCGCCAGCTGGACCCGCGCCTGGAGGTCGATCGGCACCGCGGTCATGGCCCGAGGATAGAAGTGGACACCCTGCGGATGCGCAAACACCACGATCTGGGACTGTTTGACTTGTAAAGTTGCGTGACGCCTGAGGCAGTCAGTGAGGAGATCCGTGACCGTCCTCGATTTCGTGCGACTCACGCGCGCCAACGTGAAGACCATCTTCGTGATGTTCTCGTTGGGGCTGGTGATCGCATTCCTGTACACGTCCCGCGAGCCCGTGGTCTACACCGCGACCTCCCAGGGGTACGTGGTCGTCGACGGCGGCGGCTCCGTGAGCGAGGGGTTCAGCGCGGCCACGCTGGCCCAGGCCAAGGTCAAGCAGTACGCCGGCCTGGTCGGCAGCACCCGCGTCGCCGCGGGCGTCATCGGCGACCTCGACCTCGAGGCGTCACCGGCGGAGATCGCCGGTCGCTTCAGTGCCGTCCCCTCCGAGGACGCTCCGAGCCTGACCATCTTCGCGACGGCGTCCACGCCCGCGGAGGCGCGCAACCTGGCGAACTCGGTGATCGGCGCCCTGGCGCAGGAGGCGGCCGACCTCGAGTCGGCTGCCCGACCGTCCGGGGCACCGGCCAACTCGCCGGTGAAGCTGGTGCCCAGCGAGCAGGCGGCGCTCCCGAGCCGGCCGACGTCGCCGAGCTACCCGATGAACCTGCTGGCGGGCGGCCTGGTCGGCATCCTGCTCGGCTACGCGCTCTCCCTGGTCCGGCGTCAGCTCGACAGCCGGATCCGCACGGTCGACGACATGGAGAGCCTGGTCGGCACCAGCGTGCTCACGATCCTGCCGGAGTCCGACGAGCTCGACCGGGTCGCTGCCGCCGGCATCGTGCAGTCGCAGACCGGCCCGGCGGCCGAGGCGCTCCGCCAGCTCCGAACGAACCTCCGTTTCGTCGACGTCGACAACCCGCCGCAGAGCATCGTGGTCACCAGCGCCAACGCCGGGGAGGGCAAGTCGGTGGTGACCTCCAACCTGGCCCGGGTGCTCGCCGCGGCCGGGCAGAAGACGATGCTGATCGACGGCGACCTGCGTCGGCCGATGGTCTCGAACATCTTCGACCTCGACCCCGCGATCGGCCTCACCCAGGTCCTGGCGGGCGACCTCACGCTCGAGCACACGATCCAGGACCCGGGCCTGCCCAACCTGCGCGTGATCGTGGCCGGCCGGATCCCCCCGAACCCCAGCGAGCTGCTCGGCTCGCAGCGGATGCAGCACATGATCGAGGACCTGGTCAGCCAGGGCTACCTGGTGCTGATCGACGCGCCGCCGCTCCTGCCGGTCACGGACGCGGGGCTGCTCAGCGGCACCGTGGACGGCGCGATCCTGGTGCTCGCGGTGGGCCGCACCTTCAAGGAGCAGGCCAAGCTCGCCGGCAAGGTCCTCGACCAGGTCGGCGGCCACCTGCTGGGATCGGTGCTCAACCGGGCACCGCAGAAGGGCATCGGCTCGGTGGTCTACGGCTACGGCTACGGCACCCACTCGCAGGACTACTACAGCGCCTACGTCTACGGCAGCAGTCGTGCCGTGGGCTCGTGGCGGGCCCGGCACAAGGAACGCAAGCGGGTCGCCGCCCAGGCCGAGCGCGACAGCCGACCCATGGAGCGTGTCGACAACCCGGTCGAGCTCGCCTCGCAGATCCCTGCCGAGGACCACGTCCCGGAGACGCAGCTCGGCAAGCGCCGCTCGGACTGGTAGCGACTAGCGCACGTTGGTCGGCGAGTGCAGGCGGCCCGCGCCGCCGCCGTACTTGGTGACGTACTCGTCGAGGTCGTCCGTGGCGACGTCACCGAAGAGCTCCCGGGTCTTCGCCAGGTCGGGGATGATCACGCTGCCGGCCTCGTTGCTGTCGAAGCGCTTCATCGGCGTGGTCAGGAACGTGATGTCCTTCGGCCGCAGCTTGCGCAGCGACCAGGCCAGCGAGCGGATGTCACCGTTGCCCAGCTTGTCGTCGACCGTGAGGTTGCCGGTGACCGCGTGCAGCGAGTTCTTGAACTTCACGGGGTTCGTGAGCGTGCCGCGCGAGGCCAGCTGGGCGAGCATCGAGCGCATGAAGTTCTGCTGGCGCTGGATCCGGTCGAAGTCGCCGCCGGCCAGGCCGTGCCGGGTGCGGACGTACTCGAGCGCACGCTCACCCTTGATCGTCTGCCAGCCCTTGGCCCAGCGCACGCCGTGGGCGGAGTTGTAGGAGGTCTCCGAGACGTAGACCCGGACGCCGCCGAGAGCGTTGCTGACGTCGCGGAAGCCGTTCCAGTCGATGATCGCGAGGTGCTTCATCCGCAGCCCGGAGAACTGCTCGAGGGTCTGCACGTAGAGCGAGGGGCCGCCGAAGGAGAAGGCGGCGTTGATCTTCTGCATCCCGTAGCCGTCGACGTTGGTGTAGGTGTCGCGGGGGACGGAGATCAGGTACGCGTGCTTCCGGTCGGCGGTCAGGTGCAGGACCATGATCGTGTCGGAGCGGTGGACCCCGGGACGCCAGGAGCCGCTGGCGACGGTCTCGGCGATGCTGGCGCCCTGGTCGTCGCCGTTGTCGGCACCGGCCAGCAGGATGTTCATCGAGCCGGCGTACTTGCCGGTCGGCTCGGCTGGGCGGCCCTTCTCCGGGATCGCGATCGGCACCCGAGGAATGCTGCCGATCTCGTGGTTGATGTAGAGCGCGACCATCCCGATCGCCAGCACGACGGCAGCGACCAGCGCGGTCAGCACGCTGATCGCCTTGTGCCGCCGGAAGAACCCGCGCTTGCGCCGGGCGGGCTCCGGAGCGGGCTCGTCGACGTCGTGGTCGTCACGTCCGAAGAACGACGTGCTGGGCGGCTGGGGGCCTGCGGATTCCATGCGGGTCAGAACTCCTGGGATGGCCGTGCGTGGCCACCGGGCTCGGGGTGTCCGGTCGGGTGCCGGGCAGGCAGAACGCCCCCCGGCACCTCCACGAGTCTACCCGTGAGGCGGTCACAGGCGTGGCAGGATGGCCGCCATGCGATGGACCCGGTCTCCGGCGCTCGTCGCGGCCTTCGTCGTGGTCGACGTCCTCGTGCTCGGCCTCGCGTTCCTCGCGGTGCGCCACAACGACGCCCCGCCTGCCGCCAGCACCCCCGTCAGCGACACCCCGACCACCGCCACGGGTGAGCGGATCGTCGGACCGCTCTCGCTCGCCGTCGCACCGTCCGGGGCGCTGCTGCGGGCCACCCGTGGCAGCTGCGACGCGCGGGCACCCGTGCCCGCGAAGGTCTGGGTCGCCCGGGCGTTCAGGGCGCCGCTGGACCGCGTCACCGTTCCCGGTCTGGTCGAGGTGCTCGGTGTGACCGCGTCGGACGACCGGCTGACCGTGGTCGGCGCGGACCGGGCCTGCAAGACCCACGGGTACGTGTCGACGAACGCGGGGGAGTCCTGGTCGCGCACCGGTGTCCCGCGCAACGTCTGGTGGCTGGACCTCGACACCACCGCCACCCGGCTGCACGGCCCCGTCTCCGGCGGCGTGCTGAACATCGACTGCCGCCCGGTCGGTGTCTCCACGATCGCGCGCGGCCAGCGGGCGCTGGTCAGCTGCGCGGACTTCAACGTGGTGGACCAGCCGAAGGCCACCGACGTCCCGGCGATCACCTACGGCGTCGACGGACCGGTCGCGGCGGCGATGGCGAAGGGCAAGCCGGTGGTGCTGGCGACCTCCGACCGCTGCCTGGCCTCGCTGCGCCGGATCACCTCGCAGGCGGGCACCAGGCAGATCGCCTGTCTCGGCAACGAGGGCGCTCCCCTGGGCCTGGCGGTGTCGGGGAACCGGGTGTTCGCCCAGGTCGGGCAGCGGCTGGCGGTCAGCGTCGACGCTGGGCGCAGCTTCGACGACTACCCGGGCGCCTGATCCGGCTCAGTAGGCCCCGTCGGAGCTGAACACCGCACGCAGCGTGCGCGCGAGGATGGTCAGGTCCTGCAGCATCGACCAGTTGTCGACGTAGTACAGGTCCAGCCGCACGGTGTCCTCCCAGGAGAGGTCGGACCGGCCGGAGACCTGCCACAGCCCGGTGATGCCGGGACGGACCCGGAGCCGACGGGAGACGTCGGTGTCGTAGCGGCTGACCTCGGACGGGAGCGCCGGGCGCGGCCCGACCAGGCTCATCTCGCCGCGCAGCACGTTGAACAGCTGGGGCAGCTCGTCGATCGAGAGCCGGCGCAGCAGGCGCCCGGGCCGCGTGATCCGCGGGTCCTCGGCCATCTTGAACAGCATGCCGTCGCTCTCGTTGCGCTGTGCCAGCTGGGCGAGCAGGGCCTCGGCATCGGTGACCATGCTGCGGAACTTCAGCATCGCGAACCGGCCGCCGTCGCGCCCGACGCGGGTCTGCCGGAACAGCGCGGGGCCACCGTCGTCGCGCTTGATCGAGAGGTAGGCGAAGAGCATGAGGGGGGAGGTCAGGATCAGCAGCAGCGAGGCACCGACGAGGTCGAAGGTGCGCTTCGCCCAGCGCAGTGCCTCCTGCCCCTGTGGACGTTCGAGGTGCACCAGCGGTAGACCGGCCACCGGGCGAACGGTCACCCGCTCGCGGGCGACGTCGGTGATGCTGGGTGCCACGATCACCTGGACGTGCTGGTCCTCCAGTGCCCACTGGGCGCGGCGCAGGTCGACCGAGCTCCGGAAGGCTCCACCGGCGACGATGATCGCGTCGGCGCGCATCCGGTTGGCCGCCTCGGCGGCGCCGATCGCGTCGCCGACGTACCTCACCCCCACCGGCGTGGTGAGCAGACCGCCCTGGTCGTGGGCGCGCAGGGCGCCGACGACGCGATAGCCGAGCCAGGACTCGCGGCGCATGATCGTGGCGATCTCGTCGATGTGGGCGAGGTCGCCGGCCACCAGCACCCGGTGCAGGAACAGCCCACGGCGGCGCGCGGCGTGCAGTCCGCGCCGCAGCAGCACGCGCCCGAGCACCAGCAGCGGCACGCCGATCACGAAGCTGAGCACGAAGAAGCCTCGGGACAGGGGCACCTTCCCGAGGTAGCAGGCGATCCCGACGAAACCCGCGGTGACGGCCGAGCTGTTGACGACGTTCTTGTACTCCTCCACCCCCGAGCTGAGCTGGTGGGTGCGGTAGGTGCCGAAGAACGCGAGCATCGCGACCCAGCCGCCGACCATGTAGACCGCGATCTGGGCGACCAGGTCGTCGACGTCGTTGGCGCCCGCGAGGAACGAGAGCCGCTGCCGGAGACCGGAGGCCATCAGGATCGAGCCGAGCACGATGGCGAGGTCGAGCACGACACAGATCACGGGGAGCAGCACGCGTGAGCTGGCCGCCCCGGAGCCGAGAAGTCCGTGCGCCCGGGAGAGGTCGGTGCGGCGCGCCGCCACCTCTCCGCGTACCTGGGTCGTCACTGCTCCACCTCGACCATGCCTGTTTATGGGGTCACAACAGCCACGACAGTACCGGTGATATGAGCGCCTTGTAGGGGTTTGTCCGCCTTAGTCGGGGTGGAGCAGACCGGTGACCTCGGCCCTCAGCCGCTCCGCGAACCGGGCCTCGGTGAACTGCTCCAGGTGCGCGCGGATCGCGGCGGCGTCCCAGCTGCGGTCGCGGTTCGCGACCACGGCGGCCCGGATCGCCTCCGGGGTGGGCACGTCGAAGAACATCCCGCTGACGCCCTCGGCGACCGTGTCGAGGTAGCCGCCCGCCCGGAGCGCGAGCGTGGGCCGTCCCCACGCGCCCGCCTCGATCGGGGTCAGCCCGTAGTCCTCCAGGCTCGGCGCGACGAGCGCCGTGGCGTGCGCGTAGGCCCACCGCATCTCGCCGTCGGTGAGGTCGCTGACGATCCGGGCGTTGGCCGGGAGGACGTCGGACAGCGCCTCACGCTCGGGACCCGCGCCGACGACGACCAGTCGCTCGTCGAGACCTCGGACGGCCTCGAGTACGCGGTCGACGTTCTTGTAGGGCAGCAGCCGCGAGACCACGAGCAGGTAGCCGTCGTCGGCCCAGTCGGTCAGCGCCGGAATCGGCTCGGCCGCGCCGGAGGTGTCGATCCCCACCGGCGCCGGCACCACCTCCGCGGTGATCCCGTAGGCCTCGGCGATCCGGTCGCGCACGACGCGCGAGTTGCACAGGTAACGATCGGCGCGGGCCGCCGCCCGGCGGTCCCACCGCAGCAGGAACGGCCGCAGCGCGGTGAGAGCCAGCCGCTTCGGGGACGTGGACGGTGCGCCACCGAGGTACTCGGCCGGCTGGTAGAGCCACCGGGCGGGCGCGTGGCAGTAGACGAGGCTGCTGCCGGTCATGTCGAACCCGTGGGCCCACCCGCTGCTGGACGCGACCACGACGTCGGCGTCGACGTGGAGCCGCGAGGACGCCGGCGCCAGGAACGGCAGCGCGGCGCGGTGACTGTGCCGGAGCCGGCCGACCCGGTTCAGCGGAGAGGTCACGATCCGTGCGTCGCGGAACTCCGGGTAGGTGCCGTCGGGGTCGTAGAGCGTGGTGTGGATGGTCGCCTCGGGGAAGGTGCGGTGCATGGCCAGCACCACGCGCTCGGCGCCACCGCGCTGGGTCAGGTAGTCGTGCGCGATCGCGACCGGGGGCCGCGTCATCTGGCGGGTGCTCTCACGGTGCGACCTGCTCGAGGTCGACGTCGACCATCCGGCCGACCAGCTCGTCGAAGGTGACGGTCGGCTCCCAGCCGAGCACGGCGCGGGCGCGACGTGCGTCCCCGCACTGGTCGGTCGGGTCGGCCGGACGCACCAGTGCCGGGTCGACCTCCACCAGGCCCTCCCAGTCGTCGATGCCGGCCCGGGCGAACGCCGCGGCCACGAACTCCCGCACGCTGCGGGCCACCCCGGTGGCGATGACGTAGTCCTGCGCCACGTGGTGCGCCCCTGCCCTGACCATCGCGTCGACGTAGTCCGGCGCCCAGCCCCAGTCGCGGCGCGCGTCCAGGTTGCCCAGGGTCAGCCGGTCGAGCCGGCCGCGGGCGATCGCCGCCGCACCACGAGTGATCTTGCGGGTGACGAAGCCGGGCGGGCGGCGAGGCGACTCGTGGTTGTAGAGGATGCAGCTCACCGCATGCAGGTCACGCTGCCGGTAGACGTGGGCGCCGGTGTGCGCCAGCGCCTTGGCGGCGCCGTACGGGTTCACGGGACGGATCGGGGTGGACTCGTCCTGCGGCGAGACGTCGGCGTCGCCGAAGATCTCCGCGCTGGCAGCCTGCACGAACCGCACCTGACGCCCGGTCGTCTCCTGCAACCGATGCGCGGTCTCCATCAGCTCCAGCGCCGCGACGCCGGAGAGCCGGGTGGTGAGCCCGGGCTGGTCCCAGGACTGCGCCACCGAGCTGATCCCGGCCAGGTTGTAGATCGTGTCGGGTGCCAGGTCCAGCAGCAGCCGGCGCACGGCGTCGGCGTCGGCGAGGTCGCCCTCGTGCGCGACGACGCCCTCGGTGACCGGGTCCTGGGAGGTCGCGGTGTGGACCAGCCCGTGCACCTCCACGTCGTCGGCGAGCAGCCGTTCGGCGAGGTAGCTGCCGTCCTGGCCGGTGACCCCCGTGACGAACGCCCTCACAGGCCGGCGACGAGCTTCTGCTGGGCCAGGTCGTTGTCGACCATCATCGCCACCAGGTCGCTGAAGCCGACCGTGGGCTTCCAGCCGAGCACCGTGCGGGCCTTGGTGGCGTCACCGATCAGCAGGTCGACCTCGGCCGGGCGCATGAAGCGCGGGTCCTGACGCACCAGGTGCTCCCAGCTGTCGATGCCGACGTGGCGGAACGCCGCATCGAGCAGCTCGTGGATCGAGTGCGTCTCACCGGTGGAGATCACGTAGTCGTCGGCCTCGGGCTGCTGCAGCATCAGCCACATCGCCTCGACGTAGTCGCCGGCGAAGCCCCAGTCGCGCTTGGCGTCGAGGTTGCCCATCGTCACGTGGTCCTGCAGGCCGAGCCTGATCCGGGCGACCGCCATGCTGACCTTGCGGGTCACGAACTCGGGACCCCGGCGCGGCGACTCGTGGTTGAACAGGATCCCGGACGACGCGTGCATGCCGTAGGACTCGCGGTAGTTGATCGTCATGTAGTGCCCGTAGACCTTGGCCACGCCGTACGGCGAACGCGGCCAGAGCAGTGTGCTCTCGTTCTGTGGCACCGCCTGCACCTTGCCGAACATCTCCGAGCTGGAGGCCTGGTAGAAACGCACCCGGCCCGGCTCGTCGCCGGCGTACAGCCGCACAGCCTCCAGCATGTTGAGCACGCCGAGGCCGGTCACGTCGGAGGTGACCTGCGCGTTCTCCCACGAGTAGGCCACGAACGAGACGGCGCCGAGGTTGTAGACCTCGTCGGGCCGCGCGTCGCGCATCGCGCGCATCAGGCTGGACAGGTCGGTCAGGTCACCGGTGTGCAGCTCCACGGCGGGGAGGATCTTCTCGACCAGCTCCCGCTTGGGGTTGTTCTGGCCGCGGATGATGGCGTGGACCTCGTACCCCTTGGCGAGCAGCAGCTCGGCGAGGTACAGCCCGTCCTGCCCGGTGATCCCGGTGATCAGGGCGCGGTTGGCAGTCATGTCGGACTCTCCTCTGGTGGTGCCTGTCGTCTGGCCTCGTGGTGGCCCGCGCGCGCCGCCGCCTCGACGAGGAGCGCGACCCGCTTCCGGGCAACATAGCGGGGGAGCCGCGGCAGCTGCGCCTCGATCCGGTCGCCGCGACGGCGCACGCGGTCCTCGTCGAGACCGACGGCGTAGCGGGCCACGAGCCGCTCCCAGGCGCCGCGCGGCGGCCGCGTGTGGTCGACGACGCTGACGCCGTGCTTGTCCTGGAAGCGGACCAGGGAGAAGCCGGAGTGGTAGGCCCGCAGCGCCCGCACGCTGGTCGTGGTGGCGGCGACGTGGTGTGCCACCTCGAGCTCCGGCAGGACCACGCACGGGCGGCCGAGGAGGTGCAGCCGGTAGCCCCAGTCCACGTCCTCCCAGCCGTAGCGGCGGTAGCCCTCGTCGTAGTCGCCGACGCGCTCGAAGTCCTCACGCGTGACCGAGACGTTGGCGCCCCAGTGCAGCCAGGCGCGGTCGGACCCGGTCGCGTAGGCGGCCTCACGGGACAGCAGGTCCATCGGGGCGCCGTACACCTCGGCGTAGGCGGTGGCCGGGTAGACGTTGCGGCACAGGCCGATCACGCCACGCGGCTCGCCGGCGTGGGCGGCGACCCGCCCGGCGACGTAGGACGGCTCCGGCTCGAGGTCGTCGTCCATCCGCACCAGGATCTCGCCGCGCGCGGCCGCGAAGCCGGCGTTGAGCGCGGCCGAACGACCGCGGTTCTCGGGCAGGACGATCGCCCGCAGGTCGAGGTCCGTACGACGCGCGAGCAGCCCCTCGGTGTCGTCCACGTCACCGTCGACGACCACCAGCACCTCGAGGTCCTGGTCGGTCTGCCGGGCGAGTCCGTCGAGCAGCACCGGCAGCCGGTCGCGGCCGCCGCGCGTCGGCACCACGATGCTCGTGCGTGCGGTCACCGGCGCTCCACCTCGAGCCCCAGGTCGGCCAGCACCGTTGCCAGGCGGGCGACACCGGCGGTGGGGGAGAACTGCTGCTCCCACCGCCGTCGTCCGTCGTCCACCACGGCGGCGCGGGCCTCGGGCGTGGCGTGCAGCGCCGCGGAGAGCACCCGCGCGAGGTCGACCTCGTCACCGGCGACGGCGGTCCACGGGTGCGAGGGGCCCGCCACCTCGGTCAGCGCGCCGGCGTCGGAGACCACGAACGGCACCCGGAACGCCATCGCCTCGGCGACCACGAGTCCGAACGGCTCCGGCCACACGGACGGGAACACGGCCAGGTCGACCTCGGCGAAGAACTGCTCGCGCGGCACCCGGCCGACGCGACGGACGTGCCCGACGACGGGCGCCAGCGAGGCCTCGACGACGGCGGCGTCGCCGGGAGCACCGAAGCCCTCGTCACCTGCCAGCACCAGCTCGACGTCGAGCCCCTCGGCCCGCAACCGGCCGAGAGCCGGACCGAGCAGGTGCACGCCCTTGTCCAGCTGGAGCCGGCCGAGGTAGCCGATCGTGGTGCTCGCGGCCGGCCCGCGGGCAGCCAGCGGGGGCAGCTCGGGGGTCCAGTTGGGCAGCACCACGTCGTGGTCAACCCTGCGACCCATGCTGACCGACGGCACCACGGTGGCGCGACAGCCGGCGCGCGCGACCCGGTTGGCGGCCACCAGCGGCCCCACCGGCTCCTGGTGCAGGTGGACGACGCGGTCCCGGTGGCCGGCGGTGGCCAGCGCCGGAGCCAACCCGTTGCACCAGAGCAGACCGTGCCGGTGCCGGCGGTCCCACGCCCGCAGGTGACGGAGGTAGGCGCGCCGGTCGGCTCCGGGGATCGCGAGCGTGGCCAGGCCTGCGGCACGGGCGGCGGCGACGGTGTCGCCGGGTGTCTCGGGTGCGACCACGGTCACGGTCAGGCCGAGGCTGCGGGCGCCGTCGGCGATCTGGAGCAGCATCACCTCGCCGCCGCCGAGCTCGCCTCGGTTGGCGGCGATGGTGAACTGCCTCCCGGCGCCGCCGCGGGGAGTCGTCACGACCGGTGCCGGGCCTGGGCGCCCGACCCGGCGCGGTGCGGGTGCCGCTCGGGCTCCGGTGGCGCCGCCTCGGGCGCGGCCTCGGGCTCGGCCGGGCGCGTCGCGTTGAGCCGGTGCCAGATCGCCATCCCGAGCGCCACGGCCGCGGGCAGCTCGAGCAGGATCTCGCCGACGTTGACGGCGCACACCATCAGCGCGATCAGGCTCGCCTCCAACCAGCCGTTGCGCATCTCGCGGGGCATCCGGGCGATCGAGAAGAAGGTCAGCACGATCACGCCGACGAGGATCACCAGGCAGACCATTCCGCCCTCGGCCTGCAGTGCGAGATAGCTGGAGTGGTAGAAGAACACGTCGCCCTGGAGGTTCACGGTCGCGGTGCCGGCGCCGTTGCCGATCAGAGGCGCGTGGGCGATGTCGACGTGCTCCTGCGCGATGATCCGCTGCCGCAGCAGGTCGCTGCCGCCGCGGTCGGAGAAGGGGCCGAAGAGGGTCAGCTGGGGCGGGATGTGGCCCACCACGTAGACCATCGCGCCGACCAGCAGGGCACCCGCCCAGACGTTGACGCGGCGTCCGATCAGCAACCAGACGACGGCGAACGCCGCGGCCAGCAACGTGGTCCGGGAGTAGGTGAGCACGACGGCAGCGACCGCGAAGAAGATCAGCAGGTAGCGGAGCCGTCCGCGTGGGCCGAGGCCGAGGGCGACCAGCCCGAGAACGGCCACGACGTAGCCGCCGGCGTTGGGGTCGCCGAGGTAGCCCGTCAGCCGCTCGCCGTAGTTGTCGGGCCCGAACCCGGCGATGCTCATCGCGATGCTGATGATCAGGCCGATCGCGAGCCCGCGTGCGGCGGACTTGATGTGGATCCGCCCGCTCGCCAACAGCGTGGCCAGCACCAGGTACAGGAGCACGTGCAGCAGTCGTCGGTACGGCGCCAGGTCGTGGAGGTACGACGTGAGCGTGAGCATCGTGAGCAGCGAGACCAGCCCGCCGACGAACCAGAACGGGATCCGCTCGCGGCTGGTCGAGACCCGGTTGGCCGCGACCAGGCAGACCAGGAGCGGCGCGACCTCGTTGACCGGCAGCCCGACGCCGGGCAGCACCAGCACCGGGAAGCCGAGCGCGAAGAACGCCATGAAGTCGAGCGGCCTGGTCTCGGACTGGTGACTCTGCGCGGTCCTGTCCGCCGGCACGTTCCAGACCACGGGCGCGCCCCGGACCTTGCGGGTCGGCCCGTCCGTCGCCCGGCCGGTGCCGCTGCGGCTGGCGCTCATCGGGTGGGGTGGTTCATCGGGCCACCTCCGCGTAGACGCGTGCCACCTGGCCGGTCATCGTGGCGACGTCGGGCCAGTCGGTCGCCAGCTCGGGTCGGGTGCCCACGTCGAGGCCCTGACGCACGATCGCGGCCGCAACCGCCGTGGGGTCCGCCGGGTCGACCAGGCAGTCGCCCGGGACGATCTCCGGATTGCCACCCACCGGTGAGGCGACCACGCCGACCCGGTGGGCGAGTGCGTCGAGGAGGGCGTAGGAGCAGTTCTCCCAGACCGAGAGCTGCGCCAGCACGTGCGCCTCTGCGAGCAGACCGGCGGCGTCGACGAAGCCCGGGAACGACACCCGGTCGTCCAGCCCGAGTCCGCCGACCTGACGGCGGAGGGCGTCCTCCAGCGGCCCCGTGCCGGCCAGCGTGAGCCGGGCGCCGGGGTGGTCGGCGGCCACCAGGGCGAACGCGGCGACCAGCTCGGACAGCCGCTTCTCGGGCGCCAGCCGCGCCAACGAGACCACGTGGAGGCCGGGCCGGGGCTGCGGGACCGGGGCGGGCCGGTCGATCCCGTTGTGCAGCACGTGGGTGGGGAGCCGGCCGGGCAGGTGCCACTTGCGGCGCGCCACGCGCAACGTCGCGTGGGACACGGCGATCAGGCTGTCGGCGCGTCGTACCCGGACCCGGTGCAGGAGCCCGCGGACCTGCGAACGGGTGTGTGAGCCGTGGTAGACGAGGTCGTCGTCGGCGAGACCGTGCTCGGTGGTGACCAGCGCGGTGCCGTGCGGCTTGACCAGGGCGCCGACCACGTCGGCGTACGACAGGTGCGTGTGGACGACGCTGGGCCGGAAGTCGGCCACGGCGTGCCGCAGCGCGGACGTCGACGACCGCAGCCCGTGCGCCGGGCCGAAGCCGGCCACCCGCACCGAGGCGCCGCTCGCGCGCAGCGCCGCGACGACCGGCCCGTCGGGCACCAGGAACTCGGTGCGCCAGCCGGGGATGCCGGCGGACGCCACGTCGATCGCGTGCCGGCCCACGCCGCCACGGTCGCCCACCGGGAGCGCCCACACCGCGGTCCGTCCGGTGTCGCGCCCGGTGTCGCGGCCGGTGTCGCGGCCGGTGTCACCGTCGGCGCTCAGAACCACTGCTCCAGCCGCTCGAGCGCGGTCCAGAAGCCCTCGCCGTTGTTGACGTGGCCCTGCCAGATCTCGGGGATGAAGCCGGCGTGCGCGGCGTCGCGGTCGAGCTGCGTGGCAAGCACGGACCAGTCCACCTCGCCGTCACCGACCTGCACGCCCTCGCCGTCGACGCCCACGGCGTCGACGAGGTGCAGGTGCTCGGCGTACGGCCCCAGGAGGTCGATCGCGTCGGAGAAGGACATGCCCACGAAGTTGGCGGCCAGCTTGGAGTGCGACACGTCCAGCGTCAGCCGGCGGTCGTAGGTGCGCGCGAAGTCGGCGGTGTCGGCGGGGTTCACGAACAGGTTGCAGTAGAGCTGCCCGCCCATGTACCAGGGGAACGGCGGCAGCGTCTGCGCACACAGCCGGACACCGCTGTCGTCGACGCGCTTGAGCCCCTCGGCGACCCGCTCGTAGAGCGCGGGCAGCTGGTCGACACCGAGGTGGGCGTCCTTGGTGAAGCCGCCGAGGCTGGCGATGACCACGGGGTCGTCGTCACCGGCGAACCACTGCCGCATCGTGCGGGTGGTGTCGACCACGCGCTGGAGCTCATCGATCGAGCGCTGCCAGTGGTCGTCGTCGGGCGAGGCCAGGTTGAGCAGGAAGTCGCCGGCGAAGAGGTCGGGCGAGTGGCAGGCGAAGCCCGTCGGCACCGGCCCCGTGAACACGGCGGCGGGGTCGATGTCGAGGTCCTTGTAGGAGAAGTGGAACTCGAGGAAGTCGGGGTTGCTGTCGGCCATCAGGGCCGGGTAGTCGTGGTAGCGGACCGGCAGCCCCCACGGTCGGCGGAACGTGTAGGGACGACCCTGCGACACGCCCTCGCCGAGGTCGGTGGCGTAGAAGAAGTCCCCCGGCTCCAGGGCCCGCCTCGCGGTGCGACCGACCAGCCGCTCCAGCGCGTTGGGCTGCAGCCCGCGCCCGGGTGACTTGATGTCGACCGCGTCGGAGCTGATCGTCTCCCCGACCTCGATCCGGCGGGCGGCGATCAGGCTCTTGGCCAGGTTGACCCGGTTCATCATCTCGCCGGTGGAGACCGAGCGCGGGGCGTTGCTGCCCAGCGCATCCTCGACCTCACGGATGCGCTGCACCATCTCGGTGAACTCCGCGGGCAGCAGACTGACCTTGTGGTCGTTGCCCTCGAGGTCGCGGTCGGTGGTGAAGTGCTTCTCGACGATCTTCGCGCCGAGCGACACGGCCGCGATCGGCACGTGGATGCCGCGCTCGTGGCCGGAGTACCCGACCGGGCACTGGCCGATGTCGGCGAGCCGTCGCAGGTAGCGCAGGTTGACGTCCTTGTACGGCGCCGGGTAGGTCGACTGGCAGTGCAGCAGGGCGTACGCCGCTCCGGTGCCACGCAGCAGGTCGACGGTCTCGCGGATCTCGGCCTCGGTCGCCATGCCGGTGGACACGACGAGCGGGATGCCTGTGCCGGCCATGTGCCGCAGCAGCGTGTGGTTGGTCATGTCGGCGGACGCGACCTTGATCCCGTCGACGCCGTACTCGGCGAGCCGGTCGACGCTGGGCGGATCCCAGGGAGTGCACATCACGTCGATCCCGACCTCGCGGCAGTGGTCGAAGACCTCCACCAGCTGGTCGGCGGTGAGGTTGTACTTGGCCAGCAGGTCGAGGGTGTACTGCGGGCCGAGGTCCTCGCCACCGCTGGCGCCCGCGCCCTGCCGGTAGAGCGCCTCCATGTCGCGCAGCTGGAACTTCACGACGTCGGCGCCGGCCTGCACCGAGTGATCGACCAGCTCCTTGGCGAAACCCACGGAACCCTGGTGGTTGATGCCGATCTCGCTGATCACCACGGCGGGGGTCTCCGGGCCGACCAGGTGCCGGCCGATGCGGAGCTCGTTGCTCTTGTTGACCGCGATCCCGAACAGGTGACCCTGTTCGTCGACCATCGGGACGTGGTCGATGCCGCTGCCGAACATCCGGCGGATGTCCGCCGGTGCGGTGTCGTGCGGCACCGAGCGGACCGCGCGGTTGGCGACCTGCAGCGTCGGCACGCTGAGGTCCACGTCCCGCTGCTCGCTGACCCAGCGCCGGAAGTCGCCGTCCGAGAGCGCGCCCTCGAGATGCCCGCGCGCGGACACCACGAAGATCACGCGGGCCCGGTTCGCCGTGATCTTCTCGAGAGCCCGGAGCACCGGGTCCTCGGCGTACACGACGTACGGGGTCAGGTTCCTCTCGACGAACACGGGTACGAGTCTAGGTTGGAGTACACCTCTGGGTCTGGTGTTACGCCCGTTCCCAGGACACTAGTTGGTGACCTTGAGCGAGCCCACGACGTAGTTCCCGCCGGTGACCCGGCCCTTCGTGGCCAGCCACATCGGGTCCAGGTAGTCCACCGGGTCCACCACGGCGACGGCGAGCTTGTAGGTGCCGGGGGCCGCTGTCAGCGTCGTGGAGCGGGAGTAGGTCCGGTAGCCGGTGAGCAGGCCGCTCAGGTTGATGTTCAGCGGCGCCTTGGCGACGACCTTGTTGTCCGCGTCGAGCAGCCGCACCTGCACGCGCCAGTCGTCGTACGTCGGGGCGGAGCCGGCGTTCTTGAACACCGTGGTCACCGAGATCGCCCGGCCCGACCGGATCGTCTTCGGCAGCTTCACCGTGCGGAGCTGGTAGCGGTAGCCACTGTGCTTGACCGCGTCGCGCCAGCCGGCCTGCTGGGTGGAGGACATCGACGTGTACGGCTTGTAGGTGTTCCCGCTGGAGACGGTGGAGACGTGGTACTTCTTCACCTGCGCAGCGCCGGTGACCGTGCTGGTCGACGCGGCGTGGCACCACTCGGTCATCACCGGCGCGGTCTTCCAGCGGGCCTGCAGGGCGGCGATGTGGTCGAAGGAGTAGAAGAAGTTCGCGAGGCCCAGGCAGTCCATGCGGACCCCGATGTCCGGGTCCAGGGCGAGCGCCTGCGTGAGGCCCTCCGTGTTCATCGCGTTGATCAGCACGTGCTGCCTGGGGAAGCTGTCGTGGACGCTGCGGATGATCCGGCCGATCGACGCCGGCGTGCCGTTGGCGCCCTCACCGTCGGTGTGCCACTCGCCGTACTTGCCGTAGCCGCCGATGTCGACGTAGCCGAGCCGGGGGTCGTCGCCGTAGCGCCGGGCCAGCGCCTTCATCAGGTCGTCCCAGGCGTTGAGGAAGGCGGCGCTGTTCCAGTCGGGGATCGTGGTCCCCGCCTGCTTCGGCAGCCACGACGGGGTCGCGTCGCGCCAGCAGTAGGGGCACCACGCCATCACGCGGAAGCCGAACTTGCCGCCGCGGGCGCCGGCGTCGGCCAGGCCGGCGTCGAACCAGCTCCAGTCGTAGCTGCCCCGGGTGGGCTCGATCCGGCTCCACATCACCTGGTCGCGGTAGTAGGTGTCGAGCGTCTTGTACGAGCCGGGCTGCGCCTCCTGGCCGGACCAGGCGTACTGGCCGCGGAGCGTGTTCGCGATCTCGGGCGCCGTGTAGGCGATCGGGGTCGGCTCGAACGTCACGGTGGTCGCGGTGGCGGCGTCCGCGTCGGTGGTGCCGAGCAGGGTGGCGACGAGCAGTGCGGGCAGCACGAGCGCGAGCAGGGCGCGGACCCGACCACCAGCCGTGCTGGGCCGCGCAGCGGTGCCATCGAACATCGGTGTGTCCCCCGTGGAGCTGTCGTCCGCGCCGGCCGGGCGCGCGTGCCGTCCCACGGGCGGACCCGTGAGGCTTCCGAGGAAACCGGCCGGCGGGGACCTCAGGCGTAGATCGCCCAGAAATGACTAAAACGGACTAGTGAGGTCTGGCGGTTCGGCGGGTATCGAGGTCGGTTTCGGGCGTGCGTGAAGGCGCTCTCGGTCCGGGTTCTCGCGCCCGGGCGGGCGGTCAGCCCCGGCGGGTGAGCTCGGCGAGCTTGCGCTCGGCGAGGGCGAGGTCGAGCTCGGTGTCGACGTCGATGCCCTCGAGCTCGTCCATCACGAACAGGCCGATCCGGCCGCCCAGGCGGTTGCCCGGGCGGTTCGCGCGGTCGCGGTAGAGCTCGCTGCGGGTGAGGTAGAGCGAGCCGGTCTCGCGGTAGCGCAGGTCGGTCGGCGTCATGTCCTGGCGGCGGAGGCGGTGGTCGACGTCGTACTCCGGCTGCGGAGGGGTGTCGTCCGGTCCGAGGCGCCACAGGAACGGCGGGTGGGGTACGACGCCGACCATGGAGTCGACGCCGGTGTCGGCGAACTCGGCCTTCGCGCGCTCCAGCGTGCCGGGGAGCCGCACCGGTGACGTGGCCTGGAGCAGCAGCACCGCGTCGGGTGCGCGGCCCAGCTCGGTCATCGCGTCGATCGCGTGCAGCACCACCGGCTCGGTCGCGGTGGTGTCACCGGCCAGCTCGGCCGGTCGCAGGAACGGCACCTCGGCCCCGGCGGCGCTGGCCACGGCGGCGATCGCGGGGTCGTCGGTGGAGACCACGACGTCCATGCCGCCGGCGCGCAGCGCCTGCTCGAGGGTCCACACGATCAGCGGCTTGCCGGCGACCTCGGTCAGGTTCTTGCGCGGGATGCCCTTCGAGCCGCCACGGGCCGGGACCAGGCAGAGGATCCGGGTGGCGGTCACGAGAGCTCTCCGATCAGGGCGGCGACGGCACGGGCGGGGGACGTCGCGGCCGGGTCGGGAGCCGGCGTCGGCGGTCCACCCCACTGTGACATCCGGTAGCGACGCCAGAAGTCTGCCAGCCAGTCCGGCGGCCGGGGGAAGTCGACCCAGGCCGGGACCCCGCGGGCCGCCGCCTCCAGCACGCCGGTGGAGAAGACGCCCACGACGGGCGTGGTGACAGCGGACAGCGGCCCGCCGGCGCGGTCGACGCGGATGCCCTCGCGCTGCCACCCGGCGTGGATCCGGCGGCTGGCGCGGTCGGTCTCGCCGGGGTGGGGGCGGTACGTCGCGCCCGTCGTACGGCAGAAGGTGCGGGCGGCCGCGGCCAGGTCGCGGCGGGGGAGCTCGGCACCGTGGAGCTGGCCGAGGTACGTCGGAGGGGCCGTCGGGTCCACCTGGGTGGCGTTGCCGGTCCGGGCCGCCCTCCACAGCAGCTCGGAGCCGACCACGCGCGCGGTGACGTCGGTGCGTCCGGATCGCCAGAACGTGGCGTCCTCCTCGCTCCAGGCGCAGAGCACGGCGCCCGGGGGCAGGGGTGGGGCGACCGGCGTGAGGGCGCCGTGCTGGGAGACCACGAAGGGGAGGTCGCGCGCACGCGCCAGGTGGTACGACGCGGCACCGAGCGCGAGGTAGTGGCCCGCGGACACCACCGCGGCGACGTCGGGCAGCGGATCGCCCGCCGCCCAGTCGTGGGTGGTCCACGGGCCGTCGGGCAGCAGCGGCGTCAGGTCGCCGGGGCCGAGCACCGCCACCCGTGTCGGGTCGAGGTGCGCCACCGGGGCCAGCAGCGCGGCCAGGTTGCTCGGCGAGGTGCTGTCGATCGCGATCAGCACCGACGGCGCCCGGCCGCCGGTGGTCAGCGTCCCGGAGGCGGGCCCGGACGGCCGGAGCCGCCCCTTGACCGCCCGGAGCGGGTGCTGGCGGTCCTGCCAGCGTTGCCAGGCCCCGAGGTCGTCGGGGTGTGCGAGTCCGGTCACCACCGGGACTCCAGGAAGCGCGCGCGGTGCACCAGCGTGTGCTCGGCCGCGGTGCGCCGGGCACCACCCTCGCGGAGCCGGCTGGCCCAGGCGTGGTCGCTGCCGGCCCGTTCGCAGAGCGCGACCAGCTCCTCGGCCGAGTGGTAGACCGCGATCTCGTGGTCGGGCTCGTAGAGCTCGGCGACGTCGTCGCGGTCGACGAGCTGGACGCCGCCGACGCCGCACGCCTCGAACACCCGGAGGTTGAAGCCGTCCTGCTCGCCGTGCGAGTTGACCGAGGCGCGAGCGCTGCGCATCCGGGCCGAGGCGGTGGCGCGGTCGAGGTCGCGGCCGGCGGGTACGGCGGGCCGGCGCGGGTCCCAGGTGCGCAACCGGTCCCAGGGGTGGTGCGACCACTGACGTCCGAAGGCGCGCACCGGCAGTCCGTGCGCGACGAGGTCGAGCAGGAGCCGCTCGCGGGCCGGGTAGCGGGCGCCCGCGAACACGATCTCGTCGCGGGCCGGCAGCACCGGCAGCTCCAGGAGCGAGTCGAAGCCCAGGTGGGCGTGGTCGGCGGCGACGCCCCAGGACCGCATGGTGGCGACGTCGTCGCGGGAGAACGAGACGACGGAGCCGGGCCGGCCCAGTCGCTCGCGGTCGTAGCTCATCGCGGTGAGGGCGTCGTACAACCAGAGGAGGGTGGGTCGGCCCCGGGCGTCGAGCTCGTCCCAGAGCTCGTCACCGAGCACGTCGCCCTTGACCACGACCACGACGTCGGGGTCGTGCGCCGCGACCGCCGCGAGGGCAGACCGGGTCAGCTCACCGCGGACGGCGTTCTCGACGTCGCGTCCCAGCCGTTGCGGGAGCTCGTAGCGCACCTTGTTGCGGACCTTGGCGCCGAGTGAGGAGTAGTCGTCGTAGAGGTGGCTGCGGGCGTCGTACCCCAGCTCACGGAAGGCAGCCTCGAACCCCTTCCACAGCCCGTAGAACGCCGGGCCGATCAGCAGCAGCCGCGTCGTCACGTGGTCACCGGCGCGCCCGTCCAGGCCACACGTGCCTGGTCCCGCCGGTGACCAGCACCCTCATCGACGGCCCTTCCAGATCATGCTCAGCTCCTCGCGGGCGACCTCCACGGGAGAGAGGTCGCGGCCGGCGATCCGGCGCGCCCCGTTCGCGGCCAGGTTGGCTGCGGTCGCCGCGGTCAAGGATGCCTGCAACGCACGCCGCCCGCCCCACTTGTCGGCGTATCGCAACCGACTCTCCACCAACCAGCGCCGGCTGAGGGCGGGATCGGACGACCCGCCGCCCTCGTGGACCAGGTGCGGCTCGGCGAGGACCACCGCGCGGACGCCCACCGCGAGCAGCCGGCGCTGCAGGTCGACCTCCTCGGCGTTCATGTGGAAGCGCTCGTCGAAGCCGCCGACCGCGTGGAACTGCGCGAGCGGGATCAGCATCGCGGCCCCGATCACCCAGTCCACGACCGCCGTGCGGCCGCGGGCAGCCACGTCGTGCCCCACCGCCCGGTGCAGGCTGCTCAGGTCGCGCCAGCGGGCGAGCGGGGTCAGCCACTCGACGGTCTGCTGGGCGGCGGTGGGAAAGTGCCGGCCGACCCACGCGTCGTCGCCGCGTTCGTCGACGACACGCGGGCTGACCACGGCGGGCTGCCAGGCGTCGGCGGCGTCGAGCAGGCGGCCGACGAAGTCCGGCTCGATCTGCACGTCGCTGTTCAGCACCAGCATCTGGGGGTGCGAGGCCTCGACGGCGCCCGCGTTGACCGCGCTGCCGAACCCGCCGTTCACGGCCCGGCGTACGACGTGGAGGCCGGGTCGCTCCGGGAACGGCTCGGGTGAGCAGTCGTCGACCACGATCACCTCGAGGTCCAGGTCACCTTCCTGGCCGCGGAGCATCCGCAGCAGCGCGAGGGTCGGAGCCGGAGACCCGTAGTGCGGCACCACCACGCTCAGCGGACGGGGAGCCACGGATCCTCCTGAGACGGGCTGGCCAAGCGGACAAGTCGGGCCGATGTTGCCACATCGAGTGGTCGGTGGGGGTCCGGACGGGTCAGTCGATCCGACACCGCGGGCCCCCGGAACGGTGTCGGAAATAGTGGAAAACAACCGGCAATTAGGACATTTAGCAAGGTTATTCTTCCGGACATTTCAATAGGAGCCGTTCTGCCTGTTCATGCGGCATTTCGGCACCTACGCTGTGGCTTCGGCAACCGGGGGGTTCCACAGATGTCCGAGCCACGACCTGTCCGCGTGGGGGTGCGATGAAGGTCGTCTGCGTACGCCCGGAGGGGCGCGGGTGGGACACCGTCGACCTGTTCGCCGGTCTTGCCGCCGACCTGCTCGGCGCGACGCTGGTGGTCCGCGTCGCCGACCGGATCCCGAGCCGCGCGCGTCAGGTCGGTGCGCTGCTGCCGCGGCGCCGCGACAAGGAGCCGTGCCTGCTGGTCGCCGCGCAGCCCGGCCACCTCCAGACCATGGCCGAGGTGGCCACCTGGCGGCACTCCTACTCCGAGGTCGCGGCCTACGTCATCGACTCGTTCTGGGACGACCGGATCCCGTTCGTGGCCCGGAGCCGGCACCTGATCGACCAGTACTTCGTCACCGACGGAGAGCTGGTCCGCTCGTGGGAACGGACCACGGGCACGCCGACCGCCTTCCTGCCGTTCGGCGCCGACGTGCTGCGCCGGGGATCGGCCGCGGCCGACCGCCCGGTCGACGTCCAGCGCGTGGGCCGTCAGCCGGACTCCTGGGACGACGATGCCGCCGCGTCCGCTTCGGCCGCCGGGCTGGGTCTCGCGTACCGCGGACGTCCGCCGTTCGTGGACGGCGACGCCGACGCCAACCAGCGGTCGGTGATGGGGGCGATGGCGGCCGCGAGGTACACCCTCTCCTTCTCCAACGTGGCCAGCCCCGCGTCGTACACACATCCGACGCGCGAGTACCTCACCGGCCGCTGGACCGACGCGCTGGCCAGCGGGGCCGTCGTGGCCGGGATCGCGCCGCGCTGCGAGGCGGCGGAGGCCGTGCTCTGGCCCGGGGCCACCCTCGATCTCGGCACCACCGATCGCCGGGAGGGGCTGGCCGTGCTGCGTGAGGCCGCGACGTCCTGGACGCCCCAGCAGGCGCAGCTCACGCACGCCCGGGCTCTCGAGCGGGTCGACTGGCGGTGGCGGCTCAAGGAGATCACCACCACGATGGGCTGGCACGCGCCGCGCCTGGACGCCGAGCTCGACGAGCTCCGGGCCCGGGTCAGCGGTCTGCAGGACGCCCGTCCCGCATCGACCTGAGCCTCAGCGCGACCGGTGCCGGGCAACCGCGTCGCGGCCGCGGATCACCACGGTCGACGGTGCCCGCCGGGCCTTGTCCAGCAGCACCGCCCGGCGGCGCGCGCGCTGGCCGCGGAGCTTGTCGGCGCGGCAGACGCGGCGGCCGCCGACCACGGCCCTGATCGCCGCCCACAGCTCCTCGGCGTAGTCCTCGTGCGACCAGATCGGGCAGTCCAGCAGGGAGGCCAGCTTGGGGTTGTCGTCGGCGATCTCGATCGTGCACCCGCAGGCGCGGCCCTCGAGGACCGCCCGTTCTCCGCCGCCCTGCAGCTCGCACGGCACGAAGACCCCGCGGGCGTCGTTGTAGATCGCAGCCAGGTCGGCATGGGTCTGCTGGTCGCGCACGTCCACGCCGTCGCCGCGGAGCGCCCCCTCGATGTCGGGACGCGGCACCGAGAGGTCACCGATCGCGAGCCGGCGACCGGTCTTCTGCAGGAACCGCTCGGGCCGCTTGAACCCGGTCAGCCGGCCGACCATCACCCAGTCGTAGCTGCGCTGGGCTCGTTGCAGGTCGCGCATCACACGGGTGTCGATCCCGAACGCCTGCACGGCGAACGGGTGCTCGCGCACGTGCTGGGCGTACCACGGCGTCTCGTGGAACAGCACGTCGAAGCGCTTCATCTGAACCAGCGACGGCGGCAGCGTCGAGCCGGCGATCAGCAGCCCCACCGGCACGTCGAGTCCGTGCAGCGCCTTGTCGGCGGCTTGCGTCGGCAGCCAGAGCCAGTCGCTGCGGACCAGCACGAAGTCGCAGTCCGGGATCGCGGCCGCCTGCTCCGCGGCGTCGGGGTTGTGGGGATGGATGTTGAGCCAGCGCACGTCGCAACGCTCGGCGACGACCTGCATGGCGGCGGTGAAGCCGTCCTCCGCGATGCCGTACGACGAGGAGGTGTGTGGCACCGCGTGCACGACGTGCAGCCTCACCGACTGCTGCTCGCCGGGGCCGGGTCGTCGGGTTCGAGACGGCCCAGCCGGACCAGGTGTGCGAACGTCTCGCTGGCCCGTCGTACGTCCTCGAAGGAGCCGGCCGCCTCGACCGTGCCGTGGTCGAGGAAGACGACCTGGTCGCAGTCGCGGACGGTCGAGAGCCGGTGGGCCACGACGATGATCGTGAGGCTCCCGCGCAGCGAGTCGATGATCTCGGTGACCCGGCGCTCGGTCTCGTTGTCGAGGGCGGACGTCGCCTCGTCGAGGATCAGCACGGACGGCCTGCCGTAGAGCGCACGGGCGATGCCGATCCGCTGCCGCTGACCGCCGGAGATCCGCACCCCGCGCTCGCCGGCATAGGTGTCCAGGCCGTGCGGGAGCTGCGCCACCAGGGGGTCGAGCTGGGCCCGCGTCACGGCCCGCTGGAGCCGCTCGACGTCGACCTCGTCGGGTGACTCGCCGAACGCGATGTTGGCGCGCAGCGTGTCGTCGAGCAGGTAGACGTCCTGCGGCACCAGGCCGATGCTGCGCTGCCACGAGACCATCCGGGTGCGGATGTCGTGGCCGTCGACGCAGATGCTGCCGGTGCGGGGCTCGTGCAGGCCCAGGACCAGGTCGACCAGCGTGCTCTTGCCGGCGCCGCTGACCCCGACCAGCGCCGTCGAGGTGCCGGCGGGGAGGTCGAGGTCGATCCCGCGGACGACGTCCTCGTCGCTGCCCTGGTAGCGGAAGGTGAGGTCGCGCACCGCCACCTCACGTCGTACGGCGAGGGGCTCGGCGTCACGCTCCTTCTCGTCGGTCTCCTCCTCGAGCGCGGACGCGGCCTGCATGTCCGTGACGATCAGGTCCAGCGAGCCCACGCCGACCCGGATCCCGTTGGTGGCACCGAGCAGCCGCACCGTGCTCGGCAGCACCCGGAAGCCCGCCGCCACGAACAAGGTCAGCATGGTCAGCGCCTCGTCGGAGGCGTTGCGCGTGAAGATCACGACCGCGGTCAGCGCGATGCCGACGATGAACAGGATCTCCATGAAGTACTTGGGCAGGTCGTTGATGAACGCCGCCGCCCGCCGCGCGCTCGCGTAGTCCCAGCGGGCCTTGCGGTAGACGTCGAGGAAGTAGTCGGCCCGGTGCCGGATCTTGATCTCCTTGACCCCGCCGAGGGTCTGCATCGCACCCTGGTAGATCGCCAGCGAGCCGTCGATCATCGCCCGTCCGTAGCGCACCGCGCGGCGCCGCATCGCCCGCGCGAAGAAGAAGCCGGTCAGGCCGAAGTACAGGGACACCCCCAGCGTCGGCAGCGGCATCAGCACCAGCAGCGTCCCGAGCACGAAGACGATCGTCGCCGCCTCGCCGAGGGCGCCGATCCCGCCGACGATCACGAACGAGAACACGGTGCCGACCGCGTCGTTCATGGTGCGGATCAGGTCTGCGGAGTTGCGCTGCAGGTGGAGCTGGTACGGCGCCCGGACGTAGTACCGCAGGAGCATCAGGGAGGTCTCGGCCTCCTCCCGGTAGAGGAACCCGAGCATCCACCAGCGGAAGGCCACCGTGAGCAGGCCCTTGGTCAGGAACGAGGCGAACACCAGCGTCGCGGAGACGACCGCCAGCGTGTTGGTGTCCCGGGTGCCGAAGATCTGCGACATCACCCTCACGGCACCCTCGTCGGCCGACGAGCCCGTGAGCAGCTGCATCAGGGGCAGGATGGTGAGCAGCCCGACCACCTCGGCCAGACCGACGAGCGCGGAGCCGATGACGGCGAGGACCAGCCGTCGGCGGGTCCCTGCGGAGAGCACCGCGAGCATTGCTCGCAACTGGTCCATCACAGCAGGTGTCCTCGCGACGTCGAGGGTGGCGGCGCCCCGAATGGTGGTCTCGACCGATTCATCCTAGTGGCGCCCGTGGGGCTGGAGGGTCGAAAGACGCGCATCCGGTGGTGAATGGATGTGGGTCTCGTCGCGAGCGGCCGCCCGCGGCTGTCGCGTCGTGGGTGGTGAAAAGGCGCAGCTACGGGGAGGGTACGGCGCCGGGGTGCGGCTCGCTCCCGGCTGCCGGCCGCAGTGGTGGAGAGCCCAGCACGGAGCCTTCGGAACACCCTGCTTCGCATGGGAAATGTCGACGGATTCCGCTCTTGAATCGAACACCTGTTCGAGTACAATAGTGCCATGACCCCGGGCACCACCCTCGACACCGCACAAGCGGTCCTCGACCACGCCCGGGACCGTCGACGGGCAGCCAACATGGCCGAGGTCGAACTCCTGCAGGACGCAGTCACCTGGGCGGAGCTGCACCCGGTCGAGTCCATTCACGACGCGGCGCTGCTCTCGCGCTATGGGGACCAGCCGCTGGCGATCGCCGGACCGGGCGCACCGCTGGTCGCGGAGTTCTGCGTGGCCGAGTTCGCACTGGCGGTGGGCCTGCCGACCGAGACCGGCAAGGCCTACCTCGGTGAGGCGGTCGAGCTGCGGCACCGGCTCCCCAGGACCTGGGCACGGGTCCTGGCCGGTGACCTGCCGGCGTGGCGGGCCCGGCGGATCGCGAGGGAGACCATCGCCCTCTCGGTGGCAGCAGCGGGGTTCGTCGACTACAACGTCGCCCCGTATGCGCACCGGATCCGGCCCGCGGAGGTCGACCGGCTGGTCGCCGACGCGGTCGGGCGGTTCATGCCCGCCGAGGCCGAGAAGGCCAGGCGTCGGGCCGCGGATGGCCGGTACCTCGCGATCGAGCACACCCAGGTCTCCTTCGTCGGCACCTCCCGGATCCACGGCGAGCTCGACCTCGCCGACGCCCTCGACCTCGAGCAGGCTGTCGCCCGCGAAGCCGCCCTCCTCGCCGCCTGCGGGTCCGAGGAGACCCTCGACGTCCGCCGCTCCCAGGCCATGGGCCAGATCGCCCGCCACCAGACCAGCCTCGACCTCCAGGCATCCGACGACACCGAGGACCTGGCAGACCGTCCGGCAGCCCGGCAGACCGTGGTCCACGTCCACCTCTCCCCGGACGGCCCGTTCGCCCGCGTCGAAGCCTCCGGCCGCCGGCTGGTGACCGCCGAGCAGGTCCGCGACTGGCTGCACACCCCGCTGACCGAGGTGGTGATCAGGCCGGTGGTCGACGTGGCCGAGCACCTCCACGTCGACCAGTACGAGGTCCCCACCAGGCTCGCCGACCAGACCGCCGAACGAGACCTGACCTGCGTGTTTCCCTGGTGCACCCGCCCCGCGGTGCGCTGCGACACCGACCACGTCATCCCCTACGCCGAGGGCGGCACCACCAGCAGCGACAACCTCGCGCCGCTGTGTCGCAGGCATCACCGGCTGAAGACCCACCACTCCGGCTGGGGCTACACCGCCCTCGAGCCCGGGTCGTACCTGTGGTCATCGCCGCACGGCTACCAGTTCCTCCGCGATCACCGCGGCACCACTGACGTCAGCCACGACAAGCCGCCTGACACCTGAAGACACCGCCCCACACCCCGCGCCGACCGGACCGCGCGGGGCCAGCGGCATGCCCCGCGTGTGATGATCCGCCACTAGAGTTGCGCGCGATGCGCGGGTGAGCGCCGACGACGGGGATCGGAGACAGGTAGTGGCCGGCTACGTGCGGAGCTGGCGCGACACCCTGGTCGCCCAGCGCAACACCTGGCGCAGTGCCCAGGTCCGGGCCGAGACCCGTCGGGCGCGGGCCGCGATCTCCGCCCCCGGCCTGCCCTCTCACCGCCGCGTGCGCGGATCGGTGTGGGGCGTCACCATGCTCAAGGACGAGATCGACATCGTCGACCCGGTGCTGCGGCACCTCGTCGCGCAGGGTGTCGACCGGATCCTGGTCGCCGACAACGGCTCGACCGACGGCACCCTCGAACGGCTGCACGAGCTTGCCCGCGAGCTCCCGCTGGTCGTCGTCCAGGACACCGACCCGGCGTACTTCCAGGCAGCCAAGATGAACCGCCTCGGCCGGATCGCCGGCCGGGCCGGGGCCGACTGGGTGGTGCCGTTCGACGCCGACGAGTTCTGGTTCGCTCCCGGGGCACCGCTGGCCGAGTGGCTGCGCTCGTCCGGGCTCGACGTGGTGGACGCACGGATCCACAACGCGTTCCCCCTGACCGGCACCGACCACGAGCCACTCACCGAGCGCGAGCTGCGGCTCGACCTGACGGCACACCACCTGCCGGACGTCGCCTACCGCGCCCACGTCCTGGCCTCGCTGGAGATGGGCAACCACTTCATCTCGCGACCCGGGCGACGGGGCAGCGGTCCCGTGGTCGTGCATGTGCCGTGGCGATCGCTGGAGCAGTTGGCCGGCAAGGTGCGTGGCGGCAGCGCCGCGCTGGCCGAGGACCCCGACCAGGACCACGGCAGCCACTGGCGGACGCTCGGGCGGCTGGACGACGCCGAGCTCGCCGGGATCTGGGAGCGGCTGCTGGGGGGCGAGGGCGACGAGCGGCTGGCCTGGTCGCCGAAGGGTCCGTTCCGGATCGAGCGCCCGTTGCAGCGCACCACCTGGGACGGCTGAGGACTCTCAGCCCTCGGCGAGCACGGCCGCCAGCGGGTCGTCGTGGTCCATCAGCAGGGTCACCACCGAGTCCCCGGTCGCCGGCCGGTGCTGCGACCAGCGCAGCTCGATGCCGTCGGCGGCGAAGTCCGCCACCGCGGTCTCGCCGAGGTAGGCCGCGCCACCCGTCCCGCTGAGGTACGACGAGCCGCCGACCGCCCGCACCTGCTCGACCAGCCGGGCGCGCCCGGACCCGGTCGGCGGGTCGGTGAACGCCAGCTCGGAGGTGATCCCCAGCGTCTCGCGCACCACCTCGATCAGCGCCAGGTTGACCACGTCGAGCCGGTCGCCGGTGCACGCCTCGATCCGCTCGCAGAGCACCGGACCCCGGCCCTGCCAGTGCCGGGCCCCGCGGTAGCGCCCCGTGATCGCCGCGACCAGCCGCTCCTGCCACCCGGGCGCCACCACCACGTCGGTGATCGGCACCAGGCTCGGCTTGCCGACCAGCTGGTGCGACACCCATGAGTCGCGCATCGCCACCCGGCGCTGGTACCCGTGCTTCTGGAACTGGTCGTGGCGGGCGATCACGAAGACGTCGCTGACCGCCATCTTGAACCAGAAGCCGCTGTAGGGGAGCAGGTCGGGCTGGTGGATCGAGACCAGGGTCACCGGCGCACCTGTCGGACCAGCGCGTACTGCTCCGCGTAGTCGACCAGCCGGATGTGCCCGACCGAGGCGGCGAGCTCCTTGATGCTGTTCATCGGGTGCGAGCCGGTCGGGATCTCGGTCTCGTAGGCGCGGCACGCGGCGGCCTTGAGCTCGGCCTGCTCCTCGGTGAGCTGCTCGAAGACGTTCCAGCGCAGGTCCGAGGGGTACAGGTTCAGGTCGTAGACCGCGATGTCGTAGACCATCAGCACGTTGGGCACCCAGTGCTCGGTGCTCATCGAGACCCGGCACGCTCGCATGCCCGCCTCGTAGACGGCGATGTGGTCCTGGTGCAACGACGGGAACGGCAGGTAGACCTCGTCCGGCCGCGTCCGCGCCAGCACGTCGTCGAAGGCACCGACCAGCCGCGGGATGTCCTCGGCCACCCGGCCGTCGGTGAACCCGAGGTTCTCGTGCGTGGGGCTGCCGAGGATCTCCATCGCCCGCTCGTGCTCCCGGACCCGGGTCTCGTCCCCCGAGGCAACGGTCACCACGGTGCACTCACCCGGGTGCTTGGCCAGCAGACCACCACATCCCAGGGACTCGTCATCCATGTGCGGAGCGAGGATCAACCGATGCATGGGGGCAAGGCTAGAGGGGCGAGGTCCTGCCGGGACCCCGTCTGCGCGCGTGTCATGCTCGGACCATGAGCGAGGGGCTTCGGGCGCCGAGAGTGGCGGTCGCCTTTCCGGGGAACGGGATGGACCCCAGTGCCTGGTCCGGCACGCCGCTCGGGATCTTCGAAGGACTGCGTGCCGCCGGCGCCGAACCCGTCGCGGTCCGCGCGGCTCCCTCCGAGGCGGCCACCCGGCGCACGCTGCAGGCGCTGGCCGTGCCACGGATGCGACCCTCCGACGTCCGTCTGGGCGGGCTCCGGTTCGCGCTCGGCGAGGCCAAGGGGGCCGCCCGGCTCGGCATGACCTGGAGCCGCTGGTGCTCCCGCATCGGGCAGCACCACCTCGGCCGGCTCGGCGAGATCGACGCCGTCGTCCAGGTCGGCACCTCGTACCGGCTCCGGCACCCCCGCCTCCTGACCTTCGAGGACATGACGATCCGGCAGGTGCTCGGGCGCCCGTACTTCAGCTGGGAGAACGTCGGGCCGCGGGAGGTGCAACGCCGGATCGCCCTCCAGACCGAGGTGTACGGCGCCGCGCACGCCTGCTGCGTCGCCACGCCGTGGGTGCGCTCGTCGATCGTCGACGACTACGGCATCGACAAGACGAAGGTGGTCGCGGTCGGCATCGGCCGCAACCACGACCCCGTGGCCGCCACCCGGGACTGGTCCACGCCACGCTTCCTGTTCGTCGGCAAGGACTGGGTCGACAAGAACGGTCCGTCCCTGCTGGCTGCGTTCCGGGAGGTGCGGACCGTGGTGCCCGAGGCCACGCTCGACGTCGTCGGCCACCACCCGGAGCTCGACGCCGCGGGTGTGACCGGTCACGGGTTCCTGCGTCGCGACGTGCCCGAGCAGCGGGCACGGATGGCCTCGCTCTTCGCCACCGCCACCTGCCTGGTGGTGCCGACCTCGTTCGAGCCGGCGGGCATCGTCTACGTGGAGGCCGCGGCGGCCGGCCTGCCCTGCATCGGCACCGACCAGGGCGGTGCCGCGGACCTGATCGGGTCCGGCGGCCTGGCGGTCGACCCGCGCGACGTGTCGGCGATCGCCAGGGCGATGATCACCCTCAGCTCGCCGGACGAGGCCCGGCGCCGGGGCCGGGCGGCACAGCGGCGGGCGCCGCTCTTCACCTGGACCTCGGTGGCGCAACGACTGCTCGAGACGGCCGGACTGGCGCCTCGTCGCGAGGACAGCTGGGACGACCTGTTCGACGGTGCCAGCGCCTGACCTCACCCGCCGGACGACGTGACACCATGGCGCGGTGAAACCGAGCGACCTGCGGCGGCTGCGTCGAGGTGTGCTCCGGGGCGAGAGCTACCGGGCCGTCCTCAACACCCTGCGCCTGAGCACGAGGCCGGTCGAGACCCTGCGCCGCTACGTCGACAGCCGCGGCGACTACCCGTGGACGCTCGAGGTGCGGACGCCGATCGGCCGGGTCCCGCTGACGCTCACCCACCCGCACGACGTGCGGACCGTCAACGAGGTGTTCTTCCGTCGCGACTACGGCACCGGGCGACCGGCGGTGGTGGTCGACATCGGTGCCAACATCGGGATCTCGGCGGCGTACTTCCTCTCGCGCTCGCCGGACGCGAAGGTCTACTGCTGGGAGCCGGTCCCGCAGAACCTGGCTGCCCTCGAGCGCAACACCGCTCCGTTCGGCCACCGGGTCGTGGTCTCACCCAACGCCGTCGCACCCGAGGCGGGCGAGGCTGACTTCCGGGTGGAGGACGTCGGCCGCTACAGCGGGCTCGCGGCCTACTACGAGCACGACCTCGAGACCGAGACCCGCAGCGTCTGGTGCGACGCGATGGCCGACGCCCTGGCGGGCGTGATCGCTGCCGAGGGTCACATCGACGTGCTCAAGATCGACACCGAGGGCAGCGAGCCGGCCCTGGTGGCGGCGGTCCCCGACGCGCTCTGGTCGCGGATCGGCTGCGTGATCTACGAGGACTCGGGCCACGTCCGGCGCCGCAGCGGCCAGCAGATGCTCGGCTGAGGCCAGGTCACGGGTCGACGGCGCGGACCGCGTCCGCGAACGCCGGCGCCATCGCGGCGCTGAGCTGCGCGGAGATGTGTCCGGTGTCGGCGTACATCGGCATCGACCCGTCGTACGCCGCGCACACCCCGCCCGGGCACTGCCGGTCGAGCAGGTCGAGGGGGACCACACCGGGACCGCGCGCGAGGTCCTCGACCTGGGCGCGTACGTCGAGCTGCCCGGTGCTGAGGCTCGGTGACCGGGAGCGGCTCGGGGCAGTCGTCACCGAGGATGCCGAGCAGGGTCGGGCAGGACGCCAGTGTCGGCGGGGACGTCACGTCACCGAACCAGAACATCGGCAGCACCATCACCACCCGGTGACCGTCCTTGCGCAGCTCGCCGATCGTCCGCTCGAACCCGGCGTGCAGGACCCGGCCGCGTTCGTCGAGTGGCGCCACCAGGTCGTCCGGGGTGGCTCCGAAGCTGCGGTCCTCGAGCAGCCACTGGCTGGCGGACTCCGCGATCACCACCACCGACGGGTCCCGGCCGGCGAGCCGGGCCATGGTGTCGTCGTAGTACGAGCGGCAGGCGTCGTCCCCCGCGTTGCGGGAGCCGTCGGCGGAGCCGCGGTAGACGTCGGCGAAGGGGCACGCGGCAGCGGTCGTGACCTCGACCGGTCGCCCGAGCGTGCGGCCGGCGCCGATCACGGCCTCGCTGTACTGGGCCGCGTTGGAGTCGCCGACCAGCACGATCGGGGCACCCCCGTCCCGGGCCCCGGCCCCGTGGCCGAAGGCGCACGCGTCGGGGTGCGCGGCCGGTGGTCCGCCGGACGTCGCGAGCGTCATGCAGTCGACGTACCCGACGTGGCCGGAGGCTCCCGCCGCCTGCGTCTCCTGCACCCGGTGGAGGCCCCAGCCCTGGCGTGCCCCGAGGGTCAGCAGGACGCACATCGTCAGCGGCAGCACCAGGGTCACGGTCACCATCGCCAGCAGCGGCCGGCCGATCCGGCGCTGGGCGCGCAGCGGCTGCTCGACGAAGCGGTACGAGGTCAGCGCCAGCACGACCGCCAGCAGCACCGCCGCGATGCGCGAAGGCGCGCTGTCGGGCCGGAGCAGGCCCGCGAACACCAGGCACGGCCAGTGCCACAGGTACAGGGAGTACGACCAGTCGCCGACCCGGGCAGCGGGCCGGCTCGCGAGCAGCCGGGAGAGCAGCGGGGTGGCGCCGGTGCCGGCCGCGACCAGCAGCAGCGTGCCCACGACCGGGAGCAGCGTCCACGGTCCGGGGAACCGGGTCCCACCGCTGATCAGCACCCCCGACGCGACCAGCGCGGCGGCCCCGCCGAGCGCGGTGACCTCGGCGGCCCAGGCCGCGCGCCACGAGACCCGGTCGGCGAGGATCGCCAGCAGCGCACCGGCGCCGAACTCCCAGGCACGCACCACCGGGCTGTAGAAGCCGAGCAGCTCGGGCAGCCGGGGCAGCGCGTCAGGGCCGAGCAGCATCAGCACCAGCGAGACCGCGGACAGTCCACCGACGAGCGTCAGCTGCACCCCCCGCTTCCGCGTCGTACGACGCGCGAGCAGCCAGCCGAGCAGCAGCAGCGCGGGGAACACCAGGTAGAACTGCTCCTCCACCGAGAGCGACCACGTGTGCAGCAGCGGGTTGGTCTCCGCCGGCGCGTCGAAGTAGCCCCCGGTGGACCGGGCGATCACGGCGTTGGCGACCAGGAGCATCGCGCCCACGCCGGTCTTGGCGGCGATCTGCTGCGTGCCGAACGGCGCCAGCAGCAGCACCGAGGCCGCGGCGGTGACCAGCACCATCAGCGCCAGCGCCGGCGTCAGCCGGCGGAACCGCCGCAGGTAGAACCGGCCCAGCCGCAGCCGTCCGGTGCGCTCGTGCTCGGCCACCAGCATCAGCGTGATCACGAAGCCCGAGATCACGAAGAACACGTCGACGCCCACGAACCCGCCCGGCAGCGGCACCCCGGCGTGGAACGCGATCACCATCAGCACCGCGACCGCGCGCAACCCCTGGACGTCCAGCCGCCGCGCGCGGCGCGGGATCAGTCCTTCCACGCCCACAACGTGCCGTGGCCCCAGTGGTTGGGGGTGACGTGGCCGACCTCGAAGCCGGCGGCGGTCAGCAGGTCACGCGCGGCCCGCTCCGCGGGCAGCGAGGGTGCCCGGCTGCGGTGGTACTCCATCACCAGCGTGAGCGAGTTCAGGTCCGCGAGCCGTGGGTCACCGAGGATCGCCCACTCGCCGCCCTCGATGTCGATCTTGGCGAAGTCCGCCTTGGCCAGGTACGGGTAGACGTCGAGCCCGGGCAGCACGGTGGTCGCGGTCTCCGCGGTGCCCTCGTGGGAGCCGCCTCCGAAGCCCTCGACGAAGTGCACGGGTCCGTCCGCGGTCGTCGCGCACGCCTCGACCAGGTCGACGTCGGCGCCGCTGGACGAGAGCCACTCCCGGAAGACCGCGGTGCTCTCGGGTGACGGTTCGAACGAGGTGATCCGGGCCTCCGGCCAGCGGCCGGCCGCCCACGCGGAGAACATGCCGACGTTGCCGCCCACGTCGAGGATCGAGCGCACCCGGTCGCGGGTCAGGCGGTCTCGGATCGGCGCCGGTGGCTCGTACTCGCCGTGCTCGAACAGCTCGAACAGGGCCTCGAGGTCACGCCGGTGGAGCAGCGTGACCGGCATCCCGGTCGCCTTGATCGTGTACGTCGCGGTGCGTGGCCGACGGAACTCGTTGAGCACCAACCGCAGCGGCCGGTCCACCCGACGGGCGACCAGCAGGAAGCGGAGCGCGAGCAGCGCGGCGACCCGGCGCCGTACCCCTGCCTGGAGGAGGACGGTCCGGAGTCCCGGGAGGGACGCGACCCTGCGCAGAAGGTTCATCATCGCGCGTCAAATCTAGTGGGGCGGGAGTCGTTTTCTGTGGTTTTGCCGGATCAGGGCGGCCCCGACCGCGCCGAGCAGGGCTCCCAGCCCGTTCGAGACGACGTCCGCGACCGTCGCCTCCCGGTGCAGCACCGGCAGGAACTGGACGACCTCGATCGCCGCGGACACCGCGGTCGCCACCAGCGTGGCCTGCCACCACGGCCGGCGCGCGATCAGCACCACGAGCGCGCCGAACGGCACGAACAGCAGCACGTTGAGCAGGTAGCCGACGTGCTCGGGCAGCAGCCAGCGCTGGTGGAGGTCGTAGCTGCCGACGACGTACACCTTGACGGTCAGCCGGTTGAGCAGCCACGAGATCGGGGTCAGCACCAGCAGCAGCAGGACGGCGACGTACGTCACGGCGGCGATCAGCCGCAGCCTCCGTCGCGTCATGCGTCGAACTCTGTCAGCCCCTCCGGGCCTTCGCAGCGGATCGCGCGCGATCCCCGGCGCCCAGGTGGACCTTGCGGATCCGCACGTTGTCGGGGGTGACCTCGACGCACTCGTCCTCGCGGCAGAACTCCAGGCTCTGCTCGAGGCTCAGCCGCTTCGGCGGGATCAGCTTCTCGAAGTTGTCGGAGGTGGCGGACCGCACGTTGGTCTGCTTCTTCTCACGGGTGATGTTGACGTCCATGTCGTCCGCGCGGGAGTTCTCACCGACGATCATGCCCTCGTAGACCTCGGTGGTCGGCTCCACGAAGAGCACGCCGCGCTCCTGCAGGTTGGTCATCGCGTAGGCCGTGACGGCGCCGGTGCGGTCGGCCACGAGCGAGCCCTGCGAGCGCGACTTGATCTCGCCGGCCCACGGCTCGTAGCCCTCGAAGACGTGGTGCGCGATGCCGGTGCCCCGGGTGTCGGTGAGGAACTCGGTGCGGAAGCCGATCAGGCCGCGCGCCGGGACCAGGAACTCCATCCGCACCCAGCCGGTGCCGTGGTTGGTCATCTGCTCCATCCGGCCCTTGCGGACCGCCATCAGCTGGGTGATGGTGCCGAGGTACTCCTCGGGGGCGTCGATGGTGAGCCGCTCGACCGGCTCGTGCACCTTGCCGTCGACCTCGCGGGTGACCACCTGGGGCTTGCCCACGGTCAGCTCGAAGCCCTCGCGCCGCATCTGCTCGACCAGGATCGCCAGGGCGAGCTCACCACGGCCCTGGACCTCCCAGGCGTCGGGCCGCTCGGTGTCGAGGATCTTCAGCGAGACGTTGCCGACCAGCTCCTTGTCGAGCCGGTCCTTGACCAGGCGGGCGGTGACCTTGGTGTTCTTGGTCGGCCCCCGGCCTGCGAGCGGCGAGGTGTTGATGCCGATCGTCATCGAGATCGCGGGCTCGTCGACCTTGATCAGCGGGAGCGCGACCGGGTTCTCGGCGTCCGCGAGGGTCTCGCCGATCATGATGTCGGGGATGCCGGCGATCGCCACGATGTCACCCGGTCCGGCCTGCTCGCCAGGCTTGCGCTCCAGCGCCTCGGTGACCAGCAGCTCGGTGATCTTGACGTTCTGCCTGCTGCCGTCGATCTTCATCCAGGCGACGGTCTGGTTCTTCTTCAGCGTGCCCTCCCGGACCCGGACCAGGGCCAGCCGGCCGAGGAACGGGCTGGCGTCGAGGTTGGTCACGTGGGCCTGCAGCGGGGCGCCCTCGGTGTAGGTCGGTGCCGGGATGGTCTCCAGGATCGTGCGGAACAGCGGCTCGAGGTCGGGGGAGTCGGGCATCCCGCCGTTCTCGGGGAGCTCCAGGGACGCCCGGCCCGCCTTGGCCGAGGCGTAGACGACCGGGAAGTCGAGCGCGTCCTGGCTGTGCGACTCGTCGAGCAGGTCCATGAAGAGCTCGTAGGTCTCGTCGACGACCTCGGCGATCCGGGCGTCGCTGCGGTCGACCTTGTTGACCACGAGCACCACGGGCATGTCGGCGTTCAGCGCCTTGCGGAGCACGAAGCGGGTCTGGGGGAGCGGGCCCTCGGAGGCGTCGACCAGCAGCACGATGCCGTCGACCATCGACAGGCCTCGCTCGACCTCGCCGCCGAAGTCGGCGTGGCCCGGGGTGTCGATGATGTTGATCGTCATCGGCTTGCCGTCGGCGGCCGGCCCGGCATAGTGGATCGCGGTGTTCTTGGCGAGGATCGTGATCCCCTTCTCGCGCTCCAGGTCACCGGAGTCCATCGCCCGCTCGTCCACGTGCTGGTGTGCGCCGAAGGCCCCGCCCTGCCAGAGCATGGCGTCGACCAGGGTGGTCTTTCCGTGGTCGACGTGGGCGACGATCGCCACGTTGCGCAGGTCGGTACGGGAGGTCATGAGCGTGCGTGCCTTTCCGGTCGGACGAGGTCCGACGGGGTGAACCGGGTGGGAGTGGCGCCGAGGGGCGCACCGCTCAGTCTATCGTGGCCGTCGTGGCGCCCTTCCCAGTGCTGTTCGTCTGCATCGGCAACGTCTGCCGGTCGCCGTACGCCGAGATCCTGCTGCGCTCGCGCCTGACCGACCTCGGTGCCGGCGACCGGTTCGAGGTCGGCAGCGCCGGCCTCCGGGCCGAGGTGGGCCACCCGATGCACCGACGGATGAGCGTGCAGCTGAGGGAGGCCGGCGCCTCGCCGGACGGGTTCGTGGCCCGCCAGTTCAACGAGCGGATGGTGCCCGCCTCCGGGGTGCTGCTGGCGCTCACCAAGGACATCCGGGCCCGAGTGCTGGGCGAGGTTCCGGGCGCGCTCCGTCGTACGTTCACGCTGCTGGAGTTCGCGACGCTCGCGGCGGGTGTGGCTCCGGGGACGAGCCCGCAGCAGCTGGTCCGCGACTGCGGCGACCGGCGCTCGACCGCCGACCTGGAGGAGTACGACGTGCCCGACCCGATCCACGAGCCGGACGAGGTGGTGCTGCACGTCTCGCAGGTGCTGAACACCGCGGTCGACTCGGTGGCCGGCAGCCTGGCCGCGACGGTGGACGCCGACTCCTGAGCGGCTCGGCTCAGGCGGCCACCGGGACCTGGACGCCGACCGGGGTGCGGATGCGGGACCGCCGCTGACCCATCACCCAGCGCTGGCCGGGCTTCTCGACCAGCTCGTGCAGCAGCATGGCCAGCCCGAGGGACAGCAGGAACACGCCCAGTGCGAGCACCCGGCTCCCGGGACCGGTCTCGGTCCCGACGACGGCGGCGAGGTTGACGATCACCAGCTCGTGGACCAGGTAGAAGGCGAACGAGACCTCGCCGAGGTAGTGCAGGGTCCGGTGCCGCAGCCAGCCCGGTGCGCCGTGGAGGTCGGCCGTCGCCGCGGAGGCGATCAGCAGCGCGAACAGCGGGGTCAGCGCCACGTCGGCCGCGCCGTGCGGAAGCGTGCCGACCCACCGCGACAGCACGAAGCCCAGCACCAGCAGCAGGGCGGACGCGCTGCCCAGCCGCCAGCGCGGTCGCCAGCCGCTGGCGACCAGGGTCGCCAGCATCATCCCGAGCACGAACTCACCCGAGCGCACCGCCGGGTTGGTGAAGGCGGTCAGGTCGGCCCGCGGGCCCTGGAACGCGAGGACCAGGGCGACCGACGCGGTCAGCACCACCCAGGGCAGGCAGACCGCCAGCACCAGGCGGTGCGACCGGCCGGCGAGGCCACGGATCAGGAACGGCGCGAAGAGGTAGAAGAACGCCTCGCAGCTCAGGGACCAGCTGACCCCGTTGAGGGCGAACGCCACGTCCGGTCGCGGGACCCAGGCCTGGACCAGTCCGAGGTTCGCCGCCGTCCCGGCGCCCGTGACCTCGAACACGGTGACCGGCACCAGCAGCGCGAGCAGCCCCATCACGGCGTACGTCGGGTAGATCCGCGCGAACCGCCGGACGTAGAACGTGCGCACGTTGTTGTGCGGGCGCCAGGCCCAGGTCAGGACGAAGCCGGAGAGGATGAAGAAGAATCCGACGCCGGTGAACCCGTAGCGGGCGTAGCGGTCGTAGGGCAGCCAGTCCGTGTGCGTGCCGACGTGGAAGATGAAGACCGTCAGGGCGGCGAGGGCGCGCAGGCTCGTGAGCCGGTGCAGGTCGGTGACCGTCCGCTGCGGCAGCGTCGTGGGTGTCACGTCGGGCCCTCGTCATCTATCGGACATTGCGAAGATTTCGGACAGCGTGGCAGGGGTGACGAGGCGCAGGGGCCGGATTTCGGGAGTTCGACTCTCTAGCACCCGGACGCGGACTAGACCATGATGTCCGGTTCGGGGTCCGCTCAGCCGGTGCGGTGGACCTTGTGCTGGGCCGCCTGCGCCTTCGGCCGGATCACCAGCTCGTCGACGCTGACGTGCGAGGGGAGGGAGGCCACCCACCGGATCGCCTCGGCCACGTCCTCGGCCACCAGCGGCTCCTCGACACCGGCGTAGACGGCGTCGCGCCGGGACTCGTCGCCGTCGAAGCGGACCAGCCCGAACTCCTCGGTGCGGACCATCCCGGGGGCGATCTCGGAGAACCGCACCGGCTCCGCGACGTGCTCGAGCCGCAGCGTCTCGGTGACGACCTTGGTGCCGTGCTTGGCCGCGGTGTAGCCACCACCGCCCTCGTAGGCCACCCGACCGGCGGTGGACCCGACGTTGACCACCAGGCCGTTGCCGGTCTCCCGCAGGGCCGGGAGCAGCGCCTGAGTGACGCGGACCAGGCCGAGCACGTTCACGTCGTACATCCGGGCCCAGTCCGCGACGTCGGCGTCGGCCACGCCGGCCGAGTCGAAGGCACCGCCGGCGTTGTTGACCAGGACGTCGACCCGGGGTCCGACCGCCCGCGCGAGGGCGGCCACCGAGGCGTCGTCGGTGACGTCGCAGGCGACGCCGACCCCGCCGATCTCCTCGGCGAGGGCGGTGAGCCGGTCCTGGCGCCGTGCGGCGCAGACGACCCGGAACCCCTCGCCGGCGAGGGCACGCGCGGTCGCGGCGCCGATCCCGCTGCTGGCACCGGTGACGACGGCGGTCCGCTGGCTCATCCACCAAGCGTAGGACCGCGGAATAGGGGAACGATCCGGGGGGTTTCCCCGACGGCCACGAACAGTGCCCAGGCGAAGGAGGGTGGCGTGACGATTCGACTCGACGGTCCCGCGCGGCTCCGCCGGGTGGCGATGATCAGCCTCCACACCTCTCCGCTCGACCAACCGGGCACCGGTGACGCGGGTGGCATGAACGTCTACGTGATCGAGCTCGCCAAGCGTCTCGCGGAGCGCAACGTCGAGGTCGACATCTTCACCCGCTCGACCTCCTCGCAGCTGGCGCCGGTGGTGCAGGCGGCCGACGGGGTGCGGGTCCAGCACATCGTTGCCGGGCCGTTCGAGGGGCTGACCAAGGGGGAGCTCCCGGGCCAGCTCTGCGCGTTCGCGCGAGACGTCCTCCGCTCCGAGGCCTCCCACGACCCGGGCCACTACGACCTCGTGCACAGCCACTACTGGCTTTCCGGGCAGGTCGGGGCACTGGCCCGGGACCGCTGGGGGATCCCGCTGGCCCACTCGATGCACACGATGGCGAAGGTGAAGAACGAGTCGCTCGCCGAGGGCGACACCCCGGAGCCCGCGGCCCGGGTGATCGGCGAGGAGCAGGTGGTCGCGGCCGCCGACATGCTGATCGCCAACACCCACGACGAGGCGCGCCAGCTGGTCGACAGCTACGGCGCCGACGCGTCCCGGGTCGAGGTGGTGCACCCCGGTGTCGACCTCGACGTGTTCCGGCCGACCTCGCAGACCCGGGCGCGGGCCCGGCTCGGGATCGCGCCCGACGCCCATCTCCTGGTCTTCGTCGGCCGGCTCCAGCCGCTCAAGGCCCCCGACGTCCTGGTCCGCGCCGCGGCCGACCTGATCGCGCGCGACCCCTCGCTGCGCTCCACGCTGCAGGTCGCCGTGATCGGTGGTCCGTCCGGCACCGGCCTGGAGAAGCCCGAGGCACTGGCCCAGCTGGCCGGCTCGCTGGGGCTTGGTGACGTGGTCCGCTTCGTGCCGCCGGTCTCGCGCACCGAGCTGGTCGACTGGTACGCCGCCGCGACCGCGGTCTGCGTCCCGTCGTACAACGAGTCGTTCGGGCTGGTGGCGGTCGAGGCCCAGGGCGTGGGCACCCCGGTCGTGGCCGCGGCCGTCGGCGGCCTGACCACTGCCGTCCGCGACGGCCACTCCGGCCTGCTGGTCGCCGGCCACGACCCCGAGGACTACGCCCGCGCGTTCGAGCGCCTCGTCCGCGCACCCGCCCTGCGTGCCGAGCTGTCCCGCGGTGCGGTGACGCAGGCGGCGCGGTTCAGCTGGGACCTGACCGCCGACCGCACGATCGAGGTCTACCGGCGCGCGGCGCAGATGATGCGACAGGACCTGCTGGCGGCACGTGCATGATGGCCGCGTGAAGGAGCAGACCCCGAGCCAGGAGCAGGCCCGCGCCTCCGACGCGATCCGGACCGCCCTGGCTGACGACGCGCTGGAGTGGGTCGAGACCGCTCCCGGCATCTTCGACGTGGTGCTGCCGGGCGAGCGGAAGCTGAAGACCCCGGTGCGCCTGGAGGTGGGCCCGCACGCCCTCGCGATCCACGCGTTCGTGTGCCGGCGGCCCGACGAGAACCACCAGGTCGTCTACCGCTGGCTGCTGGAGCGCAACCTGCGGATGTTCGCGGTGGCGTTCGCGGTCGACCAGGCCGGCGACATCTTCCTCGACTCGCGACTCCCGCTGGCCGCGGTGACCGTCGAGGAGGTCGACCGGTTGCTCGGATCGGTGCTGACCTACTCCGACGAGTCGTTCAACACGATCCTGGAGCTCGGCTTCGCGACGGCGATCCGCAAGGAGTGGGAGTGGCGGATCTCGCGCGGCGAGCCCACCCACAACCTCGACGCGTTCCGTGGCTGGCTCGAGAAGGCCCCCGGAACGCTGCCCGACCCGCCTACGTCCTGACGACGGCGGGGTCCGGGTCCTGCTCGGCGACCGGGGTGTGGGTCTCGCCGGTCCGCGGCCTGCGTCGGGCGACGGCCACGCCCACCAGGCACATCGCGCCGCCGACGTACGCCACCGAGGGCGGGGTCTCTGCCAGGAACACCCACGACAGCAGCACCGTGATCGGCGGCACCAGGTAGGTGGTCACGCTCAGGCTGCTGGCGGTCATGTGACGCAGCGCGAACGCGTAGGTCGTGAACGCGATCGCGGTCGGGAACACCCCGAGGTAGGCCAGCCACCCGACGTCGGCCAGCGACGCGTCGGCGGTCTCGCCGACGAGCTGTCCCGCGAACGGCAGGCAGACCACGGCGCCGACGGTGCACGCCGCCCAGGTGACCTGGAGGGCCGGGAGCCTGCCGACGAGCGGCTTCTGGAGGACCAGGCTGATCGCGTAGGTGACGGCGGACAGCACGCAGAGGGCCACGCCGAGCACGTCGTGGTTGCTGCCCGTGGAGCTGGACAGCGCGATCAGGGCGACGCCGCTGAACGCGAGCGCGATGCCGGCCACCAGCAGCGCCGTCGGCTTCTCGCGGAGCAGGAACAGGGCCAGCACCGCCACCAGGATCGGGGAGACCTGGATCAGCATCGCCGCCGTGCCTGCGTCGATCCGGCGCTCGCCGGCGTTGAGCGCCACGTTGTAGATGCCGAACCAGAGCACGCCGATCGCCGCCATCCCGATCAGCTCGCGGCGCGTCGGCGTACGCCAGGAGCGCGAGACCAGCAGCGCCGCGCCGAGCGCGACCGCTCCGAACAGCAGGCGCCCCAGCGACAGCGAGCCCGGTGAGAACGAGTGGGCGAGATGCCGGATGCCGACGAACGCCGAGGCCCACAGGACCAGGGTCACGGCGACCGCCGCGAGGGGCAGCCACGGGGCCACCTCCGGGGCGTTGTCGGCGGACGTGCGTGAGGGGGTCTGGTCGGGCACGTGCCGAGCCTAGGACTGGCAGGCTTCGACCGATAGCGAGATTCCTGCCAGTCGGCGGCGGGATCCTGCCAGCCGGGTCAGAGGTCGAGCTTGTAGCCGAGGCCGCGCACGGTCACCAGGTACTTCGGCTCGGCCGGGTCCGGCTCGAGCTTCGCGCGCAGCCGCTTCACGTGCACGTCGAGGGTCTTGGTGTCGCCGACGTAGTCGGAGCCCCAGACCCGGTCGATGAGCTGACCCCGGGTCAGCACCCGGCCGGGGTTGCGCAGGAACATCTCGAGGAGCTCGAACTCCTTGAGCGGCAGCCGGGTGTCGTCGCCGTTGACCGTGACGACGTGCCGCTCGACGTCCATCCGCACCGGGCCGGCCTCCAGCGTCAGGGGTGCCAGGTCGGGCTCGATCCCGCGGCGCAGCACCGCGCGGATCCGGGCCACCAGCTCGCGCGGGGAGTAGGGCTTGGTGACGTAGTCGTCTGCCCCCAGCTCGAGCCCGACCACCTTGTCCACCTCGTCGTCCTTCGCACTGACCATGATCACCGGCACGTTGGAGGTCTGCCGGATCTGCCGGCACACCTCCGTGCCGGGCAGCCCGGGCAGCATCAGGTCGAGCAGCACGATGTCGGCGCCGGCCCGGTCGAACTCGAGCAGCGCGGCCGGACCGGTGTTGGCGACGGCGACCTCGAAGCCCTCCTTGCGCAGCATGTAGGAGAGCGCGTCGCTGTAGCTCTCCTCGTCCTCGACCACGAGTACCCGGGTCACGGGCCTGCCTCCTCCGGGGGTTCGGCCCTGTGGGGCACGTCCTGCTTGCGTGGCAGCGTCAGCGTGAACGTCGAGCCCTGGCCCTCCACGGACCAGACCCGGACGTCGCCGCCGTGGGAAGCCGCCACGTGCTTCACGATCGAGAGCCCGAGACCGGTGCCTCCCGTGGAACGGTGCCGGGCCGGGTCGACCCGGTAGAAGCGCTCGAAGATCCGGTCGATCTCGCCGGCCGGGATGCCGATGCCCTGGTCGGTGACCGCGATCTCCACGGTCGACGGCTCCGCACGCGTCGACACCACGACGGTGGATCCCTCGGGGGAGTAGCTGACCGCGTTGGAGACCAGGTTGCTGACCGCCAGCGCGACCTGCTCCAGGCTGCCGAGGACCACCAGCTCCTTCTCGCCGTCGCGCACCACGTTGATCTCCTTGGTGCACGCGTCCGTCGAGTTCTCGTCGATCACGCGGTCGAGCAGCCGGTCCACCGGCACCGAGCCGGGCTCCTCCAACGGGTCGTCGTCCTGGAGCCGGGAGAGCTCGATGATCTGCTGGACCAGCCGACCGAGCCGCAGGCTCTCCATGCCCATCCGGCCGGCGAACCGCTGCACGGCCACCGGGTCGTCGGAGGCTTCGGTGACCGCCTCGCTGAGCAGCCGGATCGCGCCGACGGGCGTCTTCAGCTCGTGGCTCACGTTGGCGACGAAGTCGCGCCGGATCGCCTCGACCTGGCGCTCGCGGGTGCGGTCCTCGAGCAGCACCAGCACCAGCCGCGCGCCGAGCGGGGTGACCCGGACGGTCAGGTTCCGGGCAGGTACGCCGATCCGGCGCGGGTGCAGCAGCTCGGACTCGCGGATCTGCCCGTCGCGTCGTACCTGTCGGACCAGGTCGAGGAGCGCGTCGTCGACCAGCCGCTCCCCGCTGACCACCCCCATGCTGTAGGCGGGCGCGGTCGCCTTGAGCACCACGTCGTCGGGGTCGACCACGAGCGCGCTGCTGCGCAGCACGGACAGGACGGCGGCGACGCCGTCGGGCAGGGCCGGCTGCTCGGCCTCCTGCGCCCGCTGCTGCTGGATCTCGCTCACCCGCCAGGCGAGCACGACCGCGCCGCCCAGCACCGCGCCGAGCAGCGCGAACAGCACAGCCTGCGTCGCGGAGTCCACGGGCTCGATGGTACGCAGGACTTCACCCTCGCTCCGGCCCGCGGACGCGGGTTTCGACACCTCTTCCGGGGGCGTTCACCGGGCGTTCACGCTTCGACCCCAACCCTTCATCCGGTGTGCCTACGGTCACCCCATGCGTGATGCCTATGCCGACCAGCTCGAAGGGATCCGGGACGACCTGATCGCGATGTCGCGACTCGTCCGCACCGCGGTTGCCCGTGCCACCGAGGCCCTGCTCAACGGGGACGCCCTGCTCGCCGAGCAGGTGATCTCGGACGACGCGGAGATCGACCGGACCCGCGAGGAGATCGAGGAGCACAGCTTCGAGCTGCTGTCCCTGCAGAACCCCGTCGCCGGCGACCTCCGGATGCTGATCGCCGCACTGCGGATGGTCAGCGAGTTCGAGCGGATGGGTGACCTGTCCGTGCACGTGGCCAAGATCGCCAGGCTGCGTGTCCCCGAGGTCGCCGTACCCAAGGAGCTGGAGCCGACGATCTCCCGGATGGCCACGATCGCCGAGGTGATGGTCGGCCGGGTGGAGCACATCATCGCCGACCGCGACGTCGACGGCGCCCGCCAGCTCGAGGAGGCCGACGAGGAGATGGACCGGCTGCGCCGCTCGTCGTTCCGCGAGCTCCTCGGCGCCGACTGGGCCCACGGCGTCGAGCCCGCGATCGACATCGCCCTGCTCGGCCGCTACTACGAGCGGATCGCCGACCACGCGGTCTCGATCGCCCGGCGGGTCGTGTTCCTGGTGACCGGCCAGACCGGCCCGGTGCCGGGCGCCTGAGGGGGTCTGTCGTCGGGGTTGGGCTTGTGGGGGCTGCGGTTTCCCAACACTTGTCCCGCAACTGCACGTGATCTGGCGAATTCCGTGCGGTTTCCCAACAGTTGTCGAGAACCCGTACGCCGCCCCGTTCCAGAGGCCTGTGGATAGCGCGAGCACGCCGGCGGGGATCCTGTCACCGTGTCGGGATGTCGATTGCAGCTCGGGGGGCCTTAGACCTCCGGACACCGTTTCGGCTCGAGGACGCTCTCGCAGCCGGACTGAGTGAACGCACGTTCAGGTCCAAGCGTCTCCAGCGCATCTTCAAGGGCGTGTACGTCGCCGCCGACGTGCCGCTGGACGTCCACACCAGGGCGCTGGCGGCCCTCCTGCTCCACCCTCGCGACGCCCACGCGAGCCACACCACCGCGGCCCGCCTGTTCGGGGTGCCAGTGCCCGACGAGTCCTTCGTGCACGTCACGGTGCGCAGCCCGGACGACCGGAGCTACCGGCCGGGACTGAAGCCGCACGTCCGTGAGGCGGGGAGCGACGTCGTCCTGCACCAGGGCATCCGGGTGTCTGCGCCCGTGCAGCTGTTCGTCGAGCTCTGCGCGATGCTGCCCCTCGTCGACGCGGTCGTGGCCGCCGACGCGATGCTGCGCCTGCGTCTGGTGACGCTGCCGGAGCTGGCGAGCCACTGCCAACGAATGAAGGGAAAGCGTCACTCACGCTCTGCGAGTCGCGTCCTCGCGTACGCACGCATCGACGTCGACTCGGCGATGGAGTCACGGCTCCGGATGTTGCTCGTCCTTGCCGGGCTGCCGGAGCCGAAGATCAACTTCAAGATCCGCGACGCCTACGGCCGCGTGCTGCGCCGCTTCGACCTGAGCTACCCACAGGTGCGCCTGATCATCGAGTACGACGGGCGGCAACACATCGAGCGCATCGCCCAGTGGGGCTCGGACCTCGATCGCCGAGAGGAGTTCGATCGCGACGACTGGCGCATCGTCGTCGTCACCAGCGAGGGCATCTACAAGGACCCGGCGCGGACCATTCGCCGCGTTCGCTCAGCGCTTCGGGATCGCGGCGTGCATGTGCGGGCGACGTCCGACGCCTGGCGCGCCCACTTTCCCCCGCGCTGATGGACGTCGGAGCGCGTCGGTTTCTCAACAACTGTTGGGAAAGCGCACCGAAATCGCCGAATCTCGTGCAGTTTCGGGACAAGTGTTGGGAAACCGCACGCACGCACGCCCGCACGCGCACCCAACCCCTCGAAGCGCCCCTACCGACCCTGGTTCGCCACGGCGGCGGCGGCAGCGGCGGCGGCCTCGGGATCCAGGTAGCGCCCGCCGGGGTCCACCGGCTGCAGGTCGTCGTCGAGCTCGTAGACCAGCGGCATGCCGGTGGGGATGTTCAGGCCGGCGATGTCCTCGTCGCTGATCCCGTCGAGGTGCTTGACGATCGCGCGGAGGCTGTTGCCGTGGGCCGCGACCAGCACGATCCCGGACAGCGCGCAGGTCGGGGACGATCGCGGACTCCCAGTACGGCAGCATCCGGCCGATCACGTCCTTGAGGCACTCGGTCGCGGGCATCTCGTCGCCGAGGTCGGCGTACCGGACGTCGCCGGCCTGGGAGTACTCGTCGCCGTCCTCGATCGGCGGCGGGGGCACGTCGAAGGAGCGGCGCCAGAGCATGAACTGCTCCTCGCCGTACTCCTCCAGGGTCTGCTTCTTGTCCTTGCCCTGCAGCGCGCCGTAGTGCCGCTCGTTGAGCCGCCACGACCGCCGGACCGGGATCCAGTGCCGGTCGGCAGCGTCGAGCGCGAGGTGGCAGGTCGTGATCGCGCGCCGCAGCAGCGAGGTGTGCACGACGTCGGGCAGCAGCCCGGCCTCGCGCAGCTGCACCCCGCCGGCGACGGCCTCGTCGCGGCCCTTGTCGGTGAGGGGTACGTCGACCCAGCCGGTGAAGAGGTTCTTGGCGTTCCAGTCGCTCTCGCCGTGCCGGAGCAGGACCAGCGTGTGCGTCATGAGCCCGAGGGGGACGCGGACGGCGACCCGGTGCCCTGGGCGCCCTGGGAGGCCACCGAGTTCGGCGTCGGCAGCGGCTGCGGCGTGAGCGAGGCGTAGGGGCCGACGTCGAGGACCACGGGCACCCGGACCGTCACCGGCTCGGCGTTGGCGAACGTCAGCCGCACCAGCACGTAGCCGCCGGGCTTCACGGCCGCCCCGGTCACCGGGAGGCCACCGATCTCCTCGGAGGCCAGGTTGACCAGGCCGCCGGCCGGGATCGCCGGGACCGTGCCGGCCTGGATCTCCACGCCCTGCCCCTGGACCTTGGTGAGCTTGTCGTCGGTGGTCTGGTCCTTGTTCGCGAGGGAGGCGATGAACACCCCGCCCTTGCCGTCCTCCGGCGCCACGACCAGCGCTCCCAGCACGTCGACCTGGCTCGAGCGGTCGTTGACGCCGACCGCCGGCTGGTAGACCGCGTCGGTCTGGTTGTTGAAGCCGTTGGTGCACGCGGACAGGGCCGGCAACGACACGGCCAGGGCGAGTACGGCGACCCGTCGACGGAATGTGCTCCTCACGGGCCCAACCCTAGGGCACTCGCCGGCTACTGGCGCAGCCCCACGGACAGGGCCGCCAGCACCATCCCGATCACCACGAGTGCAGTCCACGCGATCGTGATCACGAGCAGCCTCGGGGCGCCCACCTTGAGCGCGATCCGCAACGGCAGGTGACGCATCCCGGTCTTGTTGTCCGCGACCAGGTCCGGCAGCGAGGTCAGGAAGTGCACGCCGATGCCGAGCAGCGCGGCCAGCCCGGACATCGCGAGCGTCGGCGGGTCACCGTGGACCCCGCCGCCCCACCCGCCGTACGACAAGAACGCGGGCAGCAGCCCGAAGCTCACCGCCCAGGGCAGCCAGGACAGGACGGTACGACGCAGCGCCCTCTCGTAGATGAACCCCGAGACCAGCGTCAGCAGCAGCGCCGCCCCGGCAGCCGTCCCGTTCTGCAGCGACAGCGGGATCGCGAGGATCGCCAGGCAGACCGCTGCGAAGGTCGCGTTGCCGGCCGGGATCCGCCCCTCCGACACCGGGTTGCCGCTCGCGCCGGACGCAGCGTCGCGGTCGTGGTCGCCGACGTCGTTGAGGATCCCGAGCACGGCCTGGACCACGAGCACGGCCGCGCCCGCGACCAGGCTCTCGCGCAGCGGACGACCCGACACCAGCGCCGCAACGGCGACGACGAGGGCCATCGTCAGGGTCTGCCGCGGATGGGTGCAGCCGAGCAGTGCGCGCACCTGCCCCGGGACCTCCGAACGCTGGTCGGCGCCGGCCCCGTCGCGCTCGGGGAGCGACCCCGGGTCCTCGCCGGGAGCCCCCGGTCCCGCTGCCGTCACTTCTGCCGTCACCCCTGCCCCCTGGTCGCCTTCCCGCGGCGTGTCTGCCATGCCGGGCAGTATCGTCCACCGCCCGCAGATGCACACCAGTTATCGACTTGTCAACCCTGCAAACACCCTCTGACCTGCACAAACGCGGTCGGGACCGGTTCCGGGCCGTGTTAGACTGGTCACCTCGAAAGGGGTTAACTGCACATGACTTTCACCGTCGGCGAAACCGTCGTTTATCCGAACCACGGGGCCGCTGTCATCGAAGACATCGAGATGCGCAAGATCAAGGGTGAGGACACGCAGTACCTCGTGCTCCGGATCGTCGCCCAGCAGGACCTGGTGGTCCGCGTCCCGTCCTGCAACCTCGACCTGGTCGGGGTTCGCGACGTGGTCGACAAGGAAGGTCTGGACCGCGTCTTCGACGTGCTCCGGGCCGCACACGCCGAGGAGCCGACCAACTGGTCGCGCCGCTACAAGGCGAACCTCGAGAAGCTGCACAGCGGCGACGTGATGAAGGTGGCAGAGGTCGTCCGCGACCTGTGGCGCCGCGAGCGTGACCGCGGGCTCTCGGCCGGTGAGAAGCGGATGCTGGCCAAGGCACGCCAGATCCTGGTCTCCGAGCTGGCCCTGGCCGAGCACACCAACGAGGACAAGGCCGAGGCCATCCTCGACGAGGTCCTCGCTTCCTGAGCGGTCTCCTGATCTACGCTCGAATGCCCCCGGCAGCTGCCGGGGGCATTCGCATGCCGCACACCCCCGAGGTCCGATGACGCCGCAGCCGACCCCCGCCGTGGGCGCCGTGACCGGCGTGCTCTCGCTCCTCGGGCACGCCTCGCTGGGGTTCGAGACGCTGCACGGCGAGCCGCTGTACGTGCACGCCCTGCGGGCGCTCGGGGAGGCGCTCGGCGGTGAGCCCCTGGTCGTCGTACGGCGCCCCGACGTGGCGCGCGTCGCCGCCGACGTGACCCGCACCGGTCTCGCCGCCCGGGTGGTGGCCGAGGAGGAGTGGTGGGAGGCGGCGGGCTCCGAGACCGACCTGCTGGTGCACGACGCCCTGTGCCCGTTGGTGTCCGCGGAGTTCCTGGCCTCCGTGGCGGCGCGCGCGGGGAGCGGTTCGGTGGTCGCCTTCCGTCCGGTGACCGACACCGTGAAGACCGCCGTCGACGGCGCGATCCAGGGGACCATCGACCGCGAGTCGCTGGCCGCCGTGACCTCGCCGGTCCTGGTCGCCTCCTCGACGCTCGACGTGGAACCGCCGCTCGCGGACTTCGCGCGGCTGGTGGGTTGGCTGCGCGAGCGGGCCGCGGTCGAGCTGGTGACCGCCCCGGCGATCGCCCGCCGTGTCGACGACGCCTCCGCGGTCAACCTGCTGGAGTCGATCGACGAGCTCGGGCGCCAGGTGCGCCCCGAGGTGTAGCGAGCGAACGGTCAGCGGAACAGCTCGCGGAACTCCCGCAGGAACTTCGCCGGCTGTCGCAGGACCGCTCGCGGCAGCTCCCGGGCGTAGCCGAGCGGGTCCCGCGCGGCGCGGCGCAGCATCCGCCGCGGCTTGGTGGACACCCGCTGCTCCAGGTCGCGCAGGTAGGCCGGCACCAGCGAGCGCTGGGTCAGCTCGATGTGGTGGCCGCAGTTCGTGCAGCGGGTCGACTCCAGGAGTCGCCCGGCGTACCTCAGCTCGTGGTCGGCGACCTCGCCACAGCTCTCACAGCGCAGCTCGGCGTTCTCGACGTCGGTCACCGCCGCCTCCCGGTCGGCAGCACGTCGCGCAGGTGGGGGCGGCCGGGACCGCGGCGACGGGCCGGCTCGAGGCCACCGGAGAGGTCGTAGCCGGCCTTGGCGAGCAGCCTTTCGGCGAGGAACAGGTCGTCGGGGAAGGTGATCTTCACGTTGCCGGCGTCGCCGACCACGCACCGCACCGGCAGGTCGGTGTAGCGCTCCATGCAGCTCGCCGTGTCGGTGCCGACGAAGCCGTCGGCGGCGGCCTGCCGGTAGGCGGCCAGCAGCGGCGCCGCCAGGAACGCCTGCGGTGTCTGCACCGCCACCACCCGGTCGCCCGGAGGGGCGGCGCCGTCCCGGGTCACCAGGTTGCCCTGGTCGCGGACCGGGATCGCGCCGCCGTGCTCGGTGGCTGCGGCGATCACGGCCTCGAACAGCCGGGTGCCCGCCAGCGGACGGGCGGCGTCGTGGATCACGACGACGTCGACCTCGCCGGCGTTGATGGCGGGCTCGAGCGCCTGCAGGGCCTGCCACTCCGAGGCGTGCCGGCTGTCACCGCCCACGACCAGGTCGATCGGCGCGCCTTCCACCTCGCGGTCCAGGGTCGCCCGGACGCCGTCGCGGTCCTCCTCGCGGATGACCAGCAGCGTGCGGTCGACGTACGGCAGCAGCCGCGCCCAGCGCAGCGACCAGGTGAACACCCGGCGGCCGGCGAGCGGCAGCAGCACCTTGTTGGTGTGGTGGCCGGTGCGACGGCCCTCACCCGCGGCGAGCATGACCAGCGCCGCCCGCGGGGATGCGGGAACGGCAGCTGGCTGGGGCACGCCGCGAGCGTAACGCTCACCCCGCGAGCGTGGCCCGGAGCTCGGTCAGCGACGGGGCCGGCTTGCCCTCGGCGATGTCCTCCTGGATCCGCCGCATGCGCACGATCACGGAGGACTCGTCGAGCTCCACGTCGTCGTAGGTCAGCGTGTGGTCGTTGGGCACGTCGCGCTTGAGCACCGCGCGGGAGAGGACGCCCAGCGGCACCAGGCCGTCGCGCGCGAAGTCCTCGGCCGGGTCGATCAGGCCGCGCACCATCGAGCCGCCGATGCCGTCGACCTTCTCGCCGGCCTTGAGCGGCCGCTTGGCCTGGGCGCCGACCTCGGCGGTCCAGTGCTCGGAGGTCAGGCTGGGGCGGTGGTCGAGCACCATCTCGTAGATGGTGAGCGGCGCCTCGAGGCTGGCCAGGTGGTAGGGCCGGTAGAGCGCGTAGTAGGGACCGTCGCCCATCTGGAGGTACTGCATCTCGTGGTGCACGTAGGGGTCCACGGTGCGCACCACGACGAAGACGCCCGGTGCGACGGGACCCGTGCAGTAGTCGACCACCCCGGCGCGGTCGAGGATGCCGCCGTCCTCCGTCAGCGCGAACGTCTGGTGCAGCGTCGGCACCGTCGAGGCCGGCCCGTGCATCCCGCGCTTGCTGACGCCGAGGCCGGTGGTGTTGGCCAGCGACGCCATCTCGATCATCGCCTTCGAGCCGTCCACGAAGCTGGTCAGCATCTTCGGGTTCATCTGCTTGGTCGCGGCGCGCTCGGTGAGCGACTCCGGAGTGGCGTACGGGTCGAGCGGGTTGTTCTTGCCCTTGCCCGCGCAGATCACCTCGAAGTTCAGGTCCCGGGCGTAGTCGACCAGGATCTTGGTCTCCACCGGCTCGTCGCCGCGGCACACGGAGTACAGCGCGCTGGACTCACCGGCCAGCTGGGCGAGGTACTTGCCGACGGTCACGTCCGACTCGACCGTCAGGGTGGCGACGTGGATGCCGGCGGCCAGGCCCTCGACCGCGATCCGGGCACCGACGTCGGGTACGCCGGTGGCCTCGACCACGATGTCGAGCGGCAGGCCGCCGAGGTCGTCGATCGCGGTGAGCGCGACGCTGCCGCCGCTCTCGATCGCCTGCGCCGCCTTGTCGACGTCACCGCCGGTGTCGACCGGGGTGAGGCCGGACTGGCCGAGCGCCTCCTCGGCCCGCTCCTTCTGCACGTCGAGGACGGCGGAGAGGGTGATCCCCGGCATCCGGAGGAGCTGGGCGGCGAGCCCGGTCCCCATCTGGCCGGCTCCGACCAGTCCGACGCGTAGCGGCCGGCCCGTCTCGTCGAGCCGCTGCTGCAGCCTGTCGCGGTAGCTCATGGGTGGACTCCTTGGTCTCGTTGATCTCAGGTGGGGGGGCGTGTGATCCGGAAGGCGTCACCGACTGCGAGCAGCGGGATGTCGCCCACCCGGACGCAGACGTCCCCGGGAAGCTTGGGTTCGGTGCGGCCGTCCGCCTTGAGGTCGAGGTGGCCGATGTTGAGCAGGTTGTCGCGGACGACGGACCCCACGGCGAGCACCTCCAGGGCGACGTCGCCCAGGTGGATGTGGTCGCCGGGACGGGGCCCGTCGTCTGCTGTCGTCGCCTCGTGCAGCACCGACATGTCGTGCAGCTCCGGGGGCGAGCCGGCCTGGAAGAAGATGAGCAGGCCATGGCCGAGGAATCCCTCGACCATGCCGCCCACCTGCGTCACGACGGAGTCGTAGACCACGGTGTCGACGTTCCCCGATGTGCTCTCCGTCGTGACCCCGGTCATGCTTCTTGCACGTCCTCGGGCTTGACCCCGGAGACGAACAGCTCCTCGGTGATGAACTGCGCCAGCGGCCCGGCCGGGCTGGTGGCGTGGATGTCGACGGTCTTGACCTTCTTCATCGGGTAGACCCCCACCCGCGCCGTACCGCCGCAGTCGATGACCGCTACCGCGATCTTGTCGAACGGGGCCGAGCTCGAGAAGCCGTCGAAGGCCTCCCCACCGGTCAGGTCGGCGATCCTCTGCGCGACCGGGTGGATCCCGCCGCCGGTGATGGACGCCACCAGGGGACGGTCGTCGGTCGGGGTGATCGTGAGCGGTCCACCCCACCCTCCCCGGCCCTTGCTGACCTTGACGGACTTGTAGTCACTCATGCGGATTCTCTTCCTGTTCGATGCGGATGGAGGCTGGGCGTTCGCCCGGTGCTCCCTGTCTACGCGGCTAGTTGCTGGACTGGTAGAGCCCGAAGCTGGCCAGGTAGGCGAGCACCACCGACAGCGGGCCGGTGATCAGACGCGAGATCAGCACGGCCGGCACGCCGACCTCGACCGTCTCCGGTTCCGCCTCACCGAGCGCGAGGCCGACCGGGATGAAGTCGCAGCCGACCTGGGGGTCGATCGCGAACAGTGCCGGGAGTGCGTACTGCGGCGGGATGTCACCCTTGCCGATCCGGGTGCCGAGCAGCACGCCGACCACCTGCGCGATGACCGCTCCGGGGCCGAGCACCGGCGACAGGATCGGGATCGCGCAGAAGATGCTGATCGCGAGCAGCCCGATCAGGCTGCCTGCCAGCGGGGTGACCAGGTGGGCGAGCTTGTCGCCGAGCCCGGTCTTGTTGATGATGCCGATCAGCACGGCGATGAACGCCATGAACGGCAGGATGTTCCGGATCACCGTGTCGATCGTGTCGCGGCCCGCCTGGTAGAGCGTGCCGACGACGCCGCCGACGGCCTTGCCGATGGTGACCAGCAGCTTGTTCATGCCACCCAGGCCGCCGCCGCCGGGGCGGGGGCCGGGCTTCGTCGCGGTCGTGGTGCTCATGCCGTCGCCTCCTGGTTGTTGGTGAGCTCCGCCGTACGACGCGCGAGCATCCGGGCGGTGAGGAACTCCGTGAGAATGCCGCGGATCAGGATCACGACCATGCCGACGAGCAGGTAGCGCACCGCGAGGTCCGCGGTGCTGAGTCCGAGGGTGGTGATGCCGGCGGCGATCCCGAGGTACACGAACAGCTCACCGGCGTTGGCGTGCGGGAAGATGCCGGTGATCGGGTGCACGAAGCTGACCGCCGAGTCGTAGAACGCCGGCTTGTACTTCTCCGGGAGGAACCGGCCCATCGTGTAGGCCATCGGGTTGGTCAGGAAGAAGACCGACAGCACCGGCAGCACCAGGTAGCGCACCGGGTACCACTGGATGCCGGGTCGGCCGGCCGCCTCGCCCAGCTTGTCGATCCGCTCCGGACCGATCAGCCGGATCAGCGCGTTGACGAAGGTCAGCAGCACGATCAGCGTGGGGATGATGCCGGTCACGAGGCCGAGAAAGACCTCACCGCCGGCCTGGAAGAGACCGATGAACCACTCGGCCGCCGAGGCCAGGGCCCCGAAGAACCCGGTCGGCTTGTCGACCGTGGGGTCGGCGGCGAACGCCACGATGGTCGCCGCCATGGATGTGAATGGCATGATTACTCCTGTCGAAGTCGGCCTCTCGTGAGGCCAGTTCGGTGATGCTTGCCTGGCATCAATGGGTGCTCGAGCGCTCCAACGCTCGTGTTCCTGCCTCGCCGGTCGGTCGTGGGTTCCACCCCGCGACTGACGGGCGAGGTTCTACGACACGGGCACCTCCCGAGTCGACACGTCCTTCGCCGTCCCCTCCTTGAAGAGGTCGGCGGCCTGCCGGGCCGCCTCGCGCTGGGCACGGGAGATCCCCCTGATCTCCCGCTCGCCGCGAAGCACGTTGAGCCGGAGGCCCGCCAGCTCCGGGACCCCTCGCCCGCGGGCGAAGGTGGTGAAGCCGCTCAGGCTCAGGGAGTCGCGCACGACGCCGTCGCCGTCCACGGCGAGCGCCACGAAGGCCCGGCCACCGCGGTAGCGCCTGCCGCCCGCGCCGACACTCACCGTGCCGCGGGTGCGCAGCCTGCGCACCTGGGCGTTGAAGGCCATCGACTGCTGGTAGGTGACGTAGAGCTGGACGATCCAGCCGGCCACCACCGCCACGAGCAGCCACATGATCGAGTACATCTCAGATACCTCCGGTCTCGCCCGCGCGGGCGTCGGTGAGCAGGCTGCGGGCGAGGGTCTCGTCGCAGACCAGGGAGTCGATCAGATGACCGCGGATCGCACCCAGGACGCCGGGCGCCTTGGCCCGACCGTGCGCGACACCGACCACGTGCGGGATGGAGACGAGGTCCTCCAGGGCGATGCCGAGGATGCGCTCGTCGACGGCGCCGTGGATCGGGTGCCCGGCGGCGTCGTAGTAGCGCGCTGCGATGTCACCCGCGGGCTCGGCTGCCCAGAACTGCCGGCGCTCCGACGCCGACAGGTTCAGCGAGTTCAGGATCGCCGAGGACGAGCCGTGTGAGGGGGTGCCCACCCCGACGATCGCCATGTCCGCGCGCCCGGCCTCGGCGAGGGCGTCCGCGATCGAGGGCTCGGCCAGGAGTGCGTCGCGCGAGCTGGCGGACTCGAGGGTCGCCGGGGCGTGCAGGAAGCGGTAGGAGGCGTTCAGCCGGACGGCGAGCTCGCGCACCAGCTCCTGGCCGCTGATCTCGTTGCTGATCGACGACAGGCCGCCGACCAGCTGGACCAGGGAGATCCGGTGGAACTCGTGCTCGGACGTGGTCGCGTAGACCATCGACTGCAGGGCGTGACCCCAGGAGAGGGCGACCGTCATCGAGTCCTTGAGGTTGTCGAGCAGCAGCCGGGACGCCTGGGTGCCGACCTGGTCCTCCATCCGCAGCCCCGGCGCCAGTCCGGCGTGCGCGACCCGGACCTCGCGCAGTCCGAAGGCGCCGCCGAGCTCGTCCTCGAGCTCGCCGACCCGGCCGGCCGGGTCGTTGATCCGGATCTCGACGATGCCCTGCTTCTGGGCCTCGGTCAGCATCCGGGAGACGTTCGACCGGCTGGTGCCCATCCGCGTCGCGATGTCGGCCTGTGACTGCCCCTGGAGGTAGTACAGGCGCGCCGCCGCCAGCAGCGTGGCGGGATCGCGGGGGATGGGCATTGTCACCTCTGTGCGTATCGGTGTTCACAAACGTTCTGAGGACATGTATAGGGATGTGACCCCCGTCACGTCAAGGGGTGGCTGGACCAATTCGTCAGGTCGTGCTCGAACCCTGGCCGAGCTTGCTGGCCATCCGGTCCAGCAGCTGGGCCGCGTGCACCCCGTCGGCCACCCGGTGGTCCACGGTCAGGCCGGCCTCCACGGTGAGCGCGGTGCCCACCCCGCCCGGCACGGCGACCGGACGGCGCTTGATCGAGCCGAGACTCAGCACGCTGCCCTGGGGCGGCGTGAGCAGTGCCTGGAAGCGGTCCACGCCGAGCCCACCGAGGTTCGACAGCGAGCCGTTGGCGATGCCCAGGTAGCGCCGGTCGAGCCGGCCGGTCTGGGCGGCCGTCACCACCTCGCGCATCTCGGCGTCGGCGTCCGCGGCGTCGCCGAGGTCGGGCTCGACGAACACCGGCACCAGCAGCCCGCGGTCGGTGGCCACGGCCAGCGCGATCGCCGGCGGCCCGGACTCCGTGGCCCGGTCGTCCTCCCAGCGGCTGAGCAGCTCCGGCACCTCACGCAGCGACGCGGCGTACGCCCGTAGCAGCACGGTGGTCCAGGAGACGCCGTGGCGGGTCTCGTTGGCGGCGTCGAGGTGCAGCTCGCGCCACACCGTGAACTGCGGGATCGCGGCGCTGGGCGTCATCGTGCGCGCCACGACCGCCCGGATCGCGGCCCGGCGGTCCGTGGGCTGCCGCGTCGTCGCCGGGGCGGCCTGGGCCGCCGGAGGAACCGGGGGCGCCGACGGCGCGGCTGCGGTCTCGGGCGGCCGGGTGTGGGCCTCCACGTCGCTCACGCGCACCAGTCCGTCGGGTCCGGTCGGGTCGACGGTGGCCAGGTCGACACCGTGCTCCCGGGCGAGCCCGCGAGCACGGGGTACCGCGGGCACGATGCCGCTCGGGCCCGCTCCGGCGGTTGTCGCGTCAGGCGTGGGCTCCGGCTCCGGCTCCGTCGGCAGCTCCTCGACCGGGCCGGCGTCGGTGACCTCGGGCGCGCTCAGCAGGTCGCCGAAGCCACCGCCGGTGTCCTCGCCCTCGACCCAGCCGATCGGTTCGCCGACGGGCACCATGCCGGACTCGACGGTGATCTCGACCAGGGTGCCGGAGACGGTGCTCTCGACCTCCATGTCGACCTTGTCGGTCATCACCTCGCAGACCACGTCGCCGTCACGGATCTCGTCGCCGACCTTCACCATCCACGTGGACACCTCGCCCTCGGTCATGGTCATCGACATCTTGGGCATCCGGATCGCGAGCCTGGCCATCAGGACTCCTTGATCAGGGTCAGGGCCGCATCGACGATGTCGGCCACCTGCGGGACGGACGCCGTCTCCAGCTGGGGCGCGTAGGGGATCGGCGCGTTGAGCCCGCTCAGCCTCCGGATCGGGGCGAGCAGGCGGTAGATCGTCGGCGACTCGGTGATCCGGGCGGCGATCTCGGCGGTGAACCCCACGTGGCCGGGGGCCTCCTGCACCAGCAGTGCCCGGCCGGTACGCGAGACGTCCTCGAGGATCGGGGCGTCGTCGAGCGGGCTCAGGGTGCGCGGGTCGAGCACCGAGACCTCGACACCGTGCTCGGCAAGAGCGTCCGCTGCCTCGAGGGAGCGGCTGACCATCACGCCGGTGGCGACGATCGTCAGGTCGGACCCGGTACGGCGCACGGCGGTCTTGCCGAGCGGCACCCGCACCGCCTCCTCCGGCACCGGGCCGGACGTGCGGTAGAGCAGCTTGTGCTCGAGCACGATCACGGGGTTGGGGTCGTCGATCGCCGACAGCAGCAGGCCCTTGGCGTCCGCGGCGGTCGCCGGCATCACCACCTTCAGGCCGGGGACGTGCGCGAACCACGCCTCGAGGCTCTGCGAGTGCTGGGCCGCGGCGCCGGTGCCGGAGCCGAGCGGGGCCCTCAGCACCATCGGCACGGTGGCCGCGCCGCCGAGCATGAAGTGGATCTTCGCGGCCTGGTTGACGATCTGGTCCATCGCCTGGTTGGTGAAGTCGGAGAACTGGATCTCCACGATCGGCCGCATCCCGGCCAGCGCGGCCCCCACGGCCGCGCCGACGATGCCGAGCTCGGAGATCGGGGTGTCCCGGATCCGGTCGGCGCCGAAGCGGTGGTAGAGGTCGCCGGAGACGCCGAACGCGCCGCCGTACACCCCGATGTCCTCGCCGAGCATGAAGACCGAGTCGTCGGCCTCCATCGCCTGGCCGATGGCTTCCCGGATCGCCTCGGAGTAGGTGATCTCGCGTGCACTGTCAGTCATCGTGTTCCTCTCAGGCCTGTGCGAAGACCGCGTCGAGCAGGTCGGACGGGTCGGCGTCGGGGGCGGCGTTGGCGGTGCGCACGGCGTCGCGGATCGACTCCATCGCCTCGGTGCGTACGGTCTGGATCTCCTCGTCGGAGAGCAGCTCGCGCTCGCGGATCACCGCCTCGAACTGCAGGATCGGGTCCTTGTCACGCCACTCGGAGATCTCCTCACGGGTGCGGTAGAGGTTCTTGTCGGACTTGCTGTGACCCTTCCAGCGGTAGGTGACGCTCTCGACCAGCGTCGGGCCCTCGCCGGCCCGGGCCCGCTCGACGGCCGCGTGCACCACGTCGTACACGGCCGCGACGTCGTTGCCGTCGACGCCCACGCCGGGGATGCCGTACGCCGTCGCGCGCTCGGCGATGGTCGCCACCGCCATCGACTTCTCGGTCGAGAAGGACATGCCGTACTTGTTGTTCTCGCAGATGAAGACGACCGGCAGCTTCCAGATCGCCGCCAGGTTGACGGCCTCGTGGAAGGCGCCCTCGTTGGTGGCGCCGTCGCCGAAGAAGCAGGCGACCACGTGGTCCTCGCCGCGCAGCTGGTAGGCGAGTGCGGCGCCGGCCGCGATCGGGATCCCGCCGCCGACGATGCCGTTGGCGCCGAGGTTGCCGGTGGCGACGTCGGCGATGTGCATCGAGCCGCCGCGGCCCCGGCAGTACCCGGTCTCCTTGGCGAGGAGCTCGGCCATCATCCGGGTCAGGTCGGCGCCCTTGCCGATGCAGTGGCCGTGGCCGCGGTGGGTCGAGGTGATCGCGTCGTCGTCGCGCAGCGCCAGGCAGGCGCCGGTCGCGGAGGCCTCCTGCCCGATCGAGAGGTGCATGGTGCCGTGCATCAGGCCGCGCGCGAACAGGTCGTCCACGGCCTCCTCGAACCGGCGGATGGTCCACATCGTCAGCAGCGCGTCACGGGCGGTGGTGGATGACTCGGTGGGGGAGAGTGGCATGTCGCTCCTTACGCACATATGTGCGTGTCTCGATCACGTATGTTCAGACAGTAGGTGATCGGCGTCACGTTGGCAAGGGTCGAATAGACCGGAGCCGAACCCGGGCGCCCGGGCAGCGTTCTCACGGCTGTAACGCGACGAAACCGCGGGTCAACACGGCTCACCTAGCGTGCGGTGGGTGAGCGACCCGGAATGGGTGGCCGTCTGCCGCCTCGAGGACCTCGACGTCGATCGGGGGGTGGCGGTGCTGGTGCACGGGCGTGGCGTCGCTGTCTTCCGGACCCACGACGACGAGGTCCGGGCCGTGACCAACCGCGACCCCTTCAGCCGTGCGGGGGTGCTGGCGCGAGGGCTGGTCGGCACCCGGGGTGAGGTGCTGTTCGTGGCCTCGCCACTGCACCGACAGGCGTTCGACCTCGCCACCGGGGTCTGCCTGGACGACCCGGGGGTGCGGATCTCGACCTACGAGTCGCGCGTCGTCGACGGAGTCGTGGAGATCGGCCCGCGCCGCTCGCCCTGAGCCCGGAGCCCGGAGCCGAGCCCTGACCCCGGAGCCCTGAGCCCGCAGGCCGAGCTACCGGGGTACGACGAGCGCCGTCGCGACCGCCGCGATCCCCTCGCCCCGCCCGGTCAGGCCGAGCCCGTCGGTGGTGGTGCCGGAGACCGAGACCGGTGCGCCGACCGTCTCGCCGAGCACCTGCTCGGCCTCGGCCCGGCGCCCGGCGAGCCGGGGCCGGTTGCCGATCACCTGGATCGCGACGTTGCCGATCTCGAACCCGGCCGCGCGCACCCGTCGTACGGTCTCGGCGAGCAGGGCGGTGCCCGCCGCACCCGCCCACTCGGGCTCGGAGGTGCCGAAGGTGCTGCCGAGGTCGCCGAGCCCCGCCGCCGAGAGCAGCGCGTCGCAGGCGGCGTGCGCGGCGACGTCGGCGTCCGAATGGCCCTCGAGGCCCCGCGGCTCGTCGGGCCAATCCAGACCGGCCAGCCGCAGCGAACAACCCTCCATGAGGCGATGGACGTCGGTGCCGATGCCGATCCGCGGCACCGCCGGACGCTGCGAAGGGTCTGGGGTGTCGGCCATGAGCGGATCATGCCGCATGCCCGTGACGTCTCAGGGTCGATGCGCGACGATGTCCAGGTGACGGTCGACGGCCGCCCGGACTCCACCCCTGGCCCCGCACCCGACGGCGACGACGCCGCGGAGACTGCCGGACGCCCTCCTGCCCACCCCGCACGCGGCCGGTTGTTCGTGGCCGGTGTCCTGACCGGCCTCGCCGGGATCGCGACCAGCCAGGTGGCCACGGCCGTCCTGCGTCAGGAGAGCGGCCCGTTGGTGGCGGTCGCCGAGGCCGTGCGCGACGCGACGCCGGGGTCGATCGCGGTCCCGCTGATCCATCTGGTCAAGGGCCTCGACAAGCCGCTGCTGGTGGCGGGCACCACCCTGGGCCTGCTGCTGCTGGCCGGCGTCGCCGGGACCTGGTTCGTGCGTCGTCCCTGGGTCGCGTACCTGATCTTCGCCGTCCTGGGCGGTCTCGGGCTGCTCGCGGTCATGAACCGCGCGAACTCGGGCCCGTTCGACTTCGTGCCGCTGCTGGTCGGGTTCGGGACCTGGGTGCTGCTGATCGGCTGGCTGACCTCGCCCCGGGTGACGACGGGCGGCGACCGCCGGGCGTTCCTGCTGCGCGGTGGCCTGGCCGTGCTCGGCACCGCGGCCGCGGTCGGCCTCGGTGAGGTGCTCGGCCGGGGGCGCCGCCGGGTCGAGGACGCCCGGTCACTGCTGCGGCTGCCGGTGGGCAGCGGCACCGTGCCCGAGGGCGCCGACCTCGGGGTCTCCCGGTTCCAGCCGTGGCGCACCTCGAACCGGCACTTCTACCAGATCCACACCGCGATCTCGCTGCCCTCGATCACGCCCGACGAGTGGCGGCTGCGCATCCACGGCATGGTCGACCGCGAGATCACGATCACCTACGACGACCTCGTGAAGCGGCAGCTGACCGAGGACTGGATCACGCTGTGCTGCGTGTCCAACTTCGTCGGAGGCAGCCTGATCGGCAACGCCCACTGGTCCGGCGTCCTGATCCGCGACCTGCTCGAGGAGGCCGGAATCCAGTCCGGGGCGGACGCGGTGAAGCAGACCTCGCAGGACGGCTGGAACTGCGGAACGCCGCTCTCGGTGCTCAGGGACCCGCAGCGCAACGCCATGCTCGCGGTCGCGATGAACGGCAAGCCGCTGCCGGTCGAGCACGGTTTCCCGGTGCGGATGGTGGTGCCAGGCCTCTTCGGCTACGTGTCCGCGACGAAGTGGCTGGTCGACCTCGAGGTCACGAAGTTCTCCGACTTCAGCGCCTACTGGACCCAGCGGGGCTGGGCGCAGCAGGGACCGGTCAAGACCGAGTCCCGGATCGACGTGCCCCGCGACGACCAGGAGATGCGGCCCGGCAAGGCCACGTTCGCCGGCTCGGCGTGGGCACAGCACACCGGCATCGAGAAGGTGGAGCTGCAGCTCGACGGCGGCGCGTGGCGGAAGGCAGAGCTCGGTCGCGTGCCCAACGACGACACCTGGGTGCAGTGGACCGGTTCCGCCACGCTGGCCAGGGGCAAGCACACGCTGGTGGTCCGGGCGACCGACAAGAGCGGCTACACGCAGACCGCCGTGAAGGCCGACGTGGTGCCCGACGGCGCGAGCGGCTGGCACACCGTGCACTTCAACGCCGGGTTCGACTGAGGACCCGTCGGCGTCGCTGGGTCCTACGTTCTGTGACCGGTCACCAGTTGGGGTGGCCGGCGCGCGGGGGCAGCGGGTGGGCGGCGTCGCGGATGACGTAGGCCAGGCCGGCGGAGTTGCGCAGCCAGGCGCGTTCGAACTGCCCGCGGTCGTAGGTACGACGGACCGTGCCGTTCTCGGGCGCCGCCGGGTCGTTGACCACGACCCTGCCGCTCGCCGTGAAGCCGACGATCACGAGCAGGTGGCCGTTGGAGGCGCTGATCGGGGCGCCCGCGAGCTGGCCCTTGCCGAACGAGATCGACGCGACCACCGGGATCCCGACGTGCACGAAGCGTTCGGCGTCCCGCAGGTCGGTCATCCGGGTGACGAACGCGTCGTCGGCGTGGTGCGCGGCGTAGGCGGTGTTGAACGGCCAGTTGCCGGTGCCGTCGTAGCGGAAGTCGAAGGTGCGCCGCGCGGCGTGGTCGACGTAGCGGTCGCGGTAGGCCGAGCTCACCCAGGTGTAGTCCGACCGGGGTGGCCGCCGGCCGTAGTACGCCAGCACCATCGACGTGCTGGTGGGCGAGCACCAAGCCTCGCCGCCGCCGCCGTACTGCGGGTACTCGCCGCGGTGGATCATCTGTGAGAGGCGCGGCACGTCGAGCGTGCGCGCGCCGTACAGGGGCTGCGACGTCACCGGCAGCGTGGAGGAGATCTGGGAGGCGACGCCACCGACCGTGGTCACCCGCGGGCCGGCCTTGCCCGGCTGTCGCAGCAGCAGCACCTGCACCTGCCACGCCTTGAGCGAGTGCCCGCTGTCGGCGCGGAGGGTGTCGACGTTGACGTTGACGAAGTCGTCGGTCTGGCTGTCGTACGACGTGCGCTCGAACTCACCGTCGCGCAGGGTCCAGGTCGCGAGCGTGTCGAACGAGGAGATCGCGCCGGACGCGGCCCTCGCCCGCAGCCGCACCTGGATCAGGGTGCCGGTGGGAGTGGCGGCGTTCCACGACGGCACCAGCTGGGTGAACGCGTGCTTCGGGGTGGCCCAGGCCGACGTCCAGCGCGAGGTCTGCCAGCTCCGGCCGCCCAGCGACGTGGTACCGGTCGAGGAGCGCATCACGAGCCGGCCGTCGGCGACCGCGGTGCCCTCGTGGGTGCCGGCGTCGAAGCCGCCAGCGCCCGCCCAGCTGGTGTACGTGTGCTGGGAGGTCGTCCCGGCCGCGAGGCTCGCGTCGCCGGTCGTGACCCGTCCCTGGTGCAGGCCGACGCCGATCGGCACGCCCAGCAGGACGAGTCCGATCACCACGGCGACGAGGCGTGGGTATCGCATGACGTCACGGTAGTTCACTCCTGTCACAGAAGGGTGGCATTGGAGGAGTCACCGCGCCGATAGAATCGGCCGGTGACTCTCCGCCTCCACGACACTGCCTCGCGGCAGGTGCGCGACTTCGTCCCCCTCGAGCCGGGCCGGGCGGGCATCTACGTGTGCGGCCTCACCGTGCAGTCGGAGCCGCACGTCGGTCACGTCCGCTCGGCGGTGAACTTCGACGTGCTGCGGCGCTGGCTCTCGGTCTCGGGCTACCGGGTCGACTTCATCCGCAACATCACCGACATCGACGACAAGATCCTGCTCAAGTCCGCCGAGCAGGGCCGTCCCTGGTACAACCTCGCCTACGAGATGAGCCGCGAGCTCGACAAGGCCTACGTCGCGCTCAACGTGCTGCCGCCCACCTACGAGCCCGCCGCCACCGGGCACATCCCCGAGATGGTCGAGCTGATCGGACGGCTGATCGGGCGGGGGCACGCCTACGCGGCCGAGGACGGCTCCGGTGACGTGTACTTCGACGTGCTCTCGTGGCCGGCGTACGGCGAGCTGTCCGGGCAGCGGGTCGACGACATGGAGGCGGCGGCGGACGCCGACCCCCGTGGCAAGCGCGACCCGCGTGACTTCGCGCTCTGGAAGGGATGGAAGAAGGAGTCCGAGCCGGACACCGCCGCCTGGCCGTCACCGTGGGGCCCGGGGCGTCCCGGCTGGCACATCGAGTGCTCCGCGATGGCCGGCAAGTACCTCGGCGCCGCCTTCGACATCCACGGTGGGGGCGTGGACCTCCGGTTCCCGCACCACGAGAACGAGCAGGCGCAGTCCCGCGCGGCCGGCCACCCGTTCGCGTCGTACTGGCTGCACAACGCGTGGATCACCACCGCCGGCGAGAAGATGAGCAAGTCGCTCGGCAACTCCCTGGTGATCCCCGAGGTGCTGAAGAAGGTGCGTGGCATCGAGCTGCGCTTCTACATGGTCGGCGCGCACTACCGCTCGCACGTCGAGTTCTCCTTCGAGGCGCTGGAGGAGGCCGCCGTCGGCTTCCGCCGGATCGAGAACTTCCTCGACCGCACCCCGGTGGACGAGCCCGCTCCGCTGGGCGGGCCGGGGAAGACCCTGCCGCAGACGTTCACCGACGCCATGGACGACGACCTCGGCACCCCCGCCGCGGTCGCGGTCCTGTACGACGCCGTGCGCGAGGGCAACCGGCAGCTCGCCGCGGGTGAGAGCGCCGCGGCCACGGCGAGCCAGGTGCGCTCGATGCTCGGCGTGCTCGGGCTCGACCCGGACGACCCGGGCTGGCCCTCCGGCGGCAGTGCCGACACCAAGCTCACCACGGCCGTCGACGTCCTCGTCGCGGCTCTCCTCGAACGACGGGCGGAGGCCCGGGCGGCGAAGGACTTCGCCGCCGCCGACGCGATCCGCGACCAGATCAAGGCCGCCGGCATCGAGATCGAGGACACCCCCGACGGACCGAAGTGGACCATCTGATGGCAGGCAACTCCTCGCGCCGCGGCGCGATCAAGAAGACCGGCAAGGGCAACCCGACCGCGGGTTCCGGCGGTCGGGTCAAGCGTGGGCTCGAGGGCAAGGGCCCGACCCCGAAGGCCAAGGACCGGCCCAACCACAAGGTCTACAAGGAGCGCGCGAAGCAGCAGCGCTCCGAGCGTGCCCGCCCGAAGAAGAAGTCCAACGCGGACTCCGAGTGGGTGGCCGGCCGCAACTCGGTGGTGGAGATGCTGCGCTCCAACATGCCGGTGACCACGCTGTTCGTGGCCGAGGGCGCCGAGCGCGACGGCCGGCTGCGCGAGGCCTTCCAGATCTCCTCGGACCGCGGGATCAGCATGCTCGAGGTGCCACGCCACGAGATGGACAAGATGACCCAGGGCGCCATCCACCAGGGGCTCGCGGCGCGGGTCCCGGCCTACGAGTACGCGCACCCGGCGGACCTCCTCGACCGGGCGGCGGAGGCGAAGGAGCCGGCGCTGATCGTGGCGCTGGACTCGGTGACCGACCCCCGCAACCTGGGTGCCGTGGTGCGCAGTGCGGCTGGCTTCGGTGCCCACGGGGTGCTGGTCCCCGAGCGCCGGGCAGCCGGCATGACCGCCAGCGCGTGGAAGACCTCCGCCGGGGCCGCGGTGCGGATGCCCGTGGCGCAGGCGGTCAACCTGGTGCGGCAGCTCAAGGCCTACCAGGCTGCCGGCTGCATGGTGGTCGGCCTGGCCGCCGACGGTGACGTGTCGCTGCCGGACCTCGACCTCGCCACCGGTCCGCTCGTGGTCGTGGTCGGCTCGGAGGGCAAGGGCCTCTCCCGGCTGGTGGCCGAGACCTGCGACCAGCTGGTGGCGATCCCGATGGCGAGCACCCTGGAGTCGCTCAACGCCGGCGTCGCGGCCTCCATCGCGCTCTACGCGATCGACCGGGCGCGCCAGGCCTGACCGGTCTCACCGGGACCTGCCCCCCGCAGAAAAGGGGGCACGGTCCCGGTGACAGAGCCGGGTGGGGACCCGATGTCCGCGCCGGAGCCTACGGCGCCGAACGGGCAGGTGACATGGCCCGATCGGACGACTGGCGGGTCGTGCGAGGATCGGGTAATGGCCACCCGCGTCGACCGCCTGCTCCCGGACGAGGAGTCCCGGGCCCTGCTCGACCTGGCTCGGGAGATCGCCGAGAGGGAGCTGGCGCCACGCGCCGCCGAGGCGGAGGCCGGGGCCGAGTTCCCGGCGGACGCCTACCGCGTGCTCGGCAAGGCGGGCCTGCTCAGCCTCCCGTTCGAGGAGCGGTACGGCGGGGGAGCCCAGCCGTACGAGATCTACCTCCAGGTCGTCGAGGAGATCGCCACCGCGTGGGCCAGCGTGGGCGTCGGCACGTCGGTGCACTCGCTGACCTGCTCGGTGCTCGACGGCAACGCCAGCGACGAGCAGCGTGAGGAGTGGCTTCCGCGGATGCTGTCCGGCGACTGGCTGGGCGCCTACTGCCTGTCCGAGCCGCAAGCCGGCTCCGACGTCTCGAGCATCCGCACCCGGGCCCGTGCCGACGGCGACCACTACGTCGTCGACGGGGTCAAGCAGTGGATCAGCAACGGCAGCCACGCCGACTACTACATCCTCTTCGCCCGGACCTCCGACGACGCGAAGCGCGGGCTCTCCGCGTTCCTGGTGCCGGCGGACACCCAAGGCATGAGCTTCGGTGCTCCCGAGAAGAAGATGGGGCTGCACTCCGACGTCACCACCCAGGTGATCTTCGAGGGCGCTCGTGTTCCCGCGGCCCAGCGCATCGGCGAGGAGGGCGCCGGCATGAAGGTCGCGCTCAGCGCGCTCGACGCCGGCCGACTCGGGATCGCCGCGGTGGCGACCGGCATCGGGCAGGCGGCGCTGGCATCCGCTGTCGCATGGGCCAACGAGCGCCGGCAGTTCGGCCAGACCATCGGGTCCTTCCAGGGGCTGCAGTTCCTGCTCGCCGACATGGCGGTGGCCGTCGAGCAGGCGCGCGCGTCGTACCTGCACGCGGCGCGGCTCAAGGACGCCGGGCGCCCGTTCTCGCGGCAGGCGAGCATCGCCAAGATCAGCGCCACGGACGCCGCGATGAAGGTGACCACCGACGCGATCCAGGTGCTCGGCGGCTACGGCTACACCGCGGACTACCCGGTCGAGCGCTACTTCCGCGACGCCAAGGTGACCCAGATCTTCGAGGGCACCAACCAGATCCAGCGGATGGTGGTCGGGCGCGACCTGCTGAGGTAGCCCTACGCTGACCGCATGGCCGTCCGGATCGTCGCCAACCGTCCGGACCGGAACGTCCTCCTGCTGCCCTGGGACGTGCCGCTCGAGGAGTGGACCGAGCACGTCGTCCCGCTCCCGCGAGGCCTGTCGCGCCACGTGGTGCGCATCGTCCGGCTCGACGGCGCCGTCTACGCGATCAAGGAGACCCAGGAGCCGATCGCGTGGCGGGAGTACAACCTGCTGCGCAACCTCCAGCGGCTGCACCTGCCGGCCGTGGTCCCGCACGGCGTGGTCACCGGTCGCGAGGACGAGTCCGACGAGGAGCTGCCGGCTGCCCTGATCACGCGGCACCTGAGCTTTGCGCTGCCCTACCGCTCGCTGTTCAGCCACGGCATGCGCGCCGAGAGCCTGCCGCTCGTGGTCGACGCGCTCGTCGTGCTCCTGGTGCGGTTGCACCTTGCCGGCTTCTACTGGGGCGACGTCTCGCTCTCCAACGTGCTCTTCCGGCGCAACGCCGGCGCGTTCGCGGCGTACCTCGTGGACGCCGAGACCGGCGAGCTCCAGTCGGAGCTGTCCGACGGGATGCGGCTCAACGACGTGCAGGTCGGGGTGGAGAACGTGTTCGCGGAGCTGCTCGACCTCCAGGCCGGTGAGCTGGTCGGCCACGACGTGGACCCGGCGCACATCGTGGAGCTGATCGAGGAGCGCTACACCTCGCTGTGGGCCGAGCTGACCAGCGTCGAGGAGTTCGACTCCGACGAGATGTGGCGGATCGAGCAGCGGGTCAACCGGCTCAACGACCTCGGCTTCGACGTCGAGGAGCTCGACGTCGTCACCGACTGGGACGGCTCCACGATCCGGATGCACCCGCGCGTGGTCGAGCTCGGCCACCACCAGCGTGAGTTCCGGGACCTGACCGGGCTCGACGTGGAGGACAACCAGGCCCGCGTGCTGCTCAACGACATCTCGGCGTACGCCGCCCACCAGGGGCTCGGCGCCGAGGACCGGATGCTGGTCGCGAACACCTGGCTGCACGAGTTCTACGAGCCGATGATGGCGATGATCCCGCCCGACCAGCGCGGCAAGCTGGAGGGCCCGGAGGTCTACCACCAGATCCTCGAGCACCGGTGGTACCTCAGCGAGCGGGCCGGCTTCGAGCAGGACATCTTCGACACCGCCCGGGACTACTTCGCCAACGTGCTCGTGCACCGGCCGGTGGAGGCGATCACCACCCCCGGGGACGACCCCGACGAGCTCCTGCCCCGGGCCGACTGACCTCCCGGATCCGACTACGATGGCGCCGCACGCCGGTGTAGCTCAGTTGGTAGAGCGCTTCTCTTGTAAAGAAGATGTCGCGGGTTCGACTCCTGTCACCGGCTCCGAGACGTGGAGGTCGCGATGGCTGTGGACGTGCAGGTGGAGACGAAGATCGACCGGTCCCCGGCCGATGTGTACCTCTACGCGGGCGACCCGACGAACGCGCCGACGTGGTACGTCAACATCAGGTCGGTCTCCTGGCGAACCGCGCCCCCGGTCGCGGTCGGCTCCCGGATGGACTTCGTGGCGCATTTCCTCGGCCGACGGATCGCCTACACCTACGAGGTCGCCGAGCTGGTGCCCGAGCACCGACTGGTGATGCGCACGGCGGACGGCCCGTTCCCGATGGAGACGACGTACACGTGGGAACCCGCCGGTGCGGGCACCCGGATGACCCTTCGCAACCGGGGGAACCCGAGCGGGTTCTCGAGGATGGCCGCGCCGCTGATGAAGCGGGCCATGCGGCGGGCGACCCGCAACGACCTCGCCCGGCTCAAGACCCTCCTGGAGTCCTGAGCCCCAGCAGCGGGTCGGCACGTGAGGGGTCACCGGCCGGCAGATAGCCTTTGGCGGTGACGAGGCGGACGGTGGCGACGGTGCTTGCCCTGGTCGTCGGGCTCGGCACCATCGCGGCCTGTGGCGACGGCGGGACGAAGCCGGCGCGGCCGAGGGCGACGCCGCCGGCGAAGACCCTGCCCACCACCTACGTGCCCTCGGTCAAGAAGCCGAACATGCTCGTGATCGAGACCGACGACATGCGCTGGGACGAGCTCAAGTTCATGCCCAATGTGCGCAAGCTGATCAAGAACCGTGGGCTGGCGTTCGAGAACTCGTTCGCCCCGTACCCGCTCTGCTGCCCGAGCCGGGCGTCGTTCCTGACCGGCAAGTACGCGCACAACCACCACGTGCTCAGCCACGTCGACCCGTTCGGCTTCCAGTCCTTCGACGACCGTACGACGCTCGCCACCGAGCTGCAGGACGGCGGTTACCGGACCGCGCTGGTCGGCAAGTACCTCAACGGCTACGCGCGCCAGCACGTCTACGGCAGCAACAAGCCCTCGCTCCGCTACGTGCCCCCCGGCTGGGACCAGTGGCTGGCCGGCAGCGACAAGGTGTTCCCGGCCGGCCACCCACTGCACGGCGGCACCTACAACTACTTCTCGATGACCCAGAACATCAATGGGAAGGTGGTCCCGCACCCCGGCGTCTACTCGACCCGGCTGCTCTCGCAGCAGGTGCAGGACGTGGTTGGTGGCTTCTCGAAGAAGCCGGACCCGTGGTTCGTCTGGTGGACGCCGGTGGCCCCCCACTTCGGCTCGCCGCACGAGCCTGACGACCCGGCCCCGGTCCTGCGGTCCGACGGCGTGCTCAGCAAGTTCGCCACGCCCGCCCGGCCGGCCCGGGTCCGCGGCATGTTCGACAGCCAGGTCACCCACCCGCTGGGGGTTCCGCCGTTCGGCCCGGTCGAGGCCGACGTCAGCGACAAGCCGCGTTACCTGAGCAAGCTGCCGGATCTCAGCGTCGAGGAGAAGGCCGCGCTGACCGAGGTGACGCGGCAGCGCGGCGAGTCCCTGTACGTCCTGGACCGCCAGATCGGGGTCGTGCTCAAACGGCTCCAGCGACTCGGGGAGTACGACGACACGGTCGTCGCGTTCACCTCCGACAACGGCTACTACCTCGGCGAGCACCGCAAGCGCACCGGCAAGATCCTCTCCCACGAGCCGTCGCTGCGGGTTCCGTTCCTGATCGCTGGACCGGGGATCAAGCACGGCAAGCGTTTCGACCCGATCACCACCGTCGACCTGGCGCCCACGTTCGCGGACTACGCCGGGCTGAACGGGATGCCGGACGCCGACGGCATCTCGCTGGTGCAGACCATCGAGAAGGGCGACCGGGGCTGGACCCGGCCGGTCGTGACCGAGGGCCGGATGGGTGACCGCGCCTACGTGAAGCATGCGCCGCTGCGGGGCTTCGACACCGCGCTCAACGAGCGTGGGGTGCGGACCGCGCGCTGGAAGTACGTCCGCTACTCGACGGGCGAGGTCGAGCTCTACGACCTCAAGGACGACCCGCTCGAGCTCGAGAGCCGCCAGGACGATCCTGTGTTCGCGGGCATCCGCGGCAAGCTGGAGAAGCTCTGGGACCAGTACTACGACTGCAAGGGCGCCGCCTGCGCGAAACCGCTGCCCCGCGAGTTCCGGGCGACGGTCGCGCAGACGAAGGCGATCACGGACAACCAGTACCGGCGTACCCGGGCCTACTACGGGGACTACCGGCTGCGCTGATCAGGCCGGTGTGGCCGTGAACCCCGGCCGCGGGTGGGCGATCGACTCCTGCGCCTGCACCAGCTGGAGCTCGCGTCGGCCGCTGTCGAGGGTCAGTCGCAGCAGGTCGAACACGCTCGACGCCGTCATCTCCAGCGCCGCCTTCGGGTCCGCCGTCGCGAGCAGGTGTGCCGTGAACAGCGCGGCCGTGACGTCGCCGGAGCCGTTGGCCTTCATCGGCAGCAGCGGCGTCTGCACGAGCCAGGCCGTGTCGTCGTGCACCGCCAGCATCTCCACGGTGTCCTCGGGCGCGTCCGGTCGCAGGACGCTGGTGACCAGGACGGTCGCGGGGCCCATCGCCCGCGCCGCCTCGACCGAGGCGAGCGTCTCCTCGAGCGAGTGCGGGTCGGTGTCGGTGAGGTAGCCGAGCTCGAACTGGTTCGGTGTGATCAGGTCCGCACGGGGTACGACGCGGTCGCGCAGCAGCACCGGGATCGCGGGATGCACGAAGCAGCCGCTCCTCGCGTTGCCCATCACCGGGTCGCAGGCGTAGATGGCGGCGGGGTTGGCCGCCTTCACGCGCTCCACCGCCTCGAGGATCACCGCGCCGATGTCCTCGCCCCCCTGGTAGCCGGACAGCACCGCGTCGACCTCGGGGAAGGCGCCGCGCTCCTCCACGCCCCGGATCACGGCGCGCACGTCGTCCGCTGCGAGCAGCGGGCCCCGCCACTCGCCGTACCCGGTGTGGTTGGAGAAGTGCACCGTGTGGACTGGCCACACCTCGATGCCGAGTCGCTGCAGCGGGAACACGGCCGCACTGTTGCCGACGTGGCCGTAGGCGACCGAGGACTGGATCGAGAGGATGCTCACCGGTCCATCCTGCCTCGCCCGTGGACACCACGGGGACCAGGGCTCAGGCGACCTTCAGGGAGCGTTTGGACAGGCCCAGCCAGTACCCGTCGATCACCTGCTCGCCCGGCGCCTCGAGGTCGGTCGCCGACCCGAGCGTGACGAAGAGCGGCGTGTAGTGCTCGACCGTCGGATGCGCGTAGGGCATGCCGGGCGCGCGGTCACGGTAGGACGCCAGCTCCTCGACGTCACCGCGCGCCATCGCCTCGGCGGCCCAGGCGTCGAACTCCATCGACCAGGTCGGAGCCTTCGCCTCGATCCGGAAGTCGGTGAGGAACGGCAGTCCGTGCGTGAGGAAGCCCGACCCGATCACCAGCACGCCCTCGTCGCGCAGCGTGGAGAGCCGGGCGCCGATCGCCATCAGCCGGTAGGGGTCCTGGGTCGGCAGCGACATCTGGATCACCGGGACGTCGGCCTCGGGGTACATGATCTTCAGCGGCACCCAGGCGCCGTGGTCGAGCCCACGGCGCGGGTGCTGGTGCACCGGCTCGGTGTCGGGCATCAGGGCCGCGATCCGGCGGGCGAGCGCGGAGGCGTCCGGCGTCTCGTACGTCATCCGGTAGTACCTCTCCTCGAAGCCGCCGAAGTCGTAGACGAGCCCGACGCCTGGGCCGCTCGCCGAGAGCGAGATCGGCGCGGACTCCCAGTGGGCGCTGACGATCAGGATCGCGGTCGGGCGGGGGAGGTCGCCGGCGAGCGCGACGAGCTGGGAGGACCAGAGCGGGTCGTCGAGCAGCGGCGGCGCCCCGTGGCCGATGTAGAGCGCGGGCATGCGAGCGGTCATGTTCCCATCCTAGTTCAAGGTTCAACTAGAACCCCACCCACGGTGCCCATTCATTTACGAGACCGCTGGTGCCATCATCGTGCGGGACGGATCGTGTGGCGAGGGGTAGGGGTCATGAAGTCTGCATACAAGTGGCTGGCGTTCGTCATCGCGGCGGAGGTGATGGTCCAGGCAGCGGTGATCGCCTACGGCTTCGCCGCGCTGGGCAAGTACGTCGACGACGGGGCGACCCTCGACAAGGACACGGACTCGTTCCCCGGGCTCGCCTTCCTGATCATCCACGGGATCAACGGGGAGATGCTGATCCCGTTGCTGGCGATCGCCTTCCTCGTGGTCGCGTTCCTCTCGAAGCTTCCGGGCGCCCCCAAGGTGGCCGGCATCCTGCTCGGGATGGTGGTGCTCCAGGTGCTGCTCGGCGTCTTCGGTCGCGCCGTCCCGTTCCTCGCCCTGCTGCACGGGCTCCTCGCCCTCGTGATCTTCGGGTACGCCGCCATGACCGGCGTTCGCGCCTCCAGGATGGAAGGGCACCGGGTCGACCAGCCGGTCTGAACCTCACCCGAGCCGCCAGTCGACCGGCGTACCGCCCTGCTCGCCCAGCATCCGGTTCACCCGGCTGAACGGCTTCGAGCCGAAGAAGCCGCGGTGCGCCGAGAGCGGACTCGGATGCACCGACTCGACCCACGGCACGCCCGCCAGCATCGGCTTGAGCCCCTGGGCGTCACGCCCCCAGAGGATCGCGGCCAGCGGGCCACCGCGGGCGACGAGTGCGTGGATGGCGCGCTCGGTCACCGCCTCCCAGCCCCGGCCGCGGTGGGAGGCGGGCCGGCCCGGTGCGACCGTGAGGCACCGGTTCAGCAGCAGCACGCCCGCGTCGGCCCAGGCCGACAGGTCGCCGTTGGCCGGCCGATCGACACCGAGGTCGTCGACCAGCTCGGTGTAGATGTTGACCAGGCTCCTCGGCACCGGCCTCACGTCCGGCGCCACCGAGAAGCTGAGCCCGACCGGGTGGCCCGGGGTCGGGTACGGGTCCTGTCCGACGACCAGCACCTTGACGTCCGCGAGTGGCCGCTGGAACGCCCGCAGGACGTGGTCACCCGCCGGCAGGTAGGACCGCCCCGCCGCGATCTCCTCGCGCAGGAAGACACCCATCCGGGCGATCTGGTCGTCGACCGGTGCCAGTGCCTCGGCCCAGTCCGGGGCCATGAGGTGTCGGTCGACCAGTCCGGCGAGGGCGCTCACGGGTCACATGTTTACCAAGTTCTCCTGGTGAACATCCCGCCCGCTCGCCACTCCGCACGGAGAACAGTCACAGGGCATGGGGAATTGCCCGTGCGGAGTGACCAAACACCAGGTTCTCTTGGTGTTTGGCCAGCACAGCTACCCCCCGACCGCCCGCACGATCAGGTCCGCCACGGCATCCTGCTCCTCCGCGAACGGGTGCAACGCGGCGGCCCGGTCGGTGTCGGTGTGCACCCCGTTGACCCAGGCCTGCCGGCCGGCGCAGGCGTCGTGACCCTTCGAGGCGGCGTACAGGTCGACGAACACGGACCCCGTGCGCTGCGCCGCGGTGCGCATCTGGTGGCTGAGCGAGCGGGTGACGGCGTCCAGCGCGATCGTGTCGCGGCGCTCGACCGGGAGCGTCCTCGGGCAGGTGCGCTCGGGCGTGACGATCCGCGGGTAGCCCACGAGCACGACGGTCGCGTCCGGCGCCCGTCGGTGCACCTCGGCCAGGTTCGCCCGGATCAGCCGGCCGATCCGGCGCACGTCGGCGGTCGCGTCCTTCGGGTCGACCTGACCGCACCGGACCCCCTTCGGGGCCGTGAAGAAGCCGCCCCTCGGTCCGCTGATCGGGCAGGTGCCGACCAGCGCCCCGAACAGCCCGAAGTCGTTGCCGCCGATGCCGAGCGTGACCAGGTCGGTGTCGTCGGTGACCGCGTCGAGCTGAGGCGGGACGGTCTCCCGCTGGAAGGTGTTCTGCCGGCTCGTGAGGTCCTTGCTGGTGGCGCCGCTGCAGGAGACGTCGACGTGCCGCGCGACCGCGAGCTTCTTCGCCAGCAGCGCCGGGTAGTTGCCGCTGGAGCGCAGGCAGCCGTTCGCGACGTCGGTCAGGTAGACGTACGGCGCCGCCGTGTAGGAGTCACCGAGGGAGACGTACCGCTCGACAGGCCTCGGGTCCGCCGAGGCGCTCGACGACGGCCGGGTCGGGCTCGCGCCGGCGCCCTTCGAGGGGGCGTCGGACCCGCAGCCGGCCAGGCCGAGCAGGGCGACGAGCAGCAGGGCCGCCAACGGTCTCACTTGCGGGCGAGCCCCCGGGAGGAGGACGAGCCGTAGCTGCGCTCGGGGTTGGCGCCGATCGCGTGCGGGTCGCCGGCGGGCTTCTTCGTCGCTTTCTTCGCCGCCTTCTTCGCTGCCTTCTTCGCTGCCGGTGACTTCGTGGTCGGCTTCTTCGCTGCCGGCGACTTCTTCGCCGGCCGCTTGGCGGCCTTCGTGGCCCTCGGCTTCGGGGCGGCGTCGGGTGCGGAGTGCTCCGCGATCCACTCGTCCATCACCCGCCACGTCGTACGACGGGCCGCCCGGCCGGTGAGCATCCCGAGGTGGCCGCCCGGCACGATCTCGAACCGCACCTCGGTCGAGCTCGGCAGCAGCCGCACCAGCGAGCGCACCGCGTTGATCGGCGCGATGCCGTCGGTGTTGCCCGCGAACACCAGCACCGGCACGGTGATCGCGTCGGTGCGGATGTCGTGCCCGGCGATGTCGATGACGCCGTCCTTGAGCGCGTTGTTCTTCACCATCCGGTGGTAGAGCTGCCCGAACGTGCGGCCCGGGTAGGCGATCATGTTGTCGATGAACCGGTCGACGGCCTCGAGCTGCGCGAGGAACTCTGCGTCGTCGAGGTTCCGCAGCCGCACGTAGGGCTTGGTGACCAGCTTCTGCACACTGGCGAGCTGGAACGCCCGCCGCACCAGCGGCTTGGGCGCGCCGCCGATGAGTCGGTAGACCTGCGTGACGACGCCGCCGTCGGTGAGGCCCAGGATCGGGCGGAGGGGCGCGATCAGCGGCACCTGCGAGAGGTCGAACGGGGACCCCACGACGGTGAGGGAGGCGATCGGCAGCTCGTGGTCGTCGGCAGCGGCGAGGACCGCGAAGATCCCGCCCAGGCTCCAGCCGATCACGTGCACGGGACGGCCACCGGCGTGCTCGCTGGCACCGCGGATCGCCTCCGGCACGACCTCCTCGACCCAGTGCTCCATGCCGAGGTTGCGGTCCTTGAAGCTGATCTCGCCGTACTCGACCAGGTAGGTGGGGCGACCAGCCTGCACGAAGTGCTCCACGAGCGAGCAACCGCGGCGCAGGTCGTAGCAGATCGCCGGCGCGGCCAGCGGCGTCACCAGCAGCACCGGGTCGCCGGTGTCACGCACGTGCTTCTGCGGGCGGTAGTGGTACAGCTCCCGCAGCGGTCCGTCGTCGATCAGCGTTCGCGGCATCGGACGGAGATCGGCCAGCCCGCCGTACAACATCTGGTGTGCGACGTTGGAGGCTGCGGACACGATCTGCCCCGGCTTGGGGATCAGATCCATGCTGGGAAGGGTACCCAGCGCAGTCGAGCTCCCTAGCCGGGGCTTCACGCCACCGGGGTGACGGCCTCCGCCGTCCAGCTCAGGAGCTCTGGGAAGGCCGCAGGCTCTTCTCGTGGGTGTTCGCGGTGCCGCCCAGCTCGTCGAGGAACGAGCTGGCCCAGGCTGCGACGTCGTGCTCCGCGACGGTCTTGCGCATCGCCCGCATCCGCTTGGTGCGCTCCTTCTCCCCGGCGGAGTACGCCGCGAGCATCTGCGCCTTCATGCCGTTGATGTCGTAGGGGTTGACCAGGTAGGCCTGACGCAGCTCGTCGGCCGCGCCGGCGAACTCGGAGAGGACCAGCGCGCCGTCACCGTCGTAGCGGCACGCGACGTACTCCTTGGCGACCAGGTTCATGCCGTCGCGGAACGGCGTCACCACCATGATGTCGGCGGCGCGGTACAGCGCGGCCAGCTCGGCCTGCGGGTACGACGAGTGCATGTAGCTGATCGCCGGCCGCCCGATCCGGCCGAGGTCGCCGTTGATCCGACCGACCAGCCGGTCGATGTCGTCGCGGAGGGCGCGGTACTGGTCGACGCGCTCGCGCGACGGCGTCGCCACCTGCACGAAGACCGCGTCCTCCACGGTGATGTGCCCGTCGGCGATCAGCTCCGAGAACGCCCGCAGCCGGGCGTAGATGCCCTTGGTGTAGTCGAGCCGGTCGATCCCGAGGAACACCTTGCGCGGGTTGCCGAGCTGTTCCCGGATCTCCTCCGCGCGCCGCACCACGTCCTCCGAGCGGGCCAGCTTCTCGAAGGCGCTGGTGTCGATCGAGATCGGGAACGCCTTGGCCGTCACCACCCGGCCGTCGGGCAGGAACACCTGGTCCCGGTGGGTCTTGTGGCCGACCCGCTGCCGGACCAACCGTACGAAGTTCTGGGCGCCGCCGCCCAGCTGGAAGCCGACCAGGTCGGCACCGAGCAGGCCCTCGAGGATCTGCCGGCGCCACGGCAGCTGCTGGAACAGCTCGGCCGGCGGGAACGGGATGTGCAGGTAGAACCCGATCCGCAGGTCCGGTCGCAGGTCGCGCAGCATCTGCGGCACCAGCTGGAGCTGGTAGTCCTGCACCCACACGGTCGCGTCCTTCGCGGCCACCTCCGCGGCGCGCTCGGCGAACCGCTGGTTGACGCGCACGTAGGCGTCCCACCACTCGCGGCGGAAGGACGGCTTGGCGACGAGGTCGTGGTAGAGCGGCCACAGGGTGTCGTTGGAGAATCCCTCGTAGAAGTTCTCGACCTCGATCTGGCTCATCGTGATCGGCACCAGCTGCAGGCCGTCCTCCTCGAACGGCTCGAGGTCCTCGTCGGTGCCTCCCGGCCAGCCCAGCCAGGCGCCCTGGTTGGCCTGCATCACCGGCATCAGGGCGGACACGAGACCGCCGGGGGAGCGTCGCCAGCTGGCGTCGCCCTTGCCGTCGACGACTCGGTCGACCGGCAGCCGGTTGGCGACGACGACCAGATCGGCGCCCTGCTGCTTGCGTCGGGGGCTCACGGCGCCACCCTATGCGCGGCCGGTGGGGCCCGCCTCCGCGGTCACTCGCCCGGGTAGACGATGCCGAGCTGCGCGCGCACCGAGTCCATCTGCCGCATCAGGGCCAGGGTCTGGTCGAGGGGCACCAGCGGGCTCTCCTTCTCGCCGGCGCGCAGGCAGCGCATCACCTCGACGGCCTCGTTGGCGTAGCCCTGCCCGACCACCGGCTCGGGGGGCTCGATCCGCTCCGGGGCCAGCGGGGTGCCCCCGTCGTACGGCGTCCAGGTGACGTACGACGGGTGGTGGAACGGGTCGGGGAAGTCCAGCCGGCCGGTGTCGGTCGCGATCGTCGCGGTGCGCGGCGAGTTGGCGGTCATGCTGGTCGTCATCGCGGCCACCGCGCCCGCGTCGTACCGCGCGGCGAGCACCAGGTTGAGGTCGATCCCGGTCTCGGCGAGGTGGGCGACCGCGGTCAGCTCGGCCGGGTCGCCGAGGAACAGCTGGGCCAGGGTGAGCGGGTAGATCCCCATGTCGAGCAGCGCGCCGCCGCCGAGCTCGGGCGCGAACAGCCGGTCGGTCGGCGGCTTCCGGACCACCCACCCGAGGTCCGCGACGAGCTGCCGCGGGGCGCCGAAGTCACCGGCCCGGCTGCGCTCGCGCAGGTGGCGGACCAGGGGATGGCAGGCCATCCACATCGCCTCCATCAGGAACAGGTCCTTCTCCGCGGCCAGTGCGACCAGCTCCTCGGCCTGCGTCGCGTTGAGGGTGATCGCCTTCTCGCAGAGCACCGGCTTGCCCGCCTCGAGCAGCATCCGCACGTGGTCGAGGTGCAGGCCGTGCGGGCTGGCGACGTAGACGACGTCGACGTCCGGGTCGGCGGCCAGCGCGTCGTACGACCCGTGGGCGCGCGCGGGGGCGCCGTCGGCGGGCGCGAACTCGCGCGCGAACGCCTCCGCCGACTCCAGCGCGCGGGCGCCCACGGCCTCGAGCCGGGCGTCCGGCAGAAGTGCCAGGTCCGCCGCGAAGCTGTGCGCGATCTTGCCCGTTGCGAGGATGCCCCAGCGGATGGTGTCCATCCGGTCACGGTAGCCACACGCGTCCCGAGGCAGGAGGGGGAGGGGCAGGCGAGCCTCGGCGCGGCGCGCTGCGACTCGCGCAGGATCAAATGACATGGCTGTGGTTCGTCACCTAGACTGCCCGACGTAGCACCGACTTCCCCCGCCGCGCGAAGGAGCCGACGAGCATGGCCGCCGAGCACGTTGCCCATCCGAGTCAGCCGGAGCGCGACCAGCTGTCCGAGCGCGATGCGGCGATCCTCGACTTCGAGCGCCAGTGGTGGAAGTACGCCGGCGCCAAGGAGCAGGCGATCCGCGAGAAGTTCGACATGTCGTCCGCTCGCTACTACCAGGTCCTCAACGCCCTGATCGACCGTCCCGAGGCGCTCGTCGCCGACCCGCTGCTGGTCCGGCGGCTGCGTCGGCTCCGTGCCTCCCGCCAGCGCCAGCGCCAGGCGCGCCGACTCGGATTCGACGTCTGAGCCGTGAGGCGCGGGTCTGCGGTGCGCGACGAGCGCGGGGTGGTCGCGCCCTCGCGCGTGATGCTGGTTGCCATCGTCGGGGTCGCCATCGCCGGCGCCTCGTTCATCGCCACCACGCCGCACCCCGAGCAGCAGGCGCGGGTGGTCGCCTCCGACGCGAAGCCGTCCCCGACCCCGACGCCGACGCCCTCGGTCGCGCCGACCAGGAAGGCGACGAAGAAGCCCGCAGCGGTCCGGCGCGGTGACGTGATCGTGGAGGTCTTCAACAACTCCGGCGTCACCGGACTGGCCGGCCGCACCTCCGGGACCGCCAAGAGCGCGGGCTGGAACGTCGTCGGCTCGGACAACTGGTACGGCACGATCCCGGCCACCACGGTCTACTACCCCCAGCGGCTCGAGGCGGCCGCGAAGATCCTCGCGCGCGATCTCGGCATCCAGCGGATGATGCCGGCGATCGAGCCGATGCGGTTCGACCGGCTGACGGTGATCCTCACCACCGATTACACGCCCTGACGCCGCATGGGCCAGAGTTGGCCCGTGGAGTACACCTCGGCTCACGGTGACCGGCAGTACGCCGCCGTCGTCCGCGCCGCGGACTCGGTGGTCGTCGGCCTCGACTTCGACGGTGTCCTGTCCCCGATCGTGGACGACCCGGAGAAGGCCGAGATCCACCCCGACGGCCCGGACACGCTGCTCGACCTGGCCGAGTCCGTGCACGGCGTGGCGGTGATCACCGGGCCGCCCGGCGCGGCAGGTGCTCGCCCTCGGCGGGCTGGACGAGGTCGGCAACGCCTTGGGCGAGCGCGGCCGCGACCTCTACGTCTTCGGCCAGTACGGCAACGAGCGCTGGTCCTCCCACGACCGTCGCGTGATCTCGCCGAAGCCGCCGCACGGACTGGCCACGCTGATGAGCGAGCTGCCCCGGATCCTGCGCCGGTACGACGCCGAGGACGCCTGGATCGAGGAGAAGGGCCTGGCGATCGGCGTCCACACCCGCCGGATGGACGACCCGCAGGCCGCCTTCGACCGGCTGATCGACCCGGTCACCGCTGCCGCCAGGAGCCACGACCTCACCGTCGAGCCCGGCCGGATGGTGATCGAGATCCGTGCCGGCGGCATGGACAAGGGCAACGCGGTGCACCGGCTGGCCGCGGACCTCGATGCCGGCGGGTTCGTGTTCGTCGGCGACGACCTCGGTGACGTCGAGGCGTTCAAGGCCGTGCAGGAGCTCCGGGACCAGGGCCTGCCCACGCTGCTGGTCTGCTCGGGCTCCCACGAGCAGCACGTCCTGCGCGACATGGCCGACGTCGTCGTCGCCGGCCCCGACGGGGTGATGGAGTTCCTGCGGGAGCTCGTGGACGACATCCGGCAGATGCGCGCCTAACCGATCCCACATCGCGGACCGGGTGTGCACATGCTGAGACGCCTGCCTAGTCTGGGACACAGCTCATCGAGAGGGGCAGAGGGACACGGCCCGCTGAAGCCCCGGCAACCACCGTCGACGCACGCCATCGACCGGAAGGTGCCAATTCCGTCCCATGGCAGAGAGCCTGCGTGTGGGGAAGATGAGAAGGAGGCCTCCTTGAGCACCCAGGTCCTGCAGCGTCCGGCCCTTCGCGAAGGTGCCTTCGGCAACGCCACCCACCTCTCGTGCCGCGAGTGCGGCGCGACCCACGACCTCGGACCGTTCTACGCGTGTCCGGAGTGCTTCGGCCCGCTGGAGATCGCCTACGACTTCCCGAAGGTGACCCGCGCCCAGATCGAGGCCGGCCCCAAGAACATCTGGCGCTACCAGTCGCTGCTGCCGGTGCCCACCGACATCGCCGACAGCCCCAACATGGAGCCCGGCTTCACCCGGCTGCTCCGCGCGGGCAACCTCGGCCGCGAGCTCGGCATCGACCGCCTCTGGGTCAAGGACGACTCCGGCAACCCGACCCACTCGTTCAAGGACCGGGTCGTCGCGATCGCGCTGTCGGCCGCCCGCGAGCTCGGCTCGAAGGTGTTCGCGTGCCCGAGCACCGGCAACCTCGCCAACGCGGTGGCCGCCGCCGGCGCCCGCGCCGGGATCCCGACCGTGGTCTTCATCCCGCACGACCTCGAGCTGCCGAAGATCGTTGCCAGCGCGATCTACACCAACCGCCTGGTCGCGGTACGCGGCAACTACGACGACGTCAACCGGCTCGCCTCGGAGATCGCGGGCGAGGAGGACGGTTGGGCCTTCGTCAACGTCAACGTCCGGCCCTACTACGCCGAGGGCTCCAAGACGCTCGGGTACGAGGTCGCCGAGCAGCTCGGCTGGCGGCTGCCGGACAACGTGGTGATCCCGGTCGCGTCCGGGTCGCAGCTGACCAAGGTCGACAAGGCGTTCCAGGAGCTGATCCGGCTCGGGCTGGTCGAGGAGAAGCCGTACCGGATCTTCGGTGCCCAGGCGACCGGGTGCTCCCCGATCTCCGCAGCGTTCAAGGCCGGTCACGACGTCGTACGCCCCGTGCGCCCGGACACCATCGCCAAGTCGCTGGCGATCGGCAACCCGGCCGACGGCCCCTACGTGCTCGACGTCGCGCGCCGCACCGGTGGTGCGGTCGAGGACGTCGACGACGAGCTGGTCCGCGAGGGCATCGAGCTGCTGGCGCGCACCGAGGGCGTCTTCGCCGAGACCGCGGGCGGGGTCACCGTCGGGGTGCTCAAGAAGCTGGTGGAGACCGGCCAGCTCGACCCGACCGGTGACACCGTGGTGTTCAACACCGGCGACGGTCTGAAGACGCTGGATGCGGTGGCCGACCGGGTGGGTCCGGCTGCCACCATCGACGCGTCGTACGACGCGTTCACCGCGGCCAACCTGATCTGACCCCTGAACCTGACCCCTGAACCGACCCCTGAACCGACCCCCGGAAGTGAGGAACCCATGAGCGTCAGCGTCCGGATCCCGACCATCCTGCGCACCTACACCGGCGGCGAGTCCGAGGTGTCCGCCGACGGCGCGACCCTGGCCGAGGTGCTCGACGACCTCGAGGCCAGCCACACCGGGATCAAGGCGCGGGTGCTCGACGACCAGGGCGCGATCCGCCGGTTCGTCAACGTCTACGTCGGCAACGAGGACGTGCGGTTCCTCGAGGCGCTCGGGACCGCGACCCCCGACGGCACCCAGATCAGCATCATCCCGGCGGTCGCCGGGGGCTGACGCCCGGCGGGAGGTCTGGCGCGGGCCATCGTGACAGCGTTACTGTCACAGTCATGGCGCTGGACCGCAGGCACTGGCTGAGGAAGATCGCGACGCTCGACCCGGAGACGGACTACGAGGAGATCTACCGGATCGACACCATGCTCGAGTTCCCCTGGGACATGAACCAGTCGCTGGGCCTCGCGCTCTACCGGACCTATGCGGTGCCCAGCATCGGCCGCCTGCTGTTCCGCACCGGCCAGTTCACCGAGCGCACGCAGAAGCGGTACGACGACACCGGCCTGATCCTCGCCGCGATCGGTGAGCACGGCCTGGGCTCGCCCGAGGGCAAGGCCGCGATCCGCCGGATGAACCAGATGCACGGTCGCTACGGCATCCCCGACGACGACATGCGCTACGTGCTGACCACGTTCGTCACGGTGCCGATCCGGTGGCTCGACGAGTACGGCTACCGCCCCTTCACCGACGCCGAGAAGGTGGCCAGCGCGAACTACTACCGGCGGCTCGGCGAGCTGATGAACATCAAGGACCTCCCCGCCACCTGGCAGGAGTTCGGCGAGGTGATGGACGCCTACGAGCGCGACCACTTCGGCTACGACGAGGGAGCGGTGGCGGTGTCCGAGGCGACGCTCGCCCTGATGGCGACCTTCCCGCCCAACGCCCGCGCGCCGAGACGGGCGGTGCGGCGGTCCGCCCTCGCGCTGATGGACGAGCCGCTGCTCGCGGCGTTCGGCTACCGGCCGGTCTCGCGCGCCGAGCAGGTCGTCTTCCGCGGGGCGATCAAGGCCCGGGCCCGGTTGCTGCGGCACGTGCCGGCCCGCAGGGAGCCGCTCCACTTCGCGGACCTGCCGCAGGTGCGCAGCTACCCCGACGGCTACCGGATCGAGGAGCTCGGCACGTTCGAGGAGACGAGCAGATGACGGTGGCGACGACGTGCTCGTCCGTGGGCAGGGTGCAGGACAACTGGCAGGCGATGGGCTTCGCGACGGCCGTGTGCGCCGCGGTGCTGGTCGGTGCGGTGCTGGTGCTGGCCGCGCTGCGACCGGTGGGGCGTTCGCTCGAGGGCTCGTCGCTGGTGCTGCTCGTGGTCCTGCTGCTCGCCTCGCTCGTAGTGCTGAGCGCCGGCCAGTCGGAGGTGGCGGTCGGGCTGGAGGTGGCCGTCCTCGGCCTCGGCCTGGGGATCGCGACAGGGACTCGGGCCCTGGCCGACGACGGGCGGGGCCCCCGCTGGCGTCTGCTGGCCGCGATGCTCCCGGCCGCGGGCCTGGTGGTCGGCGGCATCCTGCTCGAGACCGACGACGTCTCGGGCTTCACCTGGAGCTTCGCGGCGGTCGCGCTCGGTCTCGCCTTGGCGGTCGAGCGTGCATGGGCCATGGCCACCGCGCACGAGCACGGCTGAGGATGCCGACGGTCCTGCTGGTCACCTGCTCCCCGCGTCCCGACCCGCTGGGTGCCGCGGCACGAAACCGTGTCGCCGAGGGGGGAGGACCTGCCGCCCGCCGTCGCGTCGTACGACGTCGCGGTGGGGTGCAGGGTGCCGGGTGACGAAGAGCTCCGGGCGCACGAGGAGTACGAGGGCCGACGAGCCTCGTGGACCTCGACCCGGAGGCGGCCAGGCTCGCGCGCCGCGAGGCCGAGATAGCGAGCCAGTGGTGGGCCGCGCCCCGACCGATGCCCGCGTGGACCTGCTCCGGATGCCGGACGGCACGCTCGCGCCCGGCTGGCTCGAGGTCACCGAGCCGGGCTCTACCTGGACGTCGTCCTCTGCAACGCGGAGCCGAATCGGGTCGCATCAGGACACAGCCCGCTTCCGTGGGGCGACCGGGTGGTTGGACCGGATCCTGTCCTCGGGGTCGTGGGTCGCCTTGACCTCGCACAGCCGGTCGTAGGTCTCCTGGCCGAACAGCTGGAAGCCCGTGCGTGAGCTCTCGGCGAAGTTCAAGTAGCACCCGCCCGTGCTCCACGGACCCATCGCCTCCCTGACGGCCGCGACCGACGCGGTGACGGCGGGTGCGCGCTCCAGCACGGGGACGAACCCGACGGCGAAGCCCAGGAACGCAGCGTCCAGCCCGTCCACCGCACCGCCGTTCTCGGCCCGGCCAGGCGTCAGGGCGCCACCCAGGTGCCGCAGCTCGACGGACAGCAGCGGGATGTCCACGCCCGGGCCGGCCACGCCGACCATCGCCTCGACGCCCTCGCGGGTGAGCTCGTCGAGGAGGAAGCCGTCACCGATGCCCGGCACGGGCCCGGGAGGATCCATGTGCAGGGCGCTGAGCTCCCGGGCCGGGATCGTGGCCAGGGTGTCGAACGCGGGGCCGAGGGCGCGGAACGGTGCGACGAGTCGTTCCACGGCGGCCGCGGGTAGCGTGGCCGCCAGCTCCACGACCACGAACGAGCTGCCCCGGACGGGTTCCGGGATCTCGGGCAGTGGCGGGAACCGCAGGATGCGGCCGATCGACATCACCTCGTCCGGGACCGTCCTCACCCAGCGCCGCCAGGTGTGGAGCACCTCGCGAGAGCGGACGATCGGGAAGAAGAACGTGCCGGCGTACACGTGCGTGACCGGGTACAGCCGGAACTCGATGGCCGTCACCACGGCGAATGCTCCACCACCACCGCGCAGGGCCCAGAACAGGTCGGCGTCGTGGTCCGCGTCCACTCGGCGATGCTCGCCGTCGGCGGTGACCACCTCGATCGCGGTGACGCTGTTGGCCGAGAGGCCGTGCGAGCGGGCCAGCCACGAGACGCCCCCGCCCAGCGTGTAGCCGACAACGCCCACGTCATGGGCCGAGCCCGCGAGCGCGACCAGGCCGTGCTCGGCGGCGGCCTCGGTCACGTCGTGCCAGATCGCCCCGCCCTCGGCCCGAGCCACCTGCCGCACCGGATCGATGGTGACCTCGCGCATCCGGGACGTGCGGAGCAGGATCGTGCCGGCGAGGTCGCCGAGCGGGGTGGCGTTGTGTCCGGTCGACTGCGGTGCCACGCGCAGGCCGGCCGCGCCGGCGGTGCGCACGGTGGCCTGCACGTCCCGTGCCGACTCTGCGTGCACGACGGCCACCGGCCGTTGGTCGACGGCGAGGTTCCAGGCGGTGCGGTCGACGTCCCAGGACGCGTCACCGGGGCGTGCCAGGAAACCGTCGAGGTCGACGGCCAGCTGGTCGAGACGGTCGGCTCCTTCGTGCTGGGGGGTGGTGACGAGCGTGGTCATGGTCGTTCTCCTTCGGGGTCGTGCGCCGCTCCCTGCGACGTGATCAGGTTCGCTGCAGCGCTCCCTCGGGCTCCATCCCGCGATCGGGGGGAAGTTCCGTGGGGATCCCCTACGGATGAGGGATGGCGGTGAGGGCCCTTCAGGTCGCACACTCGTGCAGGGAGGCGGCCGGAGGGCCGCCTGCGGGAGGGATGCCCCATGTCGGTCAGCACCGAAGCGATCCGTCGCGGTCTCGACGCCGTGGACGACGCCTGCGCCCGCGCGGTCGACGGCGAGGACCTCTTCGCCCGGGTCTCGGACCGACTCCGCACGATCGTGCCCTACGACGGGTCGGCGTGGTTCGCCACCGACCCGACGACGGTCCTGGCCACCGCGCCGGTGCGGATCGAGAACACCGAGGACGGCCACTGCGGCACGTTCTGGGAGCGGGAGTGCCGAGTCGAGGACGCGCTCCTCTTCCGCGACGTCGCCCGGTCGCCTGAGGGTGCCGGGACGCTGCATCAGGCAACCGGCAACGACCCGGGACGGAGCGCCCGGTACCGCGAGTTCCTGGCGCCGCAGGGGTACGACGACGAGCTGCGCGCCGCGTTCCGCACCGGGGAGAGCGCGTGGGGCGTGCTGGACCTCTACCGCGAGCAGGGTCGACCGGACTTCACCACGCGGGAGCTGGACGTGGTGCGCGCGGTGGGCCCGGTCATCGCGGCGGCCCTGCGCGCCCTCGCCACGCGCGTCACCGTGTCCGACGACGTGCTGGACACACCGGGCACGGCCCTGTACGACCTGGACGGCAGGTTGCTCTCGCTCGACGAGCAGGCGGAGCACTGGCTGACCGAGCTGGCGGGCCCGCACTGGGCCGACGCCCCGCACTCGATGTCCGCCGTGAGCGCCACCGTGGCCCGCGCTCCGGTCGTGCTGGCCGGGCGTGAGCGTGGCCCCGCCTCGGCCCGGATGCGGACGGCCGCCGGGCGCTGGCTGATGGTCCAGGCCTCCTGCCTGCGGTCGCCCGACGGGTCACCGGGCAGCGTCGCGGTGACGATCGGGCCGGCGAAGTCCGCGCAGATCGCGCCGATCATCGTCGAGGCGTACGGCCTGACCACCCGCGAGCAGGAGATCACGCAGTCGGTGGCCCGGGGACTCTCCAACGCGGAGGTGGCCGGCGTCCTGCACATCTCCCCGCACACGGTGCGCGACCACCTGAAGGCGATCTTCACGAAGGTCGGCGTCGGCACCCGTGGCGAGCTGGTGGCGAAGCTGTTCGCGGAGCACTACGGCCCGCGGCTTCATCAGCCCGGCGCCGCGGTGCACGCCGCCTTCTAGTCGCCGCCTCCTGCCGGCGCACCTGGCCACGCCCGAGCGCCAGGTAGAGCAGGAACGGCAGCACCAGGGCGACCAGCACGCCGAGGTTGGCGAACGTCCACGGCCCGTCGACCTTGGGGCCGAGGCCCAGCGGCTCCAGCAGGTAGCCCTGCCAGGTGAAGCCGCTCTGCAGGTTGACCACCAGGCCCCAGCCGATCGCGACCGACACCAGGAACAGGCCCATCGAGAGCCCGTTGACCGAGCCGTAGCGGCCCCGTGGGTCGGCGAGCGCGACCGGGTCGTAGTCCTTGCGCCGGAGGAAGTGGTCGGCCAGGTAGATGCCGGACCAGGCCGCGATCGGCACCGCGAGCGTGACCAGGAACGCGAAGAACGGGGTCAGGAAGTCGTCAGCGAACCAGACGATGTAGATGGTGCCCGCGATCATGATCACGCCGTCGATCGCGGCGGCCGTCCAGCGCTGCACCGGCAGCCCGAGCGTGAGCAGGGTCAGGCCGGAGGAGTAGATGTCGAGCAGCCCGCCGGAGATCAGGCCCGCGACGGCGACGACGGCGAACGGCAGCAGGAACCAGGTCGGCAGCGCCGGGGTCAGCGCCCCGATCGGGTCGGCGGCCAGCGCCTCGGACAGCTTCGGGTCCGAGCCGGCCAGCAGCACGCCGTACGCGATCAGGATCACCAGCGGCAGCGCGCCCCCCAGCGTGGTCCAGCCGACGATCCCGCGGCTCGAGGCGGAGCGGGGGAGGTAGCGGGAGTAGTCGGCTGCCGAGTTGACCCAGCTGATCCCGAACCCCGAGAAGACCACCACGAACGCGCCCAGCACGGCGGCGCCGGAGCCGGTGGGCAGGTCGCCGAGCGCGGACGCCGAGATCTCGTCCACGGTGAGCGCGATGTAGCCGATCGTCACCACGACGGTGAGGAACGTGAGCCACTTCTGCAGCCGCATCACGGTCTCGAACCCGAGCACGCCGCCGACCACGATGATCGCGGCCACCACCACGAAGGCGACCACCTTCGTGGTGTCGCCCGAGCTCCAGCCGAGCCGCTCGAAGACGGTCGCCGTGGCGAACGTGGAGAGTGCCACCAGCGCGGTCTCGTAGCCGACCAGGATCAGGTAGGACACCAGGCTCGGCACCCCGTTGCCGCGGACGCCGAACGCCGCGCGCGAGAGCACCATGGTCGGCGCCGAGCCACGCTTGCCGACCAGCGAGACCAGGCCGACCAGCAGGAACGAGAGCACCACCCCGGCCACGCCGACGAGCAGTGCCTGCCACAGGTTGATCCCGAAGCCGAGGGCGAAGGAGCCGTAGGAGACGCCGAAGACCGAGATGTTCGCCGCGCACCACGGCCAGAACAGGTCGCGGGGGCGTCCCTTCCGCTCGCTCTCGGCGATCGTGTTGATCCCGTTGCGCTCGATCGCGAAGGTCGAGCGCGCACCTGCCCGCGGTGCCGTGGTGGAGGTGTCCGTCACCCCTGCACCCTCTCGTGTCCCCACCACGCCTGTACAGATTCCGGCGGGTCGGGGGAGTGTTTGCACTCGGTAGGGTCGAGTGCTAATACTGGGGTTAGCACTCTCCCCGTGAGAGTGACAGAACTCAGGACCTCCCAGGTGAGGTCCCAGGCGGCGCCGGGAAGGGTCCGGGGTGCGCGGGGCCGTCCGTCGCGGGCACCGACGAGGTCAATCCGTCTCACCGTGAGGAATCGCGAGAGCCACATGTCAAAGCTGATTGCTTTCAACGAGGAGGCCCGCCGCGGCCTGGAGCGTGGAATGAACACGCTCGCCGACGCGGTCAAGGTCACGCTCGGTCCCAAGGGCCGCAACGTCGTGCTCGAGAAGAAGTGGGGTGCGCCCACCATCACCAACGATGGGGTGAGCATCGCCAAGGAGATCGAGCTGGAGGACCCGTACGAGAAGATCGGGGCCGAGCTCGTCAAGGAGGTCGCCAAGAAGACCGACGACGTCGCCGGTGACGGTACGACGACCGCCACGGTCCTGGCCCAGGCGATGGTCCGCGAGGGCCTGCGCAACGTGGCCGCCGGCGCCAACCCGATGGCCCTCAAGCGGGGCATCGAGAAGGCCGTCGAGGCCATTTCCGAGCAGCTGCTCAGCATGGCCAAGGACGTCGAGACCAAGGAGCAGATCGCGTCCACCGCGTCCATCTCCGCGGCCGACACCACGGTCGGCGAGATCATCGCCGAGGCGATGGACAAGGTCGGCAAGGAAGGCGTCATCACCGTCGAGGAGTCGAACACCTTCGGGCTCGACCTCGAGCTGACCGAGGGGATGCGCTTCGACAAGGGCTACATCTCGGCGTACTTCTTCACCGACCCGGAGCGCATGGAGGCCGTCCTCGACGACCCCTACATCCTGATCGTCGAGAGCAAGATCTCGAACGTGAAGGACCTGCTCCCGCTCCTCGAGAAGGTGATGCAGTCCGGCAAGCCGCTGCTGGTCCTCGCCGAGGACGTCGACGGCGAGGCCCTGTCCACGCTGGTCGTGAACAAGATCCGGGGCACCTTCAAGTCCGTCGCCGTCAAGGCGCCCGGCTTCGGTGACCGCCGCAAGGCGATGCTGCAGGACATCGCGATCCTGACCGGTGCCCAGGTGATCAGCGAGACCGTCGGCCTCTCCCTGGAGTCCGCGACCGTCGACATGCTCGGCCAGGCCCGCAAGGTCACGGTCACCAAGGACGAGACCACGATCGTGGAGGGTTCCGGCGACGCCGACCAGATCCAGGGTCGGGTCAACCAGATCCGGGCCGAGATCGAGAAGTCGGACTCCGACTACGACCGCGAGAAGCTGCAGGAGCGGCTGGCCAAGCTGGCCGGCGGTGTCGCGGTGATCAAGGTCGGCGCGGCCACCGAGGTCGAGCTCAAGGAGCGCAAGCACCGCATCGAGGACGCCGTTCGCAACGCGAAGGCAGCCGTCGAGGAGGGCATCGTCGCCGGCGGCGGCGTCGCCCTGGTGCAGGCGGCCGACAAGGCCTTCGAGAAGCTGGAGCTCGAGGGTGACGAGGCCACCGGTGCCGCGATCGTGAAGTTCGCGTCCGAGGCCCCGCTCAAGCAGATCGCGATCAACGCCGGTCTCGAGGGTGGCGTCGTGGCGGAGAAGGTGCGCAACGTGGAGGCCGGCTTCGGTCTCGACGCGGCCACCGGCGAGTACGTCGACATGATCAAGGTCGGCATCATCGACCCCGCCAAGGTGACCCGCTCGGCGCTGCAGAACGCAGCCTCGATCGCCGCGCTGTTCCTCACCACCGAGGCCGTCGTGGCCGACAAGCCGGAGAAGGCCGCCCCCATGGGTGGCGACCCGTCCGGCGGCATGGGTGGCATGGACTTCTGATCGACAGGTCACCCGCTGCACAGCCCCACAGCACCACCACGAAGGCCCCCGCTCCGGCGGGGGCCTTCGTGCGTCGTGGAAAGGTGTCCCGCATGAACGTTCTCCCGACCGACCCCTGGCCGGCGCACGTCGAGACGAGGGAGCCCCGGTGGCGCGTGGCGTGAGCCGGTCGCCGGCCGTGGTCCGCACCGCACGCGAGCTGCTCGAGGTGACCGACCCGGCCTGGCCGGAGGTGCAGGAAGCGGTGGCCGGCTGCCCCCTCGACGTGCGGGTGCTCCCGGTCCGCGCGGATGCGGGCGCCGACGTGATCTCCCGGCTCCAGGTCTCCGCACGCTCCACGCTGGGTGCGCTCGCGAGCGCCTGCGGCGGGCTGCTCGTCGACCACGGCTGGCTCCGGCTCCTGGGCGGCGGCCACGACGGGCTGCCCGATCTCGCGACCGCGAACAGCCTCGACCGGCCGGGGCCGGACGCCAAGCCGCCGCCCGCCCTGGTCGTGGGTTACGACGTGCTGGGCGGTCGGTTCGCCGTCGACGCCGGCGGGCTCGGGGTCCGGGAGGGTGAGGTCTGCTACCTCGGTCCGGACTCGCTGGCCTGGGTCGGGCTCGGCGCCGGGCACGGCGACTTCGTGCACTGGGTGCTCGCCGGCGCCGGCGTCGACGACTTCTACGCCTCCCTGCGCTGGCCGGGCTGGGAGGAGCGGGTCACCGGGGTCGCGCTCGACCACGGCCTGGTGGCTCACCCGCCGCCGTTCACGGAGGAGGGCCGGGACCTCTCGGCCGCGTCACTGCGGGAGGTGCCGTTCACCGAGCTGCTCACCTGGTACGACGACCTGCGCGAGCAGGTCGCGGGCCTCCCCGAGGGGCAGACGTTCGAGGTCGGCCCGAGCGACTAGAACACGTTCAGCGGTCGGAACTGCACGCTCACCCGGGGGCCCACCGGACGCGAGGTCTTGGGGATCGCGTGCTCCCAGGTGCGTTGGCAGGACCCGCCCATCACGATCAGGTCGCCGTGGCCGAGCGGGTACGCCGCCTCCGTCTGCCCGCCGACCGGACGCAGGGTCAACCGGCGCGGCGAGCCGAACGACACGATCGCGACCATCGTGTCGGCGGTGCGGCCGCGGCCGATGTTGTCGCCGTGCCAGGCCACCGAGTCGCGGCCGTCACGGTAGTAGCAGCAGCCGGCGGTGACGAACGGCTCACCCAGCTCGTCGGCGTAGTGGTCACTCAGCACCTGCCGCGCCTCGACCAGCGCCGGATGGGGGAGCGGGTCGCCCACGGCGTACTGGTGCAGCAGCCGCGGCACGTCGACCACGTTGTCGTACATCGGTCGCTGCTCCGCGCGCCACGGCACGTCGGTGAGCAGCGACGCGAACAGCTCGTCGGCCCCCTCGAACCAGCCCGGCAGCACGTCGACCCACGCCCCTCGGCCCAGCCGGCGCCGCTGGACCCGGCCCCGGAGCGGTCCGACCCCGATCGTCGGTGTCTCGAACAGCGATGCCTGGAACTCCACCGTCATGATGCGAGCCTACGCCGGTTCGAACAGATGTTCTAGCGTGACGCGTCGGCTCCCTGGACCGCCGGTCCGGGCATCGGCGCCGGCCCGTCCTCCTCCGGAGGCACGCTGACCCCGTTGGCCGTGGGCGTCAGCCGTGGCTCGAGGAGGGTCACCGCCAGCACCGCCACCAGCACGCACCCGATCACCAGCAGCCCGACGTAGGGGCCCTCGAGGTGGTGGCCGATCAGCCATCCCGAGACGGGTGGCGCCAGCACCATCGGCAGCTGGAACGCTCCCGAGGTCAGCGCGTTGGTGCGACCGCGCAGCCGGTCGGTCGTGAGGTCGTTCGTCATCGCGGGCAGGGTCGGCTGGAGCAGCGTCTCGCCCAGCGCGAACACCGAGGCACAGGCAGCGATCAGCAGCGTTGCGCCCAGGGTGCCGGGCATCAGGCCGGAGGCCCCCATCAGCAGCCAGGCGAGCGCCCAGATCAGCGCCATCACCACCATCACGCGGGTGCGGCGCCGGCCCTCGATCCGCTGGAGGACGACGAGCTGGAGCACCACGATCACGAGCGTGTTGCAGGCGAACGCGATGCCGAGGCCCTGGGTCGAGACCTCGCTGACGACGCGGGCGTAGGCGGGCATGCCGGTGTTGAGCTGGGCGTAGGCGACGAACGAGGCGACGAAGGTGAGGAGGGTGAGCATCGGGATGCCGGGCAGCCGCAGCACCTCGCGGTAGCTCGGAGTGGCCACGTCGACGTGGTCGTGCTCGGGGCGGCCGGCGACGTGGCGCAGCGGCCCCAGGAGCAGCAGCAGCGGAGGCAGGAACGTCGCCGCGTCGGCCAGGTAGATCACCTGGAACGTCCACGCGCGCTCGACGTCGACCCACGCGCCGCCGATCAGTCCGCCGAGGCCGATGCCGAGGTTGAGCAGGCTGAAGTTGACCCCGAAGTAGCGCTGCCGGATCGCCGTCGGCACGACGGTGGCGACCATGGTCTGCGAGGCCGGCCAGGACACCCCGAACGCGAGCCCGGAGAGCACCATCGCCAATGCGGCGACCGGCACTGTCGTGGCGAAGGCCATCACCAGCTCGCCGGCCATCACGAAGAGCAGCGTGGCGACGAGCACCCGGCGTGCCCCCAGGCGGTCGATCATCGCGCCACCCGGACCGACCGCGAGCAGCCCCGCCAGCGGCTGGATGCCCAGGAGCAGCCCGGACGTGCTCAAGGAGAAGTGCCGCACCTCGTGCAGGTAGACCACCCAGAACGGCAGCACCAGTCCGGTGCCGACGAACTCGAACACGACCACGGACAGCAGCAGCTTGCCCTCGCGCGGGAGGTCGTGCCAGAACGCGCTGAGCGGAGGTTTGGTGGGTGCGCTGCTCACGTCCGCAGCATCTCAGCGCGCGCCGACATCGCGCGAACGAGTTCTGAGGCCCGCTTGAACCCGGCTTGAGGTCGGACCCGCACGCGCGGCGTAACGTTCCGGGTCACCCCCGACGAGGAAACAAGGTGGCTGTCCACACTGTCGGCGGGTCACGTCCGCGGCAGCGCACCGGGGGAGGCGCCGCACGACGTCGGCTCGCACCCGTTCTGCTGGCGTTCGTCCTTCTCGGTCTGCTCGGGCTTCCCGCAGCAGTGCTGCTGGCCCTTCCGGACACGTGGCACGAGCCGTTCTGGCACACGCTGTCCATGGCCGTGGCCGTGGCCGCCTCCGGGCTGCTGCTGGTGGCGTTCGTGCTGCCCAGCCGGATCAGGCTGATCACCGCCTCGCTGGGCGTGGAGCGGTTGCTGGTGCGGCACCGGATGATCGCGGTCGCGGCGCTGGGCCTCGCGCTCGCGCACGTGGTGATCGTGCTGGCACGCCCCGACGGAGGTCTCGGGGTGCTCGACCTGCGCGTCGCCCCGCCGCGGGTCTGGGCGGGCACCGCCGCGACCACCGGGCTGGTGCTGGTGGTCCTGCTCGGCATCACCCGGCGCCGGCGCCGGCCGCGCTACGAGGGGTGGCGTCTGGTGCACGTGGTCCTCGCCAACACGGTGCTGTTCGGGGTCCTCCTGCACGTCTGGTGGCTCAGACACCTCACCGAGTACCCGGTGGGAAGGATCTGGTTCGCCTGCTTCACCGTGGCTGCCGTGGCCGTCACGTGCTACCGCTGGATCTGGCGGCCGGTGCGCTCGCGCCGCCGGAGCTACGTCGTGGACGAGGTGCGCGAGGAGTCACCGACCGCGGTGACCGTGGTCCTCCACGCCGTCGGCCACCACGGCACGGAGTTCCGGCCCGGGCAGTTCGCGTGGCTCAAGATCGGCTCCTCGCCCTTCGTCTTCGAGGAGCACCCGTTCACGATCGCGTCGGCAGCGACGGAGCCGTGGCGCAAGGAGTTCACGATCAAGGCGCTCGGTGACTTCACCGAGGTGCTGGCCGGACTGCGCCCGGGTCGCCCGGTGCACCTCGACGGTCCGCACGGCTCGTTCACGCTGGACGGGTCCGGCGCCGAGGGGTTCGTGATGGTCGCCGGCGGCGTGGGGATCACACCGATGCTCAGCATGCTGCGCACCCTCGCCGACCGCTCCGACCCGCGCCCGGTGCTGCTGGTCGTCGCCGGCCGGACCGCCGACGACCTGCTGCACCGCGCGGACCACGAGCACCTGGCCTCGCGCCTGGACCTGCGGGTCGTCGAGATCCTGGAGGAGCCTCCCGAGGAGTGGGAGGGCGAGGTGGGCCGGCTGACCGAGGTCCTGCTCGCCGCGAACCTGCCGCGTCGCCGGGCCCGGGCCCGGATGGAGTACTTCATCTGCGGGCCGGCGCCGATGGTGATCGCCACGACGCGCATGCTGCGTGGGTGGGGGGTCCCGTCGGTCAGGATCCGCTCGGAGCTCTTCGACGTCGTGTGAGCAGCGGCCCCTCAGTGCGCCCAGCGGGTGGCATCGGCGACCTCGTCGGCCGAGGCGTCCGCGAAGAGCTCCAGCTCCGACTCCCGGACCGCCGTGATCGCCCCGACCAGGCGCGGACCGAGGGCCGCCACGAGCGGCTGGTCGGCGACGAACGCGTCCAGCGACTCGCGCAGGGTGCCGGGCAGCCGGTCGATCCCGCGCTCGGCCAGCACCGCATCACCCAGGGCCGCGGGGTCGACGTCGACCGGATCGGGCAGTGCGGTGCCGCGGGCCATGCCGTCGGCGCCAGCGGCGAGCAGCGCGGCCAGCACCAGGTAGGGGTTGGCGTGCAGGTCGAAGCACTTCACCTCGAGGTTCGCGGCCCAGCCCTCGCTGCCGGTCGAGCCGGTGACCATCCGCACAGCGGCCTCGCGGTTCTCCAGACCCCAGCACCGGTAGGCGCCCGCCCAGTGCTGCGGCACCAGCCGGAGGTACGACGCCACGCCCGGGGCGCCGATCGCCAGCAGCGCCGGCAGGTGCTGCAGCACACCACCGGCGAACGCCGCGGCGTCGTCGGTGAGCCCGAACGTCGAGGAGCCGCCCGCCATCAGGTTCTGCCCGTCGCGCCACAGGCTCAGGTGCACGTGCCCCCCGTTGCCGACACCGGCGGTGTCCACCTTCGGGGAGTACGACGTGCGGTAGCCGTGCTGCTGACCGACCGACCTGATCGTCTGCCGCACCAGCACCGAGGTGTCGGCGGCGTGCACCGGCGACTCGGGTGCCACCGAGAGCTCGAACTGCCCGTCGGCGTACTCGGGGTGGAACTGCTCGACCACGACCCCCTGCGCGGCGAGCGCGCTGATCACGTCGCGCGAGTAGTCCGACGCAGCACCCAGCCGGGACAGCCCGTAGCCCGGGCCGCTGACCGCAGCGGAGAACCCGTCGCCGTCCCCGGCGGAGACCACCCACTCGATCTCGAACGCCGACTGGAACGTCAACCCGTGGGCGGCGTGCTGGTCGACCATCCGGGACAGCAGCAGCCGGCTGTCCTGGTCGTGGTCGGCGCCGCTCTGCGCGTAGCGCTCCCCCGGCGCCCAGGCCCAGCCCGGCTGGGCGGCGAGCACCACCAGCCGGTCGAGGTCGGGCACGATCCGCTGGTCGCCCACCGGCCCCTCGCCGGTCGTCGGGGCAGCGACCCAGTCGTCGAAGCGGAAGTAGTCGAACGCGGTCGAGAAGCCCACACCCCAGGCCGCCAGCGACGGCAGCCGGTCCAGCGGAACCGCCTTCACCCGGGAGATCCCGGAGTTGTCGACGAAGCTGGTGGCGACCGCCACGACGCCCTGCGCGGCGAGGTCGGGCAGCAGGGCCTCGGCCCTGGTCGTGCGCTCCTGGCGTGCGGCGAGGTCCACCTGCGCTCCTCCGGGACAGGGGCACCGAGGCCCACCTGGCGTGGTCTGGACAAAGGATAGGGGGCGCCGACAGACTCCGGAGACCATCGTCCGCAGCGTGAAGGGGAACGACGTGAGCACACCCACCCGCGAGACCACCTCGCTGCGTCGGAGCCTCTCGGTCTGGCAGGCGGTCGGGATCTCGGTGGCCCTGATGGCGCCGAGCATGGCCGCGAACATCAACCCGCAGGGAACGGCCGGGCTGGTCGGCCGCGCGACGCCGCTCGCGTTCTTCATCGCCGCGCTGGCGGTGCTGCTGATCGCCTACGTGTTCGTGCGGCTCTGCCAGTACTACCGGCACGCCGGCTCCGTCTACGTCTTCGCCGGGGCCACGCTCGGCGCCAAGGCCGGTGCGATCGCCGGGCTGGGGCTGATGGCGACGTACGTGTTCTACGCCCTGGTCACCGCGTCCGCGGCCGGCATCTTCGGTGCCTCGTTCCTCGACATCGTCGGGATCTGGAACGACCAGCCGGTCTGGGCCGGGTTCCTGGTCGGCGGCATCGCGCTCGCCCTCGCCCTGGTCCTGGCCGTCGTGCCCGCCCGTCGGGCGGCGTCGGTCCTGCTCAGCGTCGAGGGGATCACGGTCGCGCTGATCCTGGTGATCGCCGTCGTGGTGCTGGTCCGGATGCTCGCCGGCAACGCACCGGGTGACGCGACGTTCACGATGAAGGTGTTCTCGGTGCCGGCCGGCACCGAGAACTCGAACCTGTTCCTCGGCATCATCTTCGGCCTGCTCTCGTTCGCCGGCTTCGAGGCGGCGGCGACGCTCGGCGAGGAGGCGCACAACCCCCGTCGCGACATCCCGCGCGCGATCCTGGGCACCGCGATCTTCGGTGGCATCTACTTCACCGTCGTCACCGCGATCGAGATGATGGCGTTCAAGCCGGACGACGCCGGCGTGAAGGCGTTCATCGCGTCGCCGGCGCTGATGGGCGACCTCGGTACGTCCTACATCGGGGCCTGGGTGGGCGACCTGATCACCCTCGGCGCCTGCGTGAGCGCGTTCGCGTGCTGCCTGGCGTGCGTGGTCGGCGCGTCGCGACTGCTGTTCGCGATCGTCCGCGACCTCTCACCCGACCACGCGCTGGGTCGCACCGGCAGCAACGCGACCCCGGCAGCCGCCGCGGTCGCGGTGTGCGCCACGGTGGCCGCGATCGCCCTGGTCTGCGCGGTCTTCTTCGGTGCCGAGCCGTTCGACACGTTCCTGTGGAGCGGCACCATCGGCACCCTGATCCTGCTCGTGGCCTACGTGCTGGCCACGATCGGCTGCATCAAGCTGATCTGGATCGACAAGAAGATGGACGTGCCGCTCTGGCAGATCTCGATCCCGGTGCTCGCCCTGGTGGTGCTGGGCTACACGATCTTCCGCAACGTGAGCCCCTACCCGACCGAGGGCCCGGCCCGCTGGTTCCCGGTGGTCGCCTTCGGGTGGCTGGCACTGGTGGGCGTGGTGATGGTCGCGGTGCCCGGCCTCGCGAAGCGGCTCACCTCCGGACTCACCGCCCTGGACGAGCGCGGTGCGGAGTCACTGCATGACTGAGGGTGACCGCCCGTCGGGGCGACGCGCGCAGGCCGCGACGTACACCCCGCGCACCACCCCGGTGGTGCCACCGATCCACCAGTCCGTGACCTACCTGCTCGACGAGCAGTCCTACAAGGACGTGCAGGCGGGTGGCCTCGACGAGATCTGGTACGGCCGCTTCCGCAACCCCACCGTCGACGTCGCCGCCGACGAGGTGGCCCGGCTCGAGGGCGCCGAAGCGGCGTTCATGACCTCGTCGGGCATGGGGGCGATCGCCACCACGCTGCTCACGAACCTGGGCCGCGGTGAGCGGGTGGTCGCCGCGACCCAGGTGTACGGCGACACGCGGGACCTGCTGGTGCGCGACCTGCCGGCCTGGGGCTTCGACGTCGAGCAGGTCGACGCGGCGGACCTCGACGCCTGGCGCACGGCGATCGCCCGCCGGCCGACGCGGCTGGTCTACGTCGAGACGCTGGCCAACCCGCAGCTGGAGCTGGCCGACCTGCCGGCGATCGCGGCGATCGCCCACGAGGCGGGCGCGTTGCTGGTGGTCGACAACACCTTCGCCACGCCCTACTGCGTGCGGCCGCTGACCCTCGGAGCCGACCTCGTCGTGCACTCGGCGACGAAGTTCCTCAACGGCCACTCCGACGTGATCGCCGGAGTCGTCGCCGGCGGCTACGACCTGGTCCGCGAGGTGCAGCGCCGGGTGGTCACGCTCGGGACCTGCCTCGACCCGCACGCGGCCTACCTGGTGTGGCGGGGGCTGCAGACGTTCGACCTGCGGATGGCGCGCTCGGTCTCGACCTCGCGCGCGCTCGCCGAGGCGCTCTCGGCGCGCGACGACGTCGTCGGCGTGCGCCACCCGGCGCTCCCCGGGAGCGACGTCGCCGAGAGGGTGCTGCGCCGCGGCGCGGACGGCGCTCTCCGCTCGGGCGGCATGGTCAGCGTGGTCGTGAGCGGTGGGGACGAACGAGCCCTGGCGGTGATGCGCGCCCTGCGGATCGCCTGCGAGGCCACGAGTCTCGGCGGCGTGGAGACGCTGGTGAGCACGCCGTTCAACTCCTCGCACTTCTCACTGACACCACAGGAGCGCCGGGCCAGCCGGATCGACGACGGGATGATCCGGGTCTCCTGCGGTGTCGAGGACCCGGCCCTGCTGGTCGAGGACTTCCGGCAGGCACTGGAGGCGACCTCGTGACGGTCGACCTCGGCGCGCTGGTCGACCACCACTGCCACGGGCTCGTCGTCGAGGACCTGGACCGCGCGGGGTTCGAGGCCCTGATGAACGAGGCGTCCCGGCCTTCTCCGCTCGGCACCACCCTGTTCGACTCGATGCTGGGGCTGGCGATCCGCCGCCACTGCGCACCGCTGCTCGACCTCGAGCCGCTGGTCCCGGCCGAGGAGTACCTCGCCCGTCGTACGGCGCTCGGGGCCGCGGAGGTCAACCGGCGTCTGGTCTCCGCGACCGGCATCGAGCAGTTCCTGGTCGACACCGGGCTCACGCCGGAGCTGATCTGCACGCCCGAGGACCTGGCCGGGCTGACCGGCGGCACCAGCCACGAGGTGATCCGGCTGGAGCGCGTCGCCGAGGAGGTGCTGACGGCCGGCACCTCCGACTTCGCCGGTGAGGTGCGGCAGCGGCTCGAGGCGTCCCGCGCGGTGGGGGCGAAGAGCATCGCGGCCTACCGCGTGGGTCTGGCGTTGCCGGGCTCCAAGCCGACCCCGTCAGAGCTCGACGAGGCCCTGGCCGACGTCCGGCCGGAGCGGGTGGCGAGCATGACGGTGAGCGGCTGGCTGGCCCACACGGCGGTCGAGCTGGGGATGCCGCTGCAGTTCCACGTCGGCTACGGCGACAGCGACCTCGACCTGCTCGACTGCGACCCGCTGCGCCTCACCGACTTCCTGCGGGCGACCGAGGGCAGCGTGCCGGTGCTGCTGCTCCACAACTACCCCTACCACCGCAACGCCGCCTACCTGGCCCAGGTCTTCGACCACGTCTTCATGGACGTCGGGCTGGCCGTGCACAACACCGGGGCCCGTTCTGCCGCGCTGGTGCGGGAGGTCCTGGAGATGGTGCCGTTCGGCAAGCTCCTGTTCTCCTCCGACGCCTACGGCCTGGCCGAGCTCTACCTGGTCGCGGCCACGCTGTTCCGGGCCGGGCTCGGCGGTGCCCTGGCCGACCTGGTCGCGGACGGGGACATGACCGAGGGTGACGCGTCGTACGTCGCGGGGCTGGTCGCGCGCGACAACGCGCGCCGGGCCTACTCCCTGTGAGCCTCGACCCGGTCGAGCTCGCGGCGCGGTGGCGCGACGAGGTCGCCGTGCACCTCCCGGCGGCCGTGGACCTCCGGCACGTGCTGCACGCCGACCCGCGGGTCGGCGGCGAGGAGGGGCCGACCGCGCAGGCCGTCGTCGACTGGCTCGGGCTCGGCGAGGGCCGCGTGGTGGCGACGACCGGACGACTGCTGAGGACCGGTCCCGATGACGGACCGGCGGTCGCCCTGAGGGCCGAGCTCGACGGGCTGCCGATCGTGGAGACCACCGGAGTGCCGTGGGCGTCCGGCAACGGCGCGATGCACGCCTGCGGCCACGACGTGCACCTGGCCGGGCTGGCGTGCGCCGTCCGCGCCGCCAGGCGTCTCGAGCTGCCGGCACCGTTGCTGGTCCTGCTGCAGCCGCGCGAGGAAGGGGCCGACTCCGGCGCCCGCGACGCGCTCGCCGACGGGGCGCTCGACGGGGTCGCCGCCGCGGTGGCGGCCCACGTGCAGCCCCGGCTGCCTGCGGGTGTGGTGGCCGCGACGCCGGGGCCGGTCAACGCCGCGACCGACGAGTTCACCGTCACTGTCACCGGTCGCGGTGGCCACTCCGGCTACCCGCACACCGTCGACGACTCGGTGCTGGCGCTCGCCGCCGTGGTGGTCGCGCTGCAGCAGGTGGGTGCGCGCCGGATCGACCCGACCGTCGGCGTCGCCTGCATGGTCAACCAGGTGCGCGCGGGCAGCGCCAACAACGTGGTGCCGGGATCGGCCGTCGGCTCCGGCACCGTGCGCACGATGCGACCGGAGGACCGGGAGGCCGCCCATCGCGCGATCACCGACATCGCCACCGCCGTGGCAGCCGGCCACGGGTGCACCGCCGAGGTCAGGATCGACCTCGGCGAGCCGGTGTTGGTCAACGACGTCGACCTCGCGGTGCGGGCCGGCGAGGTGCTGACCTCGCTCGGGCGCGAGGTCGACCCGACGTTCCGCTCGTTCGGCTCGGACGACTTCTCGCACTACGGAAAGGTCACGCCCTCGTTGATGATGTTCCTCGGCACCGGCTCCCAGCGGGGCGGGCTGCACGACGCGTCGTACCTGCCCGACGACGCGTACGTCGCCACCGTCGCCGAGGCACTGATCGCCGGGTACTGCGCGGCGGTCGCGACGTGACCACACTCGGTCTGCTCCTGGCGGCCGGTGCCGGCACCCGGATGGGCCGACCGAAGGCGCTGGTCGAGGGATGGCTGGTCCGCTCCGTCGACACCCTCGCGGACTGCGACCGGGTGGTCGTGGTGCTGGGCGCGGGCGCGGACGAGGCGCGGCCGTTGCTCGACGCGCACGACGTGACGATCGTGGTCGCCCACGACTGGGCCGACGGCATGGGCGCGTCCCTGGCCGCCGGGCTCGGGCACGCGCTGCACGGTGAGGAGAACCGCTGCCTGGTCACGCTGGTCGACCTGCCCGACGTCGGTCGGGACGTCGTCCGACGCGTGCTCGCGGAGCCGGACACCGACGACGTGCTCGCCCGCGCGTCGTACGACGGGGTGCCGGGACACCCGGTGCTGCTCGGCCGTGCGCACTGGTCCGGCGTGCTCGCCACCAGCGAGGGCGACCAGGGCGCCCGGGACTACCTGCGCGAACACCCACCCGTCCACGTGGAGTGCGGTGACCTCGCCACCGGGCGCGACGTGGACCGGCGCTAGCGGCGCCGGATCCGCACCGGGCCGCGGACGGAGGCCAGGTCGACCACCTCACCGCGCTGGGTGATCACCACCTCGCCCGCCTCGACCAGGCGCTGCGCCGCCTGCCGGGCCGGCTCCATCAGCTCGCGCCAGCTCGTGCCCCCCACCTCGCGGGCAGCGTCGGACGGGCAGATGGTCGCGCCGACCCGTCGTGCGTCGAGCAGGGCCAGGATGGTCGCCTCCAGTCGCGCGCCTGTTCCGGTGCCGGTCATGGTGCGAGTCTGCCAACCCGTGACCAACCTCCCGCTGAGTAGCGTTGCCGCATGGACACCCCGCAGGCCGTGAACGACGCGCTCGCGTCGACCGGCTATCTCGGCGACGACGCGCTGGCGACCGTGGTCTTCCTCGCCGAGCAGATGCAACGGCCCGTGCTGCTCGAGGGCGAGCCCGGCACCGGCAAGACCGCCCTCGCCGAGGCGATGGCGCAGGTGTACGACGTGCCGCTGATCCGGCTGCAGTGCTACGAGGGGATCGACGCCAGCCAGGCGCTCTACGACTGGGACTTCCCGCGGCAGATCCTGCACCTGCGCACGCTCGAGGCGGCCAGCCGGGCCGGCGAGCTCGACCCGACCGAGGCCGAGAAGTCGCTGTTCGACGAGCGCTTCCTGCTTGCCCGGCCGGTGCTGCGCGCGCTGCGGGAGAGCCCGGCGGTGCTGCTGATCGACGAGGTCGACCGGGCCGACGACGAGTTCGAGGCGTTCCTGCTCGAGGTGCTCTCGACCTGGTCGGTGAGCATCCCCGAGCTCGGCACCGTGGCCGCTGCCACGCCGCCGTTCGTGGTCCTCACCTCCAACCGCACGCGCGAGCTCCACGACGCGCTCAAGCGGCGCTGCCTGTACCACTGGATCGACCACCCCGGCCTCGACCGCGAGGTGGCGATCGTCCGCAGCCGGGAGCCCGGCATCGGTGAGACGCTCGCGCGGCAGGTGGTCGGGATCGTGCAGCAGCTGCGCCACGAGCAGCTGCTCAAGCCGCCCGGCGTCGCGGAGACCCTCGACTGGGCGCGTGCCCTGACCCGGCTCGGCGCCGAGGAGCTCGACCTCGAGTCGGCGGCCCGCACGCTCGGTGCGGTGGTGAAGTACCGGGAGGACGCCGACCGCGTGAAGCATGCGCTCGACCGGATGATCGCCCGATGAGCACCACCCTGCACCAGCCCGACGAGGTCCTGCTGGGCTTCGCCCGGGCGCTGCGCAGCGCGGGTGTGCCGGTCACCCACGACCGGGCGACGACGTTCCTGACCGCGACCTCGCTGGTCGGGCTCGACGACCGCCGGCACACGTACTGGTCCGGCCGGGCCACCCTCTGTGCCGGGCCGGACGACCTGGACCGCTACGACCAGGTCTTCGAGGCCTGGTTCGGCTCCCGCGAAGGGCTGCCGCGCACGGTGCCCCGCGAGCAGCAGCGCGAGGTGAGCTCGCCGCTGCCGGCGGACGACGAGGGCGGCGACGGCTCCGCGAGCGAGTCCGAGGTGCTGCGCGCCGCGGCCAGCGCGACCGAGGTGCTCCGGCACCGCGACGTGGCCTCGCTCGACCCCGACCAGAAGGCCCTGCTCGACCTGATGATCCGCGCACTGCGGCCGCGTCCGCCGATGCGCCGCGACACCCGTCGTACGCCGTGGCGCAGGGGTGAGATCGACCTCGGCCGCACCCTGCGTCGCACCCTGCGCCAGATGGGCGAGCCCGGCCGCGCCGCCCACCGCCGCCGAGGCACCCAGCCCCGGCGGATCGTGCTGCTGGTCGACGTGTCCGCCAGCATGCGGCCCTACGCCGACGCGCTGCTGCGGCTGTGCCACCGGATCTCGCACACGGCCGTCGGCGGCAAGGCACCCCAGACCGAGGTGTTCACGCTCGGCACCCGGCTGACCCGGATCACCCGCGCGATGCACACGGCCGACCCCGAGCGCGCGCTGGTGCGGGCCGGCGACGAGGTGCCGGACTGGTCGGGCGGCACCCGGCTCGGCGAGACGCTGGCTGCGTTCCTGGACCGCTGGGGGGCGCGCGGCATGGCGCGTGGCGCCGTGGTCGTGGTGTTCAGCGACGGCTGGGAACGCGGTGACGCGACCCAGCTCGGCGAGCAGATGCAGCGGCTCAGCCGCCTCGCCCACCGGGTGGTGTGGGTCAATCCGCACCGGGGCAAGGCCGGCTACGAGCCGCTGCAGCAGGGGATCGTGGCGGTGCTGCCGCACTGCCACGAGTTCGTCGCGGGTCACTCGCTGCGGTCCTTCGAGAAGGTGCTGGAGGTGATCGCGCATGCGTGAGGTGCTCTCCGAGCTGATGCGCTGGTACGACGCCGGCGAGACCATCGGCGTCGGCACCGTGGTCGCGACCTTCCAGTCCGCCCCTCGCCCACCCGGTGCCTCGATGCTGGTCGGACCCGGCGGCGAGGCGGTGGGGTCGGTGTCCGGCGGCTGCGTCGAGGGCGCCGTCTACGAGCTGGCCGGCGAGGTGGTCGACTCCGGCGCGCCGGTGCTCCAGCGCTACGGCATCTCCGACGACGACGCGTTCGCGGTGGGCCTGACCTGCGGCGGCATCCTCGACGTCTACGTCGAGAAGATGAACAAGGACACCTTCCCCGAGCTCACCGACGTCGCCGCCGACATCGAGGCCGGCCGCCCCGTCGCCCTGGCCACCGTGGTCGAGCACCCTGACCCGGAGTGGCTCGGTCGGCGGCTCGTCGTACGCCCTGAGGGGACAGTCCCGGCCACGAAGCACCCCGACGACCCCGAGCGAGGTGCCGAACGGTCGGGACTGTCCGTGTCCGGGTCCCTCGGCAGTGCCCGCGCCGACGACGCCGTGACCGACGACGCGCTCGGGCTGCTGGCGCACGGGCGCAACGCGACCCTGGGCTACGGGCCGGACGGCGAGCGCCGCGGCGAGGGGATGCGGGTGTTCGTGTGGGCGTTCGCGCCACCGCCGCGGATGCTGGTGTTCGGGGCGATCGACTTCGCGGCCGCGGTCGCGAGGGTGGGTGCGTTCCTCGGCTACCACGTCACCGTCTGCGACGCGCGTCCCGTGTTCGCGACGCACTCGCGCTTCCCCGAGGCCGACGAGGTGGTCGTGGACTGGCCGCACCGGTTCCTCGCCGCTGAGGCCGAGGCCGGCCGGGTCGACCCACGCACCGTGCTCTGCGTGCTCACGCACGACCCCAAGTTCGACGTACCCCTGCTCGAGGTGGCGTTGCGGCTGCCCGAGGTCGCCTACATCGGCGCGATGGGCTCGCGCCGGACCCACGAGGACCGGCTCGACCGGCTGCGCGAGGCCGGCGTCACCGACGACGAGATCGCCCGGCTCTCCAGCCCGATCGGCCTCGACCTCGGCGCCCGCACGCCGGAGGAGACCGCGGTCAGCATCGCGGCCGAGATCATCGCGATCCAGTGGGGTGGCTCCGGCGACCGGCTCGGCGGGCGCGAGGGACGCATCCACCACTGACCCCGCACCGCCGGGACGGGACGCCTCCCGTCCGATCGGGGGGTCACCACGGGAGCCGAACCCGGCTAGCGTCGAGACATGGGGAGCTCAGGCTGGTTCGAGACCGTCGCGGAGGCGCAGCGCCGCGCCCGGCGCAGGCTGCCGAAGTCCGTGTACGCCGCGCTGCTGGCCGGTTCCGAGCGCGGACTGTCCTACGACGACAACACGGCGGCCTTCGGTGAGCTCGGGTTCGCACCGCACGTGGCCGACCTCTCCGCCGAGCGTGAGCAGGCGACCCGGCTGATGGGCCAGGACATCTCGCTGCCGGTCGTGATCTCCCCGACCGGCGTCCAGGCCGTCCACCCCGACGGTGAGGTGGCGGTGGCCCGCGCCGCTGCTGCGCGGGGGACCGTGATGGGCCTCAGCTCGTTCGCCAGCAAGCCGGTCGAGGAGGTGGTCGCGGCCAACCCGCAGACGCTCTTCCAGATGTACTGGCACGGCGACAAGGACACGATGTCCCGGCGGATGGCGCGAGCGCGCGACGCCGGCTGTGTCGGCCTGATCGCCACCCTGGACTGGTCGTTCAGCCACGGCCGCGACTGGGGCAGCCCGTCGATCCCGGACCGGATCGACCTGAGGACGATGGCGAGGTTCGCGCCCGAGGTGCTGCAGAGACCGCGCTGGCTGCTGGAGTTCGCACGCAGCGGCAAGCTGCCCGACCTGACCGCGCCCAACCTGCAGGAGCCGGGGGAGGACGCCCCCACGTTCTTCGGTGCGTACGGCGCCTGGATGGGGACGCCACCGCCGACCTGGGCAGACGTGAGGTGGATGCGTGAGGAGTGGGGCGGGCCGTTCCTGCTCAAGGGAGTCTCGCGGGTCGACGACGCGCTCGCGGCACGCGACGCCGGCGTCACGGCGGTGTCGGTGTCGAACCACGGCGGCAACAACCTCGACGGCACGCCCGCCCCGATCCGGATGCTGCCGTCGATCGCCGACGCGATCGGCGACGACGTGGAGGTCGTGCTCGACGGCGGGATCCGGCGCGGGAGTGACGTGGTCAAGGCGGTCGCCCTCGGCGCCAAGGCGGTGCTGATCGGTCGCGCCTACCTGTGGGGGCTCGCCGCCAACGGCCAGGCCGGCGTGGAGAACGTGCTCGACATCCTGCGCGGTGGCATCGACTCGGCCCTGCTCGGGACGGGTCACTCCTCGATCCACGACCTGACCCGCGACGACATCGTCGTGCCGGACGGCTTCACCCGCACGCTCGGAGTGCCTCGCTGAGCGACGACCGGGTCGCCCTCGTCACGGGCGCCGCCCGCGGGATCGGCGCGGCGACCGTGCGCGCCCTCGCCGACCGGGGACTGCGCGTGGTCGCGACCGACGGCTGCCTCGGTGACGACCACGGCCTGACCGGCGTGGACTACCCGCTCGGCACCCGCGACGAGCTGGAGGCGCTGGCCGGCGGCAACGTCCGGACCCTGGTGGCCGACGTGCGGGACCCGGTGGCGATGCGGGATGCCGCTCGTCACGCCGTCGACAGCTTCGGCCGGCTCGACGTCGGGGTCGCGGCGGCAGCGGTGATCAGCGGCGGGCAGCCCCTGTGGGAGACCCCGCCGGACGACCTGGCGACGCTCTGGCAGACCGACCTGCTCGGCGTCTGGCACACGGCGGCGGCCGTCGTACCCCTGATGCTGGCCGGGCCAGACCCGTCCGGCTGCCGGTTCGTCGCCGTGGCCTCCGCAGCCGCCAGCAACGGGTTGTTCCACCTGGCGGCGTACACCACCGTCAAGCACGGCGTCCTCGGCCTGGTGCGCGGACTGGCCGCCGACCTCACCGGCACCGGCGTCAGCGCGATCGCGGTCTCGCCCGACGCCACCCGCACCCGGATGCTCGACGCCACCGCCGCGCTGTACGGACTCGACTCCACGGCTCCGCTCGCCGACGACCTTCCCGGTGGCACCCCGCACGAGCCCGAGGTCGTGGCGGCGGAGATCGCGCGCTGCTGCAGCGCGGGCGGACCCGACCTCAACGGCGCCGACGTCAGGATCGGGCAGCACCCGCCCGGGTGAGGACGACCAACCATTTTGCAACCCTCCGTCGCGCACTGTGGCTGGCATCACACTTCGGAGGTGGGATGACGACCCTGTCGACGCGCATGGCTCTCGGCGCGCACCGGCACGAGACGGCGACGCCCGCAGTGCCGCTCCCCGACACCCGGCTGCGCAGCGCGGTCCGGGCGATGGACTCCATCTCGCGGGCCCTGGTCCGTCCCGTCGCCGGCCCCCGCGGCCTGCTGCAGCAGGTGGTACGTGCGGCGGGGCACCACCTGGGCGCGGACTGGACCGTCCTGGCGCTGGCCGACGGACAGCTCGCCAGTGCCGGCCCCCGGTCGATGGTCGCCGACTCGTGCGGGCGGGTCCGGGATGCCGACGAGCTTCCGGACCTCGTACGACGCGAGCTCGCGGCGATCCGGGCCGGCCATCTCGTGCGCAGCGACGAGCGGTGGGTCCGGGTGCCGATGAGTCTCGAGGGTCGACCGATCGGCAGCCTCAGCCTGAACTGCGGTGACGTGGACCTGGACTCCGGAGACCTGTGCGTGCTCCGGATCCTCGCCAACCAGGCCGGCGTCTCGCTGCACACCGCCGAGCAGTACCGCACCGGCGTCGCGCTGCACCACCTGGCCCAGCGCCGCCACGACGAGGCCCGGCCCGGGCAGGAGCCCGCCGTCGAGGTCAAGCGCGGCTGCCCGTCGGAACGGCCGCTCACGGCGCGCGAGAGCGAGGTCCTCGGGCTCCTGGCCCAGGGCTGCTCCAACCGTGACATCGGTGGCCGGCTGTTCATCTCCGAGACCACCGCCAAGTTCCACGTCGGCAACATCCTGCGCAAGCTCGGCGCTTCCAGCCGTGCGGAGGCGGTCTACGCCGCGTCACGGCTCGGCGCCATCTGAGACCCCAGAAGAGCGACACCACACCGAGGAGGAGCACCATGACCGATCCCGAGCAGACCACCGAGCCCGAGACCCAGGACCCCGAGCTGGGTGCGGAGGCACTGGTCGAAGAGGTGTCCATCGACGGCATGTGCGGCGTCTACTGAGCACCGTGCCGGTCCACGAAGCGGCCGCGTGGCGACTGGCCGGCTCGGTCGAGCTGCGACCCGAGCCGTTCGGCGCGCTGGCCTACGACTTCCACACCCGCAAGCTCAGCTTCCTCAAGACTCCGACCCTGGTCGACGTCGTCCGGCGGCTGGGCGAGAGCAGCACCGTCGGTGACGCCCTCGTCGGCGCCGGTGTCACGGACGCCGAGCGTGCGGCGTACCTCCAGGCACTCGGCACCCTGGCCGACGGCGGACTGATCGAGGAGCGCGGATGACGATCTCACTGGAACGACCCAAGGGCGGCACCCTCGTCGAGCAGTTCGAGTACGGCCTCGACGCCCCGATCTGCCTGACCTGGGAGCTCACCTACGCCTGCAACCTGGCGTGCGTGCACTGCCTGAGCTCCTCGGGACGCCGCGACCCCGACGAGCTGTCGACCGGGGAGTGCAAGGCCCTGATCGACGAGTTCGAGCGGATGCAGGTGTTCTACGTCAACATCGGCGGTGGCGAGCCGACCGTGCGGCCGGACTTCTGGGAGCTCCTCGACTACGCCGTCGCCCACCACGTGGGCGTGAAGTTCTCCACCAACGGCTTCCGGATCACCCCCGAGCGCGCGGAGCGGCTGGCCGCGACCGACTACGTCGACGTGCAGATCTCGCTGGACGGCGCGACGGCCGAGGTCAACGACCCGATCCGCGGCGAGGGGACGTACGACGCCGCGCTCCGGGCGATGGCCAACCTCCAGGACGCCGGCATGGAGGACTTCAAGATGTCAGTGGTGTGCACGCGCCACAACATCGGCCAGCTCGACGAGTTCAAGGCGATCGCCGATCGGTTCGGCGCGCAGCTCCGGCTCACCCGGCTGCGTCCCTCGGGTCGGGGAGCCGACGTCTGGGAGGACCTGCACCCGCTGCCCGAGCAGCAGCGCGAGCTCTACGACTGGCTGCTGGCCAACGGCGACAAGGTCCTCACCGGTGACTCGTTCTTCCACCTCGCCGCCTACGGCGAGCCGCTGCCCGGCCTCAACCTGTGCGGCGCCGGGCGGGTCGTCTGCCTGGTCGACCCGGTCGGTGACGTCTACGCCTGCCCGTTCGCCATCCACGACCGGTTCCTGGCAGGCAACGTCCGTGACCTCGGCGGCTTCGACACGGTGTGGAAGCACGCACCGCTGTTCCAGGAGCTCCGCAGCCCGCAGACCGGTGGTGCGTGCACCAAGTGCTCGGCGTACGACGCGTGCCGGGGCGGGTGCATGGCGGCCAAGTTCTTCACCGGCCTCCCCTTGGACGGTCCCGATCCCGAGTGCGTGAAGGGCAACGCGACCGAGGCGATGGCCGGCGAGCGGGTCCTCCCCGGCAGCTCGCAGGACCACTCGCACACGGGGACGGTGCGCAACGCTCCGGTGCCGATCACCCTGCTGCGCCGACGCCCGGACTCCGCCTGCGACGAGTCGCCGCTCGCCGACGCCCGGACGCTCGGCGCCTGAGCCGGACCCCCCGTGCCCGAGACCACGTCCGACGTCCCCGCCCTGGGACAGCTGCGCTGGCCGGTGCTCGACGGCGCCCGGCCGCTGCTGCTGGTGCCGGTCGGGTCGCTGGAGCAGCACGGGCCGGCGCTGCCGCTGGGCACCGACACCATGATCGCCGCGGCCGCCGCCGAGGAGGCGGCGCGCCGGGTCACCGCGGCCGGGCACGACGTCGTGGTCGCCCCCGCCCTCTGCTACGGCGCGAGCGGTGAGCACGAGGACTTCCCGGGCACGGTCTCGATCGGTCACGACGCGCTGCAGCTGGTGCTGCTCGAGCTCGCCCGCTCGGCCTGCCGCTGGGCAGAGGGGCTGGTCTTCGTCAACGGGCACGGCGGCAACGCGCTCAGCCTGCGCGGCACCGTCGAGCAGCTGCGCGCCGAGGACCGGGCCGTCGCCTGGACGGACTGCTCCGTCGCCGGTGCCGACGCGCACGCCGGCCGCACCGAGACCTCGATCATGCGGTTCCTCGCGCCGTGGACGGTCCGGACCGACCTGCTGGCCCCCGGGCCGACCACCCCGATCGCCGAGCTGATGCCGACGCTGCGCTCCGCCGGGGTGCGTGCCGTCTCCGCCAACGGTGTGCTCGGTGACCCGACCGGGTCGAGCACCGAGGAGGGCAAGCGGCTCCTCGAGGAGATCGTCGGCCGACTGGTCCGCGAGCTCACCGACATCGTCGTCGGTCCCGACGGTCGGCTCGTCGAGGGCCACGTCCACGCCGTCACCGGATGAGTCCGTCGCCGTCCGCGCTGCACTCCGTGCCCCGGCCGCTCCCGGGCCCGTCTCTGCGCCGACTGCCGGACTCGTTCGGGCTCGCGCTGTCCGACCGCACCCGGGTCCGCGACGACGGGCGCACGCTCGTCGGAGGTACGGCGGGCAAGGTGCTGTTCCTCGCGCCCGGGGCCGTCGACGTGGTGGCGGCGCTGCCGTCGCGGGTCGGTGACGGGGCGCTGGTCGGCCGCGTCGCCCGGCTGCTCCTCGACCGGGGCTTCGCCGACCCGTGGTGGCCGACACCCCCGGTGGCCGACGCGGCGGTCGCCGACGTCACGGTCGTCGTACCGGTGCAGGACCGGCCGGACGCACTCGACCGACTGCTGTGCTCGTTGCCCTCCGGGGCCCCGGTGGTGGTGGTCGACGACGGCTCCGCCGACCCGGAGGCGGTCGCCGCCGTCGCCGAGCGCCACGGGGCCTCCCTGGTCGTGCACCGCCGCAACCTCGGCCCGGCCGCCGCCCGGAACACGGGCCTGCGCCGGGTGGGCACGCCCTTCGTCGCCTTCTGCGACTCCGACGTGGTGCCCGAGCCCGGCTGGCTCGGCACCCTGCGCCGGCACCTCGACGACCCTGCCCTGGCGCTGGCCGCGCCGCGCGTCCTCGGACCGGAGCCCCGCGACGACGACGGCTGGCTGGAGCGCTACGAGCAGGCCCGCTCCTCGCTCGACCTGGGCAGCCGCCCGGCGGCGGTCCGCGTGCACGGCACGGTGTCGTACCTCCCGAGCGCCTGCCTGCTCGCCCGGGTGGAGGCGTTGGGCGACGGTTTCGACGAGCGGATGCGCGTCGGCGAGGACGTCGACCTGGTCTGGCGGCTGCTCGGGTCCGGCTGGGGCGTGCGCTACGAGCCGGCCGCGGTCGTCCGGCACCAGCACCGCACCGCCCCGGGGGAGTGGCTGCGCCGCAAGGCGTTCTACGGCACCTCGGCGGCCACGCTCGCGGCCGGGCACGCGGGAGCGGTCAGCCCGATGGTGGTGGCACCCTGGACCGCGGCGCTCGCTGCGGCGCTCCTGGCGCAGCGCCGCTGGTCGGTCCCGGTCGCCCTCGGTGTGGCCGGAGCAGCGACCGTGGCCACGGCCTCGAAGCTCGACCGCAGCGACCGGCCCGCCCGCATCGCGGCCGTCCTCACGCTGGAAGGGGTGGCTGCGACGTCCCGGCAGACCGGCGCGGCGCTGACCCGGCACTACTGGCCGCTCGCCGCCCTCGCCTGCCTCGCCTCGTCCCGCGCCCGCCGGGCCGTGCTGGTCGCCGCGGTCGTCGACGGCCTGGCCGACCACCGGCGTACGTCGCCACGGCTGGACCCGGGCCGCTACCTGGTCGCCCGCCGGCTCGACGACCTCGCCTACGGGGCGGGGGTCTGGTGGGGCGCCGCCCGGGCTCGCTCACCGCGCGCGCTGCTGCCCCGGATCCAGGGATTCCCGTCGCTCGGGCGGACGCGGGTGTCCAGTCACCCGGTACACCGGGTTGGTGCCTCGGCTAGTTTGTGGTGAACGCCCTATCCAGGGAGCACCGATGCCGACAGACCACACCGACCTCCAGGGTCGCCGCGTCGATGCCGTGCGTGCCTGGACGGCCTTCGTCGAGCAGGGCGACGGCGCCGAGGGACTGGTCCGCCCGGAGATCCTGCACAGCTGGCAGCGCTCCAAGGCTGCGCAGACCCTGGGCGTCACCGAGGCGCCCCTGGCCGACGAGACCGAGACCGCAGCCTTCTGGAACGGCTCGCCGCTGCAGACCGCGGTCAGCCGGGTCGAGGCAGAGCTCCGGCGCACCGCGGAGGACGGCGACCTGGTGATCGCGGTGACCGACGCCGAGACCCGAGTCCTCTGGACCTACGGCGGACGCGTCATGCGCCGGAAGGCCGAGACCGTCAACTTCGTGCCCGGCGGCCGCTGGGACGACGCCAGCGTCGGCACCAACGCGCTCGACCTCGCCGGCCGGTCCGGCGCGCCCGCGATGGTGTTCAGCGCCGAGCACTACGCGCCGATCGTCCACAACTGGGTCTGCTGGGCCGCCCCGGTCCACGACCCCTCGACCGGCGAGCAGCTGGGCGTGATCGACCTGTCGACCACGTGGGACCGCAGCCACCCGATCGGACTGGCCACCGCTCGCGTGATGGCCCGCCTGATCGAGACCGCGATGCCGGACTCCACCGTCCACCCGCACCCGTCGGCGCAGGCCGTGCCCGACGAGCAGCCCGGGCTCGCGCTGCACCTGCTCGGCGCGGCCGAGGCCCGGCTCGACGGGCAGCGGCTGCTGCTCAACCGCCGCCAGACCGAGATCGTGGCGCTGCTCGCGATGCACCCGGAGGGGTTGTCGCTGGAGCACCTCCATGCCCTGCTCTACGGTGACCAGTCGGTGACCCCCTCGACGCTGAAGGCCGAGGTCTCGCACCTGCGTTCGGCGCTCGGTGGGCAGCTCGCGTCGCGGCCCTACCGGTTGATGATGCCGGTGCAGATCGACGTCGACACCGTGATCGGCCTGATCCGGCAGGGGAAGGTGCGCCAGGCGGTGGCGGCCTACGGTGGCGACCTGCTCCCGGGCACGAACTCCCCGGCGCTGACCGAGCTCGCCGACTTCGTCGCGGTTGCCGTCCGTGAGGCGTTGATGACCGACCCGCAGCCGGAGGCGGTGGTGCGCTACAGCCAGATCGCGCCGTACGACACCGAGGTCCTGGAGGTCTGCCTCGCCGTGCTGGGGGACCAGCACCACCCCACGAAGGCGCTGCTCAAGGGTCGGCTCGCGGCTGCCCGTCGGTGACGCCGGCTAGGACCCCTCGTGTGCCGCCCGGCTGGCCCGCTCGGCGACTGCGTGCTCGTCGGTGCGCGCGTCGTAGGACCAGAAGTCGCGGAGGATCCCGGCCGTGACCAGGACCCCGGCCACGCACGCGACGCCACCGCTGGTGATCGAGGCCCGCACCGACCAGACGTCGGCCACGAGCCCGGCGCGCACCTGGCCGCCGAGGGGGCCGACGGAGTAGGAGAGCATCTCGATGCCCGCCAGCCGGCCGCGCATCGACTCCGGGATGGTCTGGCTCCAGATGGTGCTGCGGAAGATGCCCGAGACCATGTCCGCCGCCCCCGACAGCGCGAAGAACAGCGCGACGAGCCAGAGGCTCGGCATCAGCCCGGCCACCGCGATGCACGCGCCGTACGCCGCCGCCGCAATGACGATCACGCGCCCGTGGTGCACGACGTGTGCGGTCCACCCGCTGAGCGCCGTGGCGACCAGGGCGCCGACCGTCTCCGCGGAGTAGAGCAACCCGAGCAGCTCCGGACGGTGGAACACGTCCTGCGCCAGCGCCGGGAACAGCACCACCGGCATCGCCAGCAGCATCGCGGCGATGTCGACCAGGTAGGTGCCGAGCAGGTCGCGGCGAGCCATGGCGTAGCGGACCCCGGCGCCGATCCCGGCCAGGCTCGGGGGCGTGGTCTCCTCGCGGTGCGGGTAGGAGCCCATCGCGACGTAGAGCGTGGTGGCGACCAGCAGGCCGGCGATGTCGACGGCGAAGCACCAGCCGATCCCGACGAAGGCGATCAGCAGCCCGCCGACGGCCGGCCCGACCAGCACCCCGACCTGCATCCCCAGCCCGGTCAGGGCGTTCGCGGCGACCAGCTCGTCGTGGGTGACGGTGCGTGGCATCAGCGCCTCGCGGGACGGTCGTTGCAGCGCTGACGCCGCCGAGAGGAACGCCGAGACCACGAACAGCACCCACACCTGCGGACTGCCGGCGAACGCGTTCACGGCCAGGACGCCGGTGAACAGCGCCTGCGCGACGCCGGTGGCGACCAGCAGCCGGCGCCGGTCGACATGGTCGGCGAGCGCCCCGCCGTACAGGCCGAAGACGACCAGCGGCACCAGCTCCACCAGGCCGATCAGGCCGACCGCGAAGTTGGAACCGGTCAGGTCGTAGACCTGGAACGGGATCGCGACGTAGCTCACCATCGCGCCGAGGTAGAACACGGTGCCGGCCACGAACAGCAGCCGGAAGTCGCGGCTCGTGCGCAACGGACTCAGGTCGACGCGCAGCCCGCGAAGTCGCTCTCCCCAGGTCACGAAACCCGATGGTGGCACCGCTGCGGCGCGCCTGCGAGCGAGTTACGGCAGGTCGGAGACCGAGCGTCGGGACTTGGCCACGTAGAGGTCGCGGTCGGCCCGGCGGTACAGCTCCTCGGCGGTCTCCTTGCGGCGCGGGCCGAGCATGCCGCAGGTGACACCGATGCTGATCGTGGGCGCGAGACCGGGAGCGAGGTCGTCCCAGTCGAGGTTCACCACCGCTGCCCGGATGGCACGCGCTCGGGCGAACGCCACCCGGCGCAGCTTGGTCTCGTCGGCGCCGGGTCCGCTGCCGTTGAGGATCACGGCGAACTCGTCGCCGCCGAGCCGCAGCGCGTTGTCGCCCTGGCGCACGTGCTGGGCGAGCACCTGTGCCACCCGGCGCAGCACGTCGTCGCCGACGGCGTGGCCGTGACGGTCGTTCACGGCCTTGAACGCGTCGAGGTCGAGCAGCAGCAGCGCGGTCGGGCGCGACTGCGTCGGCGCCGAGACCAGCCAGTGGTCGAACGCGCGGCGGTTCTCCAGCCCGGTCAGCGGGTCGAGCATCACCTCGCGGGCGAGGATCGCGTGCTCGGCGGTCAGCTGCTCCTCGACGATCTTGGAGCGGGCAGCGGTGAGCACACCCGTCCGGGCGCTCCAGCGCATGCGGGCGACCAGGTCGCCGTAGGCGCGGCTCGCGGCCAGGGCCTCGTCCGGCTCGGCGGGGGCCAGCGCCTGGGCGCGCACCCAGGCCCGGAAGGAGCGGGCGCCCGACGACGCGGAGTCCCCGGTGTGGTGCAACCACGATGCCGACTGCTCGCTCCGGCCCAGTCGCAGCAGCGCGATCGCGACGAAGCCCTCCAGGAACGGCAGCACCTCGACGTCACCCGCCTCGGCGAGCTCGGTGCGCAGGGCCTCCAGCCGGAGCAGCCGGTCGTCGATGTCGGTCGGCTCGGGGCCGGGCTGCATGTAGGAGACCTTGACGAAGTCGAGCAGGTGCCGGCAGGCCGAGGCGTCCAGCCTCCAGAGCCGGGGCAGCCCGCGCGTGCGGAGCGCGTCCCGCACCGCCGATGACGCCCGTCGTACCTGCTCGAGCGCGTCGTCCTGCTTGCCGAGCTCGAAGAGGGCGGCCGTCCACTCCAACCTGATCAGGAACCGGTTGACTACCACGGCCGCCTGCTGGACGGGCTCCTCGCACTCGGGGCCGAGTGCGGCGGCCCGGTCGTAGAGCTCGTCGGCGAGCTCCCAGAGACCGAGGGTGTTGTAGGCACCTGCGCAGAGCACCCACACGAAGCAGCGGTCGAGTGCCGGCAGCCCGTCGTGCTCGACCAACGCGACCGCGCGCCCGGCGTCCCCGAGCAGCGCGGGGCTGTCGTGGGCGATACCGGCCAGGATCGCGCGGAGGCCGAGCGCCGCCGCCAGCAGCGCGGGTGCGTCGAGGGCGGTCGCCCGGTTGAGCAGGTCCTCGACCTCGAACTCGACGGCCTGGCGGTCGTCGCCGTGCACGAGGTCGTAGAGCACGATGCCGGTGGCCGCGAGCTGGGCGGTCTCGGGCGTGGCGCGCTCGGCGCACGAGGCCTCGAGGTCGACCAGTCGCTCGCGGACGCCCTGGTGCCGGTCGGACTGTGCCTGCTCCATGAGCTCATAGGCCCGCAGACGTGCACGAGCGGCAGCGTCGGGAGGCATGCCACGAGTATGCGGGACGATTCGCCCGATTTCCGGATCTTTGGGCTTTGAATCAGGTGGCGGTGGGTGCGTGTGACCCCGATCACGAACTGACCAACCTTTCGCCAACCCCCGAGCCCTAGGTTCGGAGCATCGGACACGTCTGCAGACCCCCGGGAGTGGCTCCATGACCAAGATCGAGATCACCGTCGACGGAGCACAGGTCTCCGACGACGTCGAACCCCGCATGCTGCTGGTGCAGTACCTCCGCGAGAAGCTCGGCAAGACGGGCACCGTGATCGGCTGCGACACCAGCAACTGCGGAGCCTGCACCGTCCACCTGGACGGGAGGAGCGTGAAGTCGTGCAACGTGCTCGCGGTGCAGGCCGACGGGCACGAGGTCACCACCATCGAGGGACTCGCCAAGGACGGTGAGCTGCACCCGATGCAGGCTGCCTTTCACGAGTGCCACGCCCTCCAGTGCGGCTTCTGCACGCCGGGGATGATCATGCAGTCGATCGACCTGCTGAACGAGAACCCGAAGCCGAACGAGACCGAGATCCGTGAGGGCATCGAGGGCAACCTCTGCCGCTGCACCGGCTACCACAACATCGTGCGAGCGGTGCAGACCGCGTCGGGCCAGGAGGCAAACGCATGACCGTCACCGAGGAAGCACCGGCCGCCGTGAAGGAGATCGGGCGCGACCGGCGCCGCAAGGAGGACCAGCGGCTGATCACCGGCCGCACCCGCTGGACAGACAACATCCAGCTCAACGGCATGCTGCACATCGCGATGGTGCGCAGCCCCTTCGCCCACGCGAAGATCACCAACATCGACCTCGAGGCGGCCAAGGCGGCGCCGAACGTGGTGACCGTGGTCAGTGGTCCCGACATCGCCGACGTGCAGGGCGTGCTGATCAACGCCTGGCCGATCACGCCCGAGCAGGTCACGCCCACGCACCTCCCGGTCGCGATCGACCGGGTCTCGTTCGCCGGCGAGATCGTCGCCGTCGTGGTGGCCCGGACCGCGGCCGAGGCGCGTGACGCCGCCGAGCTGGTCGACGTCGACTACGAGGAGCTGCCCGCCGCGCTCGACCTCAAGGAGTCCGCCGAGGACAAGGTGCTCGCGCACCCCGACCTGGGCACCAACAAGTCCGCGCTCTGGGTCTTCGACTCGGCGGCCGCCGGCACCGGCGGTGACGTCGAGGAGGCGATCACCAAGGCCCGCGACGGCGGCATCGTGATCGAGCGCGAGTTCCGCCAGCAGCGACTGATCCCGGCCTTCATGGAGCCCCGCTCCGTGGTCGTCGACCCGACCGGTGAGCAGATCACGATGTGGTCCGCGACCCAGATCCCGCACATCCTGCGCTTCGCGCTGGCCGCGACGATGGGCATCCCCGAGTCGAAGATCCGGGTGATCGCACCCGACGTCGGCGGTGGGTTCGGCGGCAAGCTGCAGACGAACCCGGAGGAGTGGATCGCGATGGCGCTCGCGCGCCGTCTCGGGAAGCCGGTCAAGTACACCGAGACCCGCTCGGAGTCCCTGATGGCGTCGCACCACGGTCGTGACCAGTGGCAGAAGCTGACGCTGTCGGCCGAGAAGGACGGCACGGTCACCGGCCTCAAGGTCGAGCTGCTGGCCGACCTGGGGTCGTACGTCGCCATCGTCGGCGGCGGCGTACCGGTGCTCGGCGCCTTCATGTTCAACTCGATCTACAAGTTCCCGGCGTACCACTTCGCCTGCCAGACCGTCCTCACCAACAAGACCTGGACCGACGCCTACCGCGGCGCCGGCCGCCCGGAGGCGACGTTCGGCATCGAGCGGATCATGGACGAGCTCGCGACGGAGCTCGGCGTCGACCCGCTGGTGGTGCGCGAGAAGAACTGGATCAAGCACGAGGAGTTCCCGTTCACCACGATCGCCGGGCTCGAGTACGACTCCGGCAACTACGAGGCGGCGACCGCGAAGGCCAAGGAGGCGTTCGGATACGACGCGCTCCGGGCCGAGCAGCAGCAGCGCCGGGACTCCAACGACCCGGTGCAGCTCGGGATCGGGGTCTCGACGTTCACCGAGATGTGCGGCCTGGCGCCTTCGCGGGTGCTCGGTTCGCTGAACTACGGCGCGGGGGGCTGGGAGCACGCGAGCGTGCGGATGCTGGCCACCGGCACGGTCGAGATCGTCACCGGTGCGAGCGCGCACGGGCAGGGTCACGAGACGGCGTTCAGCCAGATCGTCGCCGACCGGCTCGGGGTGCCGTTCGAGAACGTCGAGGTGCTGCACGGTGACACCCAGGTCGCTCCCAAGGGACTGGACACCTACGGCTCCCGGTCGTTGGTGGTCGGTGGCGAGGCGCTGGTCAAGGCCGTCGACAAGGTGATCGAGAAGGGCAAGCAGGTCGCTGCCCACCTGCTCGAGGCCGACATCGGTGACATCGAGTTCGCCGCCGGCAACTTCGGGGTCAAGGGCACCGACCAGGGCATCGGCATCGGCGACATCGCCGGCGCGGTGTTCGCGGCGCACAACCTGCCGGACGGCATGGAGGCGTCCCTGGACTCCGACGCGACGTTCGACCCGGTCGCGTTCAACTTCCCCCACGGCACGCACCTGTGCGCGGTGGAGGTCGACACGGAGACCGGTCAGATCAGGATGCGGAAGTACACCTGCGTCGACGACATCGGCAACGTGATCAACCCGCTGATCGTGGGTGGGCAGGTGCACGGTGGCCTCACCCAGGGCATCGCGCAGGCGCTGTTCGAGGAGGCGGTCTACGACGACGCCGGGACGCTGGTCTCCGGGTCCTTCGTGGACTACCTGGTGCCGACCGCCGCCGACATGATCAGCTTCGACATCCACCACAACTCGACGCCGTCGCTGACCAACACGCTGGGCACCAAGGGGGTCGGCGAAGCCGGCACCATCGCCTCGACGCCCGCGGTCGTGAACTCCGTGCTCGACGCGATCCGCCAGTTCGGCGTCGAGGACATCGTGATGCCGTGCACCCCGCAGCGGGTGTGGAAGGCGATCCACTCCGACGACGGCAAGCGCAGCGCGATGGAGACGCCGGACTCGGCGCCGCACTTCGAGGACGCGGGCACACCGGTGCCGGATGGTCGTGACAGCACGGAAGGAGCGGGCCAGTGATCCCCGCCAAGTTCGAGTACGCCGCGCCGACGAGCGTCGAGGAGGCCCTCGGGCTGCTCGCCGAGCACGGTGACGACGCCAAGGTGATCGCCGGTGGGCAGTCGCTGCTGCCGGTGCTCCGGATGCGCCTCAACGCGCCGGAGTACGTGATCGACATCGGCAGGATCGACGCGTTGCGTGGTGTCCGCGACGATGGCGACGCCATCGTCGTCGGTGCCATGACCACCCACGCGGACGTCGCCGCGGACCCGCTGATCAAGGAGCACGCGCTGCTGGTGCACAAGGCCGTGCACCACCTGGCCGACGCGCAGATCCGGCACCGCGGCACGTTCGGTGGTGCCCTCGCACACGCCGACCCGGCAGGTGACATGGGCGCGCCCGCGCTGGCACTGGGGGCGGAGTTCGTGATCCAGGGCACGGGTGGCACCCGCACGGTCGGGGCCGAGGAGTTCTTCGTCGACCTGTTCGAGACCGCGATCCAGGAGGGCGAGCTGCTGACCGAGGTACGGATCCCCAAGCACACCGGCTGGGGCGCGCACTACGAGAAGTTCGTGCGCGTCGCGCACCAGTGGCCGATCGTGGCCGTCGCCGCGACCGTGAAGGCCGACGGCGGGACCATCACCGAGGCCCGGATCGGGCTGACGAACATGGGGTCCACGCCGTTGCGCGCCACGGCGGTGGAGCAGGCGCTGACCGGCGGTCAGGCCAGTGACGACGCCGTACGCCAGGCCTGCGCCGCCGCTGCGGAGGGCACCAACCCGCCCTCGGACCTCAACGGCGACGCCGACTACCGCCGTCACCTCGCCACCGTGCTGACCAGGCGAGCCGTGCTCGCCGCTGCTGGGGGCTGATGTGGAGCTGACCCACACGTTCACCGTGCCCGCGCCCGTGGAAGAGACCTGGGCGACGTTCAACGACATCGAAGGCGTGGCCGGGTGCTTCCCGGGTGCCACGGTCACCTCGGTGGAGGGTGACACGTTCCAGGGCTCCTGCAAGGTCAAGCTCGGGCCGATCGCCCTTGTCTACAACGGATCTGGCACTTTCCTGGACAAGGACGAGACGTCGCACTCGATGAAGATCGACGCCAAGGGCAAGGACAAGCGCGGCAACGGCACGGCCGGCGCCAAGGTGACCGCGACCATGACCGCCAACGGCGACTCGACCGACGTCGTCGTGGTCACGGACCTTGCGATCACCGGCAAGCCGGCCCAGTTCGGACGGGGCGTCATGCAGGACGTCTCCGACAAGCTGCTGGGCCAGTTCGTGGCGTGCGTGGAGAAGAAGCTCGGGGGTGGCGTCCAGGACGAGCCGTCCGCCGCCGCTGCTCCTGCTGCCGAGCCCGCGGCAGCGCCGTCGACGGGTGCACCGGCAGCGGAGGCGTCCGCGCCTGCCCCGACGCCGGCACCGACGCCGGCACCGACGCCGGCGCCGGCGACCGCGCCTGCACCGACGCCTGCCTCACAACCGAGGGCCGAGGAGAACGACGCCCTCGACCTCGGCGCGACGGTCCTCCCGATCCTGGCGAAGGCCTATTGGAAGCAGGCGCTCGGCGCGCTCGCGGCGATCGCCCTGATCGTCGTGGTGGTCAAAAAGCTGCTCTGAGCTCCGCGAGCAGGTCCGCGGCGTCGAGCGTGCTCGGGCGCGCTCCAGTCCGGGCGGGCTGCTTCGTCGTACGACGGACCGGGTCGTTCACCGGCGTGGAAAGACCGTGCAACCTTCCCAGCAACGTGTTCTCGCCGTTGAGGTAGTCGGTCTCGACCGACCCGGCGCCGCGCTCGAGGCTCTGCCAGGTGGACCCGCCGCCGCGGTCGTCGCCGCGGGCGCGGCTGGCCTGCACGCCGTTGCCGAGGTTGGCGATCAGCTTGCGCACGGTCACCCCGAGGACGTGCGCAAAGCTCCGGAAAGCGCGCGCTCGTTGGCCACGCCGTTCTGCACGCTGAGCACGGTCGTGGTGTCCGGCACGTGGGCGGCCAGGTCGTCGACGACGGCCGCGGTCTGCTGGCCCTCGACGGCCACCAGCACCGCCGTGTCGTCCGAGACGGCGAGGTCGCTGATCGACGACGCGGCACGCAACCTGACCGTGTGGTTCTCGCCCGACGTCTCCAGTGTCAGTCCGTGCGTCGTGATCGCCTGCAGGTGCGTCCCGCGCGCGACCACCTGGACGTCATGACCCGCCAGCACGAGCCGTGCCCCGATCACTCCGCCGACCGCTCCGGCGCCGTACACGCACCTCCGCCCCGCTCACTCGGGGTGAACGGGGTGTGGGGCGGTGGGTTCAGGTGTCGGGTGGCCGCCGTGTCGTGGCTTGTCGTGGGAGACGTCGGTGGTGCCGCGGTGGTCGCGGAGGAACTGGTAGCCATGCGGCGATGACCACAGGTACGACCCGGGTTCGAGGGCGGTGTAGCCCCACCCGGAGTGGTGGGTCTTCAGCCGGTGGTGGCGTCTGCAGAGCGGCGCGAGGTTGTCGGACGCGGTCTGTCCGCCCTCGGAGAACGGGATGACGTGGTCGTCGTCGCAGGACTCGGCCGCTCGGGTGCACCAGGGAAACACGCAGGTGAGGTCTCGTTCGGCGGTCTGGTCGGCGAGACGGGTGGGGACCTCGTACTGGTCGACGTGCAGGTGCTCGGCCACGTCGACCACCGGCCGGATCACCACCTCGGTCAACGGGGTGTGCAGCCACTCGCGGACCTGCTCGACGGTCACCAGTCGACGGCCGGAGGCCTCGACCCGGGCGAACGGGCCGTCCGGGGAGAGGTGCACGTGGACCACAGTCTGCCGGGCTGCGGGTCGGTCGTCGGTGTCCGGTGCAGCCAGGTCCAGCGACGTCTGCTGGCGGGCGATCTGCCCGAGTGCCTGCGAGCGGCGGACGTCCAACGTCTCCTCGGACCCGCAGGCGGCGAGGACGGCGGCTTCGTGGGCGATCCGGGTCTCCAGGTCCAGGGCGTCGGCGAGGTCGAGCTCTCCGTGGATCCGGGAGGTGCCGACGAAGGAGACCTGGGTGTGCTCGATCGCGAGGTACCGGCCATCCGCCGCCTGACGCCTGGCCTTCTCGGCCTCGGCGGGCATGAACCGCCCGACCGCGTCCGCGACCAGCCGGTCGACCTCCGCAGGCCGGATCCGGTGCGCATAAGGCGCGACCTGGGTGTCCACGAACCCCGCGGCGGCCACCGAGAGGCCGATGGTCTCCCTCGCGATCCGACGGGCCCGCCACGCGGCCAGCTCACCGGCCAGGACCCGTGCCCAGGTCCTGGGGAGCCGGTGCCGCAGCTCGACGGCCTCACCGAGGTAGGCCTTCCCGGTCTCGGTCGGCAGGCCCACTGCGAGCGCGAACTCGGCCACGCAGAACTCCGCGACCAGCGGGGCACCCGGGCCGGCGACCGCGAACGGCTGGTCCCCGTAGCGCGAGAGCAGCGCCGCGTCGTGGATCGACTCCGCCGGGTGCAGGTCCGCCCAGATCACCGCGGCCTGGAGCAGGTCGGCCTCAGCAGCATCTGCAACGCGACGGCGGTCACGCGCGAAGTCGAGCACCCCAGCAGCAGTCACTGCCGCAGTGTCGAGGTCGGGTGCCGTCGTGCTCATGCCCCCATTCTACTCGAACAGATGTTCGATTCAAGAGCGGAATCCGTCGACATTTCCCGTGCCAAGCAGGCCAATCCGAAGGCCCACCAGAACGAGCCGACACGGCGACCACCGCGGGTCACTCTGGGTGATCTCCGATGCCGGCCTGCGGGACCACGGGCTAGCGTCTGGTCATGAGCAGCGGCGCGGCGGCGCGGGTCATCGACCTGGTGAAGACGTACGGCGCGGGGGCGGCCGAGGTGCGGGCGCTCGACGGGGTCACGCTCGACATCGAGGCGGGTGTGTTCACCGCGATCATGGGCCCGTCCGGGTCGGGCAAGTCCACGCTGATGCACTGCTGCGCGGCGCTCGACACCCCGACCTCCGGTCAGGTGCTGATCGGCGAGAAGGACCTCAGCCGGCTCAACGACAAGGCGCTCACGCGGCTGCGACGTGACCAGATCGGGTTCGTGTTCCAGTCGTTCAACCTGGTGCCGACGCTGACCGCGGAGGAGAACATCCTGCTGCCGCTGAGCATCGCGCGCCGCAAGCCCGACCAGGAGTGGTACGACGGGGTGCTCGACGCCGTCGCGATCCGGGACCGGCTGGGTCACCGGCCCAACCAGCTCTCCGGCGGCCAGCAGCAGCGCGTGGCCGTCGCCCGCGCCCTGGCCAGCCGACCCACGATCGTCTTCGCCGACGAGCCGACCGGCAACCTCGACTCCCAGTCCGGCGCCGAGGTGCTGGGTCTGCTGCGGCGCACCGTGCAGGACTTCGGCCAGACCATCGTGATGGTCACCCACGACCCGGTCGCGGCGGCCCACACCGACCGCGTCGTGTTCCTCGGCGACGGCCGGGTCGTCGGCGAGCTGCGCTCCCCGACCCGCGAGAGCGTGCTGGACCAGATGACCGACCTCGACGCCCGTCGCGCTGCCGACCTCGAACCCACGCCCTGATGCTGCACGCCGCCTGGAGGAGCCTGCTCGGCCGCAAGGTGCGGCTGGTGATGAGCACGTTCGCGATCGTGCTCGGCGTGGCGTTCGTGGTCGGCACGCTGATCTTCACCGACACCCTCAACAAGAGCTTCGTCGCGATCTTCGACAACAGCGTCGGTGACGTGGTCGTGCAGCCCTCCCGAGTCACCAGCAACGCCGACGTCGCCACCACCGTCCAGCTCCCGGGCAGCCTGGTCGACACGATCGCGGCCCTCGACGGCGTACGACGGGCCGACGGCAAGGTGGTCGCCGCCGGCGTCTTCGTGGTCGGCACCAACGGCAAGGTGATCGGCGGCCAGGGCCCACCCGGGTTCGCGTTCAACGACAACGACGCCCCCGCAGCGCACGGAATCAAGCCCCTCCAGGTGGTCAGCGGCCGACACCCGCGCGGACCGGGCGAGGTCGCGATGGACGTGAAGACCGCCGAGCGCGCCGGCTACGACCTCGGTGACCCGGTGCGCATCGTCAGCGCGACCGAGCGGGCGCTGCTGACGCCGACCCTGGTCGGCCTGGCCGACTTCCCCGACGGCGGCTCCCTCAACGGCGCCACCGCGACGATCTGGGACACGAGGACCGCGCAGAAGCTGTTCCTCGACGGCCGCGACGGCTACAACACGATCTGGGTGACTGCCGACGACGGCGTCTCCCAGCAGGCGCTTCGCGACCGCGTGGCGACGGTGCTGCCCTCGGGCGCGAAGGCGGTCGCCGGGGACACGGCCGCCGAGCAGGCCGCGAGCGAGCTGCTGAAGGCGATCCGGTTCATCACGATCTTCCTGCTGGTGTTCGCCGGCATCTCGTTGGTGGTCGGCTCCTTCCTGATCATCAACACGTTCTCGATCCTGGTCGCGCAGCGCAGCCGTGAGCTGGCGCTGCTGCGCGCGCTCGGGGCGTCGCGACGACAGGTCAGCCGGTCGGTGCTGTTCGAGGCGCTCGTGGTCGGCCTGGTGGGCAGCACGATCGGGGTCGGGCTCGGAGTGCTGCTGGCGATCGGGATCCGCTTCGTGTTCGGCCGGTTCGGGCTCGACCTGTCCGGCACCTCGTTCGTGTTCGCGCCGCGCACGTTCCTCGCGGCGTACGGGATCGGCCTGGTGGTCACCATGGTCGCGGCGTACCTCCCGGCCCGTCGCTCCGCGCGGATCGCGCCGGTGGCCGCGCTGCGCGACGACGTGGCGATGCCGGAGTCGTCGATGCGACTGCGGTTCGCGGTCGGGATGCTGATGTGCCTGGGCGCCACGGCGCTGATGGTGGTCGGTCTGACGCTCGACGTGCCGAAGAAGGGCTACTGGGTCGGCGGCGGCATCCTCGCTGCGCTGCTCGGGGTCGCGGTGGCGAGTCCGGTGCTGTCCAAGCCGTTCCTGCTGGTCGCGGCGGCGGCCTACCGGGGAGCGTTCGGCAGCGTCGGCCGGCTGGCCGGGCAGAACTCGCTGCGCAACCCACGTCGTACGGCGGCCACCGCATCCGCCCTGATGATCGGGATGGCGCTGGTCACGACCATGTCCATCGCGGGCGCCTCGGCCAAGGCCAGCGTGGACGACAGCATCTCCAGGAACTTCATCGGCGACCTGGTGATCAGCAACCTGATCGGGCAGGGCTTCTCGCCGACCGTCAGCGACCGGGCCGAGAAGGTGCCGGGCGTGGCGTCGGTGGTCCGCACCCGCTACGCGCAGGCCAGGGCGCAGGGCGAGCGCGAGTGGCTCGGAGGCGTCGACCCGTCGCACCTCGGCGACGTGATGCGCCTGAAGACCACGGGTGGGGGACTCTCCGACCTCGAGGACGGCGCCTGCCTGATGAACGAGGACTACGCCCGCAAGCACCGGCACCAGCGCGGCGACCTGGTGACCTGGCAGATGCCGAAGGGCAACCAACCGTTGCGCGTCGTCGGCACCTACGAGAGCAACGGCGCGATCTGGTCGGCCTGCGTGGTCAACCTGGAGACCTTCGCCGCCGCCGGCTTCCAGGCACAGGACAACGTCGCCTTCGTGTCGGTGGAGCCCGGTGTCCGGGCGACGAGGGTGGAGGCCGCGATCAACGAGCAGATCGCCGCGCTGCCCACGGTGACGGTCAAGAACCAGCAGGAGTACGCCGCCGAGCAGCGCGAGCCGATCGACCGTCTGGTGCTGATGATCTACGCCCTGCTCGGGATGGCGATCGTGATCGCACTCCTCGGTGTCGTGAACACGCTCGCGCTGTCGGTGATCGAGCGCACCCGCGAGATCGGGCTGCTCCGCGCGATCGGGCTCAGCAGGGCCCAGCTGCGGCGGATGATCGGCCTCGAGTCGATCGTGATCGCGGTGCTCGGAGCGCTGCTCGGGGTCGCCATGGGCCTGATCTTCGGGATCGCGCTGATGGCCTCCCTGCGCGACGAGGGGCTGTCCGTGACACGCGTCCCCGGAGTCCTCCTCAGCGGGTTCGTGGTGTCCGCAGCCGTGGTCGGGGTGGTCACCGCGGTGCTCCCGGCACGGCGTGCGGCGCGCCTCGACGTCCTCACCGCGATCGCCACCGAGTAGGCCCGGACTCGCGCATCCCCTCCCCTCGGGTGTGCCGGATTGGCTACGCTGCCCTGAGGGAGAGGGAGGATCCATTGGCTGGGGCTGATGTGGCGGACCAGCGGCTCAAGCACGTCCAGGTGCGCGAGTACGTGCGTTCGCTGGTGCACAACCTGGAGCCAGGCGCCCCCGCGCCGTCCGAGCGAGAGCTCGTCCAGCGGTTCGGCGTGGCCCGGATGACGGTCCGTCATGCCCTCGACAGCCTGGTCACCCAGGGTCTCCTCGAACGCATCCCCGGCCGCGGCACGTTCGTGGCCAAGCCCCATGTCGACATGCAGGCCCGGCTCTCGTCGTACACCGAGGAGATGCACCGCCGCGGCCGCACACCGGGCTCCCGCACCCTGATGCGTCGCCACGAGACCGCCGGCCCCGGCGTCGCCCGGGCGCTGCAGGTCGAGGAGGGACACCCGATCGCGCACTGGCAGCGGCTGCGCACCGCTGACGGCAGCCCGGTCTGCGTCAGCGACGTCTACATCTCGCTGGAGGCGTTCCCCGAGTTCCTGTCGCACTCCGAGCCGGACAGCCTCTACGAGTGGTTCGCCACGCAGGATCTGATGCCGAGCTGGGGCGAGGACTCCGTGGTCGGCGACGTGGCGACGGAGGCCGAGGCCGCGCTGCTCGACATCAAGCCGGGTTCCCCCGTGCTGCGGGTGTCCCGTCGCGCGTTCTGCCGCGAGGTCGCCTGCGAGGTCTCGCGGACGGTCTACCGTGCCGACCGGTTCACGCTGTGGATCCCGGTGCTGCGGGCCGAGTTCGAGCGCTGAGGATCCACACGCCGTAGTCCTCGTCGACGCCGGTGCGCAGCTCGTAGCTCTCGTAGTGCGCGTCCACCCCGAGCCCGGCCGCCTCGGCGTCCGCGACGAAGTCGTCGGCCGGGTAGGTGCGGGCGTTCTGCGGACCGCCGACCATCCGGAAGCCGACCAGCATCCGTCCGTCCGGCCTCAGCAGCCCAGCCAGCGCCTCCAGCACCTGCCGCTCCGTGTCCTCGGCGAGCAGCACCATCACGTTGCCGACCACCACGACCAGGTCGTACGACGAGGGGCGACCCAGCGACGCCAGGAACGCCGGCGACAGCCCCAAGAGGTCGGACTGCACGACCGCGACGTCCGGGAACGTCGCACGGGACTGCTCGACCAGCCCGGCGTCCTTCTCGACAGCGGTGACGTGATGGCCACGCCGGGCCAGCCCGTCGGCGACCCGGCCCATGCCCGAGCCGGCGTCGAGGATCGTGGCGCCGCGGGGGACCAGCACGTCGGCCAGCCTGGCCTCGCCGTCGACGTCGGTGCCGTCGGTGACGAGCTGGGCGAACCGCTTGCCGTAGCCGGAGTGGTCCGCCTGTTCCCAGCGGGTGACGGGGTGCTCGGTCATGTCAGTGCTCCCAACGGTGCGACGACCCGGCCGGACTCCTCGCACACCCACTGCGGGTCGGGTCCGCCGAGGTCGGGGTCGATGTACAGCGCGTGCGTGGGCGTCTCGCACACGCGGCACAGGGGCCAGCGGCCGGCGGTGGCGAGCAGCGCGTCCTGCACGTCCTGCGCGACGAGCCCGGCGACGTACGGTCGGCCGTCCTCCCACTGCTCGAGCCACCAGCGGCGCTCGGAGACGGCACTCTCCAGCAGGGACACGTGCGGGGCGGTCGCGACGTCGGTCGCCTCGAGGTCGTGCAACACGAGCGCACGTGCGGTGATCAGGGGGTCCTCGGATGTCACAGTGTCAGTGTGCCAACACATCCCCTGCTCGAAGTCGTCTGCCTCCACGTCCGTGACGTGCGCGGTGCGACCGAGGGGGGCGCCGACCGGATCCTGGTGATGACCGACCCCGACCTCGGTGGGCGTTCTCCGGAGCCGGCGGCCGTGTCGCAGATCTGCCGCGAGACCGACCTGCCGGTGCGGGTGCTGCTGCGCCTCAACGAGGGGCTGTCGAGCTCGGGTGGCGAGTTCACGCGGCTGGTCGGGCTGGCGCAGGAGTACCTGCTGCTCGGCGCCCGAAGCCTGTCCTTCGGCTTCCTCGACGACGACCTCGAGATCGACGAGGCGACGACCTCGGAGCTCGTCGGGTCGCTGCCCGAGGTGCCGTGGGGGTTCCACCGCGGCTTCGACGCGGCACTGCGGACCGACCACGCCTGGCGCGCGGTGGCGCGGCTGCCGCACCTCGACGCGGTTGCCTCGGGCGGCTCCACGCGCGGGTTGCCGGTCGGTGGCGACGAGCTGATCACCCGCGCGCAGCAGGATCCCGACGTGGCCCGGCTGCTGCTGGCCTGCGGCGGGTTGAGCCCCGAGCAGGTGCCGTGGCTGGTGCGGGCGGGGGTGCGCCAGTTCGGGGTCGGAGCGACCGTGCGACCGGGCCGGTCGTGGACCCGCTCCTACGTCGACGCCGGGCACGTGCGCTCGTGGCGGCTGCTGCTCGACGACGCGCTCGACCGGGCCCTGGGCGTGCCGGTCGACGCCGTCGAGGACTCGGCTTGATCCTGATCGACCCACCCAACGCAGCCGGCCGCGGCCGGCTGTGGTCGCACCTCGCCTCCGACACGTCCTACGACGAGCTGCACGCCTTCGCCCGCGACATCGGGGTCCCCGAGCGGGGCTTCGACCGGGACCACTACGACGTGCCGTCCGAGTGGTACGACAAGGTCGTCGAGGCCGGGGCCGCGCCGGTCTCGAGCCGGGAGCTGGTCTCGCGGCTGGTGAAGGCCGGTCTGCGGGTCAGGAAAGCCCCTCCACCTCCGCAGTGACGTTGGCCCGGGCCTTCTCCTCCCAGCGCTCGCGGGCGGCCTCGGTGTGGAACAACGTCTCGTGCGCCAGCAGGTCCTCGAGCACCGCCTTGCGGCCGGACCGGAAGTCGGCCTCGGGCACGGCGGCGTACTCCTGCCGCACACCGGCGACGTACTCGTCGTACCGCTCCCGGTCGGCCGCCAGGATCGCCAGGTCGGCGTCGCAGAGGAGCTGGCCGGACAGGTCGTCGGGCGCGGGGTCGTGGCGCTCGGTCAGGCGCACCAGCCGGGTCACCTCCTCGACCACCGGGATCGGCACCCCGGCCTGGGTGAGCGAGGCGTCGGCCAGCCGCGCGGAGCGCTGCTCGTTGTCGCCGAACGCGTCGTAGACCGCGTCGTGGAACCAGGCCGCCAGGACCACCGCGTCGGGCTCCGGATGGTCCTCGGGCAGCAGGTCGTCGAGGTGTTCGAGCACCTCGACCAGGTGCCGCAGGTCGTGGTACCCGCGTGCCGGGTCGTCGTACGCCGCCACCAGCCGGTCGCGGAGCCGCGGCTGGTCGGCGACCACGGCGGGCCACCAGCGGTCGAGGTCCATGACGGCCAGCCTAGGTAGTCCTCCCACGATTCCTCGATACCGGTGGACACACTGGTGTGACGCATGCACAGTTGCGGGGTTCCGTCCATGGTTCGGAGGGTGGCTCGTGAAGCGCACGGTCGTCGCGGTCGTGGTCGCCGCGCTGGCGGTCGGCCTCGGAGCCGTCGCGCCCGCGCAGGCCAGCGGCACGACCCCCGCCGCTCCGACGTACAGCCCACCGCCGATCGGCTGGTCCGACTGCTCCGACGAGTGGGGCGTGGCCGGCATGCAGTGCGGGACGCTCGTCGTACCGATCGACTACGCCGACCCCTCCGGGGCCAAGGCCGAGCTCGCGGTCACCCGGATCCGGCACTCCTCGGCGAGCGCCGACTACCAAGGCGTGATGATCGGCAATCCTGGCGGCCCGGGCGTCAGCGGCACGTTCGTGCCGGTGCTCGCCGACTCGGTGCCCGGCACGTCGGCGCACACCTACGACTGGGTCGGCTTCGACCCGCGCGGCGTCGGCCAGAGCACGCCCACGTTGCGCTGCAACCGGGACTACTTCCACGTCGACCGGCTGCCCTACGTGCCGTGGAGCGGCTCCTTGATGACGGCGTGGCGAGCCCGTGCCGCGCGCTACGCGAAGGCCTGCTCGACCGCGGGCGCCAAGGCGCTGCTCGGGCACCTGCGGACCACCGACACCGTGCAGGACCTCGAGACCCTGCGGGTGGCGCTGGGGAAGCAGCAGATCAGCTACTACGGGTTCTCCTACGGCACGTACCTCGGGCAGGTCTATGCGACGCAGCACCCCGACCGCGTCCACCGGTTCGTGCTCGACGGCAACGTCGACCCCGGTCGGGTCTGGTATCCCGCGAACCTCGACCAGGACATCGCCTTCGGCGACGCGATGACCGGGTTCTGGAGGTGGGTCTCCCGGCACGCGAAGAGCTTCGGGCTGAGCCGGGACTGGCGCAACGTGCGGCGCGGGTACTTCTACGAGGTGAACCGGCTCCGCTCGCGGCCCTGGCACGACAAGCTCGGCTCCTCGGAGCTCAACGACGCGGTGCTCGGTGCCGGCTACTACGTCTACGACTGGGTCGACATCGCCTCGGCGCTGGGCTCACTGCGCCGCACCGGCAACGGCGGTCCGATGCTCAGTCTCTACAAGTACGGCACCGACTACGGCGACGACAACTCCTACGCGGTCTACAACGCCACCTCGTGCACCGACGCCCCATGGCCCGCCGCGTGGCGGACCTGGGTCGACGACAGCTGGAACACCTACCAGCAGCGCGCGTTCCTGACCTGGAACAACACCTGGTACAACGCGCCGTGCTTCACCTGGCCGGTGCCCGCGAAGACTCCGGTGAACGTGTCGGGCGCCGACGTGGCCGAGCCGATCCTGCTGGTGAACGAGACCGGCGACGCGGCCACGCCCTTCGCCGGGGCGCTGGAGGTACGGCGCCGCTTCCCGACCGCGTCGCTGATCGCCGGCGTCGGCGGCACCACGCACTCGGGGTCGCTCTCCGGTGTCCCGTGCGTCGACGACGCGATCGCGTCGTACCTCGCCGACGGCACCGTGCCCGACCGCGTCTCCGGCGAGACCTACGACCGTGGCTGCCCGCCCGTCCCCGCGCCCGGCGAGGAGACCCGGCAGCGCTCCCTGCGCGAGCCGCTGCCGATGAAGTGGCGTGCCCGCCTGATGCGCTGAGCCTCGTTCACGGCCCGCGCCTCGCGGTCGGGCGGGCGTTCCCCGAACTCCTAGGGGACGTGCTGCACGCAGGTCCGCGCCGTCGGCCGTGCCGCCAGCCGGGCCTCCGCAATCGGCTCGCCACCGATCTCGCAGATCCCGTACGTGCCCGACCCCAGGCGGGCCAGGGCGGCGTCGATCTCCGACAGGTGTTCCCGCGCCTGTCGCACCAGGGCCTCGACCTGGGACCGCTCGAACGCGATCGTCGCACCCTCCGGGTCGTGCTCGTCGTCGGCGTTGCTGTCGCGGGAGGCCGCGACCACGCCGGCGTGGTCACCGGTCAGCGCCGCGAGCCGCTGGAGCGTCCGCGCCCTCTCGGCCTCGAGAGGTGGGCGCGCGTCGTACACGCCGCCATCCTTCCACCGCGCACCCGGCCGGTGACCCAGGTCCGCCGGCACCGGGACCTTTGCCACTTCGCACGGACGGTTCCGCAGGCGAGCCTTGTCGCATGGCAGGAGACAACCAGGTCGACGTCGGCATCGACCCGAGCGTTGCCGCGTCATGACGGGAGCGGTCCGGTGGACCGTCGTGGTCCTGCTGGCGGGGCACGGACTCCTCCATCTGCTCGGCGTCGCCAAGGCCTTCGGGTGGGCAGAGGTGCCCCAGCTCAGGCACTCGATCTCCCCGGGCAGTGGCGTCCTCTGGCTGCTCGGTGCGCTGCTGGTCGTCGCCGCCGCCGTGCTCCTCGCGGCGGGATCTCCGCCGTGGTGGTGGGCTGTCGCCCTCCTCGGTGCGCTGGCGTCCCAGGCCGCCATCGCGAGCTCGTGGAGCGATGCGAGGTTCGGCACCGCGGCCAACCTCGTCCTGCTGCTGGCCGCCGGCTACGGCTTCGCCTCCCAGGGGCCGACGAGCTTAAGCGCCCAGTTCGCCGACCGGGTGGCCGCGGCGGTCGCCGAGGTCGACACGGCGTCGCGGACCTCGCTGACCGAGGATGACCTCGCCGACCTCCCGGCTCCGCTCGCTGCCTACGTTCGGCGCTCCGGGGCGATCGGCAGGCCACGGGTGACCAGCTTGTCCGCCACGTTCCACGGCCGCATCCGCAGCGGGGCGGACCAGTCATGGATGCCCTTCACCGGCACGCAGCTCAACACCTACGGATCCCGTCCGCAGCGGTTGTTCATCATGGACGCGACCAGGTCCGGGCTACCGGTCACCGTCCTGCACTCCTACCGGGGCACCACGGCCACGATGAGGGCCAAGGTGCTGTCGCTGTTCCCGGTCGTGAACGCGTCGGGACCCGAGATGGATCGAGGCGAGACCGTCACCGTGTTCAACGACCTCGTCGTGCTCGCCCCGGGTGCGATCGTCGACGCGCCCGTGCGCTGGACGGCTGTCGATGCCGACCACGTGCGGGGAGTCTTCACCAACGGTGACCAGGCGGTGGCCGCGGAGCTCACCTTCGACGCGAACCACGACCTGGTCGACTTCACCTCGCGCGACCGGCTGCGCGCTTCCGTCGACGGGAAGTCGTTCGAGCCCCAGGTGTGGTCGACCCCCCTCGCGGCGCACCGCGAGGCCGACGGCCGCCGGGTCCTGGTCAGGGGGGAGGGCAGGTGGCACGCCCCGCAGCCCGAGGGGGTGTTCACCTACGTCGAGCTCCACATCGACGACATCGTCTACAACGTGGGCGGCACCGGACCCACACCGGCGGGTGCCTCACGGGCACCGGCCGAGGTCTCGCCGTGACCGGGCCGGAGCAGCGGGGCGACGAGGCAGCGCACCCGGTGGGCATCGATCTGTACTGGCTCCCACTGGGTGCCGGCGACGCCGGCAGGTGTGTCCGGGGGAGCGGGCGCGCCTACGAGGCCTTCGCCGCGACGCAGCACCGTCGCAGCCGGTCAGACCTGTACCACTCCGCCCTGGTGGTCCGTCTGGACGGCCACGCATTCGCGATCGAGATGGCACCGGTCTGGGCCACGAGCTCGCCCGACCGCGGGGTCGTTGCCGAAGGTCCCGTGGGGATGCCGTCCTGGGGGCGGCTGCGGCTCTTCCGCTACGAGGTCCGGTGCGGGCGCGACGGCACCATCGCCGACCTCGGTTCCGCGGTCGACAGTCCCCGGCGGGTGAGCGTCGACGGCGCCGTAGCCCGTCGCGTGCTCGACCTGGTCGCATCGTTCCCGACCGCCACGTGGGGCCGCGACGAGCAGGAAGCCGGCGAGATGTGGAACTCGAACTCCCTCACCGCCTGGCTGCTCGTCCGCAGCGGTCACGATCCTGCCTCGCCCGACCTCCGGCCACCTGGGGGAGGCCGCGCGCCGGGTTGGTCGGCCGGGCTGGTCGTCGCCGGGCGCGCAGTGCCAGCGGGAACACCTCCACCACGCTCGGAGACCTGACCACGGGTCGTGGCGGCTCTGCGGTCACACCGCCGTCGCGAAGTCGGCGACCACCTCGGCAGCGGTGGTCTCGGACCGCAGGAGGGACGCCCCCTGGCCCGCGTAGATGACCGCGACGTCGAAGTCACCCCGACGTTGGGCGGCGGCATACGCGTCCAGGGCGTGCCGATCTGCCGCCAGCTCGTCCTCACGGCCCACCCACTCGTCGAAGAACCGGTTGCGGAGTGCGCGCCCGCCGTACTCCGGCGGCCAGGCGGCGCGCTGGGCGACGTCGAAGACCCGGCCGTACGCCGTCGCGGTGTCGTCCGCCGCGATCAGCCGCTCGCGGGAGGCCGCCGGGAACGCGCTCTCCCGACAGCACAGGAAAGCGGTGCCGACCCAGGCACCCTCGGCGCCGGCGGCGAGGACCGCTGCCAGGCCCGAGGTGTTCGCGATCCCCCCGGCGGCCACCACCGGGACGCTGACGTTCGCCAGGACCAGCTGGAGCAGGGGCAGGGTGCTGATGTCGTCGCGGCCGTGGCCGCCGGCCTCGCGGCCGCGCGCCACGACGACGTCGACGCCCAGCGTCTCGGCACGGAGGGCTTCCTCCAGGTTGCCGACCTGGGTGGTCACGAGCTTGCCCGCCGCCTTGAGCCGCTGCAACGGCTCCTCGAGCGCGCCGTAGCTGACCGAGACCAGTGCGGCGTCGGACTCGAGCGTGGCCTCCAGGGCAGCCGGGTCCTGCTCGATCGCCCACGCCAGCAGTCCGATGCCGTACGGACGGCCGGATGCGGCGGCGACGGCCGCCTGCTCCTCGACGTACGCCGCAGGCCGTCCCGGGCCCACCCCGATCATGCCCATGGCACCCGCCTCGGAGACGGCGCCGGCCAGGGCGCCGCCGCTGACACCGGCCATCGGGGCCTGGACGAGGGGTACCTCGATGCCCAGCACGCGCGTGAGCCAGGTGTCCATGATTCTCCTCAGCGGTAGCGGAAGCCGTCCATGAACCGGCGGAACAGGCCGCCCTTGACCGGAAGCGCCTCGGTCGGCGGGGGAGTCTCCTTGCGCTGGACGGCGATCGGCTCGTCGTAGTCGGTACGACGGATCGTGTCGATGATCTGCTCCTCGGTGAAGTCCGCAGAGCCCTCGATCTCGGGGACGAAGCCGACCAGCATGCCGTTGCGCATCACCTGGGCCTCGAGCGAGGCCGTGCCGTCGGAGTCCCAGGTCGCCTCGCGGCCGTCGGGCAGCTTGATCGTGACGCCGAACTGGTGGACGCCCACGCGGGCGAGCTCGGCGTCGGTGCCGCGTTCGCGGAGCCGGTCGACGACGCGGCGGGCCTTGAGCTCCTCCATGCTGATCGAGCGTACCGACTGTGCGTCAGCCGCCGAGCGAGCCGACGGCGCGGGCCACCAGGAGCAGCGAGATCAGCAGTGCCGACGTCGCCTGCAGGGCCATCAGCATCTTGGCGCGGCTGGTGAGCGGCATAGTGTCGGTCGGGCTGAACGCGCTGGAGTTCGTGACGGACATGTAGAGGTAGTCCACGAAGATCGGCACCCAGCCCGCCGCCTTGCTGGAGTCTCGACTGACCTCGGCGACGGTGTCGTCGTCCTCGTCCTGCGAGAAGCGCCAGTCGGCGGACGGGAGCTTGTCGCGACGGAGGGTACGGCGAGCCACGGGGCCGCCGCGGTCCATCTCCCAGTACAGCAGCGCGAAGCCGATCACGTTGGTGACCCAGATCTGCATCGCACCGATGAGCAGGTTCTGGCCGCTCTCGGTGGTGCTCGACAGCGTCGAGATGAGCAGGCCCAGCGACACCAGGTTCGTGCCGATGACGACGACCGCGAGCGCGGCCGAGGCTGCCCGCGACCACATGTTCTGCCGCGTGATCCGCCGCGGGTTGGTGACCACCAGCGCGATCAGAAGCAGCACCTCGACACCCGGGATCACCAGCCGGGCGGTGAACAGCAGCGACGCCGGGAGCAGCGCGTAGACGACGAGCGCGACGACGACGGCGGCCGCCGGAGGGAGCCGGTTCTCGCCGCTCGCCGTACGCCGGCGGGACAGCTCGAGCTCGAGGTCCGGTGCGCTCACTGGACCAGAACAGCACGTGCGGCGCGGGAAACCCGGCACCCCGAGCCGCGTCCGGAGTCGAGAACATGGCGAACAGGGACCGAGGGCGCCGACGACCTCGCGGCGTACGTCGTCGCCACCGCCTCGCGAGCGCTACCCACGGACTGTTGACGCTGCACACCCCGGAGGCGCCGTGTGCAGCGACCATAACCCCGCGTTACATGCGGCCGGTCGCCTCAGCCTCTGCGGGTGCCCTGCTTCTTCGGGGGCAGCGGGAAGAACATGCTGGTGCGCTCGGCGTACTCCGGGTAGCCATCGCGCTTCATCATCGTCCGCTCCAGCAGCCGGGCACCGGTGGCGAAGACCAGGAAGTAGGTCATCGCGACGGGGGAGAGGATCGTGGCGGCGCCGGCGAGTCCGGAGTCGGCGGCGACCAGGTAGACGCCCCACCAGATGCAGGCGTCGCCGAAGTAGTTCGGGTGCCGGGTGAAGGCCCACAGGCCGCGGTCCATCACCTTGCCCTTGTTGGCCGGGTCGGCCTTGAAGTCCTTGAGCTGGGCGTCGCCGATCGCCTCGAAGGCGAGGCCGAGCAGCCAGACGGCGACGCCGACCCAGGCGAGCCAGCCGACGGAGCGGTCGGAGGCGACCGCGACCTGGATCGGTAGCGACACGAAGAAGATCGCGAGACCCTGCGGCAGCAGCACCTGCCGGAGGAAGCTCTTGCCGTTGGACTTGAGCTCCTCGTAGCGCGGGTCCTCCTTGCCGCCGGCGCGGCGGAGGATGTGCGACGCGAGCCGCAGCGACCACGCGCCGACCAGGCCGACCAGGATGCCGCGACGCAGCACGTCGCCGTCGCCGAGCAGGACCGCGATCACGGCGACCACCAGGAAGCCGAGGCCCCACGTGACGTCGACGACGGCCCAGCGCCCGGTCCGACGGGCGGCGAGGGCGGTGACCCCCATCAGCACGACGACCGCCAGCGCCACGGCGCCGACGACCACGGCTACCACGTGCGGGTGGCCGGCATTCCCGAGTGGCCGGCATCGTCGTTGCGGACCGACAGGATCTGGTCGACGCCCATGCGGCCGTCGCGGAACGCCATCGCGCCACCGACCAGGTAGAGCCGCCAGACCCGCAGCGCCTCCTCACCGAGAAGCTCGCGGAGCCGGTCCCGGTGGGCCTCGAAGTTGACCAGCCAGTCGCGGACCGTGTCGACGTAGTGCTCGCGCATCATGTGCACGTCACGCACCTCCAGTCCGCCGGCCTCGATCAGCTCCACGGTCTCACCCACGGGCCGCATGTGCATGTCCGGGGCGATGAACGACTCGATGAACGGGCCACCGCCGGGGTGCCGGCCGCGCCGGGACATCTGCTGGATCAGCACCCGTCCCTGCGGCTTGACGTTGCGGCGCAGCACCTCGACATAGGTCGGGTAGTTGGCCTGGCCGACGTGCTCGCCCATCTCGATCGAGGCGACGGCGTCGTACGGACCGTCGCTCACGTCGCGGTAGTCCTGGAGCCGGATCCGGACCCGGTCGGTGAGGCCGCGTTCGGCGATCCGGTCGTCGATGAACTTCTTCTGCTCGGCGGCGATCGTCACTCCGGTGACCTCGGCGCCGAAGTGCTCGGCGGCGTGCAGGCTCAGCGAGCCCCAGCCGCAGCCGACGTCGAGGAACCGGTCACCGGGCTCGAGCCCGAGCTTGCGGCAGACCAGGTCGAGCTTCGCGGTCTGGGCCTCCTCCAGGGTCATCCCGGGCCGCTCGTAGTAGCCCGAGGAGTACGCCATGTGCGGGTCGAGGATCAGTGAGTAGAACTCGTTGGAGAGGTCGTAGTGGTGGCTGATCGACTTCCGGTCCCGGGCCAGGCTGTGCAGCCGGCCCTTGATCCGGGCCTGGGTCTTCGGCGGCGCCGCCGGCAGGCCGAGGCCGCCGAGCTCGCGTGCGGTTCGCAGCAGGGTGGCGACGGTCGAGGGGGTCGGCCGGACCTCGCTGAGCCGGCGCTCGCGGACCACGGTCCAGACGTGGGTGAGTGCGGCGTCGAGATCACCCTCGACGTCGATCTCGCCGGTGACGTAGGCCTGCGCCGCCCCGAGCTCGCCCGGGTGCCAGAGCAGCCGACGGAGCACGTCGGGCGTGTTGAGGAGTACGGCGGGGGCGCCGGCGGGACCGGCGACGGAGCCGTCCCAGGCGGTCAGCCGCACCGGCAGGTCGCCGCCGACGAACGGACGCAGCGCGGCCTCCAGCCGCTGCGCGACACCCCGGCCGCTGCGGGTCCCGGTCGACCCGCTGAGCTCCTCCGTGGGGCGCGTGGCGGTCATGCGTCCTCCCCGCGGGCGAAGGTGATCTGCTGGACGTCGATGTACTCCGAGGCGAACCCCGCCCGGCTGTACTCGAGGTAGAAGTGCCACATCCGGTCGAAGACGGTGTCGAACCCGAGCGCGTGCACCTTCTCCTGCTGCGCGAGGAACCGCTGGTCCCACAGGCGCAGCGTCTCGGCGTAGTGCAGGCCCATCGAGAGCCGGTCGGTGATCCGCATCGTGGTGCGCTGCCGGGTGATCTCGTCGATCGCCTTGACCGAGGGCAGGAAGCCGCCGGGGAAGATGTACTTGTGCACCCAGGTGTAGGTGTTGCGGGTGGCCATCATCCGGTCGTGCGGCATCGTGATCGCCTGGATGGAGGCCCTGCCGCCGGGCGCGAGCAGGGAGTCGATCTTCTCGAAGTACGCCGGCCAGAAGTCGTAGCCGACGGCCTCGATCATCTCGACGCTCACGACGGCGTCGAACTCGCCGTCGACCGCCCGGTAGTCGAGCAGGTCGATGGTGACCCGGTCGCTGAGGCCCGCTGCGGCGACGCGCTCCTCGGCCAGGGCCTTCTGCTCGCTGGACAGCGTGACCGAGCGGACGGTGGCGCCACGCCCGGCGGCGAGGATGCACAGCTCGCCCCAGCCGGTGCCGATCTCGAGCACCCGGGTGCCCTCGCCGACGCCGGCCTTGTCGAGCAGCCGGTTGAGCTTGCGGCGCTGGGCGCCGGGCAGGTCGGCCATGGTCGGGGCGCCGGGGGCCGGCGCCGTGGCGACGGTGGCACGCGTGGTGGTCGAACGGGCGGTCGGCGCCGGGTCGACGTACAGCGCAGCGCTGTAGGTCATCGTCTCGTCGAGGAACGTCGCGAACATGTCGTTCGACAGGTCGTAGTGGCGCGCGATGTTGTCGCGGGTGTTCTCCTCGACGCCGTGCTCGGTCTCGGGGTGCCGGGCGACGACCAGCGCGCGCAGCCTCTGCAGCGGCTCGGGGACCAGGGTGGCGACGTGGCGGCTGAGCTCGGTGAGGAAGCCGCCGAGGTCGGTGGCGTCCCAGTCGCCGGCCATGTAGGACTCACCGAAGCCGATCAGCTTGTCGGCGCCGACGCGTCGGAAGAACTCGTCGGGACGGTGGATCTGCATGCTCGGGCTGCCCGGCCCGCCGGCGCCCCAGACGGTGCCACCGGGGAGCTCGACGCGCACCGGGAGCCGGCGTACGGCGCCGTGGAACAGGGCCCTCGCGACGGTGGACTCGACGTGGCTGCGGGCGGAGGCCCGCATCGGCGCGAGGTCGGGCCAGCGCAGGACGTCGATGCGTCCGGTGGGCGGGGTGATGGCAGTCATGGTCGTTCTCCTCGGTGGGGTCGCGGCTGGACCTTGAGGCCACGCAGCCACAGCTTGATGCCCTGGTACTTGATCCGGACCATCCCGAGAAGGGGTGCGAGCGGTGTGCGCAGCGACGTGCGGAACACGTTGCGGGCGTCCGCGGGTCCGGCGTCGCCGGTCAGCGTCGCGGTGAACGGCGGGCGTCCCTCGCGGTGCAGCGTCACTCCGACCTTGACCGTCTCGCCGGGCAGCGGGACGGCGAGGTGGTACTCGCCGGAGGTGTCGTTGAAGGGGGAGACGTAGAGCTCCTTGTCGACCGTCGAGCGGCCGTGCTGGTCGGGCCGCACCAGGTAGGCGTGACGGCCGCCGTAGGTGTTGTGCACCTCGACCACGACCGCGGCGAGCTCGCCGTCGAGACGGTGGCACCAGAACACGGAGATCGGGTTGAAGACGTAGCCGAGCGTGCGCGGGTGGGCGAGCATCTGGATCGGCCCGCCCTGGACGTCGATGTCGTGCTCGGCGAGGAAGGCATCGATGTTCTGGCGCAGCGTCCGGTCGGGATCGCCGACGTGGTCGCGGGACTCGAACGACGCGAGCCGGCGCAGCAGCGGGGCGAGCACGCCGTGGTAGCGCGGCAGCTCGTCGACGTCGACCAGCCAGGTGTGGCTGTTGTAGGCGAACACGTTGCGGACCGGCTCCACCCGCGCGTGCTTGATCACGGTGGAGTAGATGCGCGGGGTCGCGGGCGGCTGGCGCCGCTCGGTGCGGGTCCAGCGGCCGCCGAGGTGCTCGGCGGCGCGGCGGCCCGAGAGCGCACCGTCCTCGTGGAACCCCCAGCCGTGGTAGGCGCCGGCGAAGGCGACGCGGCCGGTGTTCAGCTGGGGCAGCTTGGCCTGCGCCGCGACCGAGGCCGGGTTGTAGACCGGGTGGGCGTAGTGCATGGTCGCGACCACGCTGCTCGGGTCCACGACGTCCTGGGCACCCAGGCTGACCAGGAAGCGCGGCTGGTCGGAGCGACCGGGCTCGGCGACATCCAGCCGCTGCAGCCGGGTCATGTCGTAGGTGACCAGCACCCGGCTGTCGTCGCGGCGCTCGCCGGCGATCCGCCGCTGGTAGTTCCACGACGCCCGCGCACCCGGGGCCCGGGGGAGCAGCCGCTCGTCGGTGTGGAGCTGGGCGACGTTGGGCTGGTAGCGGATCGACCCGAGCACCTCGCGGTGGAGGTCCGTGGGCTCGGCCAGCATCGCCAGCGCCTGGTCGGAGTGGGTGGCGAGGACCACGGCGTCGTACGTCGTGGTGCCGGACGGGTCCGTCACGTCGACGCCACCGTCGTGCTCGCGGATCGCGGTGACCGGCGAGGAGAGCCGAACCTCGTGCAGGTTCTTGGCCACGCGCTCGACGTACTCGCGGGAGCCACCGGTCACGGTGCGCCAGGTGGGCGAGCCGAAGACCGTGAGCATGCCGTGGTGCTCGAGGAAGCGGAACAGGTAGCGCGCCGGGTAGTCGAGTGCGTGGTCGGGGTCGGTCGACCAGACCGCGGAGACCAGCGGGGTCATGAAGTAGGTGACGAAGAAGTCGGTGAAGCGCCCGCGGGCGAGGAACTGCTCGAGGGACTCGTCGCCGCCGGTCTCCGGGGAGGCCAGCAGCTTCTTGGCCATCCGGTGGAACCGCGGGATCTCGGTCAGCATCCGCAGGTAGCGCGGGTTGCGGAAGTTGGACCTCGCCGGGAACAGGCCGGCCGCGCCGAGCGCGCCCGCCCACTCCAGGCCGGTCTCCTCGTCACGCACCGACATGCTCATGTCGGACTCCTGCGTGCTGACCCCGAGCTCGTCGAAGAGCCGCAGCAGCGTCGGGTAGGTGCGCTCGTTGTGCACGATGAACCCGGTGTCGACCGCGATCGTGCGGTCGCCCACCTGGACGTCGTGGGTGTCGGCGTGGCCGCCGAGACGGTCGTCGGCCTCGTAGAGGGTCACGTGGCTGTCGCGGGCAAGGATCCACCCGGCTACCAGCCCGGAGACCCCACTGCCGACGACCGCCACGCGGCGCGTCGGCACCGTCATGAGGTCCTCATACCGACTTCTGGAAGCTGAACATCGCCACCGGCACCGACGTCGGGGTCTTGGACCCCGCGGCCGGCTCGACAGTGATGCCAACACCCTTGGAGTCCTTCAGGGCTCCGTGGAGGACGAACGTCTGGTTGCCACCGTCCATCAGCCCGGCCGGCACGAAGGTGCCGTCGGCGGCCTGCAGCCACAGCTCGTAGACCTTGCCGGACGGAGCCGGCGCCATGTCCTTGGTGACCAGCACGGCGCGACCGACCGACGTGGAGTGCCACAGCGTGGCGCGGCTGCCGTCGTCGAAGGCGACCGACTGGTTGCGGGCGTCGGGAGCGTCCATCACCCGGGTGGCGACCGGCGCGGCGATCTCGGTCTTGCGGTCGTCGGTCCAGGGGTGCCAGGCAGTGACGCCTACGCCCGTCGCAACGAGGATCGCAGCGGCTGCCGCCGCCACCAGCTGCGGAAATCGGCGCGCCGTACGGCGGACAACCTCCTGCGCGGGGGCGGTCGGGGGCAGCGGACGGACGGTGGAGATCTCGGCGAGCACCCGGGAGCGGAGCTCGGGGGAGGGACCGGCGTCGACCGAGAGCGCGAGCATCGCCGCGGCTTCGCGGAGGCTGTCGACCTCGGCGGCGCAGTCGGGGCACTCTGCGAGGTGACGCTCGAAACGGGCGCGCTCGAGGTCGTCGAGGGCGTCGACGGCGTAAGCGCCGGACAGAGGGTGCATGTCACTCATGACTCGACTCCCAATGTGTCACGGAGCCGGATGAGTCCATCCCGGATCCTGGTCTTGGCCGTGCCCAGCGGGATGCCGAGCATGGTGGCCACCTCGTTGTGGGTGTAACCACCGAAGTAGGCGAGCTCCAGCGCGCCGCGCTGGGTGTCGGTGAGGCTGCCGAGGGCCTGCCGGACCCGGCGCCCCTCCATGTTCTGGGTGGCGGCCTCGGCGGTGCTGTCGTGCTCGGTGACCTGGTTCTTCTGGTGGTACGACGTGTCGCGCCGGCTGGTCGCCTCGGCGGAGCGGACCCGGTCGACGGCCCGACGGTGCGCGATCGTCATCAGCCAGGACAGGGGCGAACCCAGGGCGGGGTTGAAGCGCGCGGACTGCCGCCAGATCTCCACCATCGCCTCCTGGGTCACCTCCTCCGACTGGGCCGGGTCACGGACGACGCGGAGCACGAGTCCGTGGAGACGTGAGGAGACCGCGTCGTACAGGGCCGCGAAGGCTTCCTCGTCTCCCCGCCCGGACCGCTGGAGCAGATCCGAGAGCCGGTCCGACTCGCTGCTCCGGGTGGGGCCGGAGGCTGCGGCGGGCTCGTCGGGCACGGGCCGGATGTCGGTCATCGTGCTCCCTTCGAACATGGCGGTCAGGGGGGTCGGGGACCCTCGTCAGTGGGTACTTCGGAGCAGCTGGCCGGTGTGGATTGGCGTGACCTGCTCTCTGACCAAGTGTTCCCCTAAGGCTCGACATCCAACCGGTCGAGGTCGTCGGCGTCGATGATCCGGTAGGCGTAGCCCTGCTCGGCGAGGAACCGCTGGCGGTTCTGGGCGAAGTCCGCGTCGACGGTGTCCCGGGAGACCACCGCGTAGAACCGCGCCGTCCGACCGTCGGCCTTGGGACGCAGCAGCCGGCCGAGGCGCTGCGCCTCCTCCTGTCGGGAGCCGAAGCTGCCCGAGACCTGGATCGCGACGGCAGCCTCGGGGAGGTCGACGGAGAAGTTGGCGACCTTGGAGACCACCAGCAGCTCGATCTCGCCGGTGCGGAACGCCTCGAAGAGCCGTTCCCGCTCCTTGACCGGGGTCTCGCCCTTGATCACGGGCGCGCCGAGGTGGTCGGCGAGCTCGTCGAGCTGCTCGAGGTACTGGCCGATCACGAGCGTCGGCTCGCCACGGTGCCGCTCGACGAGCTCCTCGGCGACCTGCGTCTTGGAGAACGTGCAGCTCGCGAGCCGGTAGCGTTCCTCGGGCTCGGCCGTCGCGTAGGCGAGCCGCTCGCCCTCGGGGAGCGTGACCCGCACCTCGACGCAGTCGGCGGGCGCGATCCAGCCCTGCGCCTCGATGTCCTTCCAGGGCGCGTCGTAGCGTTTCGGCCCGATCAGGCTGAACACGTCGCCCTCCCGGCCGTCCTCGCGGACCAGGGTCGCGGTCAGGCCGATCCGGCGCCGGGCCTGCAGGTTGGCGGTCATCCGGAAGATCGGAGCGGGCAGCAGGTGAACCTCGTCGTACACGATCAGGCCCCAGTCGCGGGCGTCGAGCAGGTCGAGGTGGGAGTAGACGCCCTTCCGGCGGGTGGTGAGCACCTGGTACGTCGCGATCGTGACCGGGCGGACCTCCTTGCGGGCTCCGGAGTACTCGCCGATCTCCTCCTCGGTCAGCGAGGTGCGCCTGATCAGCTCCGACTTCCACTGCCGGGCACTGACCGTGTTGGTGACCAGGATCAGCGTGGTGGCCTGGGCCAGCGACATCGCCGCCGCGCCGACCAGCGTCTTGCCGGCACCGCAGGGCAGCACGACCACGCCGGAGCCGCCGTCCCAGAACGACTGGGCGGCGTCCTTCTGGTAGTCGCGGAGGGTCCAGTCGCTCTCGTCGAGCGCGATCGCGTGCGCCTCGCCGTCGACGTACCCCGCCCAGTCCTCGGCGGGCCAGCCGAGCTTGAGCAGCGCCTGCTTGAGGTTGCCGCGCTCGCTGGGGTGGACCGCCACGGAGTCGGCGTCGATCCGGGCGCCGAGCATGCCGGCCACCTTCTTGCTGCGGGTGACCTCCTCGAACACCGGCCGGTCGACGCTGGAGAGGACCAGCCCGTGCACGGGGTGCTTGTCCAGCCGGAGCCGGCCGTACCGCGCCATGGTCTCGGCGACGTCGACCAGCAGCGCGTGCGGGACGGCGTAGCGGCTGTGCGCGAGCAGCGCGTCGACCACCTGCTCCGCGTCGTGCCCGGCCGCGCGGGCGTTCCACAGGCCGAGCGGGGTGAGCCGGTAGGTGTGGATGTGCTCGGGTGACCGCTCCAGCTCCGCGAACGGCGCGATCGCCTTGCGCGCCTCGGGTGCCTGGGGGTGGTCCACCTCGAGGAGGAGGGTCTTGTCCGACTGGACGATGAGCGGGCCGTCATTCACCGTCCGAGTCTACGGGTCGGGCGAATTACCAAGTTCTCTTGGTGTTTTGACGAAAACAGGTGTTGCTGGCCATGCGAAGTGACCAAACACCAGGAGAACTTGGTGTTCGGCCCCCGACTACCCTCACCCCATGAACACCCCCCGCTTCTGGATCGGCGCCGCCCTGGTCGTGATCGGCGGGATCTGGTTCGGGCAGGGCATGGGCTGGATCGGGGGTAGTCCGATGACAGGCGTGACCCTGTGGGCCGTGCTCGGTCCGGTGGTCGCACTGGCCGGGATCGGGCTCGCCGCACAGGCAGCCCGCGCTGACCGCCGCTAGCTGCGCACCCGGTGGTCGCCTCAGACGAGTCGGGCCACGCTGATCCGGTGCACGGCGAAGGAGCGCACCTCGTCGTCGCGGTCGTCGTGCGCGACCAGCTGACCGCCCTCGACCCGCATCGGGCGCACCACACGCTCGACGCGGCTGCCGTGGTTGTCGACGTAGCCGATGAAGACCTCGGCTCCCGTGTCGGTCGCGCCGCGGAGCAGCGTGAGCACGTCGCCGGGGGAGGACGCCGCGACGCCCGCGGGGCGGGCCGCTGCGATCCGGTCCCCGGAGCGGATGCCGGCGACGAGGGCCGTGGTGCGCGCCGTACGACGGGCCTGGTCGCGGGCCGCCGCACCGCGGTCGCCGCGCGGAGTGCGCGCCCGGAACACGTCGGGTCGCGCCACCTGGACGGTGCCGTCGGCCGCCTCCACGACCGGGGCGGCACCGATCTCGCGCAGCCGGGGAAGCAGCACGCGCAGCGGCACGTCGGAGACGACCACGGTCGGCGCGATCCGGCGCAACCGCAGTGACTCCGCCGCCGGGTCGTGCAGGAGCGAGGTCAGTGCGGTCTCGTCGTCGCTGCGCAGGAACGCCTCCGCGACACCGGCGCGCACCGTGCCGAACCGGCGGGACACGTCGTCGACGAGGTAGTCCAGCGCCTGCGGCACGGGGGTGCGCGACGAGGCGTGGAGGAAGTCCTTGATCTCGGCGGCCGACCAGCCGGCGTCGAACGCGCGCCGCACGCTGCCGGCGCCGAACCGGTAGACCGTCGCACCACCCCGCGACTCCACGTCGGCGAGCAGCGACAGCCGACGGGCGAGGTCGGCCTCGAGCGGGCCCGGCGCGACCGCGGTCAGGTCGGCCTGCACCAGCACGTGGTCGACCGGGGCCGGCAGCAGCGGCGCGAGCAGCGGCACCGGTGACTCGCCGCGCAGCAACGCCTTCGTGTACGACGCCGCGCCACCGAGGCCGGTCACGCCCAGGTGGGCCGCCTCGTCGAGCGCCCAGCCGACCGCGCGCTCGCGGTTGGCGGGCCGGCGGGGAGTGCGCCAGCGGAGCCTCGCCAGCAGCGACGCAGGCCCGGTGCCGGCCGCGAGCACACCCTCCGCGCCGGCGATCTCGTCGAGCACCGCGCGGCGGGTCGCGGGCAGCCACACCCGCTCCAGCTCGGGCGACAACGCGTTGACCGGGCGGTCGGCCTCGTCGCGGGCGCCGACCAGGCCGGTCAGCCGCGGGTTGCCGATCCAGGCCGTGGCGAGCGCGGTCCAGCGCTCGGCGACGGGCCGGGCCAGCCACGCGTCGTACGCCTCGGTCGGCAGCCAGCCCGGGTCGATGTCGTCGGCCGAACCGGGCGCGATCAGCCCGGCGGCGAAGGCGGTCTCGACGATCAGTCCCGCCAGCTCGGGCTCGACGTGCAGGTGCACGGCGGTGGCGCGGAGGTCCCGGACGCCGAGCCCACCGGCCCGCAGCACTCCCGGGGGGTGGGTGCCCCAGTGGTCGAGGAGCAGCTCGACCCGGCGTACCAGCTCGAAGGCGGCCCCGGCGGCGGCCCGGTCGACGAGCGCGGCATCGCGGTCACTGGTGGCGAGCGCAGGGACCACGTCGACCGGTTCGCGGGTCGACCGGCCTCCGCGCAGGGCGACGCGCACGGACCACGGCACCGTGATGTGCCGGTGGTCGTCACGGAGCACCACGAGGCGACGGCCGATCAGCTGCTGCACGGGCTCGGTCAGCGACTCCGTCCGACCGTCGGCGTCACGCTCGTCGAGGTGGTCCAGCAGCGCTCGGGCAGGCGCGGGGAGGTCGGTGAGCAGCCCCGGCACCTCGGAGGCGTCCGGGCCGCGCGGTGAGGCCAGCACCTCCGTGAGCGCGGTCACCGGGCGGAGCTCCTCCGGCGTACCCCACAGCAGCGCAAGGCGCAGCAACCGGTCGACCGCGTCCTCGACGGACGCGCGCTCGGCATGGACCACCGCGGACAGTCCGTCGACGCCGGCCGGCGCCAGGTGGAGCGCGGCCTCCAGGACGGCGAGGTCGCGCACCGAGAGCGCATCCAGCGCACGCATCACCGACGGTCGGGTCGCCACCCGCGCGGCCAGCTGGGAGGAGTCCTGGGGGGACGGCACCCCCACGTCGGGGCGGGCCTCGAGCAGCGCGGAGAGCTGTTCGTCGGACCAGCCGCGGAACTGGTCGGCGAGGGTGCGCGGGGCGGATCTGGGCATCCGGCCGATTCTACGGGGCGGCCGGGCGCGGCCGCCCCGTCAGCGGACCACGGGCCCGACCGCGGCCGAGATCTTGGACACGGTGGTGTAGGCGGTCTTGGTGCCGGTGACCTTCACCTTGATGTTCTTGCCGACCTTGGTGGAGGGGAGCTTGTACGTCGAGGCGGTGGCGTTCGTGATCGCCACCCCGTTGGAGAGCCACTGGTAGTGGAACGTGGTGCCGGTCGTCCACGTCCCGTGGTTGGCCGTGAGGGTCTGCCCGACCTTCGGGGTGCCACTGATCGTGGGCACGGCCCAGACCAGGACGCCCTTGGCGACCACCTGCTTCACCGAGGACTTCGACGTCGTCGGGTGACCGGCCTTGCTGCCGGTCACCTTCACCCACAGCGACTTCCCCAGCTTCGACGCGGTCGGCGTGTACGTCTTCCCCGTGGCGCCGGTGATCGCTGTCGTCCCGACGTACCACCGATAGGTGAACGCGACGCCCGTGCCCCAGTCACCCGTCGCCACGGTGAGCGCCTGCCCGACGTGGGGAGCCGGGAACGTCGGTGTCTTGGGCGCCCAGCCGACGGTCACCGGCTCCGTCAGGGCGGACGAACGGGTCTCCGACTGGCCTTCGAGCGACCCGGTGACCTCGACGTGCACCTGCTTGCCGGCCATCGTCGAGGTCAGCACGAGGAAGTTGTTGTCGGAGCCGACCAGCGTCGTACCGGCGAACCAGCGGTAGCCGAAGGTCACGCCCTGGCCCCAGGCGCCGGGGTTCACGCGGAGCGTGATGCCGACCTCGGGGGTCCCGGTCAGCACTGGCGTCTGCGGCGTCATCCACGCCACGACGACCGGGGTCGAGGTACGGCGCGCCACCCGGTAGCCGGCCTTCCGCGCCGTGACCTGCACGCTCAGCTGCTTGCCGACGTCCTCGGCCTGCGGGTAGTAGTCGGCGTCCCAGCCGAAGCCGTCGGTGACCGGCTCGCCGTCGAGATACCACTGGTAGAGCACCTGGTCCGCCGCCGGCGAGAAGCTGGCGGCCGACAGCCCGGAGGACGCGACCTGGAACGGCTGCACGGGACCGCCCATCGTCGGCGTCGGAGCCGAGGTGAACTGCGGCTTGGGCGACGACACCGTCACGTCCAGCGTCGCCCCGGAGGCGTCGGCGGAGAGCACGTCGACCTGGACGGTGCCGTCGTGGCTCGTGTACGACGCACCCGGCGCGCGGAACGCCTCGAACGCCGGCGTGAACTCCAGGAACGACGCGGCTCGCACCGGACGGATGCCGTTGTTCGTGCGGTACAGCAGGCTGACGCCGCCGGGCGAGTACCGCCCTCCCGCGTACTCGGGGTGCTGGATGATCGAGTTGAGGTCGCGGCCCTGAGGATCGCGGTACTCGAGGTAGAAGGCGCCGTCCGAGTCCGGGTCGGGAATGCGCACCGACCGCAACCCGGTCGAGGCTGACCGCGGCGCCAGTGTGACGTGGGTGGTGGCACTGGTCTGACTGTCGGGGAGCACGAGCTGCTGCTGCTCCCCGGGCGACGTCCACCCCAGCCATTCGCGGAATGCCGCGTTCAACGGGGTGAGGGTGTTCACCGCGGAGCCGAGCGAGGGCCCCATCACGCTGGTCCAGTCGCCGTACTCCTGGGAGAGCGAGCAGGTGACGTCGCAGTTCGCGGTGTTGGCGTGCATCAGGTCGAGGACGTGCCCCTCCTCGTGCGCGATCACCCCCACCGGGTTGTCGTCCGCGCTGACGATCGCGTTGCCGCCACCCCGGCCGACGACGTTGCCGGGTGCGCCGCGGCAGCTGCCCGGCACCATCACCAGGATCGTGTCGGCGTCGGTGATGCCCTTGCTGGCGAACTTGGTGCGTGCCTCGTCGGTCAGCGGGAAGAAGCCGGCGTCGTCGAGGCCGCAGTTGGTCAGGTCGGTGTGGGCGGTCGCGAAGCGCAGCGCCACGCCGCCGTTGCCGATCGTGAACGAGTTGATGTGCCCGGACGACTGTTCCTTCCAGTAGTCGGCCACCTGCTGGGCCTCCGCGAGTGCCGACGCGCTGGTCGGGGCGGTCCCGGGGAAGTTGGTCACCACGGCCACGAAGAACCGGTGCGTGGGCGGTGTCGACGACGCCGTGACCGTCGGTTCGACCACGCGCGGCGCCGCTCCCGACGTACGGCGCCAGCCCGCTCACGACGTGGTCACCGTTGTGCGCGTCGAGCAGCCCGGTCGACTGCACGCGGGTGGTGACCCCGTGACTGCGGATGCCGTAGAGCGTGGGTTGGCCGTTCTCGCCGGGGACGACGGCGAGGGTGCCGGCAAGCCGTGTCGGGCGGCCGCTGTCAGCGACCGCGGTCGCTCGGGCGCCCAGCCCCAGTGAGGCGACGACCAGGGTCGTGACGAGGGCAACGCCCAGCCGGACGTGCAGCGATCGGGAACGTGCTGACATGCGTGACCCCCCAGGCCAAGGTTCCTCCCCGCCGAAAACGTAAGGGCATCGCGCGCGTTCCGACATGGCCTCACTGGGTGGTTGCCGGGTAGTCCCGTCCGTTCTGCACCAGATCTTCACCTCCGGAGGTGCTTTCTGGCCGGGACTGTCCGGCGGCGGCTGGCAGGATCGGGCGCATGGCTCTGATCGAGGCGCGGGGACTCGCCAAGTCGTACGACGGCAAGCCCGCGGTGCAGGACCTCTCGTTCGACGTCCGGCCCGGCAGCGTGACCGGGTTCCTCGGTCCCAACGGCGCCGGCAAGTCGACGACGATGCGGTTGATGCTCCAGCTCGACAACGGGGCGGGGACCACGACCTTCGACGGGAAGGCGTTCACGGCGCTGCGGCAGCCGATGCGGCACGTCGGGGCGCTGCTGGAGGCGAAGCCGTTCCACCCGACGCGCAAGGCCCGCAGCCACCTGCTGATGCTGGCCGCGGCGAACGGCATCCCTGCCGGCCGGGTCGACGAGGTGCTGCGGCTGGTGGGTCTGGCCGAGGTGGCGGGCAAGAAGCCGAAGACGTTCTCGCTCGGCATGGGCCAGCGGCTCGGTCTCGCGGGTGCGCTGCTCGGGGACCCGCACACGCTGATCCTCGACGAGCCGGCCAACGGGCTCGACCCGCAGGGAATCCAGTGGATGAGGCAGTTCCTCAAGTCCCTGGCCGGGCAGGGGCGGTCGGTGTTCGTGTCCAGCCACCTGCTCTCGGAGATGGCGCTGCTCGCCGACGAGCTGGTCGTGATCGGTCGCGGCCGGATGATCACCAGCGGGCCCGTCAGCCAGTTCATCGACGCCGCCAGCCACAAGTCGGTGCTCGTGCACACGCCGCAGGTCGGTGAGCTCCGCGCAGTGCTCACCGGACGGGAGGGTGTCACCGCCGACCTCGCCGCCGACGGTGGGCTCGTCGTGAGCGGGCTCGACGCCTCCGAGATCGGCGACCTCGCCTTCGACCACCGAGATCCGGCTGCACCGGCTGGCGCCGCAGACCGCCACCCTCGAGGAGGCGTTCCTGGCCGCGACCGAGGGCGACGAGGAGTTCCAGGCGGCGCTCGTGCCGCCACCAGGGCCCCGCGAGGACGGGAGGCAGGCATGAGCGACGCACTCCGCTACGAGTGGACCCGGATCCGCACCATTCGATCCACGTGGTGGCTGACCGGCTCCGCACTCGCGATCGCGCTGCTGATCTCGTTGCTGCTCGGGGTCGTCGGGCACCACGACTTCTCCCGCAACGGCGCATCGGCCTCGGACGTGGACGGGTTCGGCCCCTACCTGGTCACCCAGTTCGCGGCATCGGGCCAGATCCCCAGCCTGGTCGGTTTCCTGGTGGCGATGATCGGGATCTTCGCGTGGGGTCACGAGTACCGGCACGGCATGATCCGGGCGTCGCTGACCGCGCTGAACTCGCGGTCGGCGTTGTGGACCGCCAAGTACGTCGTGGTGGGCGCGTGGGTCGCCGTGGTGTCGCCTGGTCGCGATGGTGATGTCGGGCCTGGTCGGGCTGGTGTTCCTCAGCCAGTGGGTGACCGTCTTCGACAGCGAGACCTGGTCGGTGATCGGCTGGCAGGTGCTCTCGTCGGTGCTGCTGACGTGGCTGGCGATGGCGTTCACGGCGCTGACCAGGTCGCAGGCGTTCGCGCTGGTCGACGATCTTCCTGTGGCCGCTGCTGATCGAGTCGCTGTTCAACATCTTCTTCGTCCTGGTACCCGGCCTGCGCAGCCATCAGGACGTTCTCCGGTTCCTGCCGTTCTCGGCCCAGCGCCGGATGGTGGACGTCCTGACCGACGCGAGCTCGACGTTCGGTGACCCGCTGTCCTCGGTCGGGGGCGCGATGGTCTTCGGTGTCGTGACCCTCGCGCTGATGGCCGCCTCGTGGGCGCTGTTCTCCAAGCGCGACGCCTAGGGCGACTGCGACGCCACCTGGTTCGAAAGGCAGCGGATGTCTCCGCGTACGCGCGATGCGCCGATGTCCTGGGTGAGCGCCACCCCGTAGCGTCGGCGCCATGCACACTTCAGGTCCCCTGTCCGGCCACACCGCCTTGGTCACCGGCGGTGCCAGCGGTATCGGCCGCGCCGTCGCCCACCGGCTCGTCGGCGACGGCGCCCGGGTACTGGTGCTGGACCGCGACGAGGCCGGAGCGACGGAGGTCGCGAACGAGATCGGCGGCGACCACCTGACCGCCGACCTGTCCGACGGCGACGCGATCGACGCCCTCGAACTCGGAGGGCGGGGCATCGACATCCTGGTCAACAACGCCGGGCTCCAGCACGTCGCACCGGTCGAGGACTTCGACCCGGCGATGTTCGAGCTGATCCACCGCGTGATGCTTCTGGCACCGTTCCGGCTGGCTCGTGCCGTGCTCCCCGGGATGTACGACGCGGGGTGGGGCCGGCTGGTCCACGTCTCGTCCGTGCACGGCCATCGCGCGTCGCCGTACAAGGCGGCCTACGTCAGCGCCAAGCACGGCCTCGAAGGGCTCTCGAAGGTGATCGCACTCGAGGGCGCCGAGAAGGGCGTCACCAGCAACACCGTGTGCCCCGGCTACGTGCGCACCCCGCTGGTCGAGGGGCAGATCGCCGACCAGGCCCGCGCGCACGGCGTCTCCGAGGCCGACGTCGTCGACGACGTGCTGCTCGCCCGCTCGCCCGTCAAGCGGCTGGTCGACCCCGAGGAGGTCGCCCAGCTGGTCGCCCTGCTCTGCGGTCCCGGCAGCGACTCGATCACCGGGACCTCGCACCTGATGGACGGCGGCTGGACCGCCACCTGAGCCGAGCGACCTGCGCATGTGTTGCGCAGCGCGGAACCGAGGGTCCGCCAAACACCAAGTTCTCCTGGTAAACCGACACTTCTCACGGAGAACATCCCGTGCGAAGTGTCGGAACACCAGGAGACCTTGGTGTTTGGCCGCCATCCCCCACCCGCCATAGTGACCCCATGCGCTCGGACCGCAGGATGCTGGCCACGGTCGTCCTCATCCTCGCGTGGGGGTCGACGTTCGCGGCGATCAAGATCGGGCTCGAGTCGTCGCCACCGATCCTGTTCGTCGGCGTCCGCTCGGTCATCGGCGGGCTCGCGGTCCTCGCGCTCGCGCTCACGCGGGGCCGGCCGACCGGGATCCTCCGGTACGCGGGCAGCTATGCGCTGATCACGGTGCTGAACGTGGTCGGCTTCTTCTTCGTGCAGACGCTCGCGATCCAGCACCTGCCGTCCGGTCTCGCGGCGGTGCTGATCTACCTCCAGCCGGTCCTCACCGGCGTGCTCGCGGCGCCGCTGCTCGGCGAGCGGCTGAGCGCCCTCAAGCTGATCGGGCTCGGCCTCGGGTTCGGCGGCATCGTGGTGGTCAGCGTCGGCGCGGTGCACGGCCACGTGTCGGGCCTCGGCATCGGGCTCGCGGTGTTCGCGGCGCTGCTCTGGTCACTCGGCACGATCGCGTTCAAGCGCGAGTCCGGGCGGGTGGACCCGTGGTGGGCGGTCGCGATCTCGTTCCTGGTCGGTGGTGTGCTGCTCACCGTCTTCGGCGCCGCGACAGAGGGCGTCAGCATCGACTGGAGCGTGCGGTTCGGGGTGGCGCTCGCCTACTCCTCCCTGATCGGTACGGCGCTCGCGTGGGCCCTGTGGTTCGGTCTGGTCGCTGCCGGGGAGGCCAGCCGCGCGGCGGCGTACATCTTCTTCGTGCCGCTGGTCTCGCTGGTCGTCGGCGCGCTGCTGCTCGGCGAGCGCCTGGGGGTGTCCCTGCTCCTCGGGGCGGCCCTGGTCGTGCTCGGGGTCTTCCTGGTCAACCGGGAGAGCCCGGAGACCGGCTAGCTCTGCTTCTTCGAGAGCACCTGGATCACGACCTCGCCGTCGCAGGTCGCGGACTCCTTGATCGCCCAGCGCCCACGGAAGCCGTTGCCCTCCCAGTTGGCCTCGGCGTCGTGCTCCTCGGTCTCGCCGCTGGTCACCTTGTAGCCGGCGTCCTGCGCGGGGCCGTTGAGCGTCGCCAGCACGTCCTCGAGCGACTTGTCGGTCGCCGCCGTCACGATCACGCCGTCCCCGCCACGGTCCTCGGCGTTGAAGGCGACGGCGCCGTCGGGGAGCGGGAAGTCGGTCGGGTAGTCGCTGGAGACGGCCTCGAGATCGGCGGGCTTCGCGTCCGCCAGGCAGGTGCCGACGTCCGCCGCCTTCTCGAAGCCCTTCTCCCGCTCCTTCTCCGCCTCGGACTTGCTCTTGCCACCACATCCGCCGGCAAGGAGCAGGAGGACGGTGACCCCGGCGACCCCGACCCGGACCCCGGCGGTCAAGGAGCCGTGGCCGTGCGCTTGTTGTCGCCCTCGTTGGACTCGGCGATCAGGTCGCCCGGGTCGGCGATCGCGGTGACGGAGTGCTTGCCGGCGGTGGCCTTCCAGGTGATCGAGTAGACGCGGCTCGCACCCGGAGCGAGGGTGATCCCGGTGACGCTCCCGACCAGCCTGCCGTTGTCGTAGACACCCAGGTTGGCGTTGGACGCCTTCGCGTTGCCGGCGTTGGCCATCGTCACCTTGTCGGTGAACGCCCCCGATGCCCTGGTCACGGTCATCGCCGGGACGGTCAGGTTGGGCTTCGGGTCGAACGCCGCCAGCAGGGTCTTGCCGGTGCGCTGGCGTGCGATCGTGGCGTAGGCGTCGTGGTTGTTCCTGGCGGGGTCGCTCACGCACGGACCGGTGCAGCCGTCGGCGAAGCCGACCTCGATCCGGCCCTGCTTGTCCGTCGTGACGCCGATGAAGTCGAGCAGGTTGCGGTCGTCGCCACAGGTGGTGCCACCGGTGCAGATCGAGCCACGCTGCACGGGGTCGTTGGGCGTCGCGTCGCTGGTCTGCCAGGTCTTGCCACCGTCGTACGTCGTGGAGATGTACAGGTGCCAGATGCCCTTGAAGTTGGCGGTGTCCTGGTAGTTGCCGTCGGTCGGCGTGCCGATGTAGGCGATCGCGGCGCGGTCGTCGTCGCCGGCGACCACGGTCGGGAACACGGCGTTGTTGATGCCGAACTCGGTGCCGACCGGCTGGTTGTTCGACCAGGTCGCACCCTTGTTGCGGCTGACGGCGACGGCCGGGCGGCCGTCGGAGCCGACGTAGCCGAAGTAGACGGTGCCGTTCTTGCCGACCCCGACCGACGGGTCCGCGTCGCTCGGAGTGCTGCCGGGGACCTTGCGCACGGTCCAGGAGGTGCCGTTGTCGCCGGAGACGACGACCGCCGCGTTGGACCCACAGCCCTTGTTGGGCAGGTAGGCGGTGCCGTCCGGCGCGACCTTCACGTGACCGTGGAGGCCACCGCAGTCGAGCAGGCTGTACGTCGGGACGCCGGCGCCGAACGTGGTGCCCCCGTCGCGGGAGACCGCGCAGAACGCGGTCGCGATGTCCTGGCTGCAGTAGTAGACCGCGTTCTTGTACGTCGAGGTCGGCAGTGCCCCGACCCCGTTGCTGGAGAACCTGCCGCCACCGATCGTCTGGTGGTCGACCCCGCTGGGGATGCCCCCACCCTGGCTGGGCAGCCAGGTCTTGCCGTCGTCGTCGGTGTAGCAGGTCAGCGAGTCGACGCCGGAGAGCTGGGACTCGAAGGTGCGCCCCGTCTCGTGGTCGGTGAACAGGATCGGGTCGAGGCTCTCCGTGCTCCCGACGACACAGCCGTTGGTGGCGTTGGCCGAGGCGTCGGACCAGGTCGCGGCGGGAGGGCTGACCGTGTCGTCGAACGTCACCTTGTAGGTGGAGAGGTACGACTGGTAGAGCGTGGCGCCGGTCCTGAAGTTGTTGCCGATCGAGGGCTCGCCGGCGTTGTGGGCGTCCGGCAGCGTGGCCGGGGCGCCGTACGTCTTGAACTTGGGCGGGGTCGTCGTGCCCGGCGCCGGGTCTGCCGGCTTCTTGAGCAACGTCGCCTTGGCCTGGTAGGACTCACCGAGCGGGGCGTACGGCACCACGCGGACGGTGTAGGTGCCGCTCGTCGGCGGCAGCACGACCTCCTCCGGGTCGGCGCTGGAGGCCGAGGTGGCGACCTCGTTGCCGGCGGCGTCGAGCACGTAGAGGTCGAAGTCGGCGGCCGCCGTCGGCCACGAGACGTCGATCTTGAGGACGTGGGTCGAGCCGTAGGCCGCCGTGGTGCTGACCTTGAGGGTGAAGTCGTCGCAGGACTGTGGCGCGGAGCAGTCGGGCGCGCCGGTCGCGGTGCCGGTCAGGTTGGGGACCGTGAACGGGCCGCCGCCCCAGGTCACCACCGCGGACGTCGAGGACAGGGTGCCGGACGACGGTGTCGACGCCGTGCCTGGCACGGCACTCAGCCCGAAGGCCAGCAGCGCGGCGATGACGGCGGCCCACACGACGCGCGCGCGGGTGAAGATCCGAGCTCTGGACATGCTGCTCCTTCGTTGGCTCCTTCCCCGGTAACGAGGCTCCCGGACATCGGTTACGCGGGTAGTACCGGAGCGCGCGGGGGCGGCGTACGTTCACCTTCCATGGAGAGCTACGCCGCAGGAGAGACCAGTCCCGCCCTGCTCGAGGAGACGATCGGCGCCAACTTCGAGAGGACCGTCGCCCGGCACGGCGGCAACGAGGCGCTGGTGGAGGTCGCGACCGGCCGCCGCTGGACCTACGACGAGCTGAACCGTGACGTCGACGCCCTGGCTCGTGGCCTGATCGGTGCCGGGATCGCGAAGGGCGACCGGCTCGGAGTCTGGGCGCCGAACTGTGCCGAGTGGACGATCGCCCAGTTCGCCGCCGCGAAGGCCGGGGCGATCCTGGTCAACGTCAACCCGTCGTACCGGACCCACGAGTTCTCCTACGCGGTCAACCAGTCCGGGCTCCGGATGCTGGTCTCGGCCGTCGAGTTCAAGACCAGCGACTACCGGGGCATGGTCGAGGAGACCGCGGCGAAGCAACCCGGGGTTGGAACGCGTTGTCTACATCGGCACCGACGACTGGGCCGGGCTGCTGGCCGACGGCGAGGGGTTGCCCGAGGACGCGGTCGCCGAGCGGATGGCGACCCTGGAGCCGGGGGACCCGATCAACATCCAGTACACCTCGGGCACCACCGGCTACCCGAAGGGCGCGACCCTCTCGCACCGCAACATCCTCAACAACGGCTACTTCACGACCGAGCTGATCAACCTCACCGACCAGGACCGGCTCTGCATCCCGGTGCCCTTCTACCACTGCTTCGGGATGGTGATGGCCAACCTCGGCTGCACCACCCACGGGGCCACGATGGTGATCCCGGCGCAGGGGTTCGACCCCGCGGTGACCCTGAGGGCGGTGACCGACGAGCGGTGCACGGCGCTGTACGGCGTGCCCACCATGTTCATCGCGATGCAGAACGACCCGACCTTCGCCGACGCCGACTTCTCGCGGCTGCGCACCGGGATCATGGCCGGCTCGATCTGCCCCGTCGAGGTGATGAAGCACTGCATCAACGACATGAACATGGCCGAGGTGTCGATCGCCTACGGGATGACCGAGACCTCGCCGGTCTCCTGCCAGACCCGCGCCGACGACGACCTGGACCGGCGTACCTCCAGCATCGGGCGCGTGCACCCGCACGTCGAGATCAAGGTGGTCGACCCGGTGACCGGTGAGACCGTCGAGCGCGGTCGGACCGGCGAGTTCTGCACGCGCGGCTACTCGGTGATGCTCGGCTACTGGGACGACGAGGAGAAGACCCGCGAGGCGATCGACGCCGACGGCTGGATGCACACCGGCGACCTGGCCGAGATGCGGGAGGACGGCTACTGCAACATCGTCGGCCGGATCAAGGACATGGTGATCCGCGGCGGCGAGAACATCTATCCCCGCGAGATCGAGGAGTTCCTCTACACGCACCCCGACCTCGCCGACGTGCAGGTGATCGGCGTACCCGACGAACGGTACGGCGAGGAGCTCTGCGCCTGGGTCAAGATGAAGCCGGGTGCCGAGCCGCTCGACGCCGACGGGGTGCGCGCGTTCGCGAACGGGAAGCTCGCTCACTACAAGATCCCCCGCTATGTGATGGTGGTCGAGGACTTCCCGATGACCGTGACCGGGAAGATCCGCAAGGTGGAGATGCGCGAGCGGTCCGCGAAGCAGCTGGGACTCACCGACAAGGAGCACGGGTGACCGACACGATCGAGACGCTGGCCGACGAGTACTGGGCGGCGTACCTCGCCACCAGCCCGACCGAGAAGCACCTGCTCGGCTTCTACCCCGAGCAGGGTGCGTTCGAGGACGTGTCCCGGGCGGCGGAGGACCGGGTGATCGCGACCCAGCGAGACCTCGCCGCCCGCGCCGAGGCACTCGACACGACGTCCTTCGACGAGCAGCAGCAGATCACCCGCGCCGTGCTGGTCGCCAACGCGACCGCGCACGCCGACCTGCTCGAGGCCAGGCTGGCCGAGCTCGGTGCCGACCCGATCTTCGGGATCCAGGCCTCGATGCCGCTGATCCTCGGCATGCTCCGGCTGCCGACCCCGGAGGTGGCCGAGGCGATGGCCGGCACGCTCGAGGGCGTCGGGCAGCACTACCGCGACCTCGCCGTCCGGCACCGCGAGGGCGTCGAGGCCGGCCGCACCCCGGCCGCCTTCGCGGTCCGCGACACGATCGACCAGCTCGACGCGGCGCTCGCCGGCGACCTGGACAGCGACCCGTTGCTCGAGGCGCTGCACCCGCCCGACGGGATCGACGTCGACGCCTGGCGCGCACGCATGAGGTCGGTGATCGAGAGGTCGGTGCGGCCCGGGATGGCGGACTACCGCGACGTGCTCCGTGACGTCGTGCTCCCGAACGCGCGGTCCGACGAGCACTGCGGCCTGCACTGGCTGGAGGGCGGTGCCGACGCCTACGAGCGCACGCTCCGCTACTTCACCACCACCCGTCGCAGCGCGCAGGAGATCCACGACGTCGGGCTGGCCCAGGTGGCCTCGCTCGCCGACGAGTACCGTGCGCTCGGCCCGGAGACCGTCGGCACCGACGACCTCGAGGAGATCTTCGAGAAGCTGCGCACCGACCCGGCGCTGCACTTCACCACCGGCGACCAGCTGGTGGAGGCCTCGCGAGGTGGCCATGGCCCGCGCGTCGGCGGCGATGGGCGACTGGTTCGAGGTGGTGCCGAAGGCGCCGTGCGCCGTCGAGAGCACCCGGACCGGTGCGAAGGCGTTCTACTTCCCGCCGGCCGAGGACGGCAGCCGTGGCGGCACGTTCTTCATCAACACCGAGGACCCGTCGTCCTGGGGGACCTTCGAGCTCGAGGCGATGGCGTTCCACGAGGGCATCCCCGGCCACCACCTCCAGCTGGCGATCGCGGCCGAGCTGCCCGAGACGGTGCCGACGTTCCGCCGGCACGTCCACAACGCCGCCTATGCCGAGGGCTGGGGGCTGTACTCCGAGCGGCTCAGCGACGAGATGGGCCTCTACGACAGCGCGGTCGCCCGGATCGGGATGCTGGCCGCCGACTCGATGCGCGCGACCAGGCTGGTCGTCGACACCGGCCTGCACGGGCTCGGCTGGAGCCGGCAGCAGGCCGTCGACTACATGCTCGCGAACACGCCGCTGTCCGAGGGCGTGGTCCGTCCGGAGATCGACCGCTACGTGGTCTCGCCCGGGCAGGCGACGTCGTACATGATCGGCCGGCTGGAGATCCAGCGGATGCGCCGCGAGGCCGAGCAGCGGCTCGGCGAGAAGTTCGAGATCAAGGCGTTCCACTCGGCCGTCCTCGACTCCGGCTCGCTCCCGCTCGAGGTGCTCGACCGGGTGGTCACTGCGCGTCTGGGCTGAGACCGGGTGGAGGGGGTAGTCCGTGACGATCGGCGCGCGGGCGGCGTAGTCCGTGACGTTGAGCGCCCCGGACGCGCCCTGAGACGCGCCTTGCGTCACGGACTACCCCGGCCGCGCCGCACCAGGTTCCTCGGCCGCGGGGCTACCCACCGTCGGGGAGGCCGGCCAGCCGGCACAGCGTGGCGAAGCCGTCGTCGGTGCCCGGCCACTGGGCGCGCACCGGCTCCACGCCGACCCGTCGTACGACGGATCGCAGCACCAGCACCACCAGGATCGCGTCGTCGGCGTACCCGAGGACCGGCACCACGTCCGGCACCAGGTCGATCGGCAGTGCCAGGTAGACCAGCAGAAGCGCGAGCCGCACGCGCACCCCGCGCGGAAGGTCGGGGTCGCGCGCGAGCCGGGTCAGCAGGCGCACCAGGTCGGGCAGGATCCTCAGGCTCTCGCGGAGCAGGCCACCTCGAGGGCGTACGACGAGGAGCGCGACCACGAACACCAGCCAGAGCAGCGCCAACCCACCCAGAACCGCGATCAGGACGTGCCACCAGGTGCCGGTCATGCCGACCACTGTCGCAGCGGTCGAGCGGTCTTCGTAGGCTGGTGACGTGACGGATCAGCTGGTGGTCGGGTTCGACCTCGACATGACGCTGATCAACACCGTCGACGGGTTCGCGGCCACGCTGGACGCGCTCGGCGCGGAGCTCGGGATCGTGTTCCCGACCGAGTCGATGACCTCACGGCTCGGACCGCCGTTGGGTCACCTGCTGCGCGACCACATGGCCGAGGACCAGGTGTCGCCGGCGACCGACCGGTTCCGGGAGATCTACCCCGACCACGCGGTGCTCCCGACCCCCGCGTTCCCCGGTGCCCACGACGCGATCGCGGCTGTACGACGGGCACACGGGAGGGTGCTGCTGGTCACCGGCAAGTACGCCCGCAACGCCCAGCTCCACGTCGACCACCTCGCCTTCGACATCGACCACCTGGCCGGCGAGGTCTGGGGCTCGGGGAAGGGCGAGGTGCTGCGCGCCCAGGGTGCCGGCGTCTACGTCGGCGACCACGTCCACGACGTCGAGGGTGCGCTCGCGGCCGGGATCACCAGCGTCTCCGTCCTCACCGGCGGCTGCACCGAGGCGGAGCTCCGGGCGGCCGGCACGCACGTCGTGCTCGAGGACCTGACGGAGTTCCCCGGGTGGCTCGAGGGGCACCTGCTGGAGACCCGGCTGGCGGCGCTGGAGACCGAGCTGCGCAGCCACCAGAGGTTGATGGTGGCGTTCTCGGGCGGCACCGACAGCGCGTTCCTGCTGGCCGCCGCCGCCCGCACCCTGGGCCCCGACAACGTCGCGGCCGCGACGGCGTACTCCGGTTCGCTGCCGATGTCCGAGCGCGAACCGGCTCTGGCGTTCGCCCGCGACCTTGGCGTCACCGTGTTCACGCCCGAAACCGACGAGCTCGCCCGCGAGGGCTACGTCGCCAACGCCGGCGACCGGTGCGCGTTCTGCAAGTCCGAGCTGCTCGACGTGCTCGGCCCACTGGCCGCCGGGCACGGCTACGACGCGGTCGCGACCGGCACCAACGCCGACGACGCCCGAGCCGGGTTCCGGCCGGGCATCCGAGCCGCCGCAGACCGCGGCGCGGTGACACCGCTGCTGGACGCCGGGCTCACCAAGGACCAGGTGCGCACCGCTTCTCTCGCCTGGGACCTCCCCACCTGGGACAAGCCTGCCGCGGCCTGCCTGAGCTCCCGGATCGCCTTCGGCGTGAAGATCACCCCGCACCGGCTGGCGCGAGTCGAGCGGGCCGAGGCGATCGTCCGGGAGCGACTCCCGCAGGCGCGCGACGTGCGGGTGCGTGACCTCGGCGATGCCGCCCGGATCGAGGTCGACCGCGACCTCGTCGACCGGATCGACGAGGCCCTCCTGGCCGCCGTACGCGGGGCCGGATTCGACCATGCGGCGGCCGACCCGCTGGGCTTCCGCTCCGGCGCGATGAACGAGCTGCTCGAGGACCCGGAGCGCTACCGATAAGGGTGTGTGCCCCCCCAGCACCGCGACGTACGATGGTGCGCTGCCCCGCAACCGGGGCACACCCCCCCGATCACGAAGAGGTCTGCTGTGCCCACCGGAAAGGTCAAGTGGTACGACGCGGAGAAGGGCTTCGGCTTCCTCTCCCGCGAGGAGGGCGAGGACGTCTACGTCAACGCCTCCGCACTGCCGGCCGACACCCCGTCGCTCAAGCCGGGCTCCCGGGTCGAGTTCGGCATCGCCCAGGGTCGCCGCGGCGACCAGGCGCTCCAGGTGCGGGTGCTCGACGCCCCGGCGTCGGTGACCGCCAACCAGCGAGCCGCCCAGCGCAGGAAGCCCGAGGACATGGTCGGGATCGTCGAGGACCTGATCAAGCTGCTCGAGGATGTCGAGCAGACCTACCGCGGCGGGCGTCGTCCCGAGGGTCGCACGGCCAAGCCGACGGCCAAGCTCCTGCGCGGGCTGGCCGACGAGCTGGAGCTCTGAGCCTCACCCGACGGGTAGCGCTGCGCGAGGCCGGTTGAGCAGGACGAACGCGGTCCAGCCGGCCATCAGCGCGGCCAGCACGCCGAGCCCCACCTCCGGCACCAGCGGGAGCGCGATCCCGATGAAGCCGCCGACCACCCACGACAGCTGGAGGAGCGTCTCGGAGCGGGCGAACCCCGACGTGCGTACCCGTTCCGGGATGTCGCGCTGGATCAGCGCGTCGAGCGAGAGCTTGCCGAGCGCCTGCGCGACACCGACCGTGAGTCCCAGGACCACGGCGGTGAGCAGCCCGAAGAACAGGGCGCAGACCAGGGCCATCGCAGCGTCGGCAACGAGCGCGAACAGGACGGTGCCGACCGGGTTGACCCGCCGCAGCAGGTTGCCGAGCCCGATGCCGACCGCGTTGCCGAGGCCGGCGGCGCCGATCACCAGGGCGAGCAGCAGGGTGCGCTTGTCCTCGAAGCCCGGCAGCGGGTGCTGGGTGAGCAGGAAGGCCATGTACATGGTCAGGAAGCCGGAGAGCATCCGCAGCCCGGCGTTGCAGCGCAGCGCGAACACGATCGTGCCCGGCAGCTGGAACCTCGTCTTGGCGTGGGTCAGGGTGACCTGCTGCTCACCGGCGCTGGCGTCGGAGGCGGCCGGCAGCAGGATCGCGAGGATCGTGCCGGCCGCGAACACCAGGAAGGCGTAGCGGAGCGACCACTGGCCACCGAAGTACGCCGCGCCGGCGGCCAGCGGCCCGGAGACGGCGGCGCCGACCAGGCCGGCCAGGGAGATCCGGCTGTTGGCCTTGACCAGGGTCAGGTCGGCCGGCATCAGTCGCGGCACGGTCGCGGCCCGGGCGACGCCGTACGCCTTGGACGAGACGAGACAGCCCAGCACGGCGGGGTACATCAGGACCGAGTCGGAGGCGACCGCGTCGGCAGCGACCAGGCAGCACAGGCCGCGGGCGGCGAACGTGCCGCCGATCGCCCAGCGGCGGCCGTGGGAGAAGCGGTCCAGGAACGGGCCGATCAGCGGCGCCACCACCGCGAACGGGAGCATGGTCAGGCCCAGGAAGAGCGCCACCGGACCGCGGGCGCCGCCCGGGTCGGCGAAGAAGATGGTGCCGGCCAGCGAGATCGCGACAGCGGCGTCACCGGCGGCGTTGAACGCGTGGAGCTCGATCAGCCGGGAGAGCCCGGACCCACCGGCACCCTGGGCGTGCGAGGCGCGGCGGGCCCGCCGGAACGTCCCGGCGGCGGCCCGCCTGCTGGCGCGGCCGGTGGCGGCGAAGCCCCGGCCGGTGGCCCGCAGCGCGCGGCGACCCCGCCCGGTGCCGGTGTCGTCGGCCGGTCCGGACGCGTCCTGCTGCCCACGTTCGGGGTGCGGGGCGGTCGCGGGGTCCACGGCACCATCCTGCCAAGCCCGTCCATGCCACGCTGTCGCCACCCGCTGGGACGGTGAGCCGTCGAGAACCGCCCCACGCTCCCGTAGACTTCCCGCCGTGATCAGCACAGCCGACCACCCAGGCACGTCCGGTAGCCCCTCGCTCGCCGGCGCGGACCCCGTCCTGACCCGAGCGGTCGACGAGGCGCGCGCTGCGCTCGTGGACCAGGTGGGCGCCGACGTCGTGGGCGAGCCCCAGGGCTTCGTGAGCGAGGGCGTGCACGCCGTCACGCAGTACTTCGACTGCACGCAGCCCGGTTACCCCGGCTGGCGCTGGGCGGTCACCGTCGCGCACGCCGAAGGTCACGACCGCGTGACCATCGACGAGATCGTGCTGCTGCCCGGCGAGGCGTCGATCACCGCTCCGCCGTGGGTTCCCTACCGGGAGCGGATCCAGCCGGGCGACCTGTCGCCGGGCGACATCCTCCCGACCGACGAGGACGACGAGCGGCTGGTGCCGGCGTACCTCTCCGGCGACCCGGGCGACGACGCCCCCGACGACATCCTCGGCGACGCCGTCGACGGCCGGGTGTTCCGGGAGGTGTCCGACGAGCTCGGCCTCGGTCGGGCGCGCGTGCTGTCCCTCGAGGGCCGCGAGCTCGCCGCCGACCGCTGGTACGAGGGCGAGCAGGGTCCCGAGTCGCAGCTCTCCCAGCAGGCCCCCCACGCGTGCTCCTCGTGCGGCTTCCTGGTCCGGCTGGCCGGGCCGCTGTCGCTGACCTTCGGGGTCTGTGCGAACGAGTACGCCAACGACGACGGCCGTGTGGTCGCCTACGGTCACGGCTGCGGAGCCCACTCGGAGGCCCAGCTGCGCAAGAAGCAGCTGCCCCAGCCGGTGCCCGACCCGAGCTTCGACACGATCAGCCGGGATGACCTCGAGGAGTTCTGAGGGGCTGGGGGGGACCAATTACCAAGAGAACATGGTGTTTGGTCAGATCCGGGTGTTGCTAGCCATGCGGAGTGTTCGTTTACCAAGAGAACATGGTGTTTCGCCGCACCCTCACCCCAGAGCCGCACGCTTCCCCGGGGACGTACGACGGGCCAGCCGCTCGAGCCGGGCCTTCCGGCGCCGCCGGCAGTAGTCCCAGCCGAAGAGGCCCAGACCGAAGCCGGCCAGGCAGGTCCACATCCACCACAGGTGGTCGTCCTCCCGGAGCCGGCCGTAGAACGGCAGCAGCATCAGGAAACCGAGCAGCCACAGCGCGGTGCCCACCGCGACCGTGCGAGTGCCGTCGACGTCGAGCGGCTCCACGTCGGCCACGACGTAGGTCCGCTTGCCGATCTCGTGGGTCTTCGGCTGCTGCTCGGGCGTGGACACGGTGCAAATCTATCCCGCGTCGCCCACGTCGCGGGACCGGTGCTCCCCGTGTGACAAACCTCTGCTTGGATTCGGCCCGTGGACACCTTCTTCAAGATCACAGAACGCGGCTCGACAGTGGCTCGGGAGGTTCGCGGTGGCGTCGTCACGTTCTTCACGATGGCCTACATCATCGTGCTGAACCCGATCATCCTCGGGCCCGCGAAGGACATCGACGGCAACGCGCTGGGCAGCTTCGAGGCGATCGCGGCCGGGACGGCGCTGGTCGCCGGCGTGCTCACGATCCTGATGGGCGTCTTCGCGAACTTCCCGCTCGCGCTGGCCACCGGGCTCGGGCTGAACGCGTTCGTCGCGTTCTCCATCGCCTCCCAGATGACCTGGGCCGACGCGATGGGCCTGGTCGTGATCGAGGGCCTGCTGATCCTGGTCCTGGTGCTCACCGGCTTCCGGACGGCGGTCTTCCACGCCGTGCCGGCCCAGCTGAAGCTCGCGATCTCCGTCGGCATCGGCCTGTTCATCGCCCTGATCGGTTTCGTCGACGCCGGTTTCGTACGGCGCACCGGCACCGGGCCGGTCCCCGTCCAGCTCGGCACCGACGGCTTCCTGAACGGGTGGCCGGTCGTCGTCTTCGCGATCGGGCTGGTCCTCGTGGTCGCGCTGTACGTGCGCAGGGTCAAGGGAGCGATCCTGATCTCGATCGTCGTCACCACGGTGATCGCGATCGTGATCGAGTCGATCGCGAAGATCGGCCCGCAGGTCAGCGGCGACAAGATCAACCCGGTCGGCTGGAACCTCAACGTGCCGAAGCTCCCCACCGACGTCTTCTCCACACCGCACCTCGACACCCTGGGCACCTTCAACCTGCTGGGCTCGTTCCAGTCCGCCGGGGTGGTCACCGCGCTGCTGCTGGTGTTCACGCTGATGCTGGCCGACTTCTTCGACACCATGGGCACGATGACCGCGATCGGCGCCGAGGCCGGCCTGCTCGACGAGGACGGGGTGCCGCCGAACACCCAGCGGATCCTGATCGTCGACTCACTGGCGGCCGCGGCCGGTGGCGCGGCGGGGGTCTCGTCGAACACGTCGTACATCGAGTCCGCCTCGGGCGTGGGGGAGGGGGCGCGCACCGGCCTGGCGTCCGTCGTGACCGGGGTGCTGTTCCTGCTGTCGATGGTGTTCGCGCCGCTGGTCAACGTGATCCCGAGCGAGGCGGCGGTGCCGGCGCTGGTGCTGGTCGGGTTCCTGATGATGCAGCAGGTGCGGGGCATCGACTGGGAGGACCTCGAGATCGCGATCCCGGCGTTCCTCACCATCGTGCTGATGCCGTTCACGTACTCGATCTCGGTCGGCATCGGCGCCGGGTTCATCGCCTTCGTGGTGATCAAGCTGGTGCGCGGCAAGGCCGCCCTGGTGCACCCGCTGCTGTGGGTGGTGGCGGCGCTGTTCGTCGTCTACTTCGCGATCGACCCGATCGAGAAGCTGCTCACCTGAGTCCGACCAGCTCGGCGAGCGTCCGGAGGTGCCGGAATACTTAGCATAGGTAATGACTTAGGCTAAGCACATGGCTCCCACGATCGAACGCGCAGCACGCACGGACACCGGCCTCGCCGCCGAGCTCCGGTTCTCGGTGATGCGCCTGCGCCGCCGGCTCGCCAACGAGCGACACCCCGACAACGAGCTGAGCATCGGCCAGATGACCGTGCTGGGTGCCCTGTACCGCACGGGGGAGTGCACGGTCGGCCAGCTCGCCGACCACGAGCGGGTGCGCCCACCCTCGATGACGCGCACGATCAACTGCCTGGTCGAGGACGGCTGTGTCGTCCGCCGTGCCGACGCCGACGACAAGCGTCTCGTGCTGGTCAGCATCACCGAGCGGGGCAAGCAGATCGTGCTGGCCGACCGCAGCCGACGCGACGCCTGGCTGGCGCGCCGGCTCCGGGAACTCACCCCCGGCGAGCGCGCCGTGCTCCGCGAGGCGGCCCCGATCCTGGAGAGGCTGGCAACCACCGCTTGAGCACCGCACCCGGAAGCCCCGAGGGACGATGAGCCCCACCTTCCGCGCCCTCCGCAACCGCAACTACCGCCTGTACGCCGCCGGCGGGGTCGTCTCGAACACCGGCACCTGGATGCAGCGTGTCGCCCAGGACTGGCTGGTCCTCCAGCTCCACCACGGCAGCGCCGCGAGCGCGAGCACCGCGCTCGGGATCACGACCGGCCTCCAGTTCCTGCCGATCCTGCTGCTCTCGCCGTACGCCGGACTGGTCGCGGACCGCTTCCCCAAGCGCCGGCTGCTCCAGGTCAGCCAGGCCTGGCTCGCCCTCAGCGGCGTGCTCCTGGGCGTGCTGGCCCTCAGTGGAGTGGTCCAGCCGTGGATGGTCTTCGCGGTCGCCTTCACGTTCGGCATCGGAGCCGCGTTCGACGCGCCCGCCCGCCAGGCGTTCGTCAGCGAGATGGTCGGCCAGGACGACCTCTCCAACGCGGTCGGCCTCAACTCGGCGTCGTTCAACCTCGCCCGCGTGGTCGGCCCCGCGCTCTCGGGGTTCCTGATCGCGGCGCTCGGCTCCGGGGTGCGCGCGACCGGCCTGGTGATCCTGATCAACGCGTTCAGCTACCTCGCCGTGATCGGGGCGCTCCAGGTGATGCGCACGGACGAGCTCGACCCGATCGAGCGGGCGCCACGTGGCAAGGGGATGATCCGCGACGGGGTCCGCTACGTCCGCAGCCGACCCGACCTCAAGCTGATCCTGGTCGCGGTGTTCTTCGCGGGCACCTTTGGCATGAACTTCCAGATGACCTCGGCACTGATGGCGACCCAGGTCTTCGACAAGGGTTCGAGCGAGTACGGACTGCTCGGCACCACCCTCGCGATCGGCTCGCTGACGGGCGCCCTGCTCGGTGCCCGCCGTGTGGGCAGACCACGGCTCCGGCTGGTGGTGCTGGCCGGGCTTGCGTTCGGGCTAGTGGAGATCGTGCTCGGCCTGATGCCGTCGTACCTCACCTTCGCCGCCCTCACACCGGTGCTCGGGCTGTCGCTGCTGACCATGCTCAACGCGGCGAACACCACGGTCCAGCTCAGCGTCAGCCCGTCGATGCGCGGTCGGGTGATGGCCCTCTACATGATGCTGGTGATGGGCGGGACCCCGCTCGGTGCGCCGATCGTCGGCTGGGTGGGCGCCACCTTCGGCGCCCGATGGACGCTGATCGGCGGTGGGGCGATGACGGTGCTCGGGGTCACCCTGGCAGTGCTGATCTTCGGTGGGCTGAACCGCGCGCAGCTCCGCTGGCCCGGCCACCGGCCGGACGCCGAGGAGACCGCTGACCAGGCGCTGGCCGCCTGAGGGTCAACCCACCGAGAGGGTCACGTCGTCCGCAGTGCCGGCCCTCGCGCCGAACCGCTCGCGGCAGAGCAGGATCGTGCGCTCCAGCAGCGTGATCAGCACCTCGCTACGGTCGGACGCGGTGGACTCGCCGATCCCCGCCAGCGCCGACCCGACGATCGCCGGGGCGCCGCGCTTGGCGAAGTTGCGCCGGTCGGCGGTGCCCAGCGTGACGAACTCCCTGGCCCAGTCGCGCGCGTGCGGGGCGGCGTCCAGCGCCCGTCGGGTCCGCGGGTCCACGACGGGCTCGCCGAGCCCGGCCAGGTGCCGCTCGCAGTGGATCAGGCCCACCGCGGCCACCCGCTGCCGCGACTCGGGGGCCACCGGCAGCGCGGCCAGGGCGGCCTCGCGGGCGATCCAGGCGTGGCTGCGCGGATCGTCCGAGTCGAGCCCGACGACGTCCGGGATCAGCCGGACGATCCGGGGCCGGGAGTCGTCACCGAGGAGGTCGTTGACCCCGCGCGCCAGCGACGCCAGCAACACGTGCGTGCACGGCGGGTGGTCGGACCAGCGCTCGCCGGCGAGGTAGGACGCCATCTCCATGAAGCAGGCGCCCTTGCGCGCGGTGCGGTGGCGGCCACGTGAGAGGACCGGCATGAGATCAGGTGTGCGGGTCATGGGACCAGCTCCCGAGCGGAGAAGGTTCGCGCGCGACGGTCGCGCGCGGCGTCCCTCCCAGTCTGCGCCCGGACCGCGTTCGAGACCACCCCCCTGCCGGAGGTGGCGACGAATACGCTGAGCGCATGAACCCCCGCTACCGACGCCTCGTCATCCCGTGCGCGCTCGGTGGGCTGATCCTGATCGCGGTGGTTGCCGCGCTGGTCAAGTGAGCGAGCCGCTGCTGCGGGCGCTGACCCGGATGCGGGGCCTGCTGCTCGACGACCAGGCCCTGGTGCGAGCCGTCGCGTCCGGCCGACAGAGGGGTGACCGGCCGCGGTGGCGGCGTGCCGAGCTGAGGTACGTCGACCTCAAGGCGGGCCGCCAGCTCCAGGTCGTGACGTACGACGAGAGGCAGGCGTTCACGGCCAACCACGCGCCGGGCGTGCCCGCGCGGGACGCCGTCGATGCGCTGCTGGACGAGCCGTTCGGCAACTGGCACGTGGACACCGCCACCGAGACGCACCAGGTCCGGGTCACCAAGAAGCTCGAGGCCGTCGTCCACTCGGCGCCCCGCACGGCGGAGCCCGAGGCGGCCGACCGCGGTCACGACCGGGCGAAGCCCCGGCTGCTCCCCGAGGACCACCCGGTGCTCCGCGCGCTCGGCATCTCCGACGAGTCCGGGCGGGTGAAGCCGACCCGTCAGGGCAAGTACCGCCAGGTGGAGGAGTTCCTCCGGCTGCTCGACCAGTCCCTCACGACCGCGATCGAGAGCGGCAAGCTGCGGACGCCCACGGCCGGGGACCCGTTGCGCGTGGTCGACCTGGGGTGCGGCAACGCCTACCTGACCTTCGCCGCTCAGGCGTACCTGACCGGCCGCGGTGTCCCCGTGCACCTGACCGGGGTCGACACCAAGGCCCAGGCCCTCGGGCACGGCGAGTCGGTGGCGGCCGAGCTCGGGATCGACGCCACCTTCGTCCAGGGCGGCATCTCCGACGCCGTGGTCGACCCGGTGCCCGAGGTGGTGCTGGCGTTGCACGCGTGCGACACCGCGACGGACGACGCCCTGGCCCGCGCGGTCGGCTGGGACGCCCGGCTGGTGCTCGCGGCGCCCTGCTGCCACCACGACATCGCCGCCCAGCTGCGTCGGGCACCCACGCCGGCGCCGTACTCGGCGCTGACCCGGGACGGCATCCTGCGTGAGCGGCTGGCCGACACCCTGACCGACGCGCTGCGGGCGTCGCTGCTGCGGCTGCACGGCTACCGGGTCGACGTGGTCGAGTTCGTGGGCAGCGAGCACACGCCCCGCAACACGCTGCTGCGCGCGCTGCGCACCGGCGCCGAGTCGAAGCCGCAGGCGCGAGCGGAGTACGACGACCTCACCGCGACCTGGCGCGTCACGCCCAGGCTCGCCGAGCTGCTCGCGTGAACCTGGTGGCGGCCACGGTCCTGGTCGCGTCACTCGGGCTCGCCGGGCCCGGCGACCCGGCCACGGTGTTCAGCTTCCAGGACTCCCGGATCGACGAGTCCAGTGCCCTGGTCGACCTCGGGCACGGTCTGATGGCGACCTCGAACGACTCGGGTGACGACGGCATCGTCTACGTCGTGGACCGGGCGGGCCGCACGGTGGGCACGACCCGGTACGGCGAGTCCGACGACGCCGAGGCGATGGCGCCGGCGCGGAAGCGGGGGATGGTGTGGGTCGGCGACATCGGGGACAACCTCAAGCGGCGTCGCGACATCGAGGTCCGCCGGGTGCCAGTGGGGCGTGGCGACCGCACGGTCGACGTCGCGTCGTACCACCTGGTCTATCCCGACCGACCGCACGACGCCGAGACGCTGCTGATCGGGCCGAGGGGACGGCTCTACGTCGTCACCAAGGCCCCGCTGGCGGGAGTCGTCTACGCCGCCCCGCGTCGTTTGCGCGCCGACCGGCCCAACCGGATGCGGCGTGTCACCACCCTGGCCCTCACCGCGACGGACGGGGCCGTCCTGCGCGACGGCAGGCACGCCCTGGTGCGGGGATACTTCTCCGCTGCCCTCTACACGTTCCCGGGCTTCCGACGGCTCGGCAGCTTCCCGCTCCCGTCGCAGCGACAAGGGGAGTCGATCTCCGTCGGACCGGGTGGTCGGATCCGGATCGGCACCGAGGGTGACCACTCGCGGGTGCTGCAGATCGTGGCCCCGGCGGAGCTCGCCGGCGTGCTCAGCCCCTCGACTGCCTCACCCCCGCGGGCGGATGACACGCCGGTGCCCCCCCGAGAGGATGGGCCGGTGGAGGACACGGAGCAGGGACCGTTCTGGGCGGTGCTCGGTGCGATCACCGTGGGCCTCGTCGCGATGGGGGCGATCGCGCGTCGTCGGGCTCGTCGCTGATGCGCCTGCGCAACGTCTCGCCCAACGACAAGGGCTGGACCCGCCGCCGCGCGGGCAAGGGGTTCGTCTACCTCGACGAGAAGGGCGAGCGGCTCGACAAGCCACAGGTGGAGCGGATCAAGGCACTGGTGATCCCGCCGGCGTGGCAGGACGTCTGGATCTGCCCCGCGGCCAACGGGCACATCCAGGCGGTCGGGGTCGACGACGCCGGGAGGCGCCAGTACCTGTACCACCCGGACTGGCGAGCCAAGCGCGACGAGCTGAAGTTCCAGCGAGTGACCAAGGTGGCCAAGCGGCTGCCGAAGGCGCGCGCCGCCATGGTCGAGCACCTCACCGAGGAGGGGATGAGCAAGGAGCGCGCGGCAGCCACCGCCGTACGCCTGCTCGACCTGGGTTACTTCCGGATCGGCAGCGACGCCTACTCCGCCGAGGGGGAGTCGTTCGGGCTGACCACGCTGGAGCGCCGGCACGTGACCCGGCAGGGCGACATCCTGGTCTTCGACTTCGTCGGCAAGTCCGGTGTCGAGCACCGGATCGAGATCGACGACGGCCTCGCGGTGGCCGCCGTCGAGACGATGCGCCGGCGGCGCGGCGGCAGCGACCGCCTGATGGCGTACCGGGACCACAAGCGGTGGACCGACCTGGACGCCGCGACCGTCAACGAGTACCTGCGCGAGAGTGTCCGCGACGAGCTGACCGCGAAGGACTTCCGCACCTGGCACGCCACCGTGCTCGCCGCGGCCGCGCTCGCGGCGAGCGACGAGCCCGGCGACACCAAGGCCTCGCGCAAACGGGCGGTCAGCGGTGCGATGAAGGAGGTGGCCGAGTTCCTCGGCAACACCCCGACCATCGCCCGCAACTCCTACGTCGACCCGCGGGTGATCGACCTCTACGAGGACGGCGTCACGATCGCAGCCGCCCTGGAGCGCAAGCACCGCAGTCCCGAGAAGCGGCAGGCGGCGATGGAGCGGGCGGTCCTGCGGCTGCTGAACACGCCACCGGAGTCGCTGACCCGTGCCGCCCGACGGAGGAAGGGGCCGTGAACCTCACGGTGGTCGAGGGTGACATCACCGAGCAGGACGTCGACGCCGTGGTCAACGCGGCCAACTCCGCGATGCGGGGCGGCGGTGGGGTCGACGGCGCGATCCACCGCGCCGGGGGACCGCAGGTGCTGGCGGACTGCCGGCACCGCTTCCCCCACGGGCTGGAGACCGGTGAGGCCGGCTGGACGACCGGCGGGGAGCTGCTGGCCCGCTGGGTGATCCACGTGGTGGGACCGAACTGGAACAGCGGCCAGAAGGACCGGTCGCTCCTGACCGCCTGCTACGCCAACGCGCTGCGGGTCGCCGACGAGATCGGTGCCCGGACCCTGGCGTTCCCACTGGTGTCCGCCGGCGCCTACGGCTGGCCGTTCGACGACGCCGTCGCGGCCGCGGTCGACACGCTCCGGAGCACACCGACCCGGGTCGAGGAGGCCCGGTTGGTCGCCTTCGGACGGCGGGCGTTCGACGCGATCGACACCGTGGTCGGCTGAGGTCCCGCGTCGATCGAGGTGATCGGGCTTGCCGTCCTCGCACCCTCGGCCGGACCATGTCCGCTTTGGTTTGGATGTCCGATTCGGCCCTGCCGTGGCCAAGGATCCCCGCGCCAGATGGTCGCCATCTCGCCGGGGTCGACGTCCCACTCGTGCTCCTCGCTGCCGGCGACGATCTGGTCGAAGCCCTGCGCGTAGGCGACCACCTTCGCGGCGTACAGCGCGGCGCGGACGTCGGCGACGAACCCGTCCGGGTCGTCGAGGTCGGCCGCTGCGTCGGGCTGTGCGAACACCTTCCGGGCCGCCTCCCGCTGCTCGACGTGCCCAGAGATGCTGCGCGCGAACGTCGCCTCGGCGATGCCGGTGACCGGGACGCCGAGGTCGAGCGCGTTCTGCACGGTCCACCGGCCGGTGCCCTTCTGCTCTGCGGCGTCGGCGACCACGTCGACGAACGGGCGACCGGTCTCGGCATCGGTGTGGGCGAGGACGTCCGCGGCGGTCTCGATCAGGAACGACTCGAGGTCGCCCTGGTTCCACTCGCGGAACACCTCGGCGATCCGACCCGGTTCGAGTCCGAGCACGTTGCGCAGCAGGTCGTAGGCCTCGGCGATCAGCTGCCTGTCGGCGTACTCGATGCCGTTGTGCACCATCTTCACGAAGTGCCCGGCGCCGTCCGGGCCGACATGGGCGCAGCACGGTGTGCCCTCGACCCGCGCGGCGATGTCCTCGAGGATCGGGCCCAGCCGCTCGTAGGCGTGGTCGGAACCGCCGACCATGATCGACGGTCCGTGCAGCGCGCCCTCCTCGCCGCCGGAGACGCCCATGCCCACGCAGTGGAGGTCGTGGTCCTCCAGCGCCTGCTGCCGGCGCAGCGTGTCGGCGACGTGGGCGTTGCCGGCGTCGACCACGATGTCGCCGGCCTCGAGCAGCGGCACGAGGTCGTCGATCACCGCGTCGGTGCCCTCGCCTGCCTTCACCATCACCACGACGGCGCGGGGCGTGCGGATCGAGGCGACGAAGTCGGCCAACGACTCCGAGGGGACGAAGCTGCCCTCCTCGCGAAACTCGTCCACCAGCGCCGTCGTCCGGGCCATGGGCGGTTGGCACGGCCAGCCCACATTTGCAGTTTTGTGCACTGCAGGAAGTCAGCCCCGTGGGGACTATTGCCGACGGCCGGGAACCGCACTCAGCATGGAGCACACCCGAAAGACGGAGAGGAGCCTGACCCGTGGACCTGACCTCGGCCATCATCCGCTTCTTCAGTCGTCTCGACGGTCGTGCGGTGGCGTTGACCCTCGCACTGCTCCTGATGATTCTCAGCCTGGTGATATCGCTGGGCGCCACTGGCGTGGCGCCCAGCGTGCTGGGCTGACGGCAGCCGGCTGACGGGCCGGGCTGACGGGCCGGGCTGATCGCCCGGCGGAGCGACTACCGCAGCCGCTCGACCACGTGGTCGATGCAGGCCGTCAGCGCCTCGACGTCGCCGGCGTCGATCGCCGGGTACATCGCGATCCGGAGCTGGTTGCGACCCAGCTTGCGGTAGGGCTCGGTGTCGACGATCCCGTTGGCCCGCAGCGTCGCGGCGATCCGGTCGGCGTCGATCGACTCCTCGAAGTCGACGGTGCCGATCACCAGGGACCGGTGCCCGGGCTCGGGGACGTAGGGGGTCGTGTACGACGTGCGCTCGGCCCAGCCGTAGAGCGCGTCGGAGGACGCGGTCGTGCGCTTGACCATGGCGTCGAGGCCGCCCTGGTCGTTCATCCAGTCCAGCTGCTCGGCGAAGAGGAACAGGGTCGCGATCGACGGGGTGTTGTAGGTCTGGTTCTTCGTCGAGTTGTCGATCGCGGTCGGCAGGTCGAAGAAGGCCGGCACCCAGCGGTCGGAGGCGCCGATCTCCGCCGCCCGCTCGAGCGCCGCCGGGGACATCAGGGCGATCCAGAGGCCACCGTCGGAGGCGAAGCACTTCTGGGGTGCGAAGTAGTAGGCGTCGGTCTGGCTCACGTCGACCGGCAGACCGCCGGCACCGGAGGTGGCGTCGACCAGGACCAGCGCACCTTCGTCGGCACCGGCCACGCGCTCGACCGGGGCCATCACAGCGGTGGAGGTCTCGTTGTGCGCCCAGGCGTAGACGTCGACCCCGGCCTCCGCGCGCGGTGCAGGCAGCGAGCCCGGGTCGGACGCGATCACCGACGGGTCGGCCAGGAAGGGGGCCTGTGCGGCCGCCTTGGCGAACTTGGAGGAGAACTCACCGAACGTCAGGTGCTGGCTCCGCTCCCGGATCAGCCCGAAGGTGGCGACGTCCCAGAAGGCGGTCGCTCCGCCGTTGCCGAGCACCACCTGGTAGCCGTCGGGCACCGAGAACAGCGCCTCCAGCCCGTCGACCACCCGGCCGACCAGGGCCCTGACCGGCGCCTGCCGGTGGGAGGTGCCCATCAGGGAGGTTCCGGTGGCGGCCAGGGCGTCGAGCGCCGACACCGGCACCTTGGAGGGGCCCGCGCCGAAACGTCCGTCGGCGGGCCTGATCGACGCGGGGATCTCGATCTCGGTCATGCCGCGATTGTGTCAGGACGGAGCCTCCTCGCCGCACCGGTCCAGCCCGTGGCAGGCTGCCGCCGTGCAGATCCACCCGCGCCCGATCACGCACCCCGACGCGGCCCTGCTGGTCGAGCAGGTGCAGGAGGAGTACGTCGCCCGGTACGGCGGCCGGGACGACACCCCGATCCCGGTCGGCTACTTCGAGGCACCGGACGGCGCCTTCTTCGTCGGGTACGACGGGCGCACCCCGGTCGCGACCGGCGCCTGGCGGCGACGCTCGGACGTCGAGGCGCACGGCACCACCAACACCGCGGAGATCAAGCGGATGTACGTGGTCGCGGATCGTCGTGGACTGGGCCTGGCCCGACAGATGCTCGCCCACCTCGAGCGGACGGCGGCAGCCGTCGGCGCCGAGGCGATCGTGCTGGAGACCGGTCTGCGGCAGCCCGAGGCGATCGCGATGTACGAGTCGTCCGGCTACACCGAGATCCCCGGGTTCGGGTACTACCGCGAGGCGGCACTGTCCCGCTGCTTCGCCCGCCGGCTCGGCTGACCGGAGTCGCCGGCGACGGGTTGGCCCACCGTCGGCTACTCGCCCCAGGCCTCGTCGTACCCCTCGACGTCCCCGGCGCCGCGTTCGGCCGGGCCGGTGTAGATGGCGGAGGGTCGGATCAGCCGACCGGTGCGCTTCTGCTCCAGGATGTGCGCCGACCAGCCGGCCGTGCGTGCGCACGTGAACATCGAGGTGAACATCGTCGGCGGAACCTCGGCGAAGTCGAGCACGATCGCCGCCCAGAACTCCACGTTCGTCTCGAGCACCCGGTCGGGACGGCGCTCCTTGAGCTCCTTGAGCGCCGCCTTCTCGAGCGCCTCGGCGACCTCGTAGCGCGGCGCGTCGAGCTCCTTCGCCGTCCGACGCAGCACGCGGGCGCGGGGGTCCTCGGCCCGGTAGACCCGGTGGCCGAAGCCCATCAGGCGCTCGCCGTTGTCGAGCAGTCCCTTGACGTAGCCCGAGGCGTCGCCGGACTTCTCGACCTCCTCGATCATGTGCAGGACGCGCGACGGTGCGCCGCCGTGCAGCGGGCCGCTCATCGCGCCGATCGCACCGGAGAACGCCGCCGCGACGTCGGCGCCGGTGGACGTGATCACGCGTGCGGTGAACGTCGAGGCGTTCATGCCGTGCTCGGCCGCGGACGACCAGTAGGCGTCGATCGCCTTGACGTGCTTGGGATCCGGGTCGTCCTTCCACCGGATCAGGAACCGCTCGGCGAGCGTGGCGCCCTTGTCGACCTCGCGCTGCGGCACGATCGGCCGACCGAGCCCGCGCGCTGCCTGGGCGGCGTACGAGAGCACCATGACCGCGACCCGGCTCAGGTCGGTGCGTGCCTCGTCGTCGGTGCTGTCGTAGGTCTGCTTCATGCCCAGCTGCGGCGCGAGCATCGCGACTCCGGCCTGGACGTCGGCGCGCACGTCCCCGGTGTGGATGGGGATGTTGTAGGGCTCGGCGGGAGGCAGCCCGGGCTCGTAGGTGCCGTCGATCAGCAGTCCCCAGACCTTCTCGAAGGGGATCCGGCCGACGATCTCCTCGATGTCGACGCCGCGGTAGCGGAGGGCAGAGCCTTCCTTGTCCGGCTCGGCGATCTCGGTCTCGAACGCGACGACGCCCTCGAGTCCGTGGTGCACCTCGGTCATGGGAAGCTCCTTCGCGGTCGGGCGCCCTCGGCCCAACCTCGGCATTGTGTCAGTCGTCATACGCTCACCGACATGGGTACCGACCTGCGCAGCCTGCGGCACGAGTACGCCGACCGCGGCCTGGCGGAGGCCGACCTCAGCGACGACCCGGTCACGATGTTCGGCCGGTGGTTCGACGAGGCGGTCGGTGCCGGCATCGGCGAGCCCAACGCGATGGTGGTCTCTACCGTGTCGGCCGCGGGTCGGCCGTCGTCGCGGATGGTGCTGCTGAAGGGGTACGACGACGACGGGTTCGTGTTCTTCACGAACTACGCGTCGCACAAGGCGACCGAGCTCGCGGCCAACCCGGCGTGCTCCCTGCTGCTGCCCTGGCACGACCTCGAGCGTCAGGTCCGGATCGACGGCACCGCGGCGCAGGTCGCGCGGGAGGTGTCGGAGGAGTACTTCGCGAGCAGACCCCGGGGGTCGCAGCTCGGCGCCTGGGCCTCGGTGTCACCGGCCGCCCAGTCGACGGTGGTGTCCGGCCAGGACGCGCTGCAGGCGGCGTACGACGCCGCGGAGCAGCGGTTCGCGGGCGAGGACGTGCCGTGCCCACCGACCTGGGGCGGCTACGTGGTGCGCCCGGAGACGGTGGAGTTCTGGCAGGGCAGGCGCGGCCGGATGCACGACCGGCTGAGGTACCGCCGGGAGGGCGGCCGGGAGCGGCGGGAGGCCGGGACGGAGGACGCTGGGTGGTCGAGCGGCTGGCTCCGTGAGGGTGGGGGTGGTGGGCGTGGTGGCTGCGGTTTCCCAACACTTGTCCCGAAACTGCACGAGAATTGCGAGATCGCGTGCAGTTTCCCAACAAGTGTCCCGAAACCGCAGCCCCCAGCCAGCACCACCCCGCCACTTGTGAGTGAGTGCTCACTCACTTACCATCGACCGCATGCCGCCCCGTGCCACCCCGATGTCCGCCGACGAACGCCGCGAGGCGATCATCGACGTCGTCGTTCCGCTGCTGCTCGAGCACGGCAGCGACGTCTCCACCAAGCAGGTCGCGGAGGCGGCCGGCATCGCGGAGGGCACGATCTTCCGGGTGTTCCCCGACAAGGCGGCGCTCTGGACGGCGACGGCCGAGCGGACGCTCGACCCCGAGGTCGAGCTCGCCGAGCTGCACGCGGCGCTCGAGGGGGCCACCGACCTGCGCTCGAAGATCCTGCGCACCGCCGACCACCTGCTCGAGCGCTCCCAGCGGGTGATGGCGGTGATGATGGCGATGCGCGGGGTCTGGATGCATGACAAAACTCATTCGCCAGGCCGGCCGCCACAGTTCATGATCGACGCGAACCGGGCGCTGATGGCCGGGCTCACCGAGCTCTTCGAACCGCACCGCGACGAGCTGAGCGTCGAGCCGGAGATCGCGGCGTCCGTGCTCCGGACCCTGGCGCTCGGCAGCCGCCACCCCGGCGCCCACGCCGACTACCTGCTGACCCCCGACGAAGTGGCGGACGTGATGCTCGACGGCGTCCGACGCCGGGAAGAGGACTGACATGCTCATCTCGCTGCTGCGCGAGCGGCTGGCGCCGTACCGGACGTACCTGACCGCGGTGGTGGTGCTGCAGTTCGTCGGCGTCGTCGCGATGCTCTACCTGCCCAGCCTCAACGCCGACATCATCGACAAGGGCATCACCCTCGGCGACACCGGCTACATCGTGCGCACCGGTGGTCTGATGCTGGCGATCTCGATGGTGCAGATCGTCTGCTCGGTCGCGGCGGTCTGGTTCGGTGCGCGCACCGCGATGTCGTTCGGTCGTGACGTGCGCGCGGAGATCTTCCACCGCGTGGGCACGTTCTCGGCGCGGGAGGTGCAGCACTTCGGCGCACCGTCGCTGATCACGCGCAGCACCAACGACGTCCAGCAGGTGCAGATGCTGGTGCTGATGGCCTGCACGATCGCGGTCTCCGCGCCGATCATGATGATCGGCGGGGTGGTGATGGCACTGCGCGAGGACATGGGACTGGGCTGGATCCTGGCAGTCGTCGTGCCCGCGCTGTTCCTCAGCGTCGGCTTCGTGGTCAGCCGGATGGTGCCGAACTTCCGCAAGATGCAGGCCCGGATCGACGAGGTCAACCGGGTGCTGCGCGAGCAGATCACCGGCATCCGCGTGGTCCGCGCCTTCGTCCGTGAGCCCCACGAGGCCCGCCGGTTCGGCACCGCCAACGACGACCTCACCGAGGTCGCGGTGAGGGCCGGTCGCTGGATGGCCACCATGTTCCCGCTGGTGATGCTGGTCGTGAACGTCTCCAGCGTCGCCGTGATCTGGTTCGGCGGCCACCGGGTCGACAGCGGCCAGATGCAGGTCGGGGCGCTGACCGCGTTCCTGTCCTACCTGATGCAGATCCTGATGTCGGTGATGATGGCGACGTTCATGCTGATGATGGTGCCGCGGGCGTCCGTCTGCGGCGACCGGATCAGCGAGGTGCTCGACACCCGGTCCTCCGTCGTACCTCCCGACGCACCCGAGACCCCCGACCTCGACCGGCGCGGCTGGCTGGACCTGGAGCACGTCACGTTCTCCTACCCGGGCGCCGACGAGCCGGTGGTCCACGACGTCTCGTTCTCCGCACGGCCCGGTCAGACGATCGCGGTGATCGGCTCGACAGGTGCCGGCAAGTCGACCCTGGTCAGCCTGGTGCCGCGGCTCTTCGACGCCACCGACGGCACGGTCCGGGTGGGCGGCACGGACGTACGACGCCTCGACCCGGAGCTGCTCTGGGAACAGCTCGGACTGGTGCCGCAGACGGCGTACCTCTTCTCCGGCAGCGTCCGCAGCAACCTCCTCCACGGTCGTCCGGAGGCCACCGAGGAGGAGATCTGGACGGCCCTCGAGGTGGCCCAGGCGCGCGACTTCGTGGAGGCGATGCCCGACGGGCTCGACGCGGCGGTGGCCCAGGGTGGCACCAACTTCTCCGGCGGCCAGCGGCAGCGGCTGGCGATCGCGCGGGCGCTGATCCGCAGACCGGGGATCTACCTGTTCGACGACTCGTTCTCGGCGCTCGACCTCGCCACGGACGCCCGGCTCCGCGCGGCGCTCAAGCCGACCACGACGGACGCCACCGTGGTGATCGTGGCGCAGCGCGTGACCACGATCATCGACGCGGACCTGATCCTCGTCCTCGAGGACGGACGCGTCGTCGGACGCGGCACGCACCACGAGCTGCTGGCCGGCTGCGAGACCTACCGGGAGATCGTCAGCTCCCAGATGAGTGCGGAGGAGGCGGCATGACAACTCCGCGGGAGGCTCCGACGTCGTCCGCGTCCAAGGGCGCAGGGTTCAAGGCCACGGAGCGGATCGAGCAGGGCCCGGGCCCGGGACGCGGTCCCATGGGTGGTGGCATGGTCGGGCAGAAGGCGATGACCTTCGGCCCGTCCGCCAAGCGCCTCGTCGCACGGATGCGTCCCGACCGCGCCCGGGCGATCTGGGTGGTCGTCCTCGGCGTGGTCAGCGTCGCGCTGATGTCGACCGGGCCGCGGATCCTCGGCCACGCGACCGACCTGGTGTTCTCGGGCCTGTTCAGCCGCAACCTTCCGGCGGGCGTGACGCAGGCGCAGGCGGTGCAGGACCTGCGTGAGCGCGGCGAGGGCAAGCTCGCCACGATGCTGGCCTCGATGGACAACGTGGTGCCGGGACGCGGGGTGGACTTCGCTGCCGTCGGCGACGTGCTGCTGCTGGTGCTCGCGGTGTACGCCGCCGCGTCTCTGCTGGGCTGGCTGCAGGGCTGGGTGCTCAACGCCGTCGTCCAGAACACCGTCCGGCGGATGCGCCAGGACGTCGAGGACAAGATCAACCGGCTGCCCCTCGGCTACTTCGACAGGTCCCCCCGCGGCGAGCTGCTCAGCCGGGTCACCAACGACATCGACAACGTCAGCCAGACGCTGCAGCAGACGATGAGCCAGCTGATGACGTCGTTGATGACCGTGATCGCGGTGCTCGCGATGATGATCTGGATCTCGCCGCTGCTCGCGCTGATCGCGCTGGTGTCCGTGCCGGTCTCGATCTTCGTGACGCGGGCGATCATGAAGCGCTCGCAGGGCCAGTTCATCCAGCAGTGGCGCCGGACCGGCCAGCTCAACGGCCAGATCGAGGAGGCCTTCTCCGGCCACGCGCTGGTCAAGGTCTACAACCGGCAGGACGAGGTCGAGCGCACGTTCGCCGAGGAGAACGAGGAGCTGTTCCGGGTGAGCTTCGGCGCCCAGTTCGTCTCCGGACTGATCATGCCGACGATGATGTTCATCGGGAACCTCAACTACGTCGTGATCGCCGTCGTCGGCGCGCTGCGGGTCGCGAGCGGTTCGCTCTCGCTCGGCGACGTGCAGGCGTTCGTGCAGTACACCCGCCAGTTCACGCAACCGCTGACCACGGTCGCCTCGATGATGAACCTGCTCCAGTCGGGCGTCGCGTCGGCCGAACGGGTCTTCGAGCTGCTCGACGCCGACGAGGAGCCCGCCGATCCTGCGCCGACCGGTGCGCCCGCCGTACGACAGGGGGAGGTGGCCTTCGAGCACGTCTCCTTCGCCTACGACGAGGACCGGCCGCTGATCGAGGACCTCTCGCTGGTGGCGAGCCCCGGGCAGACCGTGGCGATCGTCGGCCCGACCGGCGCGGGCAAGACCACCCTGGTCAACCTGGTGATGCGCTTCTACGACATCGACGCCGGCCGGATCACGATCGACGGCGTCGACATCACGGCGATGCCGCGGGAAGCGCTGCGCGGGCAGATCGGGATGGTGCTGCAGGACACCTGGCTCTTCGGCGGCACGATCCGCGACAACATCGCCTACGGACGCCCGGACGCCACCGAGGAGGAGATCATGTCCGCGGCGCGGGCCACGTTCGTGGACCGGTTCGTGCACTCGCTGCCCGACGGCTACGACACGGTGATCGACGAGGACGGCTCGAACCTGTCTGCCGGTGAGCGCCAGCTGGTCACCATCGCGCGGGCGTTCCTCACCGCGCCTGCGCTGCTGATCCTGGACGAGGCGACGTCGTCGGTGGACACCCGCACCGAGCTGCTCGTGCAGCACGCGATGGCGGCCCTGCGCTCGGACCGCACGTCGTTCGTGATCGCCCACCGGCTGTCCACGATCCGCGACGCCGACCTGATCCTGGTGATGGAGGACGGCGCGATCGTCGAGCAGGGCACCCACGAGTCCCTGCTGGCCGCCGAGGGTGCCTACGCACGGCTCTACAACGCCCAGTTCGCCGCCGCTGTGAGCTGAGCGCCGGGTAGTCCGTCACGTTCGGCACCACGAACACCGGGATTCAGGTGCCAAACGTGACGGACTATCCGGACCTATGGGCTCGGGTGGCGGGCGTCGTACCGCACGAAGCCGGGCCAGCGGAGGGCGACGAGGAGCACGCCGGCGACGCAGGCCAGGCCACCGAGCAAAAGGGCGAAGCGCTCGCCGAGCAGGTCGCCGGCCGAGCCGGCCAGGAAGTCGCCGGCGCGCGGGCCGCCGGCGACGACCACGATGAACACCCCCTGGAGCCGGCCGCGCATCTGGTCGGGGGCGGCGACCTGCAGGATCGTCGAGCGGTACGCCGCGCTGACCATGTCGCAGGCCCCGGAGACGGCGAGGCCGATCGCGCCGACCCAGAGCAGCGAGGTCAGCCCGACGGACCCGACCGCCAGGCCGTAACCGGCGACCGCGATCACCACCGCCAGCCCCTGCAGGCGCACCCGGCTGATCCAGCCGGAGACCAGGAACGCCAGCAGCGACCCGAACGCCGGTGCGGCCTGGAGCACACCCACGGTCGCGGCACCGCCGCCGTAGACCTTGACCGCCATCGCCGGGAACAGCGCCCGCGGTTGCGCGAGCACCATCGCGCACAGGTCGACCACGAACGTCATCCGGACGTTGGGGGAGTGCCGCAGGTAGCGCAGCCCGTCGACGACGGCCTTGAGCCCGGGGCGTGGGCTGCCGGGCTCGGGCGGCATCGCCGGCAGCCGGAGCAGGGCGTACATCGCGGCCGTGAAGGTCAGGACGTCGATCGCGTACGCCGTGCCGAACCCGCCGAACTTCACCGCCAGCGCGCCGAGCATCGGCCCCAGCGTGAAGCCGAGGTTGAACGACGCCATGTTGAGCGCGGATGCGGCCGGGATCAGCTCGCGCGGGAGCAGCCGGGCGATCATCGCGTTGCGCGCGGGGCTGTTCAGGGCGAACGCCACCGACTGCAGCGCGACCAGCGCGTAGAGCACGTCGACGTGCGTGTTGTGCAGGAACCCCTGTGCAGCAAGGGCGATCGAGCACACCCATGCGAGCGTGGACGCGCCGAGCGCGAGCCTGCGCCGGTCCATCGCGTCGGCCACGGCGCCGCCGTAGAGCCCGAACCCGACCAGAGGGACGAGCGCGCACGCCCCGACCAGGCCGACCGCGAACGAGCTGCGCGTGACCGCGTAGACCTGGATCGCGATCGTCACCGCGGTCATCTGCTGGCCGAGCTGAGCCACGGAGTTGCCGACCCACAGCCGGCGGAACGCCGCGGAGACGCGCAGCGGCCGGACGTCCGTGGCGACGGAGGAGAGCAGTCGCCACCGAGCCTTCGCCACCCGCCGATGATGGCAGTGCCCCGAAAAGGTCTTGTTGGCGGCTCGAGCGCGGCCTACGCTCGCCGTACACGGGAAAGGAGGTGGTCCGGAGAATGAGTTCTCATCGGATGCGTGAGGTGGCTGCCCGCTAGCAGCACACCAGCCAGCCCCGTCCACGACGAGTGCCGTGCAGGCGCTGCTGGCGAATCCACAAGCAGTCACCCGACCCGCAGGCGACCGGTCTCATCCACCGGTGCAGGGCCCACCAGGGCCACGCCTGCGGGTCGCTGCTGTGTCGGGGTGTGACGCAACCGACGCCGCGGTGACGTCGGCGCAGGGAGCGTCAGGGAATATAGTTGCCGACGTCAACCTTGTGGCGATCGTGAATCGAGCTTCCGTGTCCCAGCAGTCCGTCTCCACCTCCGTCCTCGACGAGTCACCCGTCGAGCGCGCCGGGCAGATGTCGCACCGCGAGGTGCTCGAGGCCCTGAGCGGCCTCCTCCTCGCGATGTTCGTCGCCATGCTCTCGAGCACGGTGGTGTCCAACGCGCTCCCGCGCATCATCACCGACCTCGAGGGCAGCCAGTCCGGCTACACCTGGGTGGTCGTCGCCACCCTGCTCACGATGACGGCGTCCACGCCGGTCTGGGGCAAGCTGGCCGACCAGTTCGACAAGAAGCTGCTGGTGCAGTCGGCCCTGGTGATCTTCGTGGCCGGCTCCCTGGTGGCAGGCTTCGCGCCCAACATGGGCGTGCTGATCGGTGCCCGCGCGATCCAGGGGCTCGGCGTCGGTGGCCTGACCGCCCTGGTGCAGGTCGTGATCGCCTCGATGGTGAGTCCTCGTGAGCGGGGCCGCTACAGCGGCTACATCGGCGCCACGTTCGCGCTGGCCACGGTCAGCGGTCCGCTCATCGGCGGCCTGGTCGTGGACTCGATCGGCTGGCGCTGGTGCTTCTTCGTCGGCATCCCGGTGGCGGCGCTCGCGTTCGTCGTCCTCCAGAAGACCCTGCACCTGCCCGTGATCAAGCGCGAGGTGCACATCGACTACCTCGGCGCCACGCTGCTCGTCGCCGGCGTCTCCTTCCTCCTGGTCTGGGTGTCCCTGGCCGGCCAGCACTTCGACTGGGTCTCCGCCACCTCCGGACTGCTCGTCGCTGCCGGCCTGCTGGTGCTCGCTGCCGCGGTGTACGTCGAGACCAGGATCGCCCGGGAGCCGGTGATCCCGATGCGGCTCTTCCGCGACCGCACCACGTCCCTGGCCACGGCTGCCTCGATCATGGTCGGGGTCGCGATGTTCGGCTCGACGGTGTACCTGTCGCAGTACTTCCAGCTGGCCCGCGGGATGAGCCCGACGCACGCCGGCCTGATGTCGATCGCGATGGTCGGTGGCCTGCTGGTCTCGAGCATCGCGACCGGCCGGATCATCTCCAGCACGGGCGTCTGGAAGCGCTACCTGGTCGGTGGCATGGTCGCCGTCATCGCCGGGCTGCTGCTGCTGTCGCGGATCGACGAGTCGACTCCGCTGCTGTACGTCGGTGCCTCGATGGCCGTGATGGGCCTCGGACTCGGCGCCACCATGCAGAACCTGGTCCTCGCCGTGCAGAACAACACCGCCCAGAGCGACATGGGTGCCGCCAGCTCGGTGGTCTCGTTCTTCCGTTCGATGGGCGGCTCGGTCGGTGTCAGCGCGCTCGGGGCGGTGCTCGCCACCCAGGTCGCAGCGAACGTCACCGACAAGCTCGCCTCCCTGGGCATCGCCGAGGACGCGCACAGCAGCCACCAGATCCCCGACCTCGCCACCTTGCCGGCGCCGGTCCGCGCGGTCTTCGAGGGTGCGTTCGGCGAGGCGACCGGCCACCTGTTCCTGATCGCGGTGCCGTTCGCGGTCGTCGCCCTGCTCTGCGTGCTGTTCATCAAGGAGGTCCCGCTGCGGACCACGATCGAGCGCGACGACGAGCTCGTCCCCGCACCGGTCGCGGAGGTGTCCGCGCGGTGACCGGCGGCAAGGAGCAGCTGCTCAACCAGCTCGAGCTCGAGATGGGCACCCTGCTCCGCCGGATCAGGCGGGTGGTGACGGAGCGCGCCCACGAGGTGCACGAGGAGCTGCAGCCGGCGGCGTACTTCATCCTCGCCAACGTCGCCGACAGCGGTCCGAAGCGGGCCTCGGCCCTGGTCGAGGAGTTCGGGATCGACAAGGGCGCGATCAGCCGGCAGGTGCAGCAGCTGGTGGACCTCGGCTTCGTCGAGCGCACCGCCGACCCGGGCGACGGCCGGGCGATGACGCTCGGCGTGACCGACGAGGGCCGGCGTCGGCTCGCGGACACCTCGCGGCAGCGCCGCAAGCTGCTCGACGAGCGGCTGTCGGGGTGGACCGACGACGAGCTCGCGGCGTTCGTCACGGCGCTCGGTCGGTACAACGAGACCTTGGACGGCTGACCCGCACGGACGCGTGCGGGGCGTCACCGCTCCGTCTCAGCGCAGCCAGACCCCGGCGTTCGCCGGCAGCGTGCCGTCGAGCTCCTCGGTGGCGACCAGTACCTCACCGGCGGGCAGCTCGACCGCGGTGTCGCCGCAGTTGACGAGCACCGTGACCGGCCCACGCCGGAACGCGAGCACGTCCGCGCCGAGGTCGACCCAGGAGATGTCGTCGTCCCAGCCCTCGGCGAGCTGGGCGGTGCGGGCAGACAGGGCCCTCGTGTAGAACGCCAGCGTCGAGTGCGGGTCGGCGTGCTCGGCCGCGACCGTGACCGGCGCCCAGTCGGGCGGCTGGGGGAGCCAGGGCTGGCCGGCGCCGGGGCCGAAGGCGTACGGCGGGGCGTCGCCGGACCAGGGAATCGGGACCCGGCAGCCGTCGCGGCCCTCGCCACGGCCGTGGAGGTACTCCGGGTCCTGCCGGTGCTCACCGGGGACGTCGACCTGCTCGAGACCGAGCTCCTCGCCCTGGTAGAGGTACGACGAGCCGGGCAGTGCGAGCATCGCCAGGGTGGCGGCCCGGGCGCGGGCCCGACCCGTGGCGCCGCCGCCGTACCGCGTCGCGTGCCGCACCACGTCGTGGTTCGACAGCACCCAGGTGGCGCGGGCGCGGACCTGGGCGAGCGAGGTCAGGGTGGTGTCGATCGCCTCGTGGAACGAGCGCGCCGACCAGTCCGCCAGCAGCCAGTGGAAGTTGAAGGTCTGCTGGAGCTCGTCGGGCCGCACGTAGAGCGCCGTGCGCTCGGGGGTCGGGCACCAGGCCTCGCCGACGGCCATCCGGTCGCCGTCGTACTCGGCGAGGATCTGGCGCCAGCGCCGGAACACGTCGTGGCCCTCGGGCTGCTCCCACATCGGGGTGTCCAGCTCGCTGCCGTCGAGGCAGCGCTGCGGGTCGGGCACGTCGGGCAGGCCCTCCTCCTTGAACAGCGCGTGCGCGACGTCGACCCGGAAGCCGTCGACCCCGCGGTCGAGCCAGAAGCGCAGCGTCTTCTCGAAGTCCGCGGGGACCTCCGGGTTGCGCCAGTTGAGGTCGGGCTGGGTGACGTCGAACAGGTGGAGGTACCACTCGCCGTCGGGCACCCGCTCCCAGGCGGGCCCGCCGAAGAGGGAGAGCCAGTTGTTCGGCGGCTCGGCCCCGTCCGGTCCGCGGCCGGGGCGGAACACGTAGCGATCGCGGGCGGGGCTGCCCGGCGCCGACTCCAGCGCCTCCTGGAACCAGGCGTGCTCGCTGGAGGTGTGGTTGGGCACGATGTCGGCCAGCAGCTTGAGCCCGCGATCGTGCGCGGCCGCGAGGAGCGTGTCGAAGTCGTCGAGGGTGCCGTAGGCCGGCTCGACGTCGCGGAAGTCGGCGACGTCGTAGCCGTGGTCGTTCTGCGGCGAGGGGTAGAACGGGTTCAACCACAGTGCGTCGACACCGAGGGCGACCAGGTGGTCGAGGTGCTCGGTGATTCCGCGGAGGTCACCCTTCCCGTCGCCGTCGGCGTCGGCGAAGCTGCGGATGTAGAGCTGGTAGCAGACGGCGTCGCGCCACCACGGGTTCGTCACGCGTTCTCCTGGTCGGCGGGCTGCTGGTTGAAGACATCGGGGTCGACGGCGACCCAGACGTGTTCCGCGCGGCCGACGATCCGGCCGTCGGGATCGTAGAGAGTGCTCGCGGTGAACGTCTTGCGGCCCTGCTGGCCGAGTGCCTGCCCCATCACCACGTGGGGCTCGCCCACCAGGGGCAGCGCGTCGACGACCGCGGTCATCCGGCCGAGCACCATCAGCCGCTCGCCGAGGTCGCCGGCCCAGCCGCCGATGCAGTCCAGCGCGGCCCAGGTCGCGGCGAGGCAGGCGCGCTGGCCGGGCTCGTCGTACTCGTGGAAGTCGGCGGCGACGTCGGGCGCGGGCGTCCAGGGGGCGGCCACGACGGTGCGGCCGTCGGCGGTCGGGGAGACCGGGCCGGGGAAGATGCGGAGGCCGTCGGACCGGTCCGTGCCGCAGGCGAAGCAGCTGGGGAACGGGTGCGAGGTGTGGCCCGGGTAGCGCACCGACGCCGCGGCTGCCTCGTCGTACGGCACCGGGGTGACCGGCTCGATCTCCGCGGGCACCACCTGGGCGTGGGCGATCACGGCGCCACCGAAGGTGAGCGCGGCGGAGTCGGGCTCCTCGCGGGCGACGCTCAGCGGTACGTCGAGGGGCGGCGGCTGGCGCAGCGACACGGCGACGGCGATCCCGGCGTGGTCGCCCGCGATCGTGTGGTCGGAGCGCAGCTCGTGGGCCAGCAGGCCGCTGACGTAGCCTCCGTTGCCCGAGTGGGCGGGACCGTTGTAGCGGGCCGGCACGATCACCTGGTCGGCCAGGGCGGCGGTCATGGATCTCCTCGGAGCGGGCGGGCGGGTCCCCACCATTTCACCAGCCTGCGGGGGGTCGGCAACAATGGGTGGGTGAGCGACCTGATCGACACCACCGAGATGTACCTCCGCACCGTCTACGAGCTGGTCGAGGAGGGCATCGTCCCGTTGCGGGCGCGGATCGCCGAGCGGCTGCACCAGAGTGGTCCGACGGTCAGCCAGACGGTCGCCCGGATGGAGCGTGACGGCCTGCTCACGGTCGAGGGCGACCGTCATCTCCAGCTCACCGACGAGGGACTGGGCATGGCGACCCGCGTGATGCGCAAGCACCGGCTGGCCGAGCGGCTCCTGACCGACGTGATCGGTCTCGAGTGGGAGCTGGTCCACGAGGAGGCGTGCCGCTGGGAGCACGTGATGTCGGAGAGCGTCGAGCGTCGCCTGATCGAGCTGCTGGGACATCCCACGGAGTCGCCGTACGGCAACCCGATCCCGGGCCTCGGCGAGCTCGGGGAGAGCCAGGACGGCGAGGAGTTCATGGACGGCGTCGAGCCGCTGCTCGCGATGAGCAGCGCGACCGAGCCGGTGCGGGTGCGGGTGCGCCGGATCTCCGAGGAGATGCAGAAGGACGAGCCGCTGATGCGTGCGCTCCGCCGCGTCGGCGCGCTGCCGGGGGCGGTGGTCAACGCGATCGCCAGCGAGGAAGGCATCCTGGTCGGCGCCGCCGGCGAGACCGCCGAGGTGCTGCCGGAGGCGGCGGAGCACATTTTTGTGAAGCGGGTCTGAGGGCGGCGAAACACCAAGTTCTCTTGGTAATCAGTCACTCTGCATGGGCAATTGCCCATGATCAGTGTCAGTTCTCCGTGCCAAGTCGCCCGGCGGGTGACAGAACACCATGTTCACTTGGTAATTCGCCGCCGCCGCCGCCGCCCGCAGCCACACCGTGCGCCTCCACCAGCCCGCGCAGGAACTCGCTGCAGCCCTCCTCGACCTTGTACGTCGCGAGGTCGTCGCCGCGGGTCACGCCACGGTTGACGATCACCACGGGCATCCCGGCCTTGGCTGCGTAGCGCACGAACCGCAGACCCGACATCACCGTCAGCGACGAGCCGGCGACGAGCAGCGCGTCGGCGTCGTCGAGGGCGGCGTGGACCCGGGCGACCCGGTCCTTGGGGACGTTCTCGCCGAAGAAGACCACGTCGGGCTTGAGCCGGCCGCCGCAGCCGTCGCAGGTGGGGACGACGAAGCCGGCGGTCTCCTCGAGGGCGACGTCACCGTCGGGCCGGGCCAGCACCTCGGCGTGCCGGCGCACCCAGCCCGGGTTGAGCTCGGCCATCCGGTCCTGGACCTTGCCCCGGCCGACCACGCGTCGGCAGTCGATGCACACCACCTCGGAGATCCGCCCGTGCAGCGCGACCATGGCGCGCGAGCCCGCGCGCTCGTGCAGGCCGTCGACGTTCTGCGTGACCAGCAGCCCGACCCGGCCGAGCGCCTCGAGCCGGGCCAACGCATGGTGGCCGGCGTTCGGCTCGGCGCGCCTCATCCGCGACCAGCCGACGTGCGCCCGGCCCCAGTAGCGCTGCTGCGACACCGGTCCGGAGACGAACTCCTGGTAGGTCATCGGCATCCGCACCGGAGCAGCCGGACCGCGGTAGTCGGGGATGCCGGAGTCGGTGCTCAGCCCGGCTCCGGTGAGCACCACCAGCCGACCGGCCAGCGTCTCGAGGACGGTCACGCGTAGCGTGCCTCGGCGCGGGCCCGGCGCTTGGCGGCCTCGACGTCGCGGTCCTTGGGCGGAGCCGTGGTGGTCAGCGACGCCAGCAGCTTCCGGGTCGCCGCAGCCACCTCGAGGACGGCCTCGTCGAAGGCCGGCTGGTTGGCCCGGCTGGGATTCGTCGACCCGCTGATCTTGCGGACGTACTGCACCGCCGCAGCGTGCACCTCGTCGCGCGTGGCGGGCGGCTCGAAGTTGTGGAGGGGGCGGATGTTCCGGCACATGCCCCGAGCCTACGACGGGCGCCGGAATCTCAGCCCGGCAATATCGTCGCGGTCGACCCCGCCACCAGCAGCACCCGCTCGCCCGGCAGCGGCAGCACCCGGCCACCGTTCCAGGCGTCCGTGACCCCGAGGTCGGTGCCGGTGACGCTGAGGTGGCCGGAGGCGTCGGTCGCGATCCGGGAGAGCCGGAAGGTCTGGTCCTCGGTGTCGTCCCGCACCTGCGTCCAGCCGACGCCGGCCCCGTCGGCCCCGGGGACCCAGGTGAAACCGCGCGGGTCGTCCGGTGCCGCGAGGTTGCTCTGCGCGCCGTACGCGTAGCGGTCCACCTGCACCGGGTGCTCGAGGTCGGAGACGTCGAACACCGAGACCTGCGCGCCCAGCGAGCGCCCCTCGCTGGTGGCGTCGACACCGACGCCGAGCAGGCGGTGGTGGCCGATCGGGTGCAGGTAGCCGGAGAAGCCCGGGATCTTGAGCTCGCCCCGGAGCCGCGGGTGGTCCGGGTCGGAGAGGTCGACGGTGTACAGCGGGTCCATCTGGCGGAAGGTCACCACGACCGCGAGGTCGTCGAACCATCGCACCGACTTGATCTCCTCGCCGCGTCCGAGCCCGTCCACCCGGCCGGACTCGACCAGACGGTCGCCCTCGCGGGCGAGCGTGACGATCGCGTTGGCGCCGGACCGGTCGGCGCCGTCGTCGGTCGAGAACGGCGACCCGGTCGCGATCGCCAGCCGCAGGTGCCCGTCGTGCTCGTCCATCGACCAGCGGTCCCTGAGCACGCCGCGGACGCTGCCGCTCGCGGTGTACGACGCCCCGACACCGCGCAGGTCGAACGCGTGCACGTCGGTGCGCACGGTCGGCCGGACCGGGCTGCTGCCGAACCGGGAACCGAGCCGTCCCAGCAGGCTCGTCGAGTACTCGGTGGTCGCGACGTAGAGCCGTTCGGTCGAGGAGTAGACCGTGTTGCCGCCGGCGCTGACCGCGACGGCCGAGCGGTCGTCGGGGGTGTCCACGTCGAAGCCGACGACCGTGATCGTGCCGAGGCCCGAGGCGCGCCGGGGGTGCAGCACCCGGTCGCACGCGACGAGCCGCTCCCGGCCCCCGTCGGCGGAGGAGACCGACGGCAGCCATTCCTCCAGCGTGCTGTTCCGGACGATCGCGCGGTTCTTCGCCTCGGCCCGGTGACGGCCGTCGTCGTCGGTGGGGAGCACGAACCGCAGCGCCGGTGCGGAGGTCTGCGTCACCAGCCGGATCGTGTCGCCGTACTGCCGTGCCGAGAGCACGGTGCCGGAGAAGGTCCGGTCCGAGACCAGCGTCGGCCGGCCCGGGTCGGACACGTCGAGCACCAGCACCCTGCTGTGAGCTGCGCGGGAGACCTTCGACGTGCCGGGTCCGCCCCAGTCCTCCACCGGCCCGCCGTACGCCACGGGGGCGGTCCCCGTCACCACCACGCGGTCGCCCACCAGCAGCACCTCGGCGTCGTACATCGCCTCCGGGAGCGGGTACGACGCCAGCGCCCTCGGCTGGTCACCGGTCACGTCACCGAGCAGCACGCTGTTCTCGACCACACGCACCAGCAGCGAGCCGTCGGTCTTGGCCCGGTCGGGCTCGTCGACACCGGTCTCCTGGGTGTTGGTCCCGGTGGCCGAGCTGCCGACGGCGACGTCGGTGGACGACGGCGCCGCCGACCGCAGCTCGGACGTGCCCGCGGCGCTGTCCTCCATCGCGTAGTAGACCGGGCGGTCGCCGTCCCACCCGTAGGCGCCGACCTGGCGCAGGCCCTGCTCGCGGTACCAGGTCAGGAGCTGGTCGCAGGAGTCGAAGCCGGTCAGTCCGGACTGCGCGCTCGCCCGCGGTGCGCCCGGGTCGGTGACGACGAGCGCGACGCTCGCGGTCAGCACCCCCGAGGCCACCAGTGCGGTGAGTCCCACCGCGGTCAGTCCACCGCCTGCGCCGATCTTCGTGAGCTTCCTCATGGGGGTCCGACGCGCACCGGGGTGGGATGGTTCCCGCGCGACAGGCAGAGTGGTCTTCCGTGACCCAGGCCCAGGAGAGCAAGACCTCGCGAGACCAGCGCCCCTACGACATCGTGCTCCTCGGGGCGACCGGCTTCACCGGCGCGCTCACGGCCGAGTACCTCGCCCGCCATGCACCCGACGGGTGCCGGTGGGCACTGGCCGGCCGCAACCGCGAGCGGCTCGAGAAGGTGCGCTCGCGGCTGGTCGCGATCGACCCCGCGCTGGCCGCCCTGCCGCTGGTCGAGGCCGACTCCGCGGACGAGGCGTCGCTGGCCGCGCTCGCGCGCTCCACGCGCGTCGTGATCAGCACGGTCGGCCCCTACCTGCTCCATGGCGGCCCGCTGGTGGCCGCGTGCGCCGACGCCGGCACCGACTACGTCGACCTCACCGGTGAGCCGGAGTTCGTGGACCGGATGTACCTCGAGCACCACGACCGCGCGGTCGCCACCGGCGCCCGGCTCGTGCACGCCTGCGGCTTCGACTCGATCCCGCACGACCTGGGCGCCCGGCACACCGTGCTCGCCCTGCCGGAGGGAAAGCCCGTGCGGCTGCGCGGCGTCGTACGAGCCGGGGCGCAGTTCTCCGGCGGCACCTTCCACTCCGCACTCACCGCGGCCTCCCGCGCCGGCCAGATGCGCAGCGCCCTGAAGGCGCGCCGCAAGAAGGAGGGCAGGCCCGCCGGAGGTCGCACGTCCCGTGCCGTGGCCGGGAAGCCGCACCGGGATCGCGAGCTCGGGTTCTGGCTGCTGCCGCTGCCGACCATCGACCCGTTCGTGGTGGCGCGCTCGGGCGCCGCGCTCGAGCGCTACGGCCCGGACTTCCATTACTCCCACTACGCGGGCTTCCGGACGCTGCCCTACGTCGCCGGCACCGTCCTCGGGGCCGGCGCGGTGATGGTCGGCGCCCAGGTGCCGCCGCTGCGCAAGGTCCTGCAGTCCCGGATCAAGGCGGGCGACGGTCCGTCGGAGTCACGCCGCGAGAAGTCCTGGTTCACCGTCGACTTCGTCGGCGAGGCCGGTGGTACGACGGTCCACACGCGCGTCTCCGGCGGCGACCCCGGCTACACCGAGACCGCGAAGATGCTCGCCGAGTCGGCGCTGTGCCTGGCGTTCGACGACAACCCTCAGACGGCCGGCCAGGTGACCACCGCGGTGGCGATGGGCGAGCACCTGACCCGGCGCCTGGTCGACGCCGGGATCAGGTTCGACGTGCGCTGAGGGCGGCCGTCACTCGGCCAGATAGGTCTGGCTGAGCACCAGCGGGTGGTCGGAGATGTTGCGGTCCTTGACCGTCCAGTCGACGGAGTACGTCGTGAACCGGGTCGGCCCGGCACCGAAGATCCAGTCGATCCAGAGCTTGGCCGGCGGCGCGCAGGTCATGCTCGGGACGCTGTGCGGCGCGAGCATCAGCTTGCCGGCGGTCAGGGGGCAGAACGCCTTCTCGCGGTCGTTCATGTCACCGGTCAGGAACACCGGACGGCCGGTGGCCCTGAGCTTGACCACCAGGTCACGCTCCTGGGCGATCGCCTTGGCCCGGTACTTCTCCTGGTTCTTGTACTTGTAGGTGTTCGCCGGGTTGTGGACGTTGACGAACCACGCCGTGTAGCCGGTCGAGCGCTGCCGCAGCAGGATGTAGGGCATCTTGCGGATGCTGCCGTTGAAGTAGGTGACGTCGAACCGGTGCGCCTCGACCAGGTCGAAGGTCGAGAGCCGCCAGGCGATGGAGTTCTCGGTGTCGACGTCCCGCTTGGCGGGGTACACGCCGTACCGGCTGCGCGCGAGGTTCTGGAACATCTCGTGCTGCGGCTTCTGGAACTCCTGCAGCCCGACCACGTCGACGGCGTTGGCGTCGAGGACCTTGATCGCCTTCGGGGTGCGCGTCTTGTAGCCGGGGTAACGGCTGCCCGCGTCTCCGCCCGGCTTGGTGTGGCTGGCGCCGAGCGTGTTGAACGTGGCCAGGCGGAACCCCCGGTTGCCGAACAGTGCGGTCACCGGGACCTTCTGGCCGACGTAGGTGTCGAGGAACCGGGACGGGTTGTACACCGTGCGCCCGGCGTCGTTGCGCACCTGGAAGCCGAGCTGGCAGCGCTTGGCGTCGCCTGCGTCGCCGACCGTGCCGAGCGGCTGCCCGGCCTGGACGATCTGGTTGTCGCTGACGTCGATCCGGTCGAGGTAGAGATAGGAGGAGGTCAGCCGGTACTTGGTCGTGTAGACCTTGATCAGCGCCTTGCCCGCCGACCTGACGTCGGTGCGGACCCGCACCGTGCCGGGGGTAGCGGCCTTGACCACGCTGCCGCAGGCGGCGTTGATCTCGGTGCCCAGATGGCGACCGGACACGAAGCTGCGGGTGTCGACCGGGTTGGCAGCGAGCGCCACCGGGAAGGTCACGTTGGGAGGCGGAGTCTCACGGTTCTCGGGCAGCGTGCTCGCCTGCGCGGCGCCGGCGGGGAGCACCAGCGCGCCCGCGACCCCGGCCACGAGGAGCGCGCGGACCAGCCGCGGCGAGGTCCGGCGGGGGCAAGAAGTCCGAGTGCGCATTCCGGCGTGTCTCCTAGGCTGTGACCCTTTTGTCAGGTGTCGACTGCACCGGAGTATGCAGGAGTTTTGAGCACTCGTGTGACTGAAGTGAAAAAAAGAGAGAGTTACAGGTGTGTCGTTCAGGCGAACAGTGCCTGTCCGAGGTAATGACCGGGCCGGACCCCCGCGGGGACCGCGAACAGCCCCGACCCGGTGTGCTGGAGGTACTCCATCAGGCCGTCCTCGCGGGAGAGCCTGGTCTGCATCGGGATGTAGTGCCGGTCCGGGTCCCGCACGTAGGCGATGAAGAACAGCCCGGCGTCCAGCCTGCCCAGCGAGTCGTTGCCGTCGGTGAAGTTGTAGCCGCGGCGCAACATCTGGACGCCGTGGTTCTGCTGCGGGTGGGCCAGCCGGACGTGCGAGTCCACCGGCATGATCGGCCCCTCGCGGCCCATCATCGCGAAGTCGGGCTGGGTGAACTCCCCGCCGCCCGAGAGCGGTGCCCCCTCGGCCCGGTCGCGGCCGACGAGGTTCTCCTGCTCGCGGAGGCTGGTGCGGTCCCAGGGCTCGATCTGCATGCTGATCCGGCGGGCCACGAGGTACGACCCTCCGCTCAGCCAGGCCGCCGCGTCGTCGTCGCCCTCGTGCACCCAGACGAACTCCTCGATCCCCGGCCGGTCCTCGGCCTTGAGGTTGTTGGTGCCGTCCTTGAAGCCGAACAGGTTGCGCGGCGTGGCCTGGCTGGTGGACGTGGACGAGGTGCGCCCGAAGCCGAGCTGGGCCCAGCGCAGGGCGGCTGTGCCGAAGGCGATCCGCGAGAGGTTACGGATCGCGTGCACCGCCACCTGCGGGTCGTCGGCGCAGGCCTGGACGCACAGGTCTCCGTCGCTGCGGAGTGGGTCGAGGTTGTCGGCCGGGAAGTGCGGGAGCCTCCGCAGCGCTGCCGGTCGCCTGTCGGCGATGCCGAAGCGGTCCTCGTCGTCCTTGGTGAACAGTGTCGGGCCGAACCCGAACGTCAGGGTCAGCCCGCTGGGGGGGAGCCCGATCGCCTCGCCGGTGTCGGCCGGGGGCGAGTCGTACGGCGCCGGCGCAGCGCTGCCGACCTGGTCACCGCGGGTCATCTCGACCGCGGCCCGGGTCCACGCCCGGAGCAGGGCGATCAGCTCGTCGCGTGACGACGTCGTGACGTCGAAGGCAGCGAAGTGCAACCGGTCCTGGGCCGGCGTCACGATGCCGGCCTGGTGCCTGCCGTGGAAGGCGAACGCGCCCGGCGGGTCGCCCTCCGCCGACGCACCGTCGGCGCGGGCGACCGCGAAGCCACCGATGCCGGCCGCTCCGACCGCCGCTCCGGCTCCGGCCACCCCCAGCATCCGGCGCCGGCTCATCCCGCCGCCGGTGACCCCCTGCTGCGGGTCGAGGCTCACAGCGTGACGGCACCCGTCATCTCGGAGAGCGGCTCGGAGAGGGCGTTGACGGCGTCGCTGAGCGCCTTGACCTGGGGCCTGGTCAGGCTGGTGTAGCTGACGAACCGCTCCTTGCCCACCCGGTGCCGGTCGAGCAGCGCCTGCAACGCGGCGAACCGGCCGTCGAGGGTCTCGGCGAGCTCGGGGTCCTTGGTCTCGAGCAGCGCCTCGAGGCCCTCGAACGCCTCGTGGGCACCGTCGACGTTGGCCTGGAAGTCATAGAGGTCGGTGTGCGACCAGGCCTCCTCCTCCCCGGTGACCTTGCCGGTCGCCACCTCGTCGAGGAGCCCCTTGGCGCCGTTGCCGATCTGGTCGACCGAGTAGCTGAGCTTCTGCACCCGTCGGTCGAGCTCGCGGGTGTCGGCCAGGAGCCGGTCGGCGATCGCGGCCCGCTCCGCCGTACCGAGCGCGGCGTAGCCGGCCGGTGGCCACAGGTCCTTCTCGATCCGGTGCCACCCGGTCCACTCCTGACCGGGTGCCAGGTCGGCCTCGCGGATGTCCATCCGCGGGTCGAGGTCACCGAACGACTCGGCCACGGTCTCGATCCGCTCCCAGTGCATGCGTGCCAACGGGTAGAGGGAGCGGGCCGCGTCGTCCTTGCCCGACTTGTACAGCGCGGTGAACCGCTCGGTGCTGCTGAGCAGTGCAGTCGACTGGTCGCGCACGAAGCGGGCGTAGCGCGTCGTGGACTGCTCGAGTGCGGCCTGGTCGAGGCCCTTGATCGCCTTGCCCTCGCTGGACGGCGTCACCGTGAAGTCGCTGCGGAGACCGTCCCCCTTCATGCCGGGCTTGCAGGCCGCCCGGTAGGTGCCCTCCGGAGCGCGGACCACGAGCTGACGCTTGATCCCCGGGCCGACGTTCTCGACCTCGGCCACGATCCGCTTGCCGTCGGCTGCGTAGAGGTAGAACTCGGTGACCTTGCCGCCGGTGTTCTTCACGTTGAACACCAGGCTCCCCGCGGGCGCGGTGTCGCTGGAGAGCGTGCAGGCGGTGTCGCTGGAGGTGACCTCGATGGTGCGGCTGGCCTTCGCCGGCTCCTTGTTGGACTCGGTGAGCGAGCACGCGCCCGCCAGCAGCGTGAGTGGGAGCAGGGTGGGCAGCAGGATGCGTGCGGAACGCATGATCGAGCCTTTCGTCAGCGCCCGGAAGCGGGCTGCGGTGCGGCGGTCGTGGAGGTCGGGCGCTGCGGGCCGGTTGTTGGCCCGGATCCGCCGGAGGAACAGGGTCAGGGTGGGCGCGGCGTACGCGACCCAGGCGACGGCCTCGAGCCACGTGGTGGCCGGGGAGAAGTTGAGGGTGCCCTTGAGGAGCGTGCCGTACCAGGAGGTCGGCGGGATCTGGGCGGTCACGTCGAAGGCGAGGTTGTCCAGGCCCGGGAGGATGCCCGCCTCCTGCAGGTCGTGCACCCCGTAGGCGAGGACGCCGGCGGCGACCACGATCAGGATCACGCCCGTCCAGGCGAAGAACGTGGACAGGTTGATCTTGAGCACGCCCTTGTAGAAGCCGAAGCCCATCACGACGGCGGTGAGGAGGCCCAGGAAGGCGCCGGCCAGCGGACGCGTCGCCGAGCCGCCGCCGCTGGCGGCCTCGGTCGCCGCCCAGAGGAAGAGCGCGGTCTCCAGCCCCTCGCGCCCGACGGCGAGCAGGGCCACGAACGCCAGGCTGGCTCGGCCGGCCTCGGCCGCTCGGTCGACGCCGGCCCTGAGCTCGCCGGACAGGCCGCGCGCGGAGCGGGCCATCCAGAAGACCATCCAGGTGACGAAGCCGACCGCGACGATCGAGAGGACGCCGCCGATCGTCTCCTGCGCCTCGAACGTCAGCCGTCGCGGCCCGTAGGTCAGCAGCGCACCGAACGCGAGCGAGACGAGCACCGCGACCGCGACGCCCGCCCAGATCCGGGGGAGGAGCTGGCGGCGGTCCGTCTTGACCAGGTAGGCGATCAGGATCACCACGACCAGGCTGGCCTCGAGGCCCTCGCGCAGACCGATCAGGTAGTTGCCGAACACGTCCGCTCCGTCCTCAGGTAAGGCTTACCTAACGGAGGGTAGCCTCATCTCCCTCGGGTCGCCAACGTGGGCCCTCGGCTCCCGCTCCCGTGGCCGAGGGCGAGCGCCGTCGGACGGGTGGCGTCCCCATCAGGCGAAGGACTACACAACGACGTGGTGCCCCAGGCCAGAGTCGAACTGGCGACCTTTCGCTTAGGAGGCGGCTGCTCTATCCACTGAGCTACTGGGGCCGCGGGTCAGATTATCCGGTGGCGACCGGAGCGGTGTCGCGAGCCGCGGCTACCGCGGCCTCGACCTTCTCGGCGGGGCCGGCCACGAACAGGAACTCCGTGTTGCGCAGGTGGCTCACCTCGCCGACCCGTTCGCCGCGGAGGTTGTGGACGCCGATCTGGGCGCCGACGTAGCGCTTGCTGTCGAAGCCGAGCACCTCGACCCGCTCGTGGCCGGCCTCGGCCAGGGCCTCGGCGATCTCCTCCGGGCGCATCCAGCTCTCGTCGTTGTAGGACGCCACGACCACCTCGGCGCGGGTGCGCGCGATCACCGAGCGCAGCGCCACCGGCATCGACGCCCGGTAGTTGAACACCGACTTCGTGGCCGGGTCACGGGCGTCGGCGCGCTTGCAGGCGATGCCGTAGTGCTCGGGCCGGTCCCAGCGGACCAGGGTCTCCCAGACGTGGTAGTTGGTGAAGTACCGGTGCTGGTTGTACGGCGGGTCGAGGTAGGCCAGGTCCGTCACCGGCAGCTCGTCGACCAGCGTCGTCGCGTCGCCGAGCACCGCCGTGCCGCTGCCCTCGATCAGCGTCGGCGGGACCAGGGTCAGCGGGTTGCCCGCCCTCGGCGCCCACTGCTTGAGGTAGGCCATCTGCAGCCCGGTCGTGGAGTCGACCCGGTCGGCGGCCAGCAGCAGCGACGTCAGCAGCACCGGCCGGAGCGCGTCGTCGTACTCCTCGATCGCGTCGCGGACCGCGTCGATCCGGCGGCCGTTCTCGGGCCGGAAGTAGCGGGCGTCCTCGCAGAACGTGCGGGTCACGTAGCCGCGCCGCCCGCGGAGGCCGTTCAGCCGGCCGAGAGCCTCGGCGAGCCGGTCGTGGTCGAGGGCCCGGGCGTCGGTGGCGACGTAGCAGCGGGCGAGCACCTCGGCGTAGGTCGCGACGTCGACGGCGGTCACCTCGAGCCCGCGGCGCTTGAACTCCTGCGCGACGCGGGTGGTGCCCGTGAACAGGTCGACCGCGGTGCGGGCACCGACGGCGCTCGCGATCCGGCCCAGGGCGGGGACCAGCAGGCGCTTGGAGCCGAGGTACTTGATCACGACGCGCCCCCTCCGCCCGGCACCCGGACGGGTGAACTCACACCTGTCCGATTGGAGTCTGACAGTCGGGCACCGCACAATGGAGGTGCCCCCTGACGTGTTGCCCTGAGCCGAATGGGCGTCAACCCGAGGTCCGTCCATTTTGTCCGAGCACACCCCGAAGCGTCGAGCGGAGCCCACTCGCGCCCGCAAGATCGGCTCCCGCGTGCTCGTGGGGGTGCTCTCGGTGTCGCTGGTGCTGGGAGCCGTCGGCGTGTACTTCTACAAGCGCTTCGAGGGCAACATCACCCAGCTCGACGTCACCAAGGACCTCGGCAAGGACCGCCCGCAGCGGCTCGAGACCGGTCCGACGCGCCCGCTGAACGTGCTGGTGATGGGCTCGGACACCCGCAAGGGCAAGGGCAACCACGTGGCCGGCGAGACCCCCGGGCTCTCCGACACCACGATCCTGCTGCACCTCTCGAAGGACCGCAGCCGCGCGTACGGCGTGAGCATCCCGCGGGACACGATGGTGGAGCGGCCGACGTGCGAGAAGAAGGACGGCAGCGGCACGGTCGCCGGCGGGCTCACCCAGTTCAACGCGGCCTACGAGGTCGGCGGACCGGCCTGCACGATCAAGACGGTCGAGTCGATCACGAAGGTGTTCGTCGACCACTTCGTCGTCGTCGACTTCAACGGCTTCAAGAAGATGGTCGACGCCCTCGGTGGCGTGACGGTCTGTGTGCCGGCCGAGGTCGACGACACGGTCGGCAACATCCACCTCGCGGCCGGCACCTACAACGTCACCGGCGACCAGGCCCTCGACTACGTGCGCGTGCGGCACGGGATCTCCGCCAACGGTGACATCGGCCGGATGAAGCGGCAGCAGACGTTCATCGCCGGGATGATCAACAAGGCGGTCTCGGCCGGCACGCTCGCCAACCCGGTCAAGCTGGTGCGGTTCCTCGACGCCGCCACCAAGTCGCTGACCACCGACCCGGAGTTCGCGCACCTCAAGGCGCTGGCCTCGCTGGGCTCGTCGCTGAAGAACGTCGGGCTGGACAACATCACGTTCGTGACCGCGCCGTTCGAGGAGTACCCGCCGGACCCGAACCGGCTCCAGCTCAGCCCGGACGCCGCCGCCCTGTGGCAGCAGATCCGGCGCGACGAACCGCTCGGGCCGACGTTCACCGGCGAGGTGGTCAAGGCCTCCGACAGCACCCCGGGCACCAAGCAGAGCCCGCTGTCCAAGGCGCCCGCCACGGCGGCCGCAGCCGGCACGCTCAAGCTCGAGAGCGGTGACACCGTCTCCAGCGACGAGCACGACCGGATCGCCGCCGAGAACGGTCTCTGCGCCTAGCGCGATGCGCGGCCGGCACCTCGCACATTTGTGCAGTTTTCGCTCGTGTGACGCGTGAGTTTGCTCGTTATGCGTTCGTTATCGGAAGATGGACGGATGCGTGTAGCCGTCACAGGTGCCACCGGCGTTCTGGGTCGAGGTTCCGTCCACTCCCTGATCGACGCGGGGCACGAGGTCGTCGCGATGGCCCGTGACGACGACGGCGCCGACTGCCTCCGCAGCCTGGGCGCCGTGCCGCAGCCGGCCGACCTGTTCGACGTCGAGTCGCTGACGCGGCTCTACGACGGGTGCGAGGCGGTCGTGAACCTGGCGACCCACATCCCGGTCGGCTACGCCGCCGCCCTGCCCTGGACGTGGCGGGTCAACGACCGGCTGCGCACCCGCGGGGTCGGCAACGTCGTGGCCGCCGCGCACCGGGCCGGGGTCCGCAGGCTGGTGCAGGAGAGCGTCTCGTTCGTCTACGCCGACCACGGCGAGGGCTGGGTCACCGAGCAGGACCCGATCGACATCACGCACGCGACCGAGCCGGTGGCCGTGGCCGAGTCCCACGTGCAGGACTACGCGAGCGGCCCCCGGGTCGGGGTGGTTCTGCGGCTGGGAACCATCGTCGGCGACGACCGGCTCACCGACTACCAGCTGCGCGCCGTACGCCAGGGCCGTCCGGTCGGCATCGGGCGACCCGACGCCTGGTCCCACCTCGTGCACACCGACGACCTCGGCCCCGCAGTGCTGGCAGCGCTGCACGCGCCCAGCGGGGTCTACAACGTCGGCGCCGAGCCGGTGCGTCGGCGCGACGTGCTGGCCGGGTTCGCCGAGGCTGCCGGCGTGGAGCGCACCGGCTACCTCGGACCGGTCATGCGACGGATCGCCGGACCGCGGATCGAGCCGCTGAGCCGCTCCCTGCGGATCTGCTCGGAGCACTTCAGTGCCCAGACGGGCTGGGCGGCGACCCGCCCCAAGTTCGGCGTGGACTGGTTCGACACGTGGCGCGACCGGGTCCCCGAGCAGTCGTCGTGACCGACCAGCAGCCGGAGCCGGTCGAGCTCAGCGCCGAGCAGCGTGCCGCCCGCGCGAAGCGGCTTGCCGAGGTGTTCGGCGAGGTGCTGCCGGAGCAGACCGCCGACGACAGCGACGCCGGCGGGCCGGCCGTGGACAGCGACGCCTGGCTCCGGGCCCAGGTGCCGCCGCACCACGGCTGACCGCAGCCGCGCGGGTCAGACCTGGTTGGCGCGGCCGGACGCGAGCAGGTCGCGGATCTCGGTGAGCAGCGCCACGTCCGCGGGTTCGCCGGGCTGCTCGGTCGGGAAGAAACGCTCCTTGGCGACCGTGTAGGGCTTCACGATCAGGAAGTAGACGACCGCAGCCAGGACCAGGAAGCCGATCACCGCAGTGAGCCACGCTCCGAGATGGACACCGCCGGGCGTGTAGTCGCTGAAGTTGGGCGTGCCGCCGACCTTGCCGACCACGTCCATGATCATCGTGACGGTGGCCGTCACGACGGTCGCGAAGGCGAGACCCATGATGAACGCCACCGCGAGTTCCACGAGATTGCCTCGCAGGATGAAGTTCTTGAAGCCTTCCATGACCATCTCCTCCCGGGAGCCCGAAACTCGGCACTCCCCGTCTCGTTTCGGACGGCGCTCACCCTAGTGGGTGAACGTGGCGGTCAGATATCCGGAGAGCCCGGCCGCGGACACCGCCGCGGCCTCGGTTCCGGGGACCGCGAGCAGCACCAGCCGGCCCGGCAGACCGACGTCGTCGACGCTCGGCCGCGACCGGGGGATGGCGATCACCGCGGCTCGTGAGGCCACCGTGCGGGGAGCCGACCGGCCCTGGGGGTCGGCGACCACCAGGTCGACCAGGTCACCCACCCGCAGCAGGTCGACGACTGCCGCGTCGGCGAGCCGCACCGGGGTGGCGACGCGCCCGGGATAGCTCGCGGCGAGAGCACGCGTCACCACGCTCAGATCGGTCAGCGGAGCGCCCCGCCGCAGCGGTGCGGCCAGGGTGCGCCCGACCACGATCGCCGGGTCGAGGACGGCGCCGGAGGGCACGGTGCCCGTGGGGTACGACGCCCGGCGCAGGTCGCCGTGGGCCAGCACCCGGCCCGCGGGCAGGTCCGTCGCGGCCGTCCAGACCCCGCTCGAGGCCGGGGCGGGCGGCTGGGCCACCCGCAGTGCGGCCATCGCGGCGAGGCCGGCGAGCAGCGCGGCGAGCGGGCGTCGGTGGACGAGCACCCGGCGGCGTACCTCGCCGGGAAGGTGGGTGGGCAGCGGCATGCACCGACGCTAGGGCGCGCGCCCGCGGTCAACGCCCGTCATCCACAGGCGCAGTGAAACCGCAGGTCAGGACGCTGCGGCAGGGCTGGATGACGACGAGCCGGAGGACGACGAGTCGCTCGTGGAAGTCTTCTTCTGCGAGGAGGGCGCGGACTTCTTCTCGGTGCCGGCGCCGGACTTCTCGGCGCCCGAACCGTTGCCCGTCTCACTGCCGGTGCCGTTGGTCGAGCCATTCCCCGAGCCGTTCCCCGAACCGTTACCCGAGCCGGTGGCGCGGCTGTCGTTGCGGTAGAAGCCCGAGCCCTTGAACACCACACCCACCGCGTTGAACACCTTGCGCAGCTTGCCGCTGCAGGTGGGGCACTCGGTGAGCGCGTCGTCGGTGAAGCTCTGGAACTGCTCGAAGAAGTGGCCGCACTCGGTGCAGGCGTACTGGTAGGTCGGCACCCGGTCCTCCGCCGTCGGATCAGGCAACTGGCACTCAGCGCCTTCGAGTGCCAATCATACCCGGACCGGCAGACTGTGCCGCGTGACCCCGTCCGCCCAGCCCGACAGCGACCGGTTCCGGGACTGGCCCACACCGGCGCGGTACGCCGTCTACGCAGCGGCGGGTCTGGTGCTGCTCCTGGTGCTGGCCCTGATCGCGGGCACCATCGTGGTCCGCCGCCCGCTCCCGCAGACCACCGGGGACCTGCGGCTCAAGGGCCTCGACGACACCGTGCAGGTGCTCCGCGACGGTCACGGTGTGCCACAGATCTACGCCGGCACCAGCCACGACCTCTTCTACGCGCAGGGGTTCGTGCAGGCCCAGGACCGGTTCTGGCAGATGGACTACCGGCGCCACCTGAGCGCCGGTCGGCTCAGCGAGCTCTTCGGTGCGCGCACCCTCGCCAGCGACATGAGCGCGCGGACCCTGGGCTGGTACCGCACCGCCGAGAAGGAGTACCTGCTGCTCTCGGCCGACGCCCGGGACGCGCTCGAGTCCTTCAGCGACGGCGTCAACGCCTGGCTCACCTCGCACTCCGGGTCGGGGGCGGCGCTGGAGTACACCGTGCTCTCCATCGACGTCGACTACCGGCCGGAGCCGTGGTCGCCGGTCGACTCGCTGGCCTGGCTGAAGTCGATGGCGTGGAACCTCGCCGGCAACCTCGACGACGAGATCGCGCGCGCCCGGCTCTCGGTCGACCGTGACCCGGCGCAGATCGCCGAGCTCTACCCGCCGTACCCGTACGACGAGCGCGCCCCGATCGTGGACGCCCCCCAGGCCCGCCGGCCGGCGGCGCTCACCCCACCGCCGCGACTGACCCGCGCGATGCTGCAGCCACTGGAACGGGTCGCACGGGCCGAGCGCGCGATGCCGACCGCGGTGGGCAGCGGTGACGGCCTCGGCAGCAACGGCTGGGCGGTCTCGGGGGCGCTCAGCACCACCGGCAAGCCACTGCTGGCGAACGACCCGCACCTCGACGTGGGCCAGCCCGGCGCGCTCTACCAGATGGGGCTGCACTGCCGAACCGTCGACGAGACCTGTCCCTACGACGTCTCCGGTTTCAGCTGGGCCGGCTACCCCGGCATCGCGACGGGACACAACGCCGACATCGCGTGGGGGATGACGAATCTCCGGGCCGACACCGTCGACCTCTACCTGGAGAAGGTCAGCGGCAAGGACTACCTGTACGACGACCACCAGATCCCGCTCCAGGAGCGCGACGAGCGGATCCGGATCGCCGGCGGCGTCTCGAAGCTGATCACCGTCCGGTCGACCCGGCACGGACCGCTGGTCTCCGACGTCTCCCACGAGCTGTCCAGCGTCGGTGCCAACGCGCCGGCGCCGACCGACGCACCCAGCCGGGGCAACGGCTACGCGGTCGCCGTCGACTGGACCGGCACGACGCCGGGTCGCTCGGCCGACGCGCTGCTCGCGATGAACCGTGCCGGTGACTGGGCGAGCTTCCGGTCGGCCGCGGCGGACCTCAGCGCTCCGGCGACGAGCCTCGTCTACGCCGACGACCTCGGCAACATCGGCTACCAGGCGACCGGCGCGGTGCCGATCCGCAAGGTGGCCCACACCGGCGACTACCCCGCGGCCGGCTGGAGGAAGGCCCAGGACTGGACCGGCAAGCTGGTGCCGGCCGAGGAGATGCCGACGGAGCTGAACCCGGCCTCCGGGGTGATCGTCGCGGCCAACCAGGCGGCGACCGGTCCGGAGTACCCCTACCGGCTTGCGGACTGGTGGGACTACGGCTACCGCAGCGACCGGATCCACCGGCTGCTCCGGCAGCGGGTCGCGGACGGGTCCCGGCTGCGGGTCGCCGACATGACCGCGATCCAGGCCGACACCCGCAACCCGATGGGGCCGGTGCTGGTGCCGTACCTGCTCGACGTGCTGCTGCCCTCGGCGTACTACGCCAGCGGGCAGCGGTTGCTGTCCGGCTGGGACTACTCGCAGCCCGCGGACTCGGCGTCGGCGGCGTACTTCAACGCGGTCTGGCGCAAGCTGCTCCAGCTGACCTTCCACGACCAGCTGCGCGAGTCCCTGTGGCCCGACGGCAGCTCGCGGTGGATGGCCGTGATGACGCAGCTGCTCCAGCAGCCCGACAGCCCGTGGTGGGACGACGTGGACACCAGCGACGTGGTGGAGAACCGCGACGTGATCCTCGGCAAGGCGATGCAGGAGGCGCGCGACGAGCTGGTGCGCCTGCAGTCACGCGAACCGAAGCACTGGACCTGGGGCCACCTGCACCAGCTGCGGCTGGACCGGCCGACCTTCAGCAACGGCAGCTGGCTGGTCGGCGCGCTGTTCGACCGGCACGGCCACGGCGCACCGGGCGGCACCGGCGCGGTCGACGCCACCGCCTGGGACCCGCGCGTCGGCTACACCGTCACCAACGCGCCGGCGATGCGGATGGTGGTCGATGTCGGCGACCTCGACCGCAGCCGCTGGGTCAACCTCGCCGGGGAGTCCGGCCACGCCTTCGACGACCACTATGCCGACCAGGTCGACCTGTGGCTGCGCGGCGAGACGACGCCCTGGCCGTTCGGTGCCGACGAGGTGCGGAAGGCGACCGAGGACACGCTGGTGCTGCGGCCGGGGGAGTGAGGCCGGGGGGTGGCTGGCCGGGACGAATACCACGGTCCCGTGGTAACCAGCCGCTTCCCTAGGGAGATTCGGCGAGGGATGTGGCCGGTTACCACGGGACCGTGGTGTTCGGCCCCGACGCTAGGCCCCGACGCTGAACCCCGACGCTGGACCCCGACGCTGAACCCCGACTCTTGGGCCCCGACCCCCTACGCCGACATGCTCCGCCGGAACCGCACCACCCCGTCCTCGGTGACGGCGGCGGTCACCCGGCGGTCGTGGGCGTCCGCCGGCACGTCGTCGCGCACCTCGCTGGCATGCAGTACGACGCAGGTGAACGTGCCCACCGGGACCCGGCCGAGCGCGCGGTCGTAGGAGCCGCCGCCGCGACCCAGGCGCAGCCCGGTGCGGTCGACGGCGAGGCCGGGGACGATCACCACGTCGGCGGTGGCGACGGCGTCCGCGCCGAGGGGCGTCCCGACCGGCTCCAGGAGTCCGCGCCGGGCGGGCACCAGCGACTCGGGTCCGCGGTAGAGCGCCCAGTCGAGGTCGTCGTCCGGCTGCAGCAGCGGCAGGATCACGCGCTTGCCGGCCGCCTCGAGCGCGGCCAGCAGGGGACCGGTCCCGGGCTCGCGCCCGACGGAGACGTACGCCGCCACGGTGGCCGCGCGTCGTACCTCCGGAGCGGCCGACAGGAGGTCGGCCACGGTCCGTGCGCGGTCGGACAGGACGGGCACCGGGACCCGGCCGCGCGCCGTCACGAGCTGGTCGCGGAGCGCGAGCTTGGCGGCCGACATGTTCACGCTCACCGGGCCAGCCTACGATCGGAGACATGAAGGACAAGGGCCTGAAGATGTGTCGCCAGAAGATGGTGGACGCGGGAGTGGACGCGACCGCGATCGACGTGTTCGCGCACTACTACCGGCTGATCGCGCACGGCGAGACCGGGATGATCCCGGAGTCGACGATCGAGCCGATCGAGATGGACTCGCTCGCCGATGTCGAGGTGTCCGACGAGACCGCCTCCGACGCGATCCGCGGCACGGCGGTGATCAAGCTCAACGGCGGCCTGGGCACCTCGATGGGCATGGACCGGGCCAAGTCCCTGCTGTGCGTACGACGCGGCCTGTCGTTCCTCGACATCATCGCCCGGCAGGTGCTCCACCTCCGCCGCGAGTACGACGCCCCGCTGCCGCTGCTCTTCATGAACTCGTTCCGCACCTCGGCCGACACGCTCGCCGCACTGGCCCGCTACCAGGACCTCGCCGTCGAGGGCCTGCCCCTGGAGTTCCTGCAGAACAAGGAGCCGAAGATCCGGGTCGACAACCTCGAGCCCGTGAGCTGGACGATCGACCCGGAGCTCGAGTGGTGCCCACCCGGCCACGGCGACCTCTACACCGCGCTGCGCGGCACCGGCCTGCTGGACCGCCTGATCGACGCCGGGTTCAAGCGGGTGTTCGTCTCGAACTCCGACAACCTCGGCGCCGTGCCCGACGCACGCGTGGCCGGCTGGTTCGCCCAGTCCGGTGCGCCGTTCGCGATCGAGGCCGTGCGTCGCGACGCCAGCGACAAGAAGGGTGGCCACTTCGCGACCCGCGTCAACGACGGCCGGATCGTGCTGCGCGAGACCGCGCAGACGCGGCCCGAGGACCAGCAGGCGCTGACCGACCTGACCCGGCACAAGTACTCCTCCACCAACAACATCTGGTTCGACCTCGAGGCGATGCGCACCGAGCTCGACCGGCGCGACGGCATCCTGGGCCTGCCCCTGATCCGCAACGAGAAGAACACCGACCCGAGCGACCCGGACAGCCCCAAGGTGATCCAGATCGAGACCGCGATGGGCGCGGCGATCGAGGTGTTCGAGGGGGCCCAGCTGATCGAGGTCACCCGCGACCGGTTCGTGCCGGTGAAGAACACCAGCCAGCTGCTGCTGATCCGATCCGACGTCTACGACCTCGGCCGTGACTTCGTGATGGACCTGACCCCCGAGCGCGCGCCGTACGTCGAGCTGGACAAGCCCTACGCGCTGGTCGGCGAGTTCGACAAGCGCTTCCCCTCCGGCGCCCCCTCGCTCAAGGAGGCGGAGTCACTGGTCGTGCACGGCGACTGGACCTTCGGCGAAGGCGTGTCGGTGGTGGGCGAGGTCACCCTGGAGGCACCGGACGGGCACGGTCGGATCGCTTCCGGCACGGTGCTCCGGGAGAGCGAGACCGCCGGGTCGTAGGCTCGCAGCATGCCTGCCGAGACGCCGCTGACCCCCGTCGACGAACACCTGAAGCGGATCCTCGACTCGATCGACACCCTGCCCGCCTACGACCAGCCGTTGCTGGAGGTGATGGGCCTCCCGATCGCCGAGGACGTGATGGCGCCGCTGCCGCTCCCGGCCTTCGACAACTCCGCGATGGACGGGTACGCCGTGGTCCACCGCGACGTGGCCGAGGCCAGCGAGCAGCGCCCCGTTCACCTGCCGGTGGTGGGGGAGATCGCGGCCGGGGCGGCCACCATCCTGGCGATGTCTCCGGGCACCGCGCTGCGGATCATGACCGGCGCCCCGGTCCCGCAGGGCTGCGACGCGGTGGTGCCGCTCGAGTGGACCGACAACGGCACCTCCAAGGTGCTGATCGAGAAGGCCCCCGAGATCGGTCAGCACATCCGGCGCGCGGGCGAGGACGTCAAGAAGGGCGACCGGCTGGTCAGCGAGGGCGACCTGATCGGTCCCCGGCAGATCGGTCTGCTCGCCTCCGTCGGCACCTCCCGGGTCGCCTCCCGTCCGCGTCCACGGGTGGTGGTGATGTCGACCGGCGACGAGCTCCGCGAACCGGGCGAGAAGCTCGGCCCCGACTCGATCTACGACGGCAACTCCTACATGCTGGCGGCGGCCGCGCGGGCGGCCGGTGCGATCGCCTACCGCGTGGGCATCGTGCGCGACGACCACGAGGGCTTCGCCGAGGCGCTGAGCGACCAGCTGGTGCGCGCCGACGTGGTGGTCACCAGCGGCGGCGTCAGCAAGGGCGCGTACGACGTGGTCAAGGCGGTGCTGCAGGAGCAGGGGACCGTGCAGTTCGCGGAGGTCGCGATGCAGCCGGGCAAGCCGCAGGGGTTCGGGTTCGTCGGCGAGGACCACACCCCGATCTTCACGCTGCCGGGCAACCCGGTGTCGTCGTACGTCTCCTTCGAGGTGTTCGTGCTGCCGGCGCTCCGCAAGATGATGGGCCGCAGGGTGCTCTCCCGGCCGATGATGCGGGCGGTCACGACCGCACCGATGCAGTCCTTCCAGGGCAAGCGGCAGTTCGTCCGCGCCCGCTACGAGGTCGGCCGCGAGGGCGCGACGGTGACGCCGGTGGGCGGCCACGGCTCGCACCTGGTCGGCGACCTCTCCGAGGCCAACGCGCTGGTGGTGCTGGCCGAGCAGCAGACGACGGTCGCGCCGGGGCAGCCGGTGCCAGTGCTGCTGCTGGACCGGGACTTCTGATGACGGAGCGGCTCTCCCACGTCGACGAGTCCGGGGCCGCCCGGATGGTCGACGTCTCGGGCAAGGACGTCACCGCGCGCGAGGCGGTCGCGACCGGACGGGTGCTGGTCAGCCCGCAGGTGGTGGCCCTGCTCCGCTCGGGCGACGTACCCAAGGGCGACGCGCTCGCCGTGGCCCGCGTGGCCGGGATCATGGCGGCCAAGCGCACCCCCGACCTGGTGCCGCTGTGCCACCCGCTGTCGCTGTCCGGCGTCACGGTCGACCTCGAGGTCACCGACGACGCCGTCGAGATCCGCGCCACCGTGCGCACCACCGACCGCACCGGCGTGGAGATGGAAGCGCTGACCGCCGTGTCGGTGGCGGCGCTGACCGTCTTCGACATGGTCAAGGCCGTCGACAAGTCCGGGGTGATCAGCGACGTCCGCGTGGAGAGCAAGTCCGGCGGCAAGAGCGGGGAGTGGGCCCGTGGATGAGCCGCTCAAGGCGACCGTCGTGGTCGCCTCCAACCGTGCCGCGGCCGGGGTGTACGACGACACCACCGGGCCGTTGATCGTGGAGTCGCTGGCCGCTCTCGGCTTCGACGTCTCAGGTCCGCAGGTGGTCTCCGACGGCGAACCGGTCGGCCAGGCGATCCGTCTCGCCGTCTCCTCCGGCGCCCGGCTCGTGGTCACCACGGGCGGCACCGGCCTGACCCCCACCGACCTCACCCCGGAGGTCACGGTGGAGCTGCTGGACCGTGAGGTGCCGGGCATCGCCGAGGCGATCCGGGCTCACGGCCTGGCCAAGGGGGTGCCGACCGCGGCCCTCTCCCGCGGGCTGGCCGGCGTGCACCGGGACGCGCTCGTGGTCAACCTGCCGGGCTCCCGTGGCGGCGTGAAGGACGGCCTCGCCGTCCTCGAGCCGCTGGTCGTGCATGCCGTGGAACAGATCGTGGGGAGCGACCACTGACCGCCCCCGCCGACCGCTCGAACGCCTGGCCGGTCGTGCTCCGCTCCGGGCAGGTGGTGCTCCGCCCGCTGCGCCGCCGTGACCGCAAGGACTGGCGCGAGGCCCGCGAGCGCAACCGGGACTGGCTGCGGCCCTGGGACGCCACCTCGCCGGCCGGCACCCACCCGCCGCGCACCTTCGGCTCGATGGTCCGGCACTCCGACCGGCTGGCCGCCGCCGGCCAGTCGATGCCGTTCGTGATCGAGATCGACGGCGGACTGGTCGGCCAGGTCACGGTGAACAACGTGGTCCGCGGTTCGGCCCAGTTCGGCTCGATCGGGTACTGGATCGACCAGGCGTACGCCGGCCGCGGGATCACCACCCGGGCCGTGGGGATGGCGATCGACCACTGCCTGTTCGTCGCCCGGCTGCACCGGATCGAGGTCGCGATCCGGCCCGAGAACACCGCGTCGCTCCGGGTGGTCGAGAAGCTCGGCATCCAGGAGATCGGGTTCGCGCCGCGCTACCTCCACATCGACGGCGACTGGCGCGACCACCGCCTGTTCGCCGTGACCGTCGAGGAGGTCCCGGGCGGCATCCTCAAGCGGCTGGACGCCCCGTCGTGAGCCACCCACCCCGCGCGCTCCCGGAACCGTGAACAACACCAGTCACATGAGTCTCTCTGCGACACACCGATCCGGCTGCGGGGCGCGGCGGCTCCGCGCTCCTACCCTCGTGCCGTGGACCTGTCCGGACTGATCTTCGTCGTGCTCGCCGTCGGGTGGGCTGCCTACCTGATCCCGCGGGCGCTGCGGCACCACGAGGAGATCGCGGCCAGCCGCCCCGTCGACAGCTTCTCCGAGACCATGCGCGTGCTCGAGCGGACCCCGGCCACGATGAAGGCGCTGCTGACCCCGCCGGTCGAGGCCGAGGAGACCGCCCCGCGCGCCCGTCGTACCCGCCGACCGTCGAGCCCGGCCCGGCGCCGTCGCCGCGTGCTCGCCCTGCTGCTGCTGGTCGCCGCCGGCACCGGTGTCGCCGCGTACCTCGGCCACCTGCCCGCGTGGTCGCCCGCGATCCCCGGTGTCCTCGTCGTGACCTGGCTGGTGCTGTGCCGGCTGATGGTGCGCAGGTCCGCCCCGGTGCGCCGCCGCCGGGTTCCGTCCACCCCGGTGGTCGAGCCCCTCGGGACCTCCACGGTGGTCGAGCCCGTCGAGACCGACCCGGCGGTCCAGCCGGCCGCTGCCCACCCGGTGGTCGAGACACCCGGGACCGACGACGGCTCGCTCTGGGACCCGCTGCCGCTCACGCTGCCGACGTACGTCACCAAGCCCGCCGCCCGCCGTACGGTCCGGACCATCGACCTGACCCAGACCGGCGTCACCTCCTCGGGTCACCGGGCCGGGGACACCGAGCTCGTCCGCGAGGCCGAGGCCGAGGTCAAGGCGCCGTCCGGGGCCGAGGCTGCCGTGGAGCGCAAGGTCGCCGGCGCCTGAACCGATTCGGAGTCGTGCCCGGCCGGGTGATAACTTCGTCCTCGCGCCGCAAGGCGCTCTGGGGCTGTGGCGCAGTTGGTAGCGCGTCTCGTTCGCAATGAGAAGGTCAGGGGTTCGAATCCCCTCAGCTCCACCACAGCGGTAGGACGCGGCAGATGTTCGTCGTGGAAGGGCGCAGGCGTCCGTGCTGACGTGCCTTGCGCTGAGTTGACGTGAGTCCGTCAGAGTCTCGCCGCGAGCGTTGTCCAACGGGCAGGTGGTGACCTCGTTCGCCGCTGAGCAGTGAACGCGGGACTACCGGCGAGCCACGATCTCGATGTCGGCGTACGAGTCTCTCCCATCGCCAGCCGCCCCGACGGCGAGGTCATCGACGGTCCGGAATGCCGCCCATAGCGCCCTTCCGGCCACTGAGCAACAGGCGTCGCGCGAGCCCGATCAGTTCCGCGGTGGCGGGGGAGAGGGCGCCGTCGGCGCGCTGGATGAGAGCGATGGTGTCGTAGAGCGGCTCGCTGAACGGTGTGGTGAACAGGTTGGGCGGACACGCGGCGCTGTCGGCCACGGCCCTGCAGATGACCGTGTCCCCGACGCCATGACTCACCAGGGACAGGGCCGACTCGACGTGCTCCACCTCGACCCACGGATCGAGCTTGAGGCCGAGCAACTGCGCCCGGTCGGCCAACTGTCGCCGCGTGGGGTCGGCCCAGCCGACATGCGCGTCGTAGAACACCAACCGGGCCTCGGCGAAGCGCTCCATGGTCATCGGTGCTGAGGCTCGCGCGGCATCTGCAGTAGCGACGAAGACCTCGTCGCGGGTCAAGGGCGTGACGCGCAGGCCGGTGTCGTCGATGGGTAGCACGACGAGGCCGGCCTCCAGCTCGCCAGCGGCGACGGCGGCGGCGACGCCGACCGAGTTGAGGCCGACCAGGCGCACGCGGACCTGAGGATGGCGCTCCAGGAACGGTTCGATCAGCCCCGACAGCAGGTAGTAGTTCGCATTGCGGAGCAGGCCGAAGGTGGCAACGCCGCCGCCCAGCGACCTCAAGGACTGCAAAGCCTCCGCGCCGTTGTCCGCCGCCTCGACTGCCTGCACCGCATGAGGCAGCAGCTCCTGCCCGGCCACGGTGAGCGTCAGCCGACGTGGTCCACGGACGAAGAGGTCGAGTCCGTGCTCGCCCTCCAGGCGCCGGACGAGCTCGGACACCGAAGCCTGAGCCGTGCCCATCTGCTCGGCCGCGGCAGTGAAGGTGCCCAACAGTGCGGTGAGGTGAAAGGCCCGCAGCTGGTTCAGCGTGGTCACGCTTCCAGCCTACAACCGGCACAGGGAAATCCTGTGCTTGACCTTGGATAGGTCAGGGTTGCCCCTACTGCCCGACGATCAATAGCGTGGCGACATGAAGTTGACCCCGAGCGTTCTGGCCTCGTTGGAGGGCCGTTTCCACGTCGTGAAGGCACCGGAACGAGCAACCGACCCCGCCGCCCAGCGAGACCCGGCGGTGGCAGCGACCGTCTCCGAGATGCTCGCGACGATCGAGCGCCAGGGCATGGACGCGGTGCTGCGCTATGCCCGCGACCTGGATCGGTACGACGGCGGCCCCGTCGAGCTCGACCGCCCCGCAATCGCGGCGTCCGGAGACCGTCTCCACCCTGACCTGCGCTCGGCGATCGAGCTCGGCGCCGAGCGGACCTCCGCGTTCGCCGCCGCGCAGCGCGAGTGCCTGCGGGACTTCGAGACCGAGCTCGTCCCGGGGCTGGTGACCGGACACCGCTACATCCCGGTCGGTCGCGTCGGCGCCTACTTGCCGGCCGGTCGCTTTCCACTCACGGCCAGTGCGTTCATGACGGTCGGCGTAGCCAAGGTGGCAGGTGTCCCCTCCGTCGTGGCGTGCACTCCACCCCAGTTCGACGGCGGTGCCAACGCCGCGGTTCTCTACGCAGCTGCGGTCTCGGGCGTCGACCGGGCCTTCCTGCTGGGCGGCGTTCAGGCGCTCGCGGCGATGGCCTTCGGTCTTCTCGACGACGCTCCCGTCGACATGATCGTCGGTGCCGGCAACGCGTACGTCGCCGAGGCCAAGCGGCAGCTGTTCGGGCGGGTCGCCATCGACCTGCTGGCCGGCCCGTCGGAGGTCGCGGTCATCGCCGACGCCTCCGCCGACCCGGAGCTCGTCGCCGCGGACCTCCTGGGCCAGGCCGAGCACGGGCCGGACTCACCGGCCGCGCTGGTGACGACCGACGACGACCTCGCCGTCGCGGTCGCAGCGGAAGTGAACCGCCAGCTCCGGACCCTGTCGACCCGAGAGATCTGTGGACCGGCCTGGCGCGACTACGGATCCATCATCGTTGCCCGCGACCGCGAGGCCGCTGTCGTCCTGATGGACGACCTGGCACCCGAACACCTCGAGGTTCTCACCGCCGAGGACGACTGGTACCACGACCACCTGCACAACTACGGCTCTCTCTTCCTCGGGACCTGGAGCACCGTGGCTTACAGCGACAAGGGGATGGCGGGCACCAACCATGTGCTTCCCACTGCCGGGGGAGCCAAGCACTCGGCCGGGCTGTCGGTGTCCCGGTACCTCAAGGCGTTGACGTATCAGCGCGTCTCCCGCGACGCCACGCACCTGGTCGCCGATGCCGTCGAGACGATCTCGGCCTCGGAGGGGATGTCGGCGCACGAAGCGACCGCCACGCTGCGCATCCAGCGTGCGGACGCCACCGTCGCCGCGGTCTCGTGACGACCACCCCCGACGGCGCTCAGTTCCAGCCCACCCAGCACCCGTGACCGACCAGAAGAGGACCCATGAGCACACTTGACGAAGACACAAAGCTCCGGGAGTTCGGATACACCCAGAAGCTCGACCGGTCGGTGAGCCGACTGGCTTCGTTCTGCCTCGGTTTCGCGGTCATCAGCGCGACCACGGCGGTGTACTCCGGCTTCGGCTTCGGTCTCGCGACGGCAGGCCCGGCGTTCGTGTGGACCTTCCCGATCGCCGCGCTCATCTTCTTCGTGTGGGCGGTCATCGCCGGTGACCTCGCCTCGAAGATCCCTCTCTCCGGGTATGCCTACCAATGGACGAGCCGGCTCGTCGGACCCACCCTGGGCTGGTTCACCGGCTGGTCGGCGCTGGTCGGCTTCATCAGCGGCTTCACCGGCGTCGCCTACGTGATGGCCAGCTACCTGGCAGATCTCATCGGGTTGACCTTGACGACGACCTCGCAGATCTGGATCACCGTCGCCATCGTGCTCGTCTGCGTCCTGGTGAACTCCTACGGTGTCCGTCTGGCCACGGCCCTGAACAACATCGGCGTCGGCCTCGAGATCGTCGTGACGGTAGCGGCGACCCTGTTCGTCGCCGTAGTGGCGCTCCTGGCATCCTCCGACCACCAGAACGTCGAGTTCCTCTTCACCAAGGGCGACACCTTCGCCTCGCCGTACGCCACAGCGTGGCTGACCTCCAGCCTGGCCTGCATCTTCGGGCTGCTCGGGGTCGAGGCAGCCGCAGACATCGCCGAGGAGACACGCGACGCGCGCAAGGTGATCCCGCGCACCATGCTCTACGCGCTCGGGGCCGCCAGTGCCGTCGAGTTCTTCATGTACGTCGTGTACCTGCTCGCCATCAAGGATCCGGCCCAGATCGGCGCCAGTGCCACGCCGATCGCGGACATCATGGGACAGCAGGTGAGCTCCCGGTTCGCCGACGTCGTCATCGCCCTCGCCCTCACCAACATCTTCGTGTGCGTCCTGGCCAACATGCTGGTCGCGACGCGGCTGCTCTACGCGATGGCCCGCGACAACATGGTCCCCGGCGCCCGGTTCCTGAGCCACGTCTCGCCGGGGCACCGGGCCCCCTCCGCGGCGGTGTGGACCACGGGCGGCGTCTCACTGCTGCTCCTGATGTCCGCGTTCGCCAGCGAGCAGGCGTTTGCCTACATCCTGGGCATGTCTGCCCTGGGCTACTTCGGGGCCTACGTCCTGACCACGTCCGGTCTCATCCACGCCACCCGGTCCGGCAGGTTCCCCGCACCTACTCCGGACACCTTCGACCTCGGGCGGCTGCGGACGCCGGTGCACATCGTCGGCCTCGTCCTCTTCTCCGCGGTGGCCGCGGCGCTTCTCTTCCTGCCGGACTTCCGGGCCAACGGACGTGTCTTCATCGCCGTGATGGTCGTGGCCGCCCTGTGGTGGGGCTTGGTGCTGCGCGGCCGAATCAAGCGCGGCGAGGCTGGACCGGCGCCGGCGCTCAGTAGTGTCGAGGAGCCCCCCACGGCTGACCCGACGGGCGTCAGTTCCTGACCGGGACCCGCAGACCCGTCATCCCTACGAGCAGAGGTGGGCGACCCATCCATGCGAGCAGCAGTGTTCACGCATCCGAGCCAACCTGTCGAAGTGCGGGAGGTCGACCTCGCAGCGCCGGGCCCGGGCGAGGTGACGGTCCAGGTGGCGGCAGCCGGCGTCTGCCACTCCGACCTGCACGTGCGTCGGGGAGACTGGCAGCTCCCGCTGCCGTTGGTCATGGGTCACGAGGGCAGCGGCATCGTGACCCGGGTCGGGGCGGGTGTGACCCACCTCGTTCCCGGGGACCACGTCGTCCTGTCGTGGGTTGCGCCCTGCGGTGAATGCCGTTTCTGCCGCGCGGGCCTCGAGGTCAGGTGCGAGCTGGCCGCGACCACGGTTGCTCTCGGTGGCGGGCTGAACGACGGCACGAGCAGGCTGAGCATCTCCGGCGAACCGATCTTCCACTACCTGGGAACGTCGTCCTTCGCCGAGGAGGCCGTCGTCCCGTCCTCCGGGGCGATCAAGGTCCGCCGGGACGCCCCGCTCGACGTCATCTGCCTCGTGGGGTGCGCGGTTGCGACGGGCATCGGGGCCGTTCGGCACACTGCCGGAGTCGAGCGCGGCGCCACTGTGGCCGTGATCGGCTGCGGAGGCGTGGGCCTCTCCATCGTGCAGGGCGCCCGGCTGGCCGGAGCCGAGCAGATCATCGCCATCGATGTGCGCTCGGAGGCGACATCACTGGCGCGTCGCTTCGGAGCCACCGACGTCATCGACGCCACCCGGGGTGAGACGGTGGCGACCCTCCTCGAGCTCGTGCCGGGCGGGGTGGACTACGCCTTCGACGCGATCGGCCACCAGTCCACGACCGAGCAGTGCGTGGACCTGCTCGGACTGGGCGGCGCGGCGGTCATCGTCGGGATCCCGGCCGGCGGGACGAGGGCCACTTTCGAACCGCAGACCCTGGTCGACCGCGACCAGCGGATCATCGGCTCCAACTACGGCGGGATCCGGCCGTCGGTCGACATCCCCTGGTTGGTCGATCAGTACGTCGAGGGCGGGCTCATGATCGAAGAGATGATCAGTGCTCGCCGACCCCTGGCGGACGCCGAGCAGGCCTTGCTCGACCTCGAGAGCGGCACCGCGTTCCGCCAGTTGCTGATCCCCTGACCTGCACACCGCCTACCGCAATGAAATGAGGATCCATGCCCAGCTACGCCGTCACTGACGCCACCACCGGAAAGGTCATCGACACGTACCCCGAGATCAGCGACGAGGAACTCGCCGCGGCCGTGGGTGCGGCGCACGAGACCCACCGCACCTGGGGGCGGACCACGTCACCGGAGGAGCGAGCCCGGCTGGTCCACCGCGTCGCAGAACTCCACCGCGAACGCCGGGACGAGCTCGCGGCGATCATCGTCCGGGAGATGGGCAAGACCACCGAGGGTGCGTTGGGAGAGATCGACTTCTGCGCCGACATCTACACCTACTACGCCGAGAACGCTGCCGACTTCCTCGCCGACGAGCCGATCAAGCTCCTGGGTGGGGACGGCACCGCTGTGGTCCGTCGCAGCTCGCTGGGCGTGCTGCTCGGGATCATGCCGTGGAACTACCCCTACTACCAGGTGGTGCGCTTCGCGGCACCCAACCTCGTCATCGGCAACACGGTCCTGCTCAAGCATGCGCCGCAGTGCCCTGAGTCCGCCCGAGCCATCGAACAGATCTTCACCGATGCGGGCTTCCCGGCTGGCGCCTACACGAACATCTACGCGTCGAACGAACAGGTCGAAGACGTCATCGCCGATCCTCGAGTTCAGGGCGTCTCTCTCACCGGCTCGGAGCGCGCGGGTGCCGCAGTAGCCTCCGCCGCAGGGCGCCATCTCAAGAAGGTGGTACTCGAGCTCGGTGGATCAGACCCCTTCCTCCTGTTCTCCACCGATGATCTGGACGCCACCGTCGAGGCCGCCGTCGCCGCGCGACTCGAAAACACCGGCCAGGCGTGCAACGCAGCCAAGCGCTTCATCGTGATCGACGGCCTCTATGAGCAGTTCGTGGAGAAGTTCACGGCCAAGATGCTCGATGCCAAGGTCGGCGATCCGCACGATGACAGCACGGTCGTCGGGCCGATGTCCTCGATCGCGGCCGCCCAGCGTCTGCGCGACCAGGTGGACGCGGCAGTGGCACAAGGTGCGACGATCGTCCGCGCCGCAGAACCGGACGGGACGTTCTTCCCACCCGCAGTCCTGACCAACGTCACCCCGGACAACGGCGTGCACCATGAAGAACTGTTCGGACCGGTCGGGATCGTCTACCGGGCCAGCTCTGAGGAACAGGCCGTGGAGCTGGCCAACGACACCCCGTTCGGTCTCGGTTCCTACCTCTTCTCGACCGACCCCGAGCAGGTTGAGCGAGTTGCGGACGCCATCGATGCCGGGATGGTCTACGTCAACATTGTCGGCGCGGACAGCCCCGAGCTTCCCTTCGGTGGGGTCAAGCGGTCGGGTTCGGGTCGCGAGCTCGGCCGGTTCGGGGCCGACGAGTTCGTCAACAAGAAGCTGATTCGCATCGGGACATGAGCTGTCCGCCGCTGTTCGGGTCGTCGCGCCTGCCACCTGGCGGGCGCGATGGCAGGCCTCACCGCGAGTGTCCCGGACACGGACGCTCGGCAAGAAGCAGAGGGGCAGCCGGCTCCGGTAGCACGCGATGTACCTCGTGATCGGTGAGACTCCAGCAGCCCGCCGGGTGTGCGCAACCCTGGAGGGAGAAGGGTCAGCCGTCCACCTCGTGGCGCCGACCGATGCCGAGCTGGACGACGTACTCCGGGCGGGCATCGTCGCCGCCGCGGTCCTGGTACGTGAGGACGTCCAGGCGTTGCGCTACGCCCTGGCGCTGGCCCACCTCGACCCGACCGTTCCACAGGTAGTGACCCTCTTCGACAAGACCATGGCCGACCAGCTGCGCGCCTTCCTGCCGCAGGCCACCGTCGTCTCCCCGGCAGCCTTGTCAGCCCCCGGGATGGGCGGCGCAGCGCTCGACGCCGATTGTGCCTGGATCCGATCCGAACCCCGCCTGGTCCGGCGCGTTCGGCACACTGCCGAGGGCGGCCTGGAGGAGACCGAGTCCGAGCCCGTTGCGATCCCGCTCGTCCGACGCCTGGTGTCGGCCCTCCGCTGGGATCATCGACATCACGATGCCGGGACGCGCCTGATGATGCTCGGACTCCTCGGGCTCGTCTCGCTCCTCCTCGTCGACTGGGCATGGTTGGTGCTGATCCAGCACCACCGCGTCGACACCTCGTTGCTCGACGCGGCGCGCGTCGTGGCCACGGTCGGACCGGGGCCCACCGAAGCCGTCGGCGCGTACGCCGCCTGGTCCGCCGTCGCGATGCTCGCGAGCATCGGGTTCACGGCGATGTTCACGGCAGGTCTCATCGACCGGCTGTTCGAGCCGAGGTTGTTGAGCATGATCGGATCCAGGACGGTGCCCCGTCGCCATCACGTGATCGTCGTGGGCATGGGTCAGCTCGGGGTCCGGCTCTGCGAGCTCTTGCTCAGTCTCGACGTTCCGGTCGTCGGTGTGGAACGGGACCGCTCGGCCCGCTGGCTGCCACTCGCCCGCAGCCTCGGGATCCCGGTTCTGCTCGGAGAAGGCACTGAGCGTCGGGTACTCGAGAAGTTGCGCCTCGGTCACAGCAGGTCGCTGGTGGCGGTGGGCTCGGACGACCTCGACAACGTCGCCGTCGCCGTCGCTGCGTCGGCGGTGTCGCCCTCGACCCGAGTCATTCTGCGCGCGGGGGAGCAGGAAGCCATCGCAGAGACTCGGTCCCTCATGCCGCTGGGTGTGATCCGCGACGTCACGGAGCTGGCCGCGGCGTTCGTCGTCGCACATCTGCACGGTGAGGAAGCAGACGGAGTCCTCAGTGGTGCGGACGTCCCCCATCTTCGCATCGGATTCGACTCCTTCTGTCCTGCTCCCGTGGCGAGCAGGGACGAGTGCGTGCATCAGACTTGAGCGCGGCCGGTCCTCGCCCCGGTCCCTCGTTCGTCGAGGGGTGACGACGCGCCGCCTACGCGAGACGCGCAGCGTTCTCCGGGAGCGGGACGGCACGTTCGGAGACACCGGCAGGACCTCGTGTCCCGACCGTGTGCCTCGACACCGGCCGGCTTGTGTCGGTCGTAGTCGTCTGACTACCGTGCTATTCCAAAGATCTTTGGAAAGGTGGAAAGCGGTGGCGGAACGCGAGCACTTCGAGCGCTTGGCCGTGGTCGGGAAGGCCTTCGCGAGCGCGAAACGTCTCGAGCTGTTCGACCTGCTCGGTCAGGGTGAACGCACGGTCGACTCGATCGCACGCGAGCTCGGGATGGGCGTGAGCACCGTCTCGGCTCATCTGCAGATCCTGAAGCTGTCACGCCTGGTCAGCACCCGGCGGTCCGGCTCGCACGTCTACTACCGCCTGGCCGGGGACGACGTCGCCGCACTGTACGCCGCACTGCGGCGGGTCGCCCGGACACACTCCGCCGACGTGGACCAGGCGTTGCAGGCCTACCTGGGCGCCGGAGGCGTCGATGACGTCGCCCAGGTCACTCGGGACGAGCTGTCCGCCCTGCTCGGTGAGGACCGGCTGGTCCTGATCGACGTCCGACCGGTGGAGGAGTTCACCGCCGGCCACATCCCGGGCGCGGAATCGGTGCCGTTGGGTGAGCTGGCGAAGCGGGCGGCCACCCTCGGTGTGGACGCCGAGGTGGTGGCCTACTGCCGTGGCGCATGGTGCGTGATGGCCCACGACGCCGTCCGGCTCCTGGGAGCCAACGGGCATCGTGCCCGCCGGCTCGAGGAAGGCATGCTCGAGTGGCGCACGTCCGGGCGCCCGGTGGTGGTGGCCGCGTGAGCGCTGCGAACGACGCAGCCGCGCCGTTGAAAGGCTGGCAGATGTTGCTGCGTCCGCGCGCGCTGGTCGTGACCGGTCTGGCGGCGGCGTTGGCGGTGGTCCTGGTCGCGGTTCCCACCGACCTGATCGACACGCCACTGTTCAGTCGCGAGATCCCACCGACCTGGTGGGCGTGGCCGTCCCTGGTCGCGTCCGGTGTGCTGGCGGGGGCGTTGGTGGCCACCTACGTCGGCCATCCTGCTCCGCCTGCCGGTCGGCGCCCCGCCGGGTCCGCCGCCACCCGCGGCGGCTACCTCGGTGGGGTCCTGACGTATCTCGCGGTGGGTTGCCCGGTCTGCAACAAGCTCGCCCTGGTCGCGTTGGGCAGTGCCGGCGCGGTGACGTGGTTCGCACCGTTCCAGCCGTTCATGCAAGCGGTCGCGATCGCTCTCCTGGTGTGGGCACTGCGTCGTCGCCTGTCGTCTGCAGCCAGCTGTCCCGTTCGGCCCGCCCCGTCAGCACTCTCGGAGGTTCGACCATGACCGGTACGACCAAGCCCACCAGCCGAGGTTCGGTCCGGGTCCCGCTCGCGGTCGCAGCCGTCGCGGCTCTCATTGCGCTGGGAAGCATCGTCATCCCGCGGCTGAGCGGGCCGTCCGCGCACGAAGCCGGGTCCGAACCGGGCAAGACCCAGGTCGCCGGCAGCTCGACCGGTCAGGGTCCGCTGGCATCGGTTGCGCGGCGTGATGCAGGCGACCCGACAGCCCGGGGCCGGGTTGACGCCCCGGTCGTGATGGTCGCCTACTCCGACTTCCAGTGCCCCTACTGCGGCAAGTTCGCCCGCGAGACCGAGCCGCGGCTGATCGAGAAGTACGTCGACTCGGGCATCCTGCGCATCGAGTGGCGCGACTTTCCCTACCTGGGCAAGGAGTCCGACCGGGCCGCCCGGGCCGGCCGGGCGGCCGCGGTCCAGGACAAGTTCTGGGCCTTCCACGACGCCTTGTACGCCCACCAGTCGGCACCGAACAGCGGGAAGCTCACGCAGGCCCACCTCGAGGGTGTCGCAGGCAGGCTGGGTCTGTCGGTCTCGCGTTTCCGCAGCGACATGGGCTCTCCGGAAGCTCGGTCGCTGGTCGACCGGGACTTCGACCAGGGCATGTCGGCGGGGGTGGGCGGCACCCCGGCGTTCGTCATCAACGGCCGGCCCCTCATCGGTGCGCAGCCCCTGGCCGTCTTCGAGAAGAACATCGACCTTGCGGCCGCCGCAGCGAAGAAGGGCGCGCCGGAATGAGTGCCGAACCCCCAGAGGGCACCCGGTGACGGACGTCAACCTGGTCGTGGCGTTCGCGGCCGGAGTGCTGTCGCTGCTCTCCCCGTGCAGTGCGCTGCTGCTGCCGTCGTTCTTCGCCTACGCGTTCGCGAGCCGGCGACTGCTGCTGCGCCGTACCGCAGCGTTCTACGTGGGTCTGCTGGTGACCCTGGTCCCACTCGGGATGGGCGTCGGCTTCGCGTCCTCGCTGTTCTACGGGCACCGGCCGGTCCTGATCGCGGTCACCGGATGGGCACTGGTGGTCCTGGGAGTGGCTCAGGCGCTGGGCGGGTTCGCGATGCCGTTCGCGGGCAGGTTGCAGACCTGGTCGGGACGGGTCGGCGGCACCGGCACCGTGTCCCTTGTCCTCCTCGGGGCTGTGTACGGCCTGGCCGGCTTCTGCTCGGGCCCGGTCCTGGGTGCCATCCTCACGGTCGCAGCGACCCAGGGGACCGCCGACGGGGGAGGGTTCCTGCTGGCCGTCTACGCGCTGGGAATGGCGGCACCCCTCTTCCTCCTCGCCGCACTGTGGGACCGCTTCGACCTGGGGGCACGCCGGTGGGTGCGAGGGCGCCCGGTCCGGATCGGGCCGATCACCACCCACACGACGTCGCTGGCCTCGGGGGTGCTGTTCGTCGCCATCGGGGTGCTGTTCCTGCGCTACGACGGGACCGCCGGCATCACCGGCGTGCTCGGCCTGGGGGACACGACCGGGTTGGAGTCAGCGGCGCAGGACGCCGTCAGCCGGTGGACCGTCGATGTCCCGGGGTGGGCCGTACCCGGCGCCATCGGTGTCGTCGCCGCCGGGGTGGCTCTCCTGCGCGCGCGGGCACCGAAGCCCGCAGCGCGTGCAGATCACACCGGCGAGTGATCGCCCGGTGAGCTGAGGACCGCCCGTGGAGCCGAGCCGCTGATCCGACGAGGCCGCAGCGTCTGCACTGATGACCGTCGTTGGACGTCGACCCGGCCCCACGGCAAGGCACTCGGGCCTAGCGGCGCCCGAAGAGCTTGGCGAGAAGACCCTTGCCGGGTTCCTTGGGGTGACCCGGGCAGCGCTGCGCCTTCGGGACACCGGCCATGACCTGGTCGACGTGCTGGCCGCAGCCAGCCCACGTGGGCTTGCCACAGGTCCGACAGGTGACTTGTCTGCACATGATGGTTCTCCTTTTCGGTGGTGGTTCAGCTGTGTGAGAAGCGGATGTTCGGCAGGATGCGGGTCAGCCACGACGGCGCCCACCAGGCCGCCCGACCCGTGAGCCGGAGCAGGACGGGCAGGAGCACGAGCCGCACCAGGAAGGCGTCGAGCAGTACGGCGACGCCGAGCACGATGCCCATCTCCTTGGGCGGCAGCGGGCCGGACAGCGCGAAGGTGAAGAACACGGCGACCATGACCGCGCCGGCAGCGAAGATCACGCGTCCGGAGTGGGCCAGCGAACCGACCATGGCCTCCTTCGGGTCGCCGGACTGCTCGTAGTGCTCCTTGGCCGAGGCGAGCAGGAAGACGGTGTAGTCCATGGCGATCGCAAAGATCATCGCAAAGAAGAACACCGGGGCCCAGGCGTCGAGGAAGCCCTGCGACTCGAAGCCCATCAGGCCGGCGCCGAAGCCTTCCTGGAAGACCAGTCGGGCGACTCCGAAGGCGGCCGCGGTCGAGAGCAGGCTGGCCAGGGTGCCGAGGAGCGCGATCAGCGGCGCCTGGAGCGCGATCAGCAGGAGCAGGAACCCCAGTGCCAGGATGACCCCGATCACGAGCGGGGTGGAGTCGTCGAGCTGGGCCTTCAGGTCGAGGTTCTCGATCGCGGCACCTCCCACCACGGCCGAGGAGGGCAGGTCGGCGCGCAGCCGGTCGATGGTGTCACCCAGCGCCGGGTCCGAGGGGTCGACGGTGGGCACGGCCTGGATCAGTGCGTGGTCCGTGCCGTCCGTGGCGGGCATGGCCGGCATGGCGCCGCTGATGCCCCCGTCCTTGGAAAGCACGTCCGAGGCGGCGTTTGCCTGGCTCTGGTCGACGACGATCGTGAGGGTGCCGGGAGCGCCCTCACCGAAGCTCTCCTGGACCAGGTCGTAGCCGACCCGCGCGGATGCGTCGTCGGGCAGGACCTTGATCGAGGGCATCGCGGTCTTCAGCCCGAGGATCGGGTGCGGCAAGGGCGAGCAGCACCACCACGGACGCCACCCCCCACACCAGCGGCCGCTTCCAGAGGCGCTCGCCCCAGGCGGCGAACTTGGGAGAGCGGTGCTCACCCGAGTGCGACCACGGCAGCGAGAGCTTGTTGATCCGGTGGTCCAGCTTCGCCAGCACCAGCGGCAGCAGGCTCAAGGTGGCGCCCAGGACGAAGACGACCGACAGCATGATCCCGCCCGCCATCGAGCGGAACGACGGTGAGGGCACGAGCATCACCGCGGACAGGGAGATCAGGACCGTGGCTCCGGAGAGCAGCACCGCCTTGCCGGCGGTGTCCATGGTCTCGGCGATCGCCTGTCGGGCGCTGCTGCCTGCTCGCGCTCGGGCCGCGCGGTAGCGGACCACGATGAACAGCGCGTAGTCGATGCCCAGGGCGAGCGCGAACATCATGGCGAAGTTCATCGCCCAGATGGAGACGGGGACGACCTGGTTGATCAGCACCAGCGAGCCGGCCGAGGCGACCAGCCCGGCCAGGGTGAGGATGAGTGGCAGACCGGCCGCGACCAGCGCACCGAAGGCCAGCACCAGGATGGCGAGCGTGACGGGCCAGGAGAACATCTCCGACTTGAGCATCGCGTCCAGGTTGGCCTCGTTGAAGTCCGACCACAGGAGCGAGGCGCCCGTGGGGTTGACCTCGACCCCGGCGCGGGAGAGGTCCTGCAGCGGCCCCTTGAGGTCGTCGGCGGCCCGGACCATGTCGTTGGGGTTGGCCTTCGCCCCCGCGACCAGGATCGCGGTGGTGCCGTCCGGACTCACCGTGGCGCCGGGCCGGGGCTGTACGACGCCGGCGATCCGGGAGTCCTGCTCCAGCATGGCGGTGGCTCGGGCGAGCACCTGCTTGCCCGAACCCTCGGTGACGGCGCCGTCGGTGGAGTGGACGACCACCTGGATCGCGGTGCTGGCGTTGCCGTCGAAGTGCTGCTGGGCGAGCTCACGGGCGGCCACGGACTCGGAGCCGTTGGCCTGCCATCCGGCGCCGGAGAGCTCGGACTCGACCTTCGGTGCGAACGCCCCGAGACCGACGATCACCAGCAGCCACACCACTGTCGTCAGCGCGGCATGGTCGGTGACCCAGACCCCGAGGCGGCCGAGCGGGCCCGGTCGGGTGTCGAGGGGAGGATCGGTTCGCGGTGCCGCGTGGCGGGGCGATGCCATCGTTGTCATGGGGGCTTCTCTTTCGGTCAGGGAGGTGGCGTGGGCAGGCGTGGTCCGGGCCCGAGGAGGTGGGTCCGGGATCGGTTCAGACGAGAGCGGGCAGGGCGCGGACGGCCGTGTAGACGGCGACGGCGAGCACCAGGACGGTGAAGGCGGCTGAGAGACGGTCGGTGTCGACCCGGTCGGCCAGCTTGGCCCCGAGGAACCCGCCGACGCCTGAGACTGCGGCGAGCACGAGCACCAGGCCCCAGTCGGGTGCGACGCCGACACCGGCCCGGACGGCCAGCGCACCGACGCTGGTCAGCGTGATCACGACCAGCGAGGTGCCCGCGGCGTACTCCATGGGCAGCGCCAGGGCGAGGAGCAGGGCCGGGACGACGAGGAAGCCGCCGCCGACGCCGAGGAACCCGGTGAGCAGCCCGACGACGGTGGCGGTGACCAGGACCTTCAGGGCGCGGGGGCACTGGCAGGCGAAGGTCGGCTTGAACGTGATGATCGGGTCGTCCAGGGTGTGGCGCCTGAGGCGACGGGCCGCTTCCTCTCCGGCACCGTCCCGGTCGTCGGGGACTCGGCGCGCACGCACCTGGCGGACGGCCATGACCCCGCCGACGACGAGCATCAGCACGGCGAAGGCGGCCATCAGCACCGGTTCGGGGACCAGGGCAGAGGCCTTGGCCCCGACCGCTGCACCACCGATCGCCACCAGCCCGAACGTGACACCGCGGGCGAGCATGACGTTGCCCGCGCGGTAGGCGGTGACGGCTCCGATCAGTGCGGTGACGCCGACGACGACGAGCGACCCGGTGGTCGCCTGGCCGGGGCTCTGGCCGAGGGCGTAGACGAGCACCGGGACGGCGAGGATCGATCCGCCGCCGCCGAGCGCGCCGAGGCTGAGCCCGATCAGCGCGCCGGCGGCGACCGCGAGGACGAGGTCGAGCATCAGGCGTCGGCGCCGACCAGGTGCAGACCGACCTTCTCGGCGTTCTCGAAGGAGTCGTCGACGGTGACCGGCGTGCGGCCCGAGGCGTCGATCAGGGATGCGGCGATCGAGGCGCGGTAGCCCGACGCGCAGTGCACCCAGACCTCACCCGGCGGAACCTCGGCGACCCGGTCGGGCAGCTCGTGGATGGGGATGTTGTGGGCGCCCTCGATCCGGGCGGCGTCGTACTCATCGGTGCGGCGGACGTCGAGGATCACGACCTCGCGGTGGTGGCGAACCTGCTCGAGGTCGGCGAACGTGGCGGTGGGGAAGCTCGAGAGAGACCCGTCGGCCCAGTCCCGGGGCTCACCTGTGGCGTGTGCGGCCGGACGGTCGATGCCGATCCGGACCAGCTCGCGCTGGGCCTCGGCGACGTCCTCCGGGGTCTCGCCGAGCAGGGTCACCGGGGTGCCCCAGCTGATCAGCCAGCCGAGGTAAGTCGCGAAGGCGCCGTCGATCCCGAAGTTGAGGGTGCCGGGTGCGTGCCCTGCCGCGAAGGCGGTCAGGTTGCGGAGGTCGACCACCCACTCACCGGCCTCGATCCGGCGCCGCAGCTCGGCGGCATCGGCGGTCGCGGGCGGGGAGAGGTCGGGCTCGGAGGGGCCCTCGGCGTTGCCGGGCATCATGTGCGCGTAGTACGCGGGCCAGGCTCCGAGGCCCTCCAGCAGCTCCCGGACGTAGGTCTCCTCGTCCTGGGTCAGGACCGGGTTGGACTCGTTCTCCTGCCCGATCGTCGACTCCGTGACATCGGACTGTGTCGCCGCACAGAACGATCCGAAGCCGTGGGTGGGGAAGACGTCCGCATCAGCGGGGAGCAGGTCCACCAGCCGGTGTGCCGAGGCGTGCTGCTGCCGGGCCAGCGCATCCGTGTTCTCCTCACCGAGGAGGTCGGGGCGCCCGGTGGCCCCGAACAGGAGGGATCCGCCGGAGAACACGCACCCGGAGGCCTCGGTCCCGACCGCGGCATCCTCGGTGGTCAACTCGCTGAGCGCGTAGGACAGGTGGGTGAAGGTGTGCCCGGGGGTGGCGATCGCGGTCAGCCGCATCCGGGAGCCGATCTGGACGGTCTCACCGTCGCGGATCGGGGTGCGGTCGAAGGAGACGTCGTCGTCGGCGTTGACGTGGTACGTCGCGCCGGTGCGCTGGGACAGCGCCAGACCGCCGGTGAGGTAGTCGTTGTGGAGGTGGGTCTCGAAGATGTCGGTCAGCTCGACGGTGTGCTCGTCCAGGATCGCCAGGACCCGGTCGATGTCACGCTGGGGGTCGACGACGAAGGCGACCTCACCGTCGTGGACGACGTAGCTGCGGTCGCCCAGGGTGGGGGTCTCGATGGGGACGATGGTCAGTGCGGTGGTGGTCATGCCAGTCCTTCCTGAAGGGGTCGGCCCGAGCGCTTCCAGGCGCCGGTGCCGCCAGTGACGGAGTAGGCGTCGATGCCGGCGCCGCGCAGCAGGTCGGTCATCGCGCTGCTCCGGTTGCCCGAAGCGCAGATGACGAACACGGGGGAGGTCTTGTCGATCTGGCCGATCCGGTTCGCGAGCTGGCCCATGGGGACCAGGACCGCGCCCGGCACATGGCCGCGGGCGTACTCGGCTGTCTCGCGCACGTCCAGGAGAAGGTTGTTCCCCCGTGCGGCGGCGAACTCCTCGACGTCGATCTCGGGTGTCGCGTTCTCACTCACGCGATGGCCTCCTCTCGGATCGAATGGCCCCGTCATCAATACGGTAGGGGGTATGCGTGAGGGATTGCAAATAAACCCTGGGGGGTATGCTGTCATGAGGCTGTGAGGCCCCGCGCGGCCCCACGGAGGCACGGAGAGACGACCTACGAGCAGAGGAGCAGTGATGAGCAGCTACACGATCACCACCACCCTGAACCGGCCCTACCCCGAGGCGGTGGAGGCGGTCCGCACCGCCCTCGGTGACCAAGGGTTCGGCGTGCTCACCGAGGTCGACCTGCAGGCCGCGCTCAAGGAGAAGATCGACGTCGACATCGCGCCGCAGATCATCCTCGGGGCCTGCCGCCCTCCGCTGGCCTACGAGGCGATCCGGGCCGAACCGTCGATCGCGGCCGTGCTGCCGTGCAACGTGGTCGTCCGGTCGCTGGACCCGGAGACGACCGTGGTCGAGGCCTTCGACCCCGACGCCATGATGGGGCTCGCCGACAACGAGGCGCTCCACGCGGTGGCCACCGACGCCAAGCAACGACTCAACGCGGCCTTCGTCGCACTGCAGGAGGGGAACTGATGGAACTCGACCCCGCGGAGATGACGCCGGTCATCAACCGCATCAAGCGCGCCCAGGGACAGCTGGCCGGCGTGCTCCGGATGATGGAGGAGGGGCGCGACTGCGAGGACGTGGTCACCCAGCTCGCGGCGGTGTCCCGGGCGCTGGACCGCGCCGGGTTCGCCGTCGTGGCCACCGGTCTCCAGCAGTGCCTGATCAACGGCGACCGCACGGACAGCGTCGACGTCAAGAAGATGGAGAAGCTGTTCCTCTCGCTGGCTTGAGGGCCACCGGCTGCGCTGAGTCGGAGCCCTGAGGGCTTCGCAGGTGCCGGACCACGGCGGCTGCCGTGGCGAGCACGACCACCGAGGCGCCGAGCCACTGGCGGCCCTCGAGACGGTCGCCGGCGGCGTAGGCCGCAGTCAGCCCGAAGACGGGGATCAGGGGCAGCAGGGCGCCTGCGACGGAAGCGGGGACGCCCCGCAGCCCGCTGACGAAGAACCAGAACGCGAAGCCGTAGTAGAGGGCGCCGGATGCGACGGCGAGCGCCAAGGTTGTCAGGTCGGTGGGTAGAGCGAGATCGGTGAGGCCCCACAACAGGGCAACACCGACCGAGACGAGGGCGAAGATCAGCGCCACGACCTGTTGCGCCAGCACCACGGTCAGGGAGCTGTCGTCGAGGACCAGTCGCCGGGTCAGCACCGTGTAGCAGGCACAAGCGGAGACGGCAGCGACGGTGAGAGCGACACCCCGTGCATCCCCGTCGGCTCCGGGTCTGTAGACCACGAGGAGCACTCCGACGATCGCGGCAGCCAGGGCGACAACGGTCGCGGCAGCGACCCTCTCGTGCAGCACCAGGATGGCGAGGAGCAGGATCAGGATCGGCTCGGTGGCCCACAGGAGCACGGACAGGCTGGCGCTGATGCTGACCAGGCCGAGGAGTCCCAGGGCATAGGCCAGACCCGGGTTCAGGATCCCGAGCAGTGCGAGCTTGAGCAGGGAGGGCGACCAAGTCGAGGTGCTGCGCACCAGCGCAGAGCTCACCAGCAGGAGCAGGCAGCTGGCCGAGAGCTCGATGGCGAGCAAGGTCAGCGGAGCGACACCGCGGTCGAGAACCTGCTTGCTGAGGACGGTGCCGCACCCCCAGCACGCAGTTGCGGCGACGAGCATCACGACGTGACGACGCGTCACGCTCCCTGCCTCGGCGCACCTGCCCGCTGGTGCCACGGGGCTGACGGCGACAGCTCGGGAAGCGGGACCGTGCCGCTCAACGCGCCCATCACCTGGGCGGCGGCTCGAGGGAACTCCTCGATGCAGTCGGGGTTGATCTGGTACCAGCTCGAGTTCGTCGAGCGGTCAACCCGGACGAACTCGTCCTCGAGCAGCCGCTGGAGGTGCACCGAGGCCGTGGACTGGGCGACCCCGACCGCCTGCGCGACCTCTCCGACGCGCAGGGCCCGCGCCCGGCCCGCGAGGACATGGAGGATCTGGAGCCGGGTGGGGTCGGCGAGGCAGCGGAACCACGACGCGTAGGTCTCGGCCGTGACGCGATCCAGGGTGTTCATCGTTCATCGACGATACACCTGCTCATCGGGCCGACGTTCCTCCGCTGCCGTTCGACCGCGAGGTCCGGTCCGCGATGCGGGTGGCGCTCTCCATGAAGAGCCTGATCGCCGGCCGACCCCCGGACGCGTCGGCGTGGGCGAGGAGGATCTGCCGTCGTAGCGGGCGGGTGAGCTCGAGGACGTCGATCCCCGCCTCCGGCAGGAAGGCGCGGCCGAGGTCGGACATGAGCGTGATGCCGAGTCCGGCCGCGACCATGGCGAGGGCGGTCGCCTGTTCGTCGACCTCGTGGGTGATCGCGATGTCGAAGCCTGCCTGGCGGCAGGCGGACCGTACGGCGCGGCCGTAGTAGGTGCGGGGCCCCGAGATCACCCAGTCCTGGTCCCCGAGATCCGCGAGCCGCACCTTGCCGGGTGGGAAGCGGCCGGTGGGTACGGCGAGGTGCAGCTCGTCGTTGATGGCCGGCACGATCGTGATGCCGGGGGACCAGGGCTCGGTGGCGTCGGGATAGTCGATCAGGAAGGCAAGGTCCAGGTGGCCGTGCCGCAGCTCGATCCCCGCGTCATCGGGATCGAGCTCGCGCGTCCGCAGGTGGATCTCGGGATGGAGCCGTGCGAGGTCCTCGACGATGCCCGGCATCAGGCCGGCGGCCACGGTGCTGAAGACGCCCACGGACAGTTCGACCGCCATCGAGTCCCGCACCTGCTCGACCGCGCTCCGCGCATGACTCTCCGCGTCGAGCATGATCTCGGCGTGCTCGAGGAGGATCCGTCCGACCTCGGTCAGGACGATGCCCCGACCTCGGCGCTCGAGGACCGGAGCCCCGACGTCCTGCTCGAGGGCTGCCATCTGCTGGGAGATCCCGGAGGCCGAGTAGTGCGTCACGCGGGCTGCCATGCTGACGCCCCCGTGGTGTGCCACCTCGCGCAGGATCCGCAACCGTCGCAGGTTCAGTTCCATCCACATATTCTAAACTCTGGATTCAACTTCCGTCGCTGGACCTGCACGGTTCCGGCGCGCAGACTGGACCGGTCTCTGGGAACCAGGGCCCGGTGGTCGCGAAGGGAGTCACGAGGTGTTGTCCGGTCTGGATCTGCTGGGATGGGCGGGAGGCGGCTTGGTGGCCGCGGCCTACGTACTGGTCTCGACGCGACGCGTCCTGCCCGATGCGGGACTGTTCCAGGGGTTGAACATGGTGGGCGCGGCGTTGCTGGGCGTGGCGTCGTTCCACAGCGGTGCGCTGCCGAGCGCCTTCATGAACGTGGCCTGGATCTTCTTCGGTGCCCAGTCCCTCGCCCTGGCCGGCCAGCGGCGGCGCCGTGCCGCGGCCCCGCCGTCACCTGCCGGACGAGGGCCGGCGCGTCAGGAACCGAGGGATGTGGCGAGCCTCGAGCGCGGCGATGTCGTGCTGGATGCCGCGTGAACGGCCTCGGTGGGCGCCCGGACGGGAGCCGTCCGACGGCGGTTGCCACGGTGCACGAGGCTCGGGCGGCCGTGACGGCCCTGGACCGCGCGCTGAGCGCCGGCGCCCTGGCGGGACCCGCCGACGCGTACCACGTGATGGGGTCCCTGGCCCTGCTCACCACGACCCTCCAGCGATCGCTCGGCGAGCTCGCCGTCTGGTTGCGCGAGGAGGCGCACCACCGACGGCTGACCGTGGTCGAAGGTCCCTTCGAGGGAGATCCGGACGCCGCGACGGCGGTCGCGGCGCAGGCCCTGGTGGAGGCGTCGCGCAGCTGCCAGGCGGTGTTCGATGCGCTGGAGCGAGCCCACATCGCGACGGCGCACGTGGGCGCCGACGTGGCTCCGGAGGCAGGCACGGCCCGCAGGTCGCTCCGGCGGCGACGAAGGGCCTGACCGCACCAGGGCGGCGCGACCCTCCGCGCCGGTCGGGGTGAGCACCCCTGGAACCATCGATGCGCGTGACACCAGGTGTCACGCGCATCGACCGAGGCCCCCCAGCCCGTCGAGTGAAACCTTAGGGAGAAAACGCGGCAAACGACACGGAGTTGCACAAACATGCAGTCGCACAAACTTGAATCTCCCGTTTGCACCTTTTTGCTCACAGGCGCCGACGGCGTCCGTACCGTTGTCGTTGGGCCCCCCGCCCAGCACGAAGCGACACGAACCCGCCGTTCCACGAGGCCATCCCCCCGGCCCCGTAGGCCTTCCCCCGGCCACTGGAACAGGCGGGTTCGTCGTTTCCGTGACACGCCGGTGTGAACACCGAGACCCGGCGGCGTGCCCAGAACCGAGAAACTCGGACGAAATCGGTCGATCTCGGACAGAATCGGTGCCATGGCGCCTCCCGACCGCACGGTCCCCGCGCCCGGCTCGACCGAGCCGGGACCGCTGAGCGCCGCCCGGCTTCTCGCGGAGTCACCGATCGGGATCGTGCTGCTGGACGCGGACGGCGTGGTGCGCGAGGCCAACCCGGCCGCCGCCCGGCTCTTCGACGTGGCGCCCGCCGACCTCCTCGACCGGGCGCTCGACGAACGCACGGACGCCGACTCGCCGGGAGTCCTGGCGCGCCACCTGGCCTCGGTGCTGTCAGACGAGCGGCACCAGACGCAGTGGACCGCGGCCCGGGCCTCGGGTCCGGTCGTCCACCTGGCGCTCACGAGCACGCTGGTCCGCACCGAGGAACAGCCGCTGGTGCTGATGCACCTGGTCGACGTGACCGAACGCCATCACCACGCGGAGCGGATGGCCCACCTGGCCGACCACGACCCGCTGACCGGGCTGGTCAACCGGCGTCGTTTCGAGGCTGACCTCCGGGTGCACCTCGAGGACGGCGAGGGCGATCCCGAGGGTGCCCTGCTGATGCTCGACCTCGACAACTTCAAGGAGGTCAACGACTCGCTGGGCCATCACGTCGGTGACCAGCTGATCGTGGCCGTCGCGACGCTGCTGCGGCAGGGCGCGCGTGAGGGCGACCTGGTTGCCCGGATCGGGGGTGACGAGTTCGCGCTGCTGCTGCCGACCGCCGACGCCGCCGCAGCCCGGTTCGTCGCCCAGGACGTGCTGGAGCGGGTCCGAGGACTCGCCCAGTCCCACGAGGGCGTGCTGCGCCGGGTGTCCGCCAGCATCGGCGTGGTGCTGATCGGCGACCGGCAGACCTCGTTGGAGGACCTGGTCTCGGCCGCCGACATGACCATGTACGACGCCAAGGAAGCCGGGCGCGACCAGTACGTGCTCCTCGACCACCACGACCACGAGCAGCCCCGCATGGGCGCCCGGATGGCCTGGTCCGAGCGGATCCAGCAGGCGATCGACAACGACGACTTCGTGCTCCAGCTGCAGCCGATCCTCGACGTCCGGACCGGACGGATCACCAGCGCCGAGGCACTGATCCGGCTCGGCGACGGCGACGACCTGGTGATGCCCGACCGATTCCTCTACATCGCGGAGCGCACCGGCGAGATCATCGACATCGACCGCTGGGTGATCGACCGCGCGATCTCGCTGCTGGCCGACATCCAGCAGGTGCACCCGGGCTTCCAGCTCGAGGTGAACCTCTCCGGCAAGTCGATCGGCTCACAGCTGATCGAGACCGCGATCACCGACAGCCTGCTCCGGTACGGCGCCGACCCGCGTGGCCTGGTCCTCGAGATCACCGAGACCGCGGCCGTCGCGCACATCCAGACCGCCCGGACCTTCGCCGAGCGGCAGCGCCGGCTCGGCTGCAAGTTCGCCCTGGACGACTTCGGTGCCGGCTTCGGCTCGTTCTACTACCTCAAGCACCTGCCGATCGACTACGTGAAGATCGACGGCGAGTTCGTGGCGAACTGCACGGACAGCGACACCGACCGCACCATCGTCGGGTCGATCGTCGGCATCGCCCGCGGGCTCGGCAAGCAGACCATCGCCGAGCACGTCTCGTCGGCGGCGATCCTCGAGGTGGTCCAGAGCGAGGGCGTCGACTACGCGCAGGGCTACCACATCGGCGCCCCGGTCTCGGTCGAGCACCTGATGGAGATGCTCACCTTCCAGCCGGCGATCCTGCGCTTCCCGCTCGCGGCGCCGGAAGCCGCCGTCGAGCCCCTCGAAGGACTGCCGATGCGGCAGCGTCGAGGTCCGCTCCGGCCGGTCTAGCGGCTCGCCTCAGATCCCGCGACCGCGGCCGCCCCGGCGCAGGGCACCGAGCACGATCAGGACGAGCACCACGAGCACCACGAGGATCAGGATGGTCTTCATGTCTCGACCGTAGTGACCGGGCCCGGTCGTCGCTGCCTCCGCAGGGGTGGGGGGACGGAGCTCAGATCCAGCGGTGGAACCAGATCCGCTGCAGCCAGTGCGGCGTCGTGATCAGCTGATCGGTCCAGATCGGCCAGAACCACGCGAACAGCGCGACCACCGCTACCAGGTAGACGCCGCCGACGAGCGCGCCCAGCCGCCGCCGCTGGTACGACGCCGTGGCCGGGCCGAGGATCCGGCCGAGCAGCAGGGTCAGCCCGAGCACCAGGAACGGCTCGATCATGATCGAGTAGTAGCTGAAGATCGGCCGGTCGTCGTACCGGAGCCACGGCAGCCAGGTCACCAGGACGCCGACCACGACCACGCCGTACCGCCAGTCCCGGCGACCGACCCAGGCGCCGATCGCGTAGAGGAACGCGAGCGTGCCTCCCCACCAGACCGCGGGGTTGCCGAGCAGCAGCACCTGGCGCAGGCAGGTGCTGCCGGCGGGCGCGTCGCAGCCCTGCTCGCCGGGCTTGATCCCGAGCTGCGCGTCGACCCCGACCGGCCGGTTCAGGAGCAGCCAACCGCCGGGATTGGACTGGTAGACGTGCTTCGAGCCGGCGAGGTCCTTGCCGGTGTGGAAGCTGTAGACGTCGTGGTGGTAGTGCCACAGCGAGCGCAAGGCCTTGACCGCGTGCTCGAAGAAGCCGTGCGCCGGCACCTTGGTGTAGGTGCCCCAGTAGGGCCCGTACTGGGTGTTCGACAGCGACTTCTCGTAGACCCCGGCGTGCAGCAGCCAGCCGGTCCAGGTCGCCACGTAGATGACCGCCGGCAGCAGCACCAGCCAGCCGAACGCCGGCAGGGCGTCGACCAGTGCCGCCTTCCGGAGCGAGCCGCGCACCCCCAGCCGCCTCCGCGCGCCGGCGTCCCAGGCCCAGACCAGCAGGCCGAACGCGGCGATCACGAAGACCGTGCTCCACTTCGTGCCGAGGCCGAGCCCGAACCAGACGCCCGCCAGCACCCGCCAGGGACGCAACAGCAGGCCGCGCACCGGTCCCCACGCGTCGGGCCCGACGCCGCTCGGCGCCAGCCGGGCCAGCCGTTCGCGGCCCCAGTCACGGTCGGCGACCAGGCAGGACACGGCCGACAGCACGAAGAACGCCTGGAAGATGTCGAGCAGCGCGAGCCGCGACAGCACCAGCTGGAGCCCGTCGAAGCACATGATCAGGCCGGCGACGATCCCGAGCATCGTGGAGCCGGTCATCCGGCGCGCGGTGCGCACCATCACCAGGATCATCAACGAGCCGACCACCGCCGAGGCGAACCGCCAGCCGAACGGGTCCATCCCGAACAGCGCCTCCCCGGCGCCGATCAGCCATTTCCCGACCTCGGGGTGCACCACCATGCTCGGGGTGCTGGTCCAGATGTCCGGGCCGGTGTGGCCGGCCAGGATCTTGTCGTTGGCGTCGGAGACGTAGCTGGTGACGTACCCCTTGTGGATCAGGGACCACGCGTCCTTGGCGTAGTAGGTCTCGTCGAAGAGGAACGAGCGCGGCTTGCCGAGGTCCCACAGCCGGAGGAACAGCGCGAGCATCGTGACCGCGGCGGTCCCCAGCCACGACATCAGCGCGTCGGAGCTGCGGATCGCGGCAACGCTGCGACGACGCAGGCTCGGCACGGGGCGGCCCTCGGCCGTCCGCGAGAGACCGAGGGTGCGCGTGGGGCGCTGCTCCTCGGTCACGGTCTGCTGCACGCGGGCAAGGGTACGGCTGGGATGATCGTCGGGTGGACGACACCGACGGTGCGGGCGTGCTGGTGCTCGCCGCCACCCCGATCGGGCAGGTCGGCGACGCCCCGCCCCGGTTGGCGGCGGAGCTGGCGGGCGCCGACGTGGTCGCGGCCGAGGACACCCGCCGGCTGCGACGGCTGACCACCGAGCTCGGCCTGAGCATCGGTGGCCGGGTGGTCTCCTACTTCGAGGGCAACGAGGCTGCCCGGACGCCGCAGCTGGTGGCGGCGCTCAGCGCCGGCCAGCGGGTGGTGCTGGTGACCGACGCCGGGATGCCGTCGGTGTCCGACCCCGGCTACCGGCTGGTGGTGGCCGCGGTCGCGGAAGGGGTGCGGGTCACCGCGGTGCCCGGACCGAGCGCCGTGCTGACCGCACTGGCGGTCTCGGGGCTGCCGGTCGACCGGTTCTGCTTCGAGGGCTTCTTGCCGCGGAAGGCCGGGGAGCGGGCCCGGCGGCTGTCGGCGCTGGCCGGCGAGGAGCGCACGCTGGTGTTCTTCGAGGCGCCGCACCGCACCGGGGCCACGCTGGCGGCGATGGCCGAGGCCTGGGGCGACGACCGTCGCGCGGCGGTGTGCCGGGAGCTGACCAAGACCCACGAGGAGGTACGGCGCGGGGGGCTGGCCGAGCTCGTCGGCTGGGCGGGCGACGGCGTTCGTGGCGAGGTCACGCTGGTCGTCGCGGGCGCCGTACCGGAGCAGCTGGACACCGACCCGGCCAGCCTGGCCGGCCTGGTCGCCGACGCCGAGGCCACCGGCACCCCCCGCAAGCAGGCGATCCTGGACGTCGCCCGACGGGCGGGGGTCCCCAAGCGAGAGGTGTACGACGCGGTGCACAAGCCATGACCGACCAGCCGACCGAAGGACCGACCCGCAGCCGGCACGCGACCGACGAGGGCCGCAGCCGCGACCGCGAGCGGCCGCCTGCCCCCGACCCGTTGCCGCACCCGGTGGTCGACAACCACTGCCACCTCGACATCGCGGACGGACCGGACGGCGCCTGGCTGGAGGCGGGGGAGGCACTGCGCCTGGCGGCCGAGGTCGGCGTGCCGCGGATCGTGCAGATCGGCTGCGACCTGCCCGGTGCGCGTTGGGCGGTCGAGGCCGCGCACCGCCACGACCAGATCGTCGCCGGCGTGGCGCTGCATCCCAACGAGGCCCCGCGGCTCGCCGCGGACGCGCAGCTCGAACGGGCCTTCGCCGAGATCGTCACGCTCGCCGAGGACCCGCGGGTGCGGGCGGTCGGGGAGACCGGGCTCGACCACTTCCGCACCGGCGAGGACGGCCGCGCCGACCAGGAGCGGTCGTTCCGCTGGCACCTCGAGCTGGCGCGCGCGCTCGAGAAGACGCTGGTGATCCACGACCGCGACGCGCACGACGACGTGCTGCGGATCGTGGACGAGGTGGGGGCCCCGGAGCGCTGGGTGATGCACTGCTTCTCCGGCGACGCCGACTTCGCGCGTCGCTGCCTGGACCGGGGTGCGTACCTGTCGTTCGCCGGCACGGTCACCTTCAAGAACGCCGAACCGCTGCGGGAGGCGCTCCGGGTGACGCCGCAGGACCGGATCCTGGTCGAGACGGATGCGCCGTACCTGACCCCGATGCCCTACCGGGGCCGGCCCAACGCGTCGTACCTGGTGCCGCTGACGATGCGCTCGATGGCCCGGACCCGCGGCGAGGACCTCGAGGAGCTCTGCCGCGCCGTCGACGCCAACACCGACCGCGCCTTCGGTGGCACCTGGGGCTGACCCGTCGCAGATGGTCGCGTGTGTGGCGCTGACCCGACGCGGATGGTCGCGTAGGTGGCGCTGACCCGGCGCAGATGGTCGACGCGTCATCGCGCCAATTGCGACGGCTCGCCGCGCCCGGGACCGCCATCTGCGACGGGTCGCCGGCTCGGGACGACCATCTGCGACGGGTCGGCGGGCTGGGGACGACCATCTGCGACGGGTCGGCGGGCTGGGGACGACCATCTGCGACGGGTCGGCGATTTGGTCCTGGCGGCATCAGCGGTTAGCGTCGTTGGCTTGTTGGCCGGGAACGGGACTTGTTCCACCACCGACCGATGTCGTCACTTTGCGCTGGCTCCACTCCGGGGGAGTGCTGGGCCGGCGGACATCGGCGCCCGTGGCCCGGAGAATACGACGTCTGGAGAACCGTGCGGATCGCTATCGCGCGCATGAGCACGAAGAAGTCCCTGCTGATCGCCCTGGTCGCCCTCGTGGTGCTGGCTGTCGCAGGGACCACCGTCGGCTACGCGGCCGTGAGCAAGACCGTCACCCTGTCCATCGACGGCAAGTCGCAGGAGGTGCACACCCTCGGCGGCAACGTCCGGGACCTCCTGGCCAGCAAGAACATCGACCTGGACAGCCACGACGTCGTGGCCCCGTCGCTGGACTCCCCGATCGACGACGACTCGCGGGTCGCGGTGCGCTACGGCAAGCCGCTGGCGGTGAACCTCGACGGTGAGAAGAGCACCTACTGGACCACCGCCACCACGGTGAGCGGAGCCCTCGACGAGCTCGGGCTCCGGTTCCTCGGTGCGGACTACTCCAGCAGCCGCTCGGCGGAGATCGACCGTGAGGGCATGGCCCTGCGGATCGCGACCCCGAAGAAGCTGACCGTCAAGATCGGCGCCCACCGGCAGCAGAAGCGCAGCGTCAGCGCGATCACGGTGCGCGAGGTGCTGGGCAAGCTCGGTGTCGGCCACGACAAGAACGACAAGGTCACGCCCCGCCTCGACGCCTTCGTCAAGGACGGCGACACGGTGGTCTTCACCAAGGTCACCAAGAAGCAGGTGCACGTCGACCGCGAGCAGATCGGCTTCGGCACCGACGAGCGCAAGGACGACTCGATGCCCGAGGGCGAGTCGACCACGGTGCGCGAGGGCCGTCCCGGCGTCCGCGACGTCACCTACCGCGTGGTCACCCACAACGGCAAGGTGGTCAAGAAGTCGGTGCTCAAGGCGACCGTCCTGCGGGCTCCCGTGGACCGCATCGTCACGGTCGGCACCAAGGCAGCGGCCGCCGCCACGAACTTCGCCAGCGGGGGCTCCGCCTGGGACCGGATCGCCCAGTGCGAGTCCGGCGGCAACTGGGCCGCCAACACCGGCAACGGCTACTACGGCGGCCTGCAGTTCAGCCTCGGCACCTGGCAGTCGTACGGCGGCTCCGGCCGGCCGGACCAGAACAGCCGCGAGCAGCAGATCGCGATCGCCGAGAAGGTCCGTGCCGCCGAGGGCGGTTACGGTGCCTGGCCGTCGTGCGGGGCACGCGGCTGAGCGTGCCGTCTCCGGTGGGCGAGCCCTTCGGGGCCACCACTACGCTCGGCATCGTGACTGACGATGCCTCCGCCGGGCCGAGGCTTCTCGGTCCGGCGGAGGTGCGTTCGCTCGCGGCCGGCCTCGAGCTCCGGCCCACCAAGCAGCGTGGCCAGAACTTCGTGATCGACGCCAACACCGTGCGCCGGATCGTCCGTGACGCGGGGGTCGACGGCGACGACGTGGTGCTCGAGGTCGGGCCCGGGCTGGGCTCGCTGACCCTTGCCCTGCTCGCGGTCGCGCGCCGGGTGGTCGCGGTCGAGCTCGACCCGGTGCTCGCCGCGGCACTGCCCGCGACCATCTCGTCGTACGCACCGGGACAGGCGGACCGCTTCGAGGTGGTGCACGCCGACGCGATGCGGGTCACCGAGGTGCCCGGCCCGCCCCCGACGACGCTGGTCGCCAACCTGCCCTACAACGTCTCCGTGCCGGTGCTCCTGCACCTCCTGGCACTGCTCCCGTCGCTGGAGCACGGGTTGGTGATGGTGCAGGCCGAGGTCGCCGACCGGCTGGCGGCCCCGCCCGGCTCCAAGGTGTACGGCGTGCCGTCGGTCAAGGCCGCCTGGTACGCCGACGTACGACGGGCCGGGTCGGTCGGGCGCAGCGTGTTCTGGCCCGCACCCAACGTCGACTCCGGGCTGGTCGCCTGGACCCGTCGCGACCCGCCGTCGACGCACGTCGGCCGGGAGCAGGTGTTCGCCGTCATCGACGCGGCGTTCGCGCACCGCCGGAAGGCGTTGCGGCCCACGCTGCGGCTGCTGGTCGGTTCGTCCGAGGCCGCGGAGGCCGCGCTGCGCCGGGCCGGCATCGACCCGATGGCCCGCGGCGAGTCGCTCGACGTCCACCAGTTCACCCGCATCGCCGAGGAGATCCACGCATGAGCGTCACCGTCCGCGCGGCCGCCAAGATCAACCTCCGGCTGGCCGTCGGGCCTCCGCGCGAGGACGGCTTCCACCCGCTGCTGACCGTCTACCAGGCGATCAGCCTGTACGACGACGTGAGTGTCGAGGAGGCCGGTCACTGGTCGGTGCTGGTGGAGCCGATGGGCGACGTCGACTGCACGGGCGCCCCGGCGGACGACAGCAACATCGCGGTCCGGGCGGGCCGGCTGCTGGCCGCGCACCACGGACTCGAGCGGGCGGCCGCGATCCGGATCGCCAAGGGCATCCCGGTCGCCGGCGGCCTCGCCGGTGGCAGTGCGGACGCGGCGGCGTCGCTGGTGGCGCTGGACCGGCTGTGGGACCTCGGCACCAGCGACGAGGACCTGCTCCGGCTGGCGGCCGAGATCGGGAGCGACGTGCCCTTCGCGTTGATCGGCGGCACCGCGGTCGGCACCGGTCGCGGTGAGCTGGTCGAGCCGATCGACGACCCGGGCACCTGGTGGTGGGTCGTCGTCCCCGACGCCACCGGGATGTCGACTCCCGAGGTCTACCGCGAGTTCGACCGGCTCAACCCCGACCTGGGATCCCACTCCCACCTCCGGGTCCACGGCATGGAGGGGGTCCTCCGGTCCCGGGACTTCCGGCTGCTCGGTCGCAACCTGACCAACGACCTCCAGGCCGCGGCGCTCAGCCTGCGGCCGGACCTCGACCAGACCGACACCGACGTCTTCGAGGAAGGCGCCTACCGGCTGCTCAGCGGCTCCGGTCCGACCTACCTCGGCCTGGTCGAGACCCAGGAGCGCGCACACGAGGTGCGGGAAGCCTTGCTGGACAAGGGACATCGTGGCGTTCAGGTGGCGACGGGCCCGGTCGCCGGCGCGCACGTCGTGGAGTACGTCCAGTGAGCAACCTGGTCTCGCTCGAGCGCGTCTCCAAGTCCTACGGCGTGCGGATCCTGCTCGACGAGGTGAGCCTCGGCGTCGGTGACACCGACCGGATCGGCGTCGTCGGCCGCAACGGCGACGGCAAGACCACGCTGCTGAACCTGATCGCCGGGCGCGAGGAGCCGGACGGCGGCCGGATCGCCCGCACGCGTGGCCTGCAGGTCGGCTACCTCGACCAGCGCGACGAGCTCGACGACAACCACACCGTCCGTGAGGTGGTGCTCGGCGGCAAGGCCGACCACGAGTGGGCGGCCGACTCGACCACCCGCGAGGTGGTGGAGGTGCTGCTCGCCGGGGTGTCGCTGGACCGCGCCGTGCACGGTCTGTCCGGTGGCGAGCGGCGCCGGTGCTCGCTGGCCCGGCTGCTGCTCGAGCCGCACGACCTGATGATCCTCGACGAGCCGACCAACCACCTCGACGTCGAGGCGGTGGCCTGGCTGGCGCAGCACCTGTCCGGGCGTCGTACCGCCCTGGTGGTGGTGACCCACGACCGCTGGTTCCTCGACGCGGTCTGCGAGACCACCTGGGAGGTGCACCCGGCGGCGAACGGGGCGGGTGTCGTCGACGTGTACGACGGCGGCTACGCGTCGTTCGTGCTGGCCAAGGCCGAGCGGCAGCGGCAGGCGTCCTCGTCCGAGCAGCGCCGGCAGAACCTGATGCGCAAGGAGCTGGCCTGGCTGCGCCGCGGGCCGCCGGCGCGCACCTCGAAGCCGAAGTTCCGGATCGACGCCGCCAACGCGCTGATCGACGACGTGCCCGAGCCACGCGACCGGCTCGAGCTCCAGAAGTTCGCCACCCAGCGGCTCGGCAAGGACGTGCTCGACATGGAGCACGTCGACCTGGTGCGCGGGGAGCGGATGCTGCTCAGCGACGCCACCTGGCGGCTGGGACCGGGCGACCGGGTCGGGATCGTCGGGGTCAACGGCGCCGGCAAGACCTCCGTGCTGTCGCTGCTCGCGCACACGTTGGAGCCGCAGCGCGGCCGTGTGAAGCACGGTCGCACGATCGCGCTCGAGCACCTCACCCAGGCGATCGACGTGGTCGACCCCGAGGCGCGGGTGCTGCCGACGATCGAGTCCATCGCCCGGGTCACCCGGCTGGCCACCGGCTCGGACGTGACCGCGACCTCGATGCTGGAGCGGTTCGGCTTCACCGGCGACCGGCTCACGGCCCGGCTGGGCGACCTGTCCGGTGGCGAGCGGCGCCGCTTCCAGCTGCTCAAGCTGTTGCTGACCGAGCCCAACGTGCTGCTGCTCGACGAGCCCACCAACGACCTCGACATCGAGACCCTCACGGTGCTCGAGGACTTCCTCGACCGCTGGCCGGGCACCCTGGTCGTGGTCTCGCACGACCGGTACTTCCTCGAGCGCGTCACCGACTCCACGTGGGCCCTGCTCGGCGACGGCCAGCTCTCGATGCTCCCCAACGGCGTCGACCAGTACCTCGAGCACCGCCGCCGAGCGGTCGCGGACGTGGCACCCAAGGCCGCCGAGCGGGCGCAGACGGGGGGTGGAGGTACCCCGACCGGTCAGAAGGGTGCGAAGGCGAAGTCCGGTGGGGCGGAGGAACGCGCGGCTCGCAAGACCGTCGCCCGGGTCGACAAGCAGCTCGCCCGGATCGCAGCGCGGGAGACCGAGCTGAACCAGCAGATCCTCGACAACGCCTCCGACCACGCACTGCTGACCTCGGTGTCGGCCCAGCTCTCGGACCTGGCCGCCGAGCGTGACGCGCTCGAGCTGGAGTGGATGGAGGCCGCGGCGCTGCTGGAGTGAGGCCGCTCAGCCGAGCGGCGTCATCAGGGTCTTGAGCAACGCGGCCAGGGTCGCCCGGTCGTCGCCCGGCAGCGCCGCGAGCAGGTCGCGCTCGTGGGCGAGCAGCTCCTCGAACGCGGCATCGACGGTGCGCTTGCCCTCGGCGGTGAGCCGCACCAGCACGCCACGGCGGTCGTCCGGGTCGGGCAGCCGGTCGACCAGGCCACGCCCGGCCAGCCGGTCGACCCGGTTGGTCATGGTGCCGCTGGTGACCATGGTCTGGTGCAGCAGCCGCCCGGGGGAGAGCTGGTACGGCGCGCCGGCCCGGCGCAGGGCGGCCAGCACGTCGAACTCCCAGGGCTCGATCCGGTGCGCGGTGAACGCCTGCCGGCGGGCGCGGTCGAGCAACCGGGACAACCGGCTGATCCGGCTGAACACCTCGACCGGGGCGAGGTCGAGGTCGGCCCGCTCGCGGTGCCACGCCTCGACCAGCTGGTCCACCTCGTCCCGCATGGGTCCAGTCTAGGGCGCTCAAGAATCTTGACGTCAAGATAAAACGGGTCCTACCCTCGGACCATGACCACAGCAGCGGACTTCATCGAGCTCGGCCTGACCGAGTGGCAGGTCTCCGGCGACACCGCCGAGGCGTCGTACGAGTGCGGGAGCTTCACCGCCGGCGGCGCCCTCGTGGCGCGGATCGCGTCGATCGCCGACGGGCAGAACCACCATCCCGACGTCTCGCTCGGCTACCCCGGCGTGGTCAAGGTGACCACCAGCTCGCACGACGTGGGCGCGCTGACCGACCGCGACCTCACCCTGGCGCGGGCGATCCACGACGCCGCGGGCGAATCCGCGGGGTGACCCACACCTGGGACCCGGAGCGCTACCTGGCGTACGCCGACGAGCGTGGGCGTCCGTTCGTGGAGCTGGTCGGCCGGATCGGTGCCGTCGATCCGCGCACCGTCGTCGACCTCGGCTGCGGCCCGGGCAACCTGACCGGCCTGCTCAGGCAGCGCTGGCCCGACGCCACCGTCACCGGCCTCGACTCCTCGCCGGAGATGGTCGCGCGGGCGCGGCTGCTCGACGACGGGGTGGCCTACGCGGTGGCGGACCTGCGCGACTGGGCCTCGACCGGCGCGACCGCCGGGACGGTGGACGTCCTGGTCTGCAACGCCACCCTGCAGTGGGTTCCCGGGCACCTCGACCTGCTGCCGTCGTTGGTCGCGGCGGTGCGGCCGGGAGGCTGGCTCGCGTTCCAGGTGCCGGGCAACTTCGACCAGCCCAGCCACACGATCCGACGCGACCTCGCGGCCACGGCGCCGTACGACGAGCAGACCGCGGGGGTGGCCGCCCCCGAGGCGCACGACGCGACGACGTACCTGCGCGCCCTGCAGCCGCTGGTCAGCACCGTGGACGCGTGGGAGACGACGTACCTCCACGTGCTGCACGGTGACGACCCGGTGTTCACGTGGGTGAGCGGCACCGGCGCGCGACCGACCCTGCAGGCCCTCGACGACACGCTGCGCCCGGCGTTCGAGCAGGAGCTCAGGCGACGCCTGCGGGAGGCGTACCCCGACGACGGGCACGGGGTCGTGCTGCCGTTCCGGCGGGTGTTCGTGGTGAGCCAGAGGTGATCCGGCTGCACCACGTGCAGGTGTCGAGCCCGCCCGGCGGCGAGGACGAGGCTCGCGCGTTCTGGGGCGACGCCCTCGGGATGAGCGAGGTCGAGAAGCCCGAGCCGCTGCGGGCCCGGGGTGGCTGCTGGTTCCGCGCCGAGGCCGACGGCGTGGTCACCGCCGAGGTGCACGTGGGCGTCGAGGCCGACTTCCGGCCGGCCCGCAAGGCGCACCCGGCGCTGGTCGTCGACGACCTGGCGGCCGTCGCCGACCGGCTCCGTGCCGGTGGGTTCGAGGTGGACGAGTCCGAGCGCGAGTCGTTTCCCGGCTTCCTGCGGCTGCACACCTACGACGGCGCCGGGAACCGGGTGGAGGTGCTGGGATCGCGTCCGTCGGGCGGCCCGCCACCGGCCGTGTGACCCGGCCGTGAGAGTGCGACGCACGGCGGTGTGCCCGCGCGGTGCACGATGGGCCCATGAGGATCGCGCAGCTGGCACGCGACCGCTGGTCGCTGGCGCGGCTCGTGCTCACCGCCGTGATGTTCGGCTGCGTCTTCGCGCTGGTCTACGTGGTGACCGTCCACACGGTCGAGGGGCGGCTGCTGGGCGATGCCTCGCTGCGTGGTGCCCTGCTGAGCAACTCCCGGGTGACGGGGTCTGTCGACCGGGTGCTGAACGTGATCTCGGTGGCCTCGCTGCTCGGCGTGGTCGCCGTGGTCGCGGTGATCGCGCTGGTCCGGCTGGCCCGGCTGCCGGGGTTGGTCGCGATCGGGGTCCTGGTCGGCGCGAACGTGTCCACCCTGCTCCTGAAGGACTTCGTCCTGGCTCGACCCGACCTCGGGGTCAGGGAGGTCACCCCGGCCACCCTGAACAGCCTGCCGAGCGGGCACGCCACGGCCGCCCTCTCGGCGGTGGTGGCCCTGCTCTTCGTGCTCCCACGTCGGTGGCGGTTGACGGTGGTCGTCGTCGGCGCGTCGTACGCGACGGTGACCGCGCTGGCGACGATGTCCGCGGGCTGGCACCGTGCGGGCGACGCGATCACAGCGTTTCTGCTGGTCGGTGTCTGGGCCATGGGCGCGGCGGCCCTGCTGCTGGTGTTCCGCGCCGCCGCCACGACTCCGGACGCGACGATGACAACGACCGACGCGACGACGGGGACGGGGACGGGGACGGGGACGGGGACGGGGACGCCCCTTCGTCGACGGCTCGAAGCGACCGCAGTGATCACGCTCTCGCTGGGAGCCGTCTCGGGAACGGTGCTCACGCTGCTGGCTCCGGTGCGGGAGACCACGGCCGGGTCGGCTGCGGCATTCCTCGCCGGCAGCCTCCTGATCACCGGTACGTCGATCGCGGTGCTGCTGGCCGTCCTCTGGGCCGTGGAGCTCGGTGACCCCGAGCCCGCCGTTGAGCCCGCGCCGCCGCCCCTCGACACCCGGGCCTGACCCCGGAGGGCGGGTGGCCGCCGATCAGCGCCCGCGCAGCTCCGGGTGCTGCTCGAGGTTGGCCAGCCCGTTCCAGGCCAGGTTCACCAGGTGTGCGGCGACCACGTCCTTGGCCGGCTTGCGGGCGTCGAGCCACCACTGGCCCGTCGTACCCACCATCCCGACCAGCATCTGCGCGTAGAGCGGCGCCACCTTGGGGTCGAAGCCGCGCGCCTGGAACTGGTCGCCCAGGATGCCCTCCACCCGGGTCACCGTGTCGCTGATGATCGAGACGTACGTGCCCGTCCCCGAGCCGGGCGGGCTGTCCCGCACCAGGATCCGGAAGCCGTCCGAGGAGGTCTCGATGTAGTCGAGCAGGGCGAACGTCGCCTGTTCCAGCAGCATCCGCTGCGACGACGCGGTGAGCGCCTCGCGCATCGTGCCGAGGAGCTGCTGCACCTCGCGGTCGACGACCACGGCGTACAGCCCCTCCTTGCCGCCGAAGTGCTCGTAGACGACCGGCTTCGACACCTCCGCCCGCGCCGCGATCTCCTCCACGGAGACACCGTCGAAGCCGCGCTCGGCGAAGGCCCGCCGCGCGATCGAGATCAGCTGCTCGCGGCGCTCGGCGGCGGTCATCCGGCCGCGCGGCTTGCGGGCGGGGGAGGGGGGAGTGGTCACGCGGCGCTGGCAACCGGCTGGTTGGCGACCAGCTTGCCCTCGATCCGCTCCGGCACCGGCCAGCGCACGTCGTGGACCCAGCCGATCTGCTCCAGCCAGCGGATCACCCGGGCCGAGGTGTCGACCTGGCCGCGCAGCACGCCGTGGCGCGCGCAGGTCGGGTCGGCGTGGTGCAGGTTGTGCCACGACTCGCCCATCGACGGTACGGCGAGCCACCACACGTTCGCGGACTTGTCCCGCGAGACGAACGGACGCTCGCCGATCGTGTGGCAGATCGAGTTGATCGACCAGGTCACGTGGTGGAGCAGTGACACGCGGACCAGTGAGCCCCAGAAGAACGCGGTGGCCGCGCCCTGCCAGGACCAGGTCAGCAGCCCGCCCGCGACGGCCGGCATCGCCAGCGAGACCACGACCCACAACGGGAACTGGCGCGAGATCCGCACGATGTCGCGGTCCTTCATCAGGTCGGGAGCGTACTTGCGCTGCGGTGTCTGCTCCTCGTCGAAGAGCCACATCAGGTGCGCGTGCAGGAAGCCCTTCACCAGGGCCCGCAGGTTGGTTCCGTACTTCCACGGGCTGTGCGGGTCGCCGTCGCGGTCGGAGAACTTGTGGTGCTTGCGGTGGTCGGCCACCCAGCGCACCACCGGGCCCTGGACCGCCATCGAACCGGCGATCGCGAGCGCGATCTTGAGCCCCCGGTTGGGCTTGAAGGACTTGTGCGTGAAGTAGCGGTGGAAGCCGACGGTGATGCCGTGCCCGGTCAGCCAGTACATGACGACCGTGATCGCGACGTCGGTCCAGCTCAGCCAGCCGCCCCACGCCACCGGGACCGCGGCGACCACCGCGAGGAAGGGCACCGCGATGAAGACCGCGAGCGCGACCTGCTCCTTGCGGGACTGGTTGTCACCACCGAGGGTCGCGATCTGGAGGGGGGCACCGTCGGGCGTCCGGTCGGGCTGGGTGGTGGTCATCGGTGTCCTCGCGGGTGGGTGGCGGCGTACCTACGGGAGCGTAGGTTACGGCGGGGCCGCGCTTCAACACCGCGGCCCGATCAGGCGGTGCTGGTCCAACCCACTCCGGTCGGTCGGTTCGCCGCGCCTGAGGGAGAGCCGCTACTCCGTAGCCTTTTCCTGCAATCCCCGGTCGGTCTGCCGGACACGAGGGAGACCCGCTACCCGTAGCCTTTTCCTGCAATCCCCGGTTGGTCTGCCGGCAGGGCCCGCCTGACTTTGAATCAGGATCAGCGACGTAGGTTCGACTCCTACCCGGGGAGCGTCTGGTCCAGACATGGACGCCCTTTTACTGGAACACCCTTGTATTGAATCAGTGGTCGTTCCATCATGGTCCCGTGCCCACTGCCCCGGTCCCCGCGAAACGGTCCTACGAGTCGCCGCGGCGTCGCGCCTCGGCCACCGACACCCGGCGGGCCGTCGTCGCCGCCGCGACCAGGCTGTTCACCGAGCGTGGCTGGGCCACCAGCGTCCGCGACATCGCCCGCGAGGCCGGAGTTGCCGTCGAGACCGTGTACAGCGTCGTGGGTTCCAAGCGCGAGCTGCTCAAGGTCGCGCTGGACGTCGGGATCGTCGGGGACGACGAGCCCGTCCCGCTCGCCGAGCGGCCCGAGTTCGCGGCTCTCGGGACGGGTGACCGGGTCACCCGGCTGGAGAAGTCCGCGGCGATGATGGCGGAGCAGTACTCCCGCGTGGCCGCCCTGCACCAGGCGCTCGAGCAGGGCGCGGAGGCCGACCAGGAGCTCGCGGTGCTCCGGCGTCACGCCCACGAGCAGCAGCTGACGACGTTCGCCGAGGGGCTCACCCTGGTCCTCGGCCGACGCCCCGAGCCCGAGCTGGTCGACGGCCTCCAGGCGATCGGCAGCCCGGCCACCTACCTCCACCTGATCCGCATGGCGGGGTGGACCCGAGAGCAGTACCAGGAATGGCTGGCGCAGACCTTGCTCCAGCTCGTCGCACACATCCCCGAGGAGTCAGCATGACCGTGCACGAGATCGACCCCCAGGCCGCCCCGGCCGACACCCGGATGATGGGCATCGTCCACTCCGCACTCCGCCGCGACCTGGTCCGGCTGCGCCTCGTGCTCGGGACGCCGGCGGCGCAGGAGCCGAGGCGTCGCAAGGCTCTCGCGGAGCACGCGGTCTGGCTGATGGACTTCCTGCACCATCACCACACGGGTGAGGACGAGGGCCTCTACCCCCTCGTCGTCCGCCGCAACCCGGACGCGGCCGCGCTGTGTGCGCGGATGGACGCCGACCACGAGACGATCACTCCCGCCATGCACGGGCTGCGCGCCGCCGCGCAGCGCCACCTGGCCACCCCCGACAGCCCTGACGCCGACCTGCTCGCGGCACTGGCCGCCCTGGACGAGCCGCTGGTGCCGCACCTGGCCCGGGAGGAGCTGGAGATGATGCCGGTGGTCTCGGCCAGCATCAGCCACGCCGAGTGGATGCAGTGGCACGAGTCCATGATCGACGGAGGCATGCGCCAACTGGCGTTCGAGGGCCACTGGCTGCTCGACGGGCTGGGCGAGGAGCACACGCGGATCGTGGTGGGCCCCGTGCCCGCGGTGCCGCGCTTCATCCTGCTCAGGCTGCTCGGTGGCGCCTACCGCCGAAGGGCGACCCTGCTCTGGGGCGGCACCCCGGCTGCTGCGGTGCCGCCGCTGCACGTGGACGACGCCCGGACCTGGGTGTCGTGAGCTGGAGGGTGGTCCGGGAGGCCGAGCTGGACGTCGAGGTGGCTGCCACGCCCGCCCGGGTCTGGTCGGTCCTCTCGGACCCCACCCGGGTCGGTGAGTGGAGCCACGAGTGTCGTGCCGTGAGCTGGCTCGACCCTCACTCCGAGGCGACCGTGGGAGCCAGGTTCCGCGGCGACAACCAGGTGGGTGGGTTCCGCTGGTCGCGGACCTGCACGATCACCGAGCTCGTGCCCGAGCGGCTGCTGGTCTACCGCACCTCGGGGGGCGTGCCCTCCGACTCGACCGAGTGGCGGTTCACCCTCGAGCCGGTCGGCGACGGGACCCGGGTCACCCAGTCGTTCCGGATCCTCAAGTTCCCCCGCCTGGTCGAGCTGGCCACCGTCGTCCTCCACCCCTCGCACCGCGATCGCAGGGCGGCCCTGCGAGACGACCTGGTCAGGCTGGGTGAGATCAGCGCGGGCTGACGGCGTGGACCGGAACGGGATGCGACGATCGTGAAGAGACTCCCCGTCCTGTCCCGAACCAGTGCGGCGCAACGTCTGCACCGTGGGCCAGCGACGTAGGTTCGACTCCTACCCGAGGGGCACGACACGACCACCCACCCCAGGAGCCGCATGCCAGACCTGACCGTGATCGTCCTGGCCGCCGGTGGCGGCACCCGGATGAAGTCGAAGACCATGAAGGTGCTGCACCCGATCGCCGGGCGCAGCATGATCGGTCACGTGCTCGCGGCCGTCGCCGCGGTCGAGCCGACCCGGGTGGTGGCGGTCGTCGGGCACCAGCGCGAGCAGGTCGGACCGCACATCGAGGCGCTCGTGCCGGGCGTCGTCCTTGCGGTGCAGGAGAGCCAGGACGGCACCGGGCACGCGGTCCGGATCGCGATGGAGGCGCTGGGGCGGGGGCAGACCGGCACGGTGATCGTCACCACCGGTGACACGCCCCTGCTCGAGGGCGCCAGCCTCCGTGCCTTCGCCGAGGACCACGCAGGATCGGGACGGGTGGTCAGCGTCCTGACCGGCGAGGTGCCCGACCCGACCGGCTACGGGCGCGTCATCCGCGACGAGGACGGCTCGGTGGCCGCGATCGTGGAGCACAAGGAGGCGTCCCCCGAGCAGGCGACCGTCCGCGAGATCAACAGCGGCATCCTGGCCTTCGACGCAGCGTTCCTCGAAGAGGTGCTGCCGCGGCTGTCCAACGACAACGCGAAGAACGAGTACTACCTCACCGACACCGTGAAGCTGGCTCGCGACGCCGGCCGGCAGGTCGGCGCGTTCCGGGTCGAGGACGTGCTGCAGACCGAGGGTGCGAACGACCGCGCGGAGATGGCCGAGCTCGCGCACGAGAAGAACCGTCGGATCCTGCGGCGCTGGATGGCCGAGGGGGTCACGGTCGTCGACCCCGCGACCACCTGGGTCGACGTCGACGTGGTGCTCGCGTCCGACGTCACGCTCCTGCCCGGCGTACAGCTTCTCGGCGCGACGGTGGTCGGCGAGGACGCCGTGGTCGGTCCGGACTGCACGCTCAAGGACGTCGAGATCGGCGAGGGCGCCAGGGTGGTGCGTACCCATGCCGAGCTCGCCGTGATCGGTGCCGGCGCGGACGTCGGACCGTTCTCCTACCTGCGCCCGGGTGCCCGGCTCGGCGCACAGGGCAAGATCGGCGCCTTCGTCGAGGTCAAGAACAGCCAGATCGGGGCCGGCGCGAAGGTCCCGCACCTCTCGTACGTCGGCGACGCCGAGATCGGCGAGGGAACCAACATCGGGGCCGGCACGATCTTCGCCAACTACGACGGCCAGAAGAAGCACCGGACCGTGATCGGACGGCACGCCCGGACGGCGAGCAACAACACGTTCGTGGCCCCGGTCACGATCGGCGACGGCGCCGCCACCGGAGCCGGCAGCGTGATCCGCCGCGACGTACCCCCGGGTGCCCTCGCCGTCAGCAGCGGTCAGCAGCGGCACATCGAGGGCTGGGTGTTCCGCAAGCGCGAGGGCACGCCGAGCGCGGACGCCGCCCGCGAGGCTATCGATTCCGGACCCGGGGTCGCGGACACTGGAGAGCGTGGGACACAATCCTGAACTACCGGCCCCCTCGCCCCCGGAGGAGCAGCACGTCGTGAGCGGCTTGAAGAAGACGACCGAGAAGAACCTCATGGTCTTCAGTGGCCGGGCCCACCTCGAGCTCGCCGAGGAGGTCGCCCACCAGCTCGGTACCGAGCTGGTGCCGACGTCGGCATACGAGTTCGCGAACTCCGAGATCTACGTGCGCTACGAGGAGTCCGTCCGCGGCTGCGACGCCTTCGTGATCCAGAGCCACACGGCGCCGATCAACGAGTGGATCATGGAGCACCTGATCATGGTCGACGCGCTGAAGCGCGCCTCGGCCAAGCGGATCACGGTGGTCCAGCCGTTCTACGGCTACGCCCGCCAGGACAAGAAGCACCGCGGTCGCGAGCCGATCTCCGCCCGGCTGATGGCCGACCTGTTCAAGACCGCCGGCGCCGACCGGCTGATCGTCGTCGACCTGCACGCCGACCAGATCCAGGGCTTCTTCGACGGTCCGGTCGACCACCTGATGGCGCTGCCGATCCTGGCCGACTACGTGCGGGAGAAGTACGGCGACCAACCGCTGGCCGTGGTGTCGCCGGACGCCGGCCGGATCAAGGTCGCCGAGCGCTGGTCCGCCCGTCTGGGTGGCGCTCCACTGGCGTTCATCCACAAGACCCGCCGCGAGGACCGCCCCAACGAGACCGTCGCCAACCGGGTCATCGGCCAGGTCGACGGCCGGATCTGCGTGCTGGTGGACGACATGATCGACACCGGCGGCACGATCGTGAAGGCCGCCGAGGCGCTGATGGCCGACGGCGCTGCGGGCGTGGTGATCGCCGCGACCCACCCGATCCTGTCCGACCCGGCGGTCGACCGGCTCAAGAACAGCCCGGCGATGGAGGTCATCGTCACCGACACGCTGCCGCTCAACGACGAGCAGCGCTTCGACAAGCTCACCTGCCTCTCGATCGCGCCGCTGATCTCGCGCGCGATCAAGGAGGTCTTCGAGGACGGTTCGGTCACCTCGATGTTCGACGGGCACGCCTGACCACGAGGTCGCGCTCCAGGTCGTCGAGGTGGTCGTGCCACGCGCGGCGCAGGACGGTCGGCACCTCGCCGGCCAGCGCCTCGACGAGCCGGTCGCGGGTGCCCTCGTCGACGGCGTGGATCGGGAACGCGTGCCCGCAGGTGCGGCTGAACCCCTGCCCCCGACGCTCCGCCCACGCCGGCGCCTCGGCCAGGTAGCGCTCGACGTAGGGCGCCGCGAGAGCTGCCTGCTCCGGCGTCCAGAGCCCGGCCGCGACAGCCGCGAACACCCGGTTGTCGACGTCGTCGGCGGCGAGGACCGCCCAGGCGCGTTCCTTGGCCTCGGGCGTCGGCAGCGCGGCGAGGGCCCGCGCGGCGCCGGTGCGGGCCCGGGATGAGGGGGCCTCCGCCTCCGCACGTGCGATCCGGTCGGCATCGACCTCGCCGAGCTCGGCCAGCCGGACCAGGACCCGCCAGACCAGGTCCGGGTCGGCGTCGCTCCCCAGCAGCCCTCGCAGCCGGTCGCCGTCCACGGTGCACGCCACCAGCAGCCGTCGCGCGGGCAGTGCGAGCGCCGGTGCCGTGGTCCGGTCGGCCAGGGTGCGGAGCACCTCGCGCGTCCCGGGCAGGTCGGCGACGTCGAGGAGCCGCGGCAGCAGCGAACCCAGCATCCGGGTCACCACGGGCTCCCAGACCGCGGCCAGGGGCTCCTCGGGGAGCTGGTCGCCCGCGGCGGCGACGAGCGCGGCCGGGTCGAGGTCACCGTGGCCGGCGAGGTCGAAGCCGGTCGCCCAGACCACCGCCCGGGCCTGGGGATCGGCGATCGTGCTGACGCGGGCGAGCAGCTGCTCCCACGACGCCGGGTCCGGGCGCACGCGGGCGAACGTCTCGTCGGACGCGTTCGGCAGCACCACCAGGCCCGCCCAGTCGTCGAACCGCACCGCCTCGTCGGCGACGTCGACCGTCCTGCTGCCCGTCTCGACCAGGGCGCCGTCGCGCACGTCGTACGACGTCACCCGCGTGCGGTGTGCGCGTGAGCCCTCGCGGGTCAGCACCGGCACGTCGCCGTCGCGTCGTACGACGAGCGTGTCGAAGCCCGTGGTGCGCAGCCAGGCACCGGCCCAGCCGCGGACGTCCCGGTCGCTGACCCCGTCGAGCGCGGCCAGGAAGTCGCCGAGGTCGGCGTTGCCGAAGCGGTGACCGCCGAGGTAGCGGTTCACGCCGCTCAGGAACGCCTCGGGACCGAGCCAGGTGACCAGCTGCCGGAGCGTGGCGTTGCCCTTGGAGTAGGTGATCATGTCGGTGTTCGCGAAACCCGCGTCGGCATCGGTGACCGACTCCGGCGGCTGCGCGATCGGGTGGGTCGAGCGGCGCTCGTCGGCGTCGTACCCGAGGTGCTCGCGGCTGAGCGTGAACCACGCCCACGTCGCGGCGAACCCGGCCGCCTCCTCCGCCACCTCGAAGCCCATGTAGTCGGCGAACGACTCGTTGAGCCAGATGTCCTCCCACCAGCGCAAGGTCACCAGGTCGCCGAACCACATGTGCGCCATCTCGTGCGCGATCACCATCGCCCGCAGCTGCCGGTCGGCGTCCGAGGACTCGCCCGGGGGGAGCATCTCGTCGCGGAACGTCACGCAGCCGGGCGTCTCCAGCGCGCCCCAGTTGAGCCCGGGCGCGAGCACCTGGTCGTAGGAGTCGAACGGGTACGGCTCCTCGAAGATGCGCGTGTAGTGGTCGAAACAGGCCTCGGTCACCGCGCGCAGCTCCCCGGCGTCGCGCTCGAGCGCGTCCGCGGACGAGCGCCGCGCGTGCCAGCCGAACGGCAGCCCCGCGTGGTCCCAGGTGACCGAGTGCCAGGGGCCGGCGCAGACCACGAACAGGTAGGTCGAGATCGGCGGGGTCGTGGCGAACCGACGCAGGTGGCCGTCGGTGCCGGTGGGCCGGGCATTCCCGAGGACCGTCCAGTCCGTGGGTGCGGTGACGGAGAGCGTGATCGTGGCCTTGAGGTCGGGCTGGTCGAAGCACGCGAACACCCGCTGGGCGATGTCGCTGCCGCAGAACGCCGAGAGGTACACCTCGCCGTCCGCCGGGTCGAGGTAGCGGTGCATGCCGTCGCCGCTGGTGACGCAGGGGAGCGTCGCCTCGACCACCAGCTCGTTGTCCGCGAGCAGCCCGTCGAGCAGGATCCGGTTGTGCTCGCCCGCTCCGGCCGGCACCGGGGCCCCGTTGAGCGTCGCTGTCCACTCCCGGGCGTCGGCCAGCTCCACGAACGTCGTGGCGCCCGGTTCGGCGCAGCCGAAGCGAACGGCACTGCGCGAGGTGAAGGTCTCGCCGTCGGTGATGCCGAGCGCCACGTCGTACGACGCGACGTCGACCAGCGCCGCCCGTCGTACCGCCTCGGTCCGGGTCAGAGATCGGTGAGCCACGTGGCCGACGGTAACCGGATTCGCGTCGCACGCCCCGCCCCGCTAGGATTTCGGGGTTGCCTCGGCGAGGGAGCACCCAGCGATGGGGATGCTCCGTGATCGACGCGGTCGGTATCTCTGTGATGCACCGTGCCGTTCGCGCCCGGTGCATTTTCGCGTCTCTGCCGCGGCAACCACGTCTTGCACGAGAGCACGCGACGTTCCACGAGGAGATCCACCGCATGTCAGACGACACCAAGATCAAGGCCGAGTCCCGCACCGAGTTCGGCAAGGGCGCGGCCCGCCGCATCCGCCGCGCCGACAAAGTGCCCGCCGTCATCTACGGCCACGGCAACGACCCGATCCACGTGAGCCTGCCCGGCCACGAGACGATGCTGGCGATCAAGCACGGCGGCACCAACGCGCTGCTCTACCTCGACATCGAGGGCAAGGAGCACCTGGCGCTCACCAAGCAGATCCAGTCCGACCCGATCAAGGGCTTCCTCGAGCACATCGACTTCGTCGAGGTGCGCAAGGGCGAGAAGGTCACCGTCGACGTCAACATCCACCTGGTCGGCGAGGCCCAGCCCGACGCGCTGGTCGTCACCGAGAACACGACGGTCTCGCTCGAGGCCGAGGCGACCAACATCCCCGAGTACATCGAGCTGTCGATCGACGGCGCCGAGGTCGGCACGCAGTTCCACGCCTCCGACCTGGTGCTCCCGACCGGTTCGCTGCTGCTCAGCGACGACGACATGATGGTCGTCAACGTGACGCACGCGCCCACCGCCGAGGAGGTCGAGGCCGAGCTGGAGGAGGCCGAGGCCGAGGTCGGCATCGAGCGCGACGAGTCCGACGAGGACATCGCCGAGGCCGGGACGTCCTCCGCCGACGGCGAGGGCGACGAGGGTGGGTCCTCCGTCGAGGGCTCCTCCGACGAGGCGTGACCTGCGCCATCCGTCGGGCAACCCGTTGCGCAACCCGCTGAAGCGACCGATGCCGGACCCCGAGACGACCGACCCGTCGTCCGGGGTCTGGCTCGTCGTGGGCCTGGGCAACCCGGGGCCCGACTACGCCGGGACCCGGCACAACGTCGGCTACCTGGTGACCGACGAGCTCGCCCGCCGGATGGGATCGGGCTTCCGGGCGCACAAGTCCGGCCGGGCCGACGTGGTCGAGGGCCGGCTGACCGCCCCCGGCGTGCCCGGCCCGCGTGTGGTGCTGGCCCGTGCGCGTTGCTACATGAACGAGTCCGGCGGCCCGGTCAAGGCGCTGGCGAGCTTCTACAAGGTGCCGGTCGACCGGATCGTGGCCGTCCACGACGAGCTCGACATCCCGTTCGGCACGCTCCGGGTCAAGCTCGGTGGCGGGGACAACGGCCACAACGGGCTGCGCTCGATGCGGTCCTCGCTCGGCACCGGCGACTTCTACCGGGTGCGCGCCGGCGTCGGCCGCCCCCCGGGCCGCCAGGACCCCGCCGACTTCGTCCTCTCGACCTACTCCGCGGCCGAGCGCAAGGAGCTGGCGTTCCAGGTCGACCGCGCCGCCGACGCCGTCGAGTCGCTTCTCGCGGTGGGCCTCGAGCGCACCCAGGGGGAGTTCAACTCGTGAGGTTGGCGGCGGCGCAGCTGTAACGCGGGGTTATGGTCGCTGCACACGGCGCGTCAGGGGTGTGCAGCGTCAACAACGCGTTCGTAGTGGCGCCGAACGTCAACAGGACTACTGCAGCGACGATAACCCCGCGTTACAGCGGGCCCCCCCGCGCCGACCCCACCTGCTCACACCGGCCGGGTCGCCGGTGAGGCGGTCTTGCCCGGGTCGGTCTCGGGAATCGCACCCAGCACCTCGTCGATCCGCTCGAGCACCTCGTCGTCGAGCGCCAGACCGGCCGCCTCGGCGTTGTCCTCGACCTGCTCCGGCCGCGACGCCCCGACGATCGCACCGGCGACGTTGTCGTTGGCGAGCACCCAGGCGACGGCGAGCTGTGCCATGGTCGCGCCGAGGTCCGCGGCGATCGGGGCGAGGCCCTGCACCGCGGTCAGCGTCTCGTCGTTCAGGAAGCGCTTGATCATGTCCGCGCCGCCCTTCTCGTCGGTCGCGCGGCTGCCGGCCGGCGGCTCGGCACCCGGCTGGTACTTGCCGGTGAGCACCCCCTGCGCGATCGGCGACCAGACGACCTGGGAGACGCCGAGCTCCTTCGAGGCGGGCACCACCTGGTCGTCGATCACTCGCCAGAGCATCGAGTACTGCGGCTGGTTGGAGACCAGCTGGATGCCCATCTCGGTGGCCAGCGCATGGCCGGCCCGGATCTGGTCCGCGGTCCACTCGCTGACCCCGATGTAGAACGCCTTGCCCTTGTGGACGACGTCCGCGAACGCCGCCATCGTCTCCTCCAGCGGCGTCTCGTGGTCGAACCGGTGCGCCTGGTAGACGTCGACGTAGGCGACGCCCAGGCGCGTCAGCGAGGCGTCGATCGACTCCCTGATGTGCTTGCGCGAGAGCCCGACGTCGTTGTGCCCCTTGGGACCGCTGGGGAAGTACACCTTCGTGAAGATCTCCAGCGACTCCCGGCGCTGGCCCGCCAGGGCGTCGCCGAGCACCTGCTCGGCGGCGCCGTTGGCGTAGACGTCGGCCGTGTCGAACGTCGTGATGCCGGCGTCGAGGGCCGCATGGACGCACGCGGTGGCCGCGTCGTTCTCGACCTGGGAGCCGTGCGTGAGCCAGTTCCCGTAGATGATCTCGCTGACCTTGAGCCCGCTGTTGCCGAGGTATCTGTACTCCATGTCCCCCACCCTAGGAGGGCACCTCATAGGGTGGGCCGGTGACCGACTTCGATCCGGGTACGCCGCCCTCGGGTGCCGACGACCACGAGTTCGCCGCCTGGGCCGCGAGCACCGCCGGCGACCTGCTCGTGCGGGTCCGCGAGGAAGGGCTGACCGGCAAGGAGCTCAAGGACGCCGGCGACCTGGCCTCGCACGACCTGCTGATGGAGCTGATGGCCCGGCACCGTCCCGGCGACGCCGTGCTCTCCGAGGAGGGCAAGGACGACAAGGCCCGGCTCTCCGCGAGCCGGGTCTGGATCATCGACCCGGTCGACGGCACCCGCGAGTTCTCCGAGCCGCCGCGCGACGACTGGGCGATCCACGTCGCGCTGTGGCAGGACGGCGAGCTGGTCGCTGGTGCGGTGGCTCAGCCCGGTCTCGGTACGACGTTCCACACCGGTGCCCCGCCCGTCGTACCTCCGCGGACGTCGGACCGACCCCGGATCGTGGTCTCCCGCACCCGGCCGCCGGCGTTCGTCCAGGCGATGGCCGAGGAGATGGGCGCCGAGCTGGTGCCGATGGGCTCCGCCGGCGCGAAGGTGATCTCCGTGGTCCGCGACGTCAGCGACGCCTACGTGCACGCGGGCGGCCAGTACGAGTGGGACTCCGCCGCCCCGGTCGCCGTGGCCCGGGCAGCCGGCCTGTTCACCAGCCGGGTCGACGGGTCGCCGCTGGTCTACAACCAGGACGACGTGCTGCTGCCCGACCTCGTGGTCTGCCGGCCCGAGCTGTCCGAGCCGATCCTCGCGTTCGTCCGCGAGCACGGCACCGACTGAGGTGACGGTCCGCGCGGTCCTCTGGGACGCCGACGGCGTGCTCCAGGCCATCCCGCCGGACAGCTGGTCCACCGCCACGGCCGTCGTCCAGGAGTTCCCGGGCCACCTCACCGACGCGGTGGTGGACGAGGAAGGGATCGCCGCCGTCGTCGAGCGCCTCGGGCTGTCCGAGCGGTACGACGAGATCCTCGCGGTCTGGTCGCTGTTCGAGGTGCTGCCGGACTCGCTCGCCGTCGTCGAGGAGGTCCGGTCGGCGGGCATTCCGTGCTACCTCGCCACCAACCAGGACTCCTACCGGGCGAGCCGGATGCTCGCGCTCACGCCGTACGCCGACGTGCTCGACGGCAGCTACTACTCCTGCCACCTGGGCGTCGCGAAGCCGTCGGCCGACTACTTCGGCCACATCGCGGACGACCTCGGTCTCGCGCCGGGCGACCTGCTGTTCGTCGACGACAGCGTCGCGAACGTCGAGGGTGCCCGGGCGGCCGGGCTGGCGGCCGAGCACTGGCACCACGCCCAGGGTGTCGACGTGCTGCGCGACCGGCTCGCCGCGCACGGGGTCAGCCTGCGGTGATCTCGGCGATCCGCTTCGCGCGGGTCTCGGCGCGCCTGGTGTCGTGCAGGCGGAGCAGGGCCTGGTAGCGGGCGGACCGGCTCAGGGACTCCCACCTCCCACGGGCGGCCGGGTCGGCGTCCAGCGCAGCACGCAGGTCGTCGGGCTCCTCGAGCGCCTCGACCGGACGCAGCTCGTCCCAGGCGCCGCTCGCCCTCGCCGCCTCGATCTGTGCCCGACCCGCGTCGGTCATCAGGCCGGCCGCCTCCAGCGCCACGACCCGGTCGCGGTTCGGTTGGGTCCAGCGGCTCGCCGTACGACGCGGCGTCATCGTGATCGACGTCCGCAGGTCGTCCACGCCCTTGGCCTGGCTGTCGACCCAGCCGAAGCAGAGCGCCTCCAGCACGATCTCCTCGTACGAGGTGTACTTGTCCGGCGTCGCCTTCTTCCAGGTGACCAACCAGATGCCGTCGCTCTCGGCGTGGTGCTGCTCCAGCCAGGACCGCCACTCCGCTCGTGACGTGACCTCGACGCACTCCCGCTCCACGGGCTCAGCCTAGGCTGAGCTCGTGGCGTCTCCGGCGATCGAGCTCGAGGTCGACGACAAGGTCGTCCGGATCTCCAACCCCGACCGGGAGTACTTCCCCGCCCGCGGCGAGACCAAGCTAGACCTCGTCGAGTACTACCTCTCCGTCTCCGACGGGATCGTCAACGCGCTGCGCGAGCGGCCGTGCATGCTGCACCGCTTCCCCAAGGGCGTGTCCGGGGACAAGGTCCACCAGAAGCGGCTGCCATCCGGAGCGCCGCCCTGGATGGAGACGGTCCGGGTGCACTTCCCGCGCTGGAACCGCACCGCCGACGAGCTCTGCGTCACCGAGATCGCGCAGGTGGTGTGGGCGGTGCAGATGTCGACCGTGGAGTTCCACCCCTGGAACAGCAGGCGCGCCGACACCGAGAAGCCCGACGAGTGGCGGATCGACCTCGACCCGGGGCCTGACTGCCCGTGGGAACGCGTCCAGCGCGTCGCCCACCTCGCGCACGAGGTGCTCGACGACCTCGGTGCCACCGGCTGGCCGAAGACCAGCGGCGGCTCCGGCATGCACGTCTACGTGCGGATCGCGCCCGACCACGGCTTCCAGGACGTACGACGGGCGGCGCTGGCGTTCGCGCGCGAGGTCGAGCGGCGGGCCCCGTCCGACGTGACCACGACCTGGTGGCGCAAGGACCGCGACCCGGCGCACCTGTTCGTGGACTACAACCAGAACGCCCGTGACCACACGATCGCCGCGGCGTACTCCGTGCGTGGCAACGCGATCGGCACCGTCTCCGCGCCGATCGAGTGGTCCGAGGTCGACGACTGCCACCCGGACGACTTCACGATCGCCACGATGCCGGCCCGCTACGCGGAGATCGGTGACCTGCACGCGGGCATCGACGACGCCGTCTTCGACATCGCGCCCCTGCTCGAGTGGGCCGCGCGCGACGAGGCGGCCGGCAAGGAGACGCCTCCGGAGCCGGACGCTGGGTAGGGAGTGGTCCCAGCCGTCCCAGAATTACCAAGTGAACATGGTGTTTCGACACTTCCCACGGACCACACACCATGCCAAGTGCCAGAACCCCGGGCGGAGTGCTGGCGCACCACGGTGATGCACCGGTCCGCCGGGGCAGGAGTCCTGTGGAACCAGTCTCACTTGTTACCGAGGGGTAGAGCGGGAGAGCCCGGTCACCTAGATTGCGCTTCATGAGCCTCGACCCCCGCCAGCCTGCCGTCACCGGGCCCTCGGATCCCGAGCACGACCCGGCGGCGTCCTACGCCCTCGAGCCGTCGGCGGTGAAGGCGCTCACCGACCGGATCGTGTCGACCACGGGGCTCGGGGAGCCGACGTACACCCCGATCACCGGGCAGCCGCTGGCGCACGTCCCGCAGAGCAGCGAGGCCGACGTCGAGACGGCGTTCGGGCGCGCCCGGCGCGCGCAGCGCGCCTGGTCCCAGACCACCCTGGCGCACCGGGCCGAGCGGCTGCTCCGGCTGCACGACCTGGTCCTCGACCGCCAGGACGAGATCATCGACCTGATCTGCTGGGAGACCGGCAAGGCCCGCAAGCACGCCTTCGACGAGCCGCTGCACGTCGCGCTGACCGCCCGCTACTACGCGCGGACCGCCCACCAGCACCTCCGCACCACCCGCCGCATCGGCGTGATCCCGACGCTCACCCGGGTCGAGCTCAGCCACGTGCCCAAGGGCGTGGTCGGGATCATCTCGCCGTGGAACTATCCCTTCAACCTGGCCCTGATCGACGGCATCGCGGCGCTCCTGGCCGGCAACGCCGTGGTGCTCAAGCCCGACGCGCAGACCATGCTGAGCGCCCTGGTCGGCGCCCAGCTGCTCGAGGAGGCCGGCATCCCGCGTGACCTCTGGCAGGTCGTCGCCGGTCCCGGTGCGGAGGTGGGCCCGGCGGTCGTGGCCCGCGCCGACTACGTCTGCTTCACCGGCTCCACGGCCACCGGCCGGCTGATCGCGCAGGGCTGCGCCGAGCGGCTCGTCGGCTGCTCACTGGAGCTCGGCGGCAAGAACCCGATCCTGGTGCTGCGCGACGCCGACCTCGACCGCGCTGCCGAGGGCGCCGTCCGCGCCTGCTTCTCCAACGCCGGCCAGCTCTGCGTCTCGATGGAGCGGATGTACGTCGCCGACCAGGTCTACGACCGCTTCGTCCAGCGGTTCGTCGACCGCACCAACGCGATGAGTCTCGGCGCCGGACTCGGCTGGGGCAGCGACATGGGCTCGCTGACCTCGCAGATGCAGCTCGACGCCGTGACCGCCCACGTCGCCGACGCCGTCGCCAAGGGCGCCACGGTGCTCACCGGCGGCCGCGCCCGGCCGGAGCTCGGGCCGTACTTCTACGAGCCGACGGTCCTCGAGGGCGTCACCCCCGACATGACCTGCTTCGGCAAGGAGACGTTCGGCCCGGTGGTCTCGGTCTACCGCTACCACGACGAGGCCGACGCGATCAGTCGCGCGAACGAGGGCCAGTACGGCCTCAACGCCAGCATCTGGTCGCGCGACACCAAGCGGGCGCGCGCCGTCGCCAACCAGATCCTGTGCGGCAGCGTCAACGTCAACGAGGCGTTCGGAGCCAGCTTCGCCAGCATCGACGCGCCGATGGGCGGCTTCCGGCAGTCCGGTCTCGGCCGGCGCCAGGGCGGCGAGGGCGTGCTGCGGTTCACCGAGTCGCAGTCCGTCGCCGTGCAGAGGCTCCTCCGGCTCGGCCCCCAGCTCGGCATGTCGGACGAGACCTACGCCAAGGTGATGACCGCCAACGTGCGGCTGCTCAAGAAGCTCGGCCGCGCGTGAGCGGCACCTCGTTCGACTACGACGTCCTGGTCATCGGCTCCGGCTTCGGGGGCTCGGTGAGCGCGCTGCGGCTCACCGAGAAGGGCTACCGGGTCGCGGTGCTCGAGGCCGGGCGCCGCTTCGAGGACGACGACTTCCCCGACACCTCCTGGGACCTCCCCAACTACCTGTTCCGCCCCGAGCTCGGCTGCTACGGCATCCAGCGGATCGACGCGCTCAAGGACTGCCTGATCCTGTCCGGCTCCGGCGTCGGCGGGGGTTCGCTGGTCTACGCCAACACGCTCTACGAGCCGCTCGCGCCGTTCTACGACGACCCGCAGTGGCGCGACATCACCGACTGGCGCGAGGAGCTGGCGCCGTACTACGACCAGGCGAAGCGGATGCTCGGGGTCGTCGACAACCCGGTCGTCACGGCCGCCGACAAGGTGATGCAGCAGGTCGCCGAGGACATGGGAGTCCGCGACACCTGGCACCCGACCCCGGTCGGGGTCTTCTTCGGCGGACCGGGCCAGACCCACCACGAGGAGGTGGCCGACCCGTACTTCGGCGGCGCCGGGCCCGCCCGCCGGCCCTGCCAGAACTGCGGCGAGTGCATGACCGGCTGCCGGCACAACTCCAAGAACACGCTGGCCAAGAACTACCTCTACCTCGCCGAGTCGAGGGGTGCGGTGGTCCACCCGATGACCACGGTCACCGGCGTCCGCCCCGGGGCCGACGGTGGCTACGAGGTCACCACCAGGTACACCAAGGCGCTGGGTCCGCGTCCCCGCACCCGCACCTTCACCGCCGAGCAGGTGGTGTTCTCCGCCTCGGCACTCGGCACCCAGCGGCTGCTCCACCGGCTGCGTGACCGGGGCGAGCTGCCCCGGGTCTCCGACCGCCTCGGGCACCTCTCACGCACCAACTCCGAGTCGATCCTGGGCGCGATCGCGCCGGACCGGAAGGTCGACTACAGCAAGGGAGTCGCGATCACGTCGAGCTTCCACCCCGACGAGCACACCCACATCGAGCCGGTGCGCTACGGCAAGGGCAGCAACGCGATGTCCTTGATGCAGACCGTGCTGACCGACGGCGACCTCGGGGAGCACCGGGCGCGCACCTGGCTCCGCGAGATGTGGAAGGAGCGCCGCCACGTCGTGGACCTGTACGACGTGAAGCACTGGTCCGAGCGCACCGTGATCGCGCTGGTGATGCAGACCATCGACAACTCGATCACCACGTTCACCAAGCGCAGCCGGCTCACCGGTCGCCGGTACCTGTCCTCGCGCCAGGGCCACGGCATCCCGAACCCGACCTGGATCCCGGTCGCCAACCGGGCCGTCCGCGCGATGGCCGAGATCATCGGTGGCAAGCCGGGCGGCTCGATCGGCGAGCCGTTCAACAAGCCGCTGACCGCCCACTTCATCGGTGGCTGCACGATCGGGGAGTCGCCCGAGACCGGCGTGATCGACGCCTACCAGCGGCTGTACGGCCACCCCGGCCTGCACGTGGTCGACGGGTCGGCGATCTCGGCCAACCTGGGCGTGAACCCGTCGCTGACGATCACGGCGCAGGCTGAGCGGGCGATGGCCTTCTGGCCCAACAAGGGGGAGGCCGACCCCCGGCCCGCCCTGGGTGAGGGCTACCAGCGGGTGCCGCCCGTCGTACCCGCGCACCCCGTGGTGCCGGAGTCGGCCGCTGGCGCGCTGCGGCTGCCGATCGTCGGGGTCAGCTGAGCCAGCTCCCGCGGCCGAGGTCCGGCCAGAACGACACCGTCCGCGGCACCGAGGCGATGAGCCGGGTGCCTGGCCGGGGAGGGAGGGTGGCCAGACCCCTGGACACGCCAGGCGCCGCGGACGGTGTCGAGGTCTCGTCGAAGGGTTGACGCTGTGTCGACGGGGCCTCGTAGAGATCAACGACGCACCCGGGCGGTGGTTACGTGCCGCGGTGGCGAATCCGGAAGATTTCTCGGCCCGCTGCGTGACCGGTCCCAGCGGCGTGGGCGAGATGCCGGACGGATAGACTCACCACTTCCCCGGAGCACGCCCAGGAAGGCCCCTCGTGACCGCTCACGACACGGTTCTCGTCGTCGACTTCGGCGCCCAGTACGCCCAGCTCATCGCCCGCCGCGTGCGCGAGGCGAGGGTCTACTCCGAGATCGTGCCGCACACGATGCCGGTCGAGGAGATGCTCGCGAAGCAGCCGACCGCGATCATCCTCTCCGGTGGCCCGTCCTCGGTCTACGAGTCGGGAGCGCCGCAGCTCGACCCGGCGCTGGTCGACGGCCGGGTGCCGGTCTTCGGGATCTGCTACGGCTTCATGGCGATGGCCGCCGCGCTCGGGGGCGACGTCGCGCACACGGGGCAGCGGGAGTACGGCCGCACCCGGGTCGAGGTGCTCGAGCCGGGCACCCTGCTCGAGGGCCTGCCGGACTCGCTGGTCTCGTGGATGTCCCACGGCGACGAGGTGGTGGCGGCACCCGAGGGGTTCACGGTCAACGCCCGCTCGCCGCGGGCCACCGTCGCCGCGTTCGAGCACGTCGACCGCCGGCTGGCCGGGGTGCAGTGGCACCCCGAGGTGATGCACACCGAGCACGGGCAGGCGGTGCTCGAGCACTTCCTGCACGACATCGCCGGCTGCCGGCCGACCTGGACCATGGTCAACATCGTCGAGGAGCAGGTCGAGCGGATCCGCGCCCAGATCGGCGAGGACGGCCGGGCCATCTGCGGCCTCTCCGGCGGGGTCGACTCCGCGGTCGCCGCGGCCGTCGTCCAGCGCGCGATCGGTGACCGGCTCACCTGCGTGTTCGTCGACCACGGCCTGCTGCGCAAGGGCGAGGCCGAGCAGGTCGAGCGCGACTTCGTGGCGGCGACCGGCGTCGACCTGCACGTGGTCGACGCGGAGAAGCGGTTCCTCGACGCGCTGGTCGGGGTCGAGCGACCCCGAGCAGAAGCGCAAGGTGATCGGACGCGAGTTCATCCGGGTCTTCGAGGCCGCCGAGGCCGACGTGCTCGGCGACGCCGCGGCCTCCGGGGTCAAGGTGGCGTTCCTGGTGCAGGGCACGCTCTACCCCGACGTGGTCGAGTCGGGCGGGGGAGCGGGCACCTCCAACATCAAGTCCCACCACAACGTCGGCGGCCTGCCCGACGACCTCGAGTTCGAGCTGGTCGAGCCCCTGCGCACCCTGTTCAAGGACGAGGTCAGGCTGGTCGGCGAACAGCTCGGGCTGCCGGCCGAGATCGTCTGGCGGCACCCGTTCCCCGGTCCCGGCCTCGGCATCCGGATCATCGGCGAGGTCACCCGCGAGCGGCTCGACATCCTGCGCGAGGCCGACGCGATCGCCCGCGAGGAGCTGACCCGGGCCGGTCTCGACCGGGACATCTGGCAGTTCCCCGTCGTACTCCTCGCCGACGTGCGCTCGGTCGGCGTCCAGGGCGACGGCCGCACCTACGGCCACCCGGTCGTGCTCCGGCCGGTGACGTCCGAGGACGCGATGACCGCCGACTGGGCGCGGCTGCCGTACGACGTGCTCGAGATCATCTCGACCCGGATCACCAACGAGGTCGCCGAGGTCAACCGGGTCGCCGTCGACATCACCTCGAAGCCGCCGGGCACCATCGAGTGGGAGTGAGCCGGGCGCCTGCGACCTGAGGGCGGCTCGCACGGGACTGGGGAGGAGCGATGGTCTCTGGGCCCTTTCGCCGGGGTCGATGGCTCGGTTGCGCACTGGTGGTCGCCGTCACCACTCTCGGCGCGTGCGGCACCGACGGTGGCGGGGTCGGGGACGGGGACGAGGGACAGCGACAGGCACAGGGACAGGGACAGGGATGGCGAGTCGATCCTGGTCAGGACCCGGATCGACGGCTTCGCAGGCAGGGTCCTCCCCGGCTCCGTGATGGGTGGGGCGCGCTTCTGCCCCGGCGGAACCGTCCAGCACGAACCAGGTGGTCGCGAGATCGGCTTCCCAGCCGTGAATGTCTTCCACTGCCGCGACGGCCGGCTGGAGATCGGCTTCGGGCCGGGCCCGGACCAGGCGGACCGCTCGGTCCAGACCAGCGACTGGAAGATCGTGGGCGGCGACGGCCGCTTCGCGGGAGCCAGCGGCGAGGGCCAGATGAGGGTGCGGTTCGCGAAGCCGGGTGCGGCGACGGGTCAGGAGACTTTCACCGGCCACATCGTCGTCCCGTAGTCGGAGCACCGGCGCCAGTTGGTGCCGGGAAGGACTGGCCGCTCCTGTGTGTTGCGCACAGTCATGCGCATCTTCTTCACCGGCGGCAGCGGCAAGGCCGGTAGGCACGTCGCGGCCCACCTCGCCGAGCAGGGTCACCACGTCACCAACGCCGACCTCGTCCCGCTGGAGCATCCGGCGGTGGCGGACCTGCGGGTGGACCTGACCGACGCGGGCCAGACCTACTCGGCGCTCGCCGGGCTGGCGACCTTCGACGAGCTGGACCTACCCGAGCAGCCCAGCTACGACGCCGTCGTGCACTTCGCCGCGGTGCCGCGGATCCTGCTCACCCCGGACGCGGCGACGTACGCGACGAACGTGCTCAGCACCTACAACGTGTTGGAGGCCGCGACCCGGCTGGGCGTGCGCAAGATCGTGTTCGCCTCCTCGGAGACGACCTACGGGATCTGCTTCGCCCAGGGCGAGCGACGCCCGCTCTACGTGCCGGTCGACGAGGACCACCCGACCGTCCCCGAGGACGCCTACGCGATGTCCAAGGTCGCCGGAGAGGTGACGGCGCGCTCCTTCCAGGCCCGCACCGGGGCGGACGTGTACGGGTTGCGGATCAACAACGTGATCGAGCCGCACGAGTACGCCGAGCTGTTCCCCGCCTTCCTCGACGACCCGTCGCTGCGGCGCCGGAACGTCTTCGCCTACATCGACGCCCGTGACCTCGCCCAGATGGTCGAACGCAGCCTGGAGACCGACGGGCTGGGCTACCAGGTGTTCAACGTCGCCAACGCCGACATGTCCGTCGCGGCGACGACGAAGGAGATCCAGGACCGCTTCTACGACGGGGTGGAGGTACGTCGGGAGATGGGGCGCGACGAGACCTTCTACGCCATCGACAAGGCCAGGGACCTCCTCGGCTTCGAGCCCCGGCACTCGTGGCGCGACGTCCTGCCGCCGGTCGGTGGCAGCAACGCTCACAGGCGGGCTCGTGCCTGACTCACGGCCAGCAGGACACAGACGAGGGCCAGGACCGCCAGCAGGACGGCCACGTCGATGACGGCGGAGACCGCGGCCAGCAGGAGGGGCAGGCCGAAGCCGAGGTAGGCGAACCCGTAGAAGGCGGCCGAGACCGTCCCCAGGCGTCCCTCGGAGGCGACCCTCGGGAGTCGAGCCAGCCCGCTCGCCAGGGCGAGGCCGCCCCCGGCGCCGAGAACGCACGCTGCCGGCACGGCCAGCAGCAGCAGCGGCGGTACGGCGGCCGCAACCGCGGTGGCCGCGTAGCCGACGGCACCGCAGGCCGCCGCGACGGGCGCGGCCCGGGCGCCGAGTCGCGCCTGCAGCGGAGCCACGAGGGCACCGGTGCCGAGGGTGATCCCGGCGAGCAGGCCGGTCAGGGCGACGGGGGCAACCGGGAACCCCACCAGCACCGGGATGCCGGCGATGGCGCTGGCGGGAAACGCGTAGACGCACACGGCGAGCGGGGCGACCACCAGGAGCGACGCCCGGAGCGTGCCGGGACGGAACGGCCCGGGCAGGTGGTCCTTGTGCACGAGGGTCCGTGGGGGCAGGGTCTCGTTCACCGACCACGCGAACACCACGGTCAGCAGCAGGAAGACCGCGTGCAGGAGGTAGGGCAGGACCAGCGGCCAGGGGCCCCATTCGCCGATCAGCCCGGCGACGACCGGACCGACCGCGAAGCCGGCGGTCATGGTGACCGCAGCCGTCCGCGCCGCCGACGTGCGTCCCTCGCGGACTGCGGCCTCCACCAGCCATGCGCTCCCGACGCTGAACACGGCGCCGGCGCCTGCGCCCTGGAGGAACCGGACGAGGAAGAGCAACAGCTCGCTGTGCTCGGCGGTGACGAACAGCATGGACGCGACCGCGGACAGGACCGCAGCCGGGAGCGCGACCCGGCGACGGCCCCACCGATCGGCCGCCGGGCCCGCGAACATCAGCGCCGGGAGCAACCCCAACGCGTACACCCCGAACAGCGCCGTGATCGACGTGGACGACATGTCCAGCTCGTCGCGGTAGACCAGGAGCAGCGGGGTCGGGATATTGGTGCCGGCCGCGACCCCGAGGAGCAGGACGCCGAGGCGGCGGTCCTGGGTCCACATCACTGCGGCAGCCTAGATGGCAGGCTGGACGGCGGGGCCGGCGAGCCCCGGCCGGTCACCGATGCGGGGAACCTGCCACCGATGCCCTATCGTGGGTGTTGTTGAAGGGACGGCTCTGCAAGTCGTCCTGGCCGCACAAGATGTTGCGGCTTGTATCTCGTACTCCTGGTTTTCGGTTCGCTGGACATCAGCACAGGTGGGTGTCTTCAGCAGCCTGAGGGCACAGCGTCCTCGGCACGAACAAGGGATATGAACATGGCTCAGGGAACCGTCAAGTGGTTCAACGCCGAAAAGGGTTTCGGCTTCATCGCGCAGGACGGTGGCGGCGAGGACGTCTTCGTCCACTACTCCGCCATCCAGTCCAGCGGCTACAAGTCGCTCGACGAGAACCAGAAGGTGGAGTTCGACGTCGTCGCCGGCCCCAAGGGCCCGCAGGCCGAGAACGTCCGCGTCTCCTGACTTCACCATGAAGAGCCCCGACCGCAACGCGGTCGGGGCTCTTCTTCGTGCGTATCACCCGATCTGCTCGAACAGGGACACGATGATCCCTTCGGGTCCGCGAACGTAGGCCATCCGCACGCTGCCGTCGTACTCGCCGATGCCGCCGACGAGGCCGTACCCGTCCGCCGCCAGCGCATCGACGGTCGCCCGGAGGTCGCCGACCTCGAACGACACGTTGCGCAGGCCGAGCTCGTTGGCCATCGGCGCGGAAGATCCGGGCACGTGGTCGGGTGTGATGAAGCTCGCGAGCTCCAGCCGGGCCCCGCCGTCGGGCGGCCGGAGCATGGCGATCTCGCAGTGCGTGCCCGGGATGCCGCAGACGGTCTCCGCGAACTCGCCCTCCACGGATCCGGTGCCCTCGACCTCGAGGCCCAGCCCGACGAAGAACGCCGTGACCGAGGCGAGGTCCGCGACGGTGATGCCGATGTGGTCGAAACGTCGTACGTGTGCCATGCGATCTGTCCTCCAGTGCTCGTCCGTCCTTGATCCAGGGACGAAGCTGCCGCAGCATTCTCGACACGCCCGCAGCCGATCCTGCAATCGTCGGTGCCCGACCAGTCGTCCCGGCGGGTGGCGAACCACGGTGCCGCATGGCGGTCGGGGTGGTCGGGCACGGCGCGCTAGGCGCGATGGTCGGCGGCGATCGAGTGCGCCAGCTCGAGGGTCGATGCGTCCAGCGCGGCGCGCTCGAGGGGGCCGTCGGTGCCGTGGGCGGACAGGACGGCTTCCTCGACCGTCTCGAGCCCCACGCCCGGGACCTCACCGGTCACCGAGCCGACGGTGGTCACGTCCAGGGGCTGGCCCAGGGACTCGTAGACGCCGGCGAGGACGGGGGCCAGCACCTGCTCGTCCGCGACGATCACCAGGGCGCTGAACAGCCAGGCGTCGCGGACCACGCGCTGTGCCGTCCCGACCAGCTTGACCGCACCGCGTGCGTTCACGCTCTGGGCGCCCGGGCAGTACTCGCCGGGGACGCTGCCGACGCGGGCGTCCACGCCGAGGCCACGCAGCACGTCGGCGTACAGGTCCCCGAACACCCGGAACCGCTCCTCGAGGCCGAAGCCGGAGTCGGGGGTGCGGACGACGGCGTCGATCACCAGGGCGGCTCCGGTGTAGGCGACCGCGCGACCGCCCACACGACGGACGAGGGGTTCGAAGCCTGCCTCACGCGCCCGTCGTACCGCCTCGGCCCACCCGGCATGGCGGGTGTCCCTCCGCCCGAAGACGACGACCGGGCGTGAGGGTCGGGACACCCGCAGGGTGTCCGGGATCTCGCCGCGGCTGACCTGGCGCAGCAGGGCGCCGGCGACGGCAAGCTCCACTGCAGGGTCGAGCGGTGGCGGCGGAGTCCGGATCAGGCGCACCACCCGATCATGACGCGCGCGACAGTCGGAGCGCGCACGACATCCCTGCCGAGCACCCGGCTCAGGCCGTGGCCATCACCGCCATGCCGAGCATCATCGGCCAGGCAGCAATGCCGCCCGCTCTGCCCGTGCGACGGTCCCGTCGCTGCTTGACCGCCCAACCGCCGAGCACCACGACCGTCGCTCCGACCAGGAGCGCGGACAGGAACGGATCGCTCGGCCCGCTCGCGTGCATGCTCGCCATCTCGGTGCGACCGGGCGTCGGTCCCGCGCGCCCGGTCGTGCTCGAGGCGCCCATCAGGGCGACCAGCGCCGCACACGCTGCGACGTCGAGGGCGCACTGCCGAGCTTCGGCGTCCGGCCGGCGGTGCAGCAGGACCGCTGCCGTGGCGACGAGCACCGCCGCGCAGGCGAACGCGAGGAACATCGCCTGCATCCCGAGCGCGAGCACCACCATGACGCCGAGCACGACGGCGTGCGCAGCCCGGCTCGCGCGGCCGCGGGCGGCGCCGAGCATGACCGCCGCGGCCACCACGCAGACCAGGCTTGCGACCATGGTCGTCAGTGGCACGACGACCCCTCGTCACGGCAGTGCTGCGATCGAGGCTCGGGAGCATCGAGGGCGGGGTTGCGGTCGAAGAAGCCGACCGGCTTGAGCACGAAGCCGGTGTAGTCGACCGGCATGATCGGCCAGTCCTCGGGCCGGGGGAAGTGGGTCATCCCGAAGGTGTGCCACACCACGATGTCGGTGCCGTCGATGTCACGGTCGGCCGCGACCCAGGTGTCGATGCCGGTGTTGCCGGGGTTCTGGTTGACGAACTGGCCCGACGGGTAGCGCTCGTCCTCGGACTGGGCCGTCACCCACAGGTGCCGAGTGGTGAACGCGGCCCGCCTGGCGATCGAGCTCGCCGGATCGGCGAGCAGTGTCGGCTGCCCCTCGGGGTGCAGCGCGTAGGCGACCGGCCGTCCGAGCCGGTTGCGCACCGAGGGGTTGGACAGGTGCCAGGTGCGGCCGACCGAGCCGTCGGCGAGCCGGGCTGCCTCGGACTCGCTGTGCAGCCGGGTCACCGTGCGGGTGAAGCCGTTGCCGTAAGGGTTCTCCGGCGAGATCGGCACCCGGGCCGCGTCGACCTCGTCGACGGCGTTGCCGACGCCGTCGATCATCAGGTCGAGGCGGGCGGAGAACAGGTGCTGGTGGTACGGCGCGCCCACGCCCGGCGCGATCTCGCTGGCCCACGGGTACTCGCTGCCGTCGGCCCGGTCGCCCGGGTAGGCGGAGGCGAACACGACGCCGGTCGCCTTGCACTCCAGCTCGATGGTCCCGTCGAGGTAGAGGTACCAGTAGAAGCCGTAGTCGTAGTTGCCGACGGTGATGAAGAAGGAGATCACCAGCCTGCGCTGGCGACGCGTCGAGCTGGTGCCGTTGTACATGTCGGTGTGCTTCCAGAGGACGCCGAAGTCCTCCTCGTGCATGCAGATCGCGTTGGGCAGCGTGCGTGGGGCCCCGTCGTCGTCGGCGATGGTGGCGTCGAAGTAGTGGATCTCCCCGAGGCAGTCGCAGCCGAGCGCCAGGGCGTTGCTCTCCTTGCCGAGGGAGTACTCGCCCGCGTCGAAGTAGTTCTGCCAGAAGCGGACCGGGGAGGGGTCGCCGTACGGCACCACCATCTCGGCGACCGACGCCCGGTAGACGATCGGCCGGAGCCGGCCACCGTCGCGGAAGCCGAGCTGGTGCAGGGTCAGGCCCTCGACCTGGTCGAAGCCGATCCGGAGCTCCCAGTTCTCCCACGAGACGAGGTTGCCGTCGACCGTGAAGCTCGCGCCCTCGGGCTGCGTGATCTCGATCGGCCGCTGCGTCTCTCGCTGCGGCAGCGAACCGTCGGAGCGCTGGAAGTCCGCGCGCTCCGTCGGGATCGGGCAGACGCCCTCGTCGATCAGCTCGACCACCTCGGCGGAGATCAGGTCCACGTAGGCCACGACCCCGTCGACCGGGTGGGCCCAGACGTTGTCGTCGTCGTCGAGCTGGAGGAACGACAGGCAGCGCACGAGGCGGCGGCCGTCCTCGCCGGCGATGTCGAAGCTGCCGGCGCTGAGCGCGGAGACACGGACCCGCTCGGGTTGCGTCAGGCCGCGCCGGGCCATCGCTGCGCACCAGGTGTCGTCGGCCCACAGGATCTTCTCGACGAGGTCGAACTCCTCGCCCATGATCGGCGGCTGGCCCTCGCGGCGTACGTCGACGGTGCGCCGGGAGACGACGGACTGGTCGGTCAGGGAGGCGATCACCTCGACGACCTCTCCCGTGAGCCGGTCCAGCAGCACCGTGCGCACCCGCCGGTCCCAGGCGTCGCCGGGCTGCCAGGCCAGGACCTCGGCCTTCGGTGGTTCGTCGAGCAGCACGAGCGGGAAGCGGGTGGCCGCTCCGACGAGGCCGGCCTTGTCCAGGACGAGCCGGTTCAGCTCGATCTCGTCGGCGGTGAGCCGGTCCAGGGGGTGCGCGCTCACGCGAGGACCTTGCTCGGTGACGTCCGCGTGCGTCGAGCGGGGTGGCGCGCGCGTACGCGTGCACCGCGGGCGTAGCCGACCAGCCCGAGGACCAGCAGCACCCCGAGCGTGCCGAGGGTGAACACCTCGAACGACGCGCGACCGACGCCCCAGACGTCCCGGAAGGCGTAGTCGATGCCGAACAGCGCCTCCAGGGTGCCGGGGAAGACCGCCACCCACGACCCCAGGGCGATCCAGGCGAAGCAGAGCAGTCCCATCAGCGGCGAAGGTGCTGTCGGACACCGAGAGCCGGAACGGCCGCTCGACCTCGGGGAAGGTGCGGCGCAGCTTGACCGCCGCCGGGATGATCAGCAGGTAGCTGAGCAGGAACGTGGTGATCGAGATCGTGAGGACCACCCCGAAGATGCTGCCCGCACTGCCGGTGACCTGCATCGCGACCAGCATGAAGACGGTCCCGACGACCCCGGACATGAAGTTGACCCGCACCGGGGTGCTCAGCCGCTCGTGGAAGACACCGAAGAAGCCGCCGAAGAACGCGCCGTCAGCGGCGGCGATCGCCTGCATCCGGTCGGAGATGATCATCCAGGCGGCGCCCTGCGTCATCAGCACGAAGACCAGGCAGGCGGAGAGCACCTTCAGCATCGCGTCGGCGGCGCCGCCGTACACGCTGAAGACGGTCGCGGTCGCGTCGAAGAAGCCGCCGATCCCGGTGATCTCGTCGCCGGGAACCACCAGCAGGATCGCGAAGATCGGCAGCAGGTAGCAGAGCGCGGCGATGCCGCTGGAGCGGAGGATGCCGAAGGGCACGTCGCGGGCCGGGTTCTTCATCTCGCCGGCCGCGCTGTTGCCGGACTCGAAGCCGAGGTAGGCGAAGAGCAGGAGCGGGGTGGCGCCGAACAGGCCGGTCCAGCTGGGGGAGAAGTCGGAGAACGACAGCGTCACCACGCCGTTCTGGATCGCGTAGGCGACGGCGGTGCCCACGAACACGACGAGCAGCAGCACCTTGATGATCGCGCCCACGGTCGGCAGCCACTTCCCGTAGCGCAGGCTGACGATCGCAGCGAGCACGGTGAGCCAGATGAACACCAGCTTGAACGCGTAGTCGGCGAAGGAGCCGGACGTGATCTGGCTCAGGTTGACGTTCCATCCCTCGGTGGCGAGGAAGGCCATCGAGCCGCCCACCCAGACCGGCTGCGTCACCCAGGTGAGCAGAGCGGCGATGGCGGCGGCCGGGCGTCCGAAGGCGTTGCGGACCCAGGTGTAGGCGCCGCCCTCCTCGGTGAACGCGGCGCCGGTCTCGGCGAAGATCAGGCCGTAGGGGATCAGGAAGGTGACCGCCAGCACGAGGGTCCAGGTGAACGCCTCCGCGCCGAACGTCGAGACCTGGCCGAGCGTCTCGAGGCCGACGACCGCAGCAATCAGCAGGAAGACGATGTCGAACCGGCCCAGCGACTTGGTCAGTCGCGAGTTCTGCTCCAGCGCGAGGGCTGTGGGGGTGGTGGTGTCCATGAGGGTTCCTTTTCGCGGGTGCGGTTGGGTCAGCGGGTGAACACGGGTACGCCGTCGACGTAGGTCGACTGGACGCTGATCGAGGACAGGTCGGCGGGGGAGACGGCGAACGGGTCGCGGTCGAGGACGACGAGGTCGGCCGCCATGCCGGGACGCAGCGTGCCGGTGGTCTGCTCGAGCCGGGACGCGTGCGCGGCACCTTCGGTCGCGGCGGCGAACGCGGTGGCGGAGGTCGATCGCCTCGTGGGCCAGCAGCGGCACGGAGCGGGCGTGCTCGTCGCGGGCGTGCGGGTCCGCCGGCGGGTGCGGTCCGGTTGACCGCGACGTGCATGCCCCAGAGCGGGTCCGGGCTGGAGACCGGCCAGTCCGACCCGATCGCCAGCGAGGCACCGGCGGCGTGCAGGCTGCCGAAGGCGAAGTGGTGCTCGCTGCTGGCTGCCGGTGAGGTAGGGCAGCTTCGTCTCGACCAGCACCCGGTCCTCGCGTGCCCACAGGGGCTGGATGTTCGCGATCACCCCGAGCTCGGCGAAGCGGGGCAGGTCCTCGGGGGTCGACCAGGTCGATGTGGGCGATCTGGTGGCGCGCGCCGTCGAACGAGCGGTCGACCGCCTCGACGGCGTCGAGGCACTCCCGGACGGCGCGGTCCCCGACGGCGTGCAGGTGCAGGTCGAACCGCTCGGCCGTCAGCGCCGCGGCCACCTTGGCCAGTCGCTCCGGCTCCAGGAAGCTGAGCCCGTGCTCGTGCGGGTGCCCGCGGTAGGCGTCGACCACGGCCGCCGTGAGGTTCTCGCAGACGCCGTCCTGCATGATCTTGACCGCGCTCGCCCGGAAGCGCCGGCCGTCGGCGCTCTCGGACGCGGCGCCGCACGAGCTCGGGGATCTGGGACTCGTCCTGCTCGAGGTCCCACCACAGGGCGCCGGTGACGCGGGCGGTCAGTCGGCCGCTGTCCTGCGTCGCGCGGTAGACCGGGTAGAGGTCCGGCATGCCGAGCATCGCGCCCACGGCGGCGTCCTGCCAGCCGACGATGCCGAGGGAGTGGAGGTAGCGCTGCGCCTCGACCAGCGCCTCCACGAGCTCGGCTGTGCGGGGGCTGCGGGACCAGGCCGGTGACGAGGTCGGCGGCCGACTCCATCAGCAGGCCGGAGGGTCGACCGTCGGGGTGGCGGTGGATCCGGCCCCCGGCGGGGTCCGGGGTGTGCCGGTCGATCCCGGCCCGGCGCAGGGCCGCGGTGTTGACCCAGACGCTGTGCGCGTCGTGGCTGGTCAGGATCGCCGGGACGGTCGCCGGTCAGGGCGTCGAGCTCCTCGGCCGTGGGGAAGCCACCCGGGAAGACGTCGCCGTACCAGCCGGAGCCGACCAGCCAGTCGCCCGGTCGCCCGGCGTGGACGGCGATCCGGCGCCGGTAGTCGTGCAGGTCGTGCAGGTCGTCGAGGTCGCAGCGCAGCCGGTTGAGGCCACCCATCACGGGGTGGACGTGGGCGTCCACGAAGCCGGGGGTCACGACGCCGTCGGTGGTCACCACCTCGGTGCGGGCGGTCGACCAGGTCGGCGCACTCCTCCCGGCCGAGCGCGACGACCCGGCCACCTGCGGACGGCGAGGGCGTCGGAGGGGCCTCGCCGACAGCCGGGACGGACGGTGCCGCGCAGGACCAGGTCGGCCGACCGTCGGCTCGCGCCGCATCTGTCCCTCCTTCAGGATGTTTCTTTGCGAACTTGTCCAAAGAATGAGACCCGGACAGTGTCATCGGCAGTGGATAAGCGCCGTTAACGCAATGTTTCGAAGGCTAGCGATTCTTTGATGCGATGTCATAGATAATTTGGGACATGGCCAGACCCAAGGATCAGACCGAGCGGCGCCGTGACCTCGTCAACGCCGCGGCGCGCGCCATCGTCGTCGGGAGGGGTCGGCGGGCTGCGCGTGCGCGACGTCGCGTCGGAGGCGGGTCTGTCGCCGGGCTTGATCAGCTACTACTACCGCAGCCTCGACGATCTCGTCGTCGACGTGCACGCGGACGCCGTGCACCGCTTCGACTCGGCGCGGCGCGACGCCATCGAGCAGGTCGACGACCCCGCTGGCCCAGCTCAGCGTGCTGGCGCGCCGGGGTGTGCCCGCCAGTGAGGACGACCTGCTCTGCCGGGTGCTCTACGAGCTGCACCTGCACGGCGGGCGGAGCGGCGCGCACGCGGCGCTGATGACCTCGCTGTGGGAGCGCGAGGTCTCGCTCTACGAGCTGGTGCTCTCGCGCGGCGTGGAGCGGGGTGACTTCACCCTGCGTGCCTCGACGCGTCAGGTCGCGGAGACCGTGGTCGCCCTCGAGGACGCCGTCGGCCTCCATGTCGTGGGCCGCAACGCGAGCGTGTCGGTCGCCGACGCCCGCAGGCTGGTGGTCGGACTGCTCGAGCGCGAGACCGGACGAGAGCTGCCACGCGCGGACGTGCAGCCCGAGGCTGTCGGTGAGGCAGGATCTCGGGGATGAAGCAACCGTCGTTCACCCTGGTCCAGCTGCGGTACTTCGCGGCTGCGGCCGAGCACGGGAGCATGACGGCCGCCGCGCGGGAGCTGGTGGTGTCCCAGTCGGCCGTCTCGACCGCGATCGCCCAGCTGGAGAAGGAGCTCGGCGTGCAGCTGCTGCTGCGCCACCACGCCCGTGGGCTGACCCTGACCGCGGCCGGGACCTCCTTCTACCAGGAGCTGCGCAGCTTTCTCGTGCACGCGGGGGAGCTGACCGAGTCGGCCCTCGAGGCCGGCAGCTCGTTGATCGGTGAGTTGTCCTTCGGGTGCTTCTCCACGCTCGCGCCGTTCCACCTGCCGGGGCTGCTCGTCGCCTACCAGCTGAAGCACCCGGACGTGCACGTCACGGTGGTCGAGGGCGAGCACGCGCGGCTGAAGCGCGGGCTGCGCGACGGCGCCTGCGAGCTGGCGCTGATGTACGGCTTCGACCTCGACGAGGACATCGACCGGGTGGTCGTCGACAGCGCCCGTCCCTACGCCCTCGTCGCCACCGACCACCCCCTCGCCCGTCGCAAGCGAGTCTCCCTGGCGGAGCTCGCCCCGGAGCCGATGGTGCTGCTGGACCTGCCCTACAGCAACGCCTACTTCGAGTCGATCGTCGCCTCGACCGGTCTGGTCCCGCGGGTGCGGTTCCGGACCACCGGCTACGAGACCGTGCGCGCCATGGTGGCCAACGGACACGGCTACGCGCTGCTCAACCAGCGCCCGGCCCACGACACGACGTACGACGGCACGTCGGTCGTCTCGCTGGAGCTGCGCGACGAGCTCCCGCCGCTCGAGATCGTGCTGGCCTGGATGCAGGGGGTGCGGCTGACCCGTCGTGCGCAGTCGTTCATCGTGCTCGCGCGTGAGCTGTACGCCGCGAGGAAGCCCGCCCGCCCCTAGCCGCCCGCCCCTAGCCTGCCGTCGCTCCGGCGACCTGCGGCTCGGCCCACAGGGCGGCGGAGTGTTCGTCCGCCTCGGCGATGCCGGCCGCGAGGTCGAGGGTGACCACGAGCAGGTCGGTGCCGTCACCGCCCTCGCGGGAACGCCGTCCCTCGACCACGACGCGACCGTCCGGGGAGATCACCCGGCTGGCGCCGAGCAGCTCGCCGCCACACTGGTTGGTCATCACCCACCACTGCCCGTTGGCCAGAGCGTTCGCGGGATAGAGGATGTCCCACCACGACTCCGCACCCACCTCGTAGGCCGACGCGGAGACGACCACCCGGGCGCCCAGCCGCTGCAGGGCCCGCGCGTAGTCGGCGTGGTCGCCGTCGAAGCACGTGCTCAGGCCCACCGTGCCGAGGCCGTCGACCTCGACGGTGGTCGGACCGTCCCCTGCGGCGAAGACGAGGTCCTCGCCGAGCGGCGAGTAGAGGCGGACCTTGCGATGAGCCGCCCGCAGGCTGCCGTCGGGCGCGTAGACAACGGAGGTGTTGTAGAGGTCGTCGCCGTCGAGCTCGGGCACCGAGCCGGCGAACAGCCAGACGCCGTGCTCCGCGGCCGCCTCGGACAGCCGACGCCCGCGCGGACCGTCCAGCGGTTCCGCCGCAGCCCGCGCGTCGTCGGCCAGGGTGGCGGGGTCGTACCCGCACGGCCACAGCTCCGGAAGCGCGATGACCTCGCAGCCCCGCTCCGCGAGGGAGGCGACGTGCGCCACGCGCGGTGGCGAGGTTCTCGTCGTGCCGGCCGCACGGCGGGAGCCACTGGGCCAGGCCGAAGGTGGTGGTGCCGGGCGCGGCGCTCATGGGGGCTCCTTGGTCGGGGTGGGCTCATCGTGCGGCCGCGCGAAACGGGCGGTCGGTCAAACGGTGTTTCTGCCTGCAAGTTCATCAATGAGAACAGATGACCTGGGCCAACTTTTCGTGCTGTTCAGATGGGCAACGACGCACCCATAGTTCTCCCAACGACCCGGGACGAACGTTCCGAGGCTGCTCAGGGAAGGCACGGCCATGAGCCCAGACAACGTCCCCGAGATCGACGCCGTTCGACGCTTCGCGTCGAGAAGTACACGATCGACCACATTCCCGCTGGACGAGCGGCACGGCAAGGCCAGGGACCTGTTCACCATCTGGTTCGGCTCGAACATCATGCTGCTCACCGTGGCCACCGGCGTGGTCGCGACGGCCATCTACGGGCTGCCGATCTGGGCGGCCGTCCTCGCGCTGACCGTCGGCAACGTCGTCGGTGGCGTGGTGATGGCGCTGCACGCCGCCCAGGGCCCGCAGATGGGTGTGCCGCAGATGCTGCAGACCCGTGCCCAGTTCGGCAGCTACGGCAGCCTGCTGGTCGTGGTGCTGGTGATCTTCATGTACGTCGGGTTCTTCGCCTCCAACATGGTGCTCGGGGGCCAGGCGCTGCTCGAGTCTCTTCCACATCTCCGACGACCCCGGCCATCGTCCTGATCGGCCTGGTCAGCGTGGTCGGCGCGATCGTCGGCTACCGGCTGATCCACGCCCTGGCAGGGGTGATGAGCCTGGTCTCGGGCATCACGCTCGCCCTCGCCTTCATCTGGGTGGTCGTCGTCAACGGCCTGGGCGACGAGGCCCTGAACAGCGGCGGCTTCACCTGGGTCGGCTTCATGGGCACGGTCTCGCTCGCGGCGCTGTGGCAGATCGCCTACGCGCCGTACGTGTCGGACTACACGCGCTACATGCCGCGTGACACCGGCGTACGCCCGGCCTTCTGGGCCACCTACGCCGGCTGCGTGAGCGGTTCGCTGCTGCCCATGGTGCTCGGCGCCCTCGTCGGTGCCGCCCTTCCCGAGGCCGACACGGTGACCGGCCTCTCCCAGATGGTGAGCGGGATCGGCACCCTGGTGATCGCGGTGTTCGGGATCGGCATCGCCGCCACCAACGCGATGAACCTCTACTGCGGCGCGCTGTCGACGATCACCGTGGGCCAGACGCTGGTGCCCTCGTGGCTCCCGCGGGCGAGCAGTCGTGCGGTCGTCGCGGTGGTGCTGTTCTGCATCGCCCTCGTGATGGCGATCGCCGGGCAGGACAACTTCCTGGTCAACTTCACCAACTTCATGCTGCTGCTCCTGTGCGTGCTGGTGCCGTGGACCGCGGTGAACCTGGTCGACTACTACGTGATCAAGCACGGCCGACTACGACATCGAGTCGCTCTTCGAGCGCGACGGCGGGGTCTACGGGCGCTACAACTTCGTCGCGATCTCGTGCTACTTCATCGGCATCCTGATCCAGCTCCCGTTCCTGAGCACCACGATCTTCACCGGATGGATCGCGCACGAGTTCGGCGGTGTCGACGTCTCCTGGATCGTCGGGCTGGCCGTGATCTGCCCGCTGTACTACGGCCTGATGCGCAGCTTCGGCAAGCTCCAGACCCGCTCGCGTGAGGACGTCGAGCGGTCGGCCGTGGCCGCCGAGTTCGTGGAGGAGTCGAGCACGTGAGCGTGGCAGCCGCGGAGCGTGACGCCGCCGAGTGGGCCGGGCTCGCCGGCAGGCTGGACCCGGTCACCCGGGCCTGGATCGACGGCAGGCCGGTCGACGCCAGGTCCGGCGCCACGCGGCCGAGCATCAACCCGGCGACCGGTGAGGTCGTCGCCGACGTGGCCGAGTGCGGCCCGGAGGACGTGGACGCGGCGGTCGCGGCCGCCCGGCGTGCCTTCGACGCCGGCTCGTGGTCGCGCAGCCACCCGCGGGACCGGGCGGCGACGCTGGTCCGGCTCTCGGAGCTGATCCTGGAGCACCTCGAGGAGCTGGCGCTGCTGGACAGCGTCGACGCGGGCAAGCGGATCGCCGACACGCTCACCATCGACGTGCCCGGCTCGGCCGCGATCCTGCGCTGGTACGCCGAGGCGCTGGACAAGGTGTACGGCGAGGTCGCCCCGACGGGACCCGAGGACCTCGCCGTGATCACGCGCGAGCCGCTGGGTGTGGTCGCGGCCGTGGTGCCGTGGAACTACCCGCTGGAGATGGCGATCTGGAAGCTCGCCCCCGCGCTCGCGGCCGGCAACAGCGTCGTGCTCAAGCCGGCCGAGGAGTCACCGCTCTCCGCGCTGCGGCTCGGTGAGCTGGCCACGCAGGCCGGTCTTCCCGACGGCGTCCTCAACGTCGTGCCCGGGGACGGCCCGGTCGTCGGCCAGGCGCTCGGCCGCCACCCGGACGTCGACGTGGTCACGTTCACCGGGTCGACCCCCGTCGGCAAGCTGTTCCAGTCCTACGCGGGCGAGTCCAACATGAAGCAGGTCTGGCTCGAGTGCGGTGGCAAGAGCGCCGTCGTGGTGCTCGACGACGTCGCCGACCTCGACGCCGTGGCCGACGCGGTGTGTGCCGGGATCTTCACCAACACCGGCCAGGTCTGCTCGGCCACCTCGCGCCTGGTCGTCGAACGACCGGTGGCCGAGGCCCTGGTCGAGCGCGTGGTCGCGCGTGCGGGCGCTGTCGTCGTCGGTGACCCCCTCGACCCCGCCACCGAGATGGGCCCGGTGGTCAGCCAGACCCAGGCCGACCGGGTCCTCGCCCTGATGGAGTCCGGTGCCGCGGAGGCGGGTGCTGCGCACGGAGGCGGTGTGCTGGACGGCGCCCCCACCGGATGCTTCGTGCGACCCCTGGTGCTCGCGGACGTGTCGGCGGGTGCGGGCATCGCGCAGGAGGAGGTCTTCGGACCGGTGCTCAGCGTGCACGTCGTCGACTCCGAGGAGGAGGCGGTCGCGGTCGCCAACGCCACGCCGTACGCCCTGGCCGCCGGGCTGTGGACCGACAGCCTGTCGCGGGCGCACCGGGTCTCGCGGCTGCTGCGCGCCGGGACCGTCTCGGTCAACTGCGTGGACGCTCTCGACGTGGCGACGCCGTTCGGGGGCTTCGGGCAGTCCGGCCACGGCCGCGACCTGTCGCTGCACGCGCTGGACAAGTTCACCGGGCTGAAGACGACCTGGTTCCACCATGGCTGATGCCGCGTCCGCGTCGTACGACGTGGTCGTGGTGGGTGGCGGCACCGCCGGCGCCCTGGTCGCCACCCGGCTGGCCGAGCACGGCCGCTCGGTCGCGCTGGTGGAGTGGGGACCGGATGACGAGCACGAGCCCCGCGCCCGGGACCTGCGGCTGTGGGACCAGATGCTCGAGGGCGAGTACGACCTCGACTACCGCTCCACGCCCAACGAGCGCGGGAACTCCGAGATCCGGCTGGCCCGGCTGCGGATCCTGGGTGGCTGCTCGACGGCCAACACCATGATCGCGTGGCGCCCGTTGCGCGCCGACCTCGAGGAGTGGGTGTCCCTCGGCGCCGCGGGCTGGGACCCGGACGCGGTGCTGCCGTCCTACGACCGGTTGCGCACCCCGATCCACCCGGTCGCCGAGAAGGACCGCAACCCCTACGTCGCCGATGTCGTGGCGAGTGCGGTCACCGCGCTGGGGGTGCCCGAGCAGGAGCTCTGGAACGACGGCCGGCTCGACGAGAGTCCCTGTGGGGCGGGCTTCTTCGAGGTCGGCTACACCCCGGAGACCCACCTGCGGTCCTCGACGTCCATCCACTACCTCCACCCCGCGCGGGCTGCGGGCACCGGCCCCGCGGTGCTCACCGGCCTTCGCGCGGTCCGCGTGCTGCTGACCGAGGAAGCCACCCCCAGGGCCCACGGCGTGCGGGTGCGTGACGGGCAGGGCGACGAGCACGACCTGCGCGCCGAGGAGGTCGTGCTGTCCTGCGGCGCGATCGACTCGCCACGCCTGCTGCAGCTCTCCGGCATCGGTCCGCGTGACGTGCTCGATGCTGCCGGGGTCCCGGTGCTGGTCGACCTCCCGGGTGTGGGGGAGAACCTGCAGGACCACGTCGAGGGGCTGGTCGTCTGGGAGTCGCGCCGCGAGCCTCCGGCCACGCGCGCCAGCGGCTGGGACGCGGGCGCCGTGGTCGCGCTGCAGGGGGACGGCCGCCCGGACGTGCTCATGCACTTCCCGGTGACGCCGTGGGCGGTGCACGCCGAGCGGCACCTCGAGGAGCAGGGTCGGGAGCCGCTGCCCGACTCGATCGTGTCGATCGCCCCCAACGTGGCGCGGCCACTGAGCCGGGGACGCACCTGGATCGAGTCCTCGGACGACGCGGACCCTCCCGCCATCGACTACCGGTCGTTCACCGATCCCGACGGTCACGACGAGCAGATGCTCGTGGCCGGCGTGCGCCTCGCCCGACGCATCGCCGAGCAGGAGCCGATGCGCTCCTGGCTGGTCCGCGAGGTGTTCCCCGGGCCGCAGGTGCAGTCCGACGAGGAGCTCTCCGCGATCGAGCGGGCCATCCACCAGACCGTCTACCACGTGTCGGGCAGCTGCCGGATGGGTGCCGCGGACGACCCGATGGCGGTGGTCGACCCCGACCTGCGGGTGCGTGGCGTGCACGGTCTGCGGGTGGTCGACGCCTCGGTGTTCCCGACGCTGACGTCGGTCAACCCGGTGGTCACGGTGATGGTCGTGGCCGAGCGGGCGGTCGAGCTGATGGTGGCGTCGACCGGCGAACCAGCATCGACAAAGCAGATGCAGTAGAGCAACAACATCTGTTGGACAGGGGTCTCGTCCCGGGCGAGGATTTCGAGTGCGGCAGCCGGCCGGGACCCGGCGGGTGCCGCTCAACGTGGAGGTGTGGGATGGCGAGCCAGCAGACAGAGGTCCTGGTCGTCGGCGGCGGTCAGGCCGGCGTGGCGATGAGTGAGCACCTGAGCCAGAGCGGCGTCCCCCACCTCGTCCTGGAGCGGCACCGTGTGGCGGAGCGCTGGCGCACCGAGCGCTGGGACTCCCTGGTCGCGAACGGACCCGCGTGGCACGACCGCTTCCCCGGTCTGGAGTTCCTCGACCTCGGGCCGGACGCGTTCGCCTCCAAGGACCAGGTCGCGGACTACTTCGTCGCCTACGCCGAGATGATCGGTGCCCCGATCCGGTGCGGGGTCGAGGTGACGTCGGTGACGCGCAACGCCGGTCGTCCGGGGTTCCGGGTGGAGACCTCCGACGGCACCTTCGACGCCCGCTACGTCGTGGCGGCGACCGGACCCTTCCAGCGGCCGGTCATCCCCGGCATCGTTCCCGAGGGCGCAGTGCCGGTGCAGCTCCACTCCAGCGGCTACCGCAACCCGGCCCAGCTGCCCGAGGGCGCGGTCCTCGTGGTCGGTGCCGGGTCGTCGGGCGTCCAGATCGCCGACGAGCTGGCCCGGTCCGGCCGCGAGGTGCACCTCTCCGTGGGCCCGCACGACCGGCCGCCGCGCAGCTATCGCGGGCGTGACTTCACGTGGTGGCTCGGCGTGCTGGCCAAGTGGGACGCGGAGGCCCCGCCGGAGGGGGCGGAGCACGTCACCATCGCGGTGAGCGGTGCGCGCGGCGGCCACACGGTCGACTTCCGCGCGCTGGCGGAGGGCGGAGTGCACCTGGTCGGCCTCACCGCGTCGTACGACGAGGGCACGCTGCGGTTCCGGCCGGACCTCGGCACGAACATCGCGGACGGCGACGCGAACTACCTCTCGCTGCTCGCCGAGGCCGACGCCTACGTCGAGCGCAACGGGCTCGACCTCCCCGAGGAGCCGGAGGCCCATCTGCTCGGACCCGACCCGGAGTGCGTGACCAACCCGCGCCTGGAGCTCGACCTGGCCGAGGCCGGGGTCACCTCCATCATCTGGGCGACCGGTTTCGCCACCGACTACAGCTGGCTCGAGGTCGACGCCTTCGACGAGAGCGGCCGGCCGAGCCACCGACGCGGCGTCTCCTCGGAGCCCGGCGTCTACTTCCTCGGCCTTCCCTGGCTGTCGCGCCGCGGGTCGAGCTTCATCTGGGGGGTCTGGCACGATGCCAAGTACCTCGCCGACCACATCTCGACCCAGCGCGGCTACCTCGCCTACGGCACCGACCACGAGGCGAGCGGCGACCGGGTCCGCTCGGCCGCCGACCTCCCCGAAAGCGTGACGGCCCCATGAGTGCACCAGTGAACGACCCGATCGTCGCCGGCGGGCACACCCGGATCCGGCCCTTCAACACGCGTGACACCTACCCGGAGCAGGATCTCGACAACGACCTGTGCCAGGCAGTCGTCGCGGGCAGCACGATCTACGTCCGCGGCCAGATCGGCCAGGACCTCGACACCAGCGAGTCCGTCGGCATCGGTGACGTGGAGGCGCAGACCGAACGCGCGATGGCGAACATCGACCTGCTGCTCACGGAGGCGGGCAGCCGGATGGAGCACCTGGTCAAGCTGACCATCTACCTCGTCGACCCGCGCTACCGCGAGACCGTCTACCGCACCATCGGTCGGTGGACCCGGGGGGTGCACCCGATCTCGACCGGGGTGGTCGTCTCGGCTCTCGCTCGGCCGGAGTGGCTGGTCGAGGTCGACGCCGTGGCCGTGATCCCCACGGAGCCCGCGTCGTGACCTTCTCGATCCTGGCCACGGACGGCGCCGGCGCCGTCGGTCTGGCCGTCACCTCCTCGAGCCCGGCCGTCGCGGCGCGGTGCGTGCACCTGCGTGCCGGCGTCGGCGGGGTGTCGTCGCAGAACATCACCGACCCTCGGCTCGGCCCGGCGGTGCTCGACGCGATCGAGGCCGGTCGCGACCCGCAGCAGGCCCTCGACGACCTGGCCGGATCGCAGGACCACCTCGAGCACCGACAGCTCACCGCACTCGACCTGTCCGGCAGGGGCGCGGCGTTCTCCGGCGCGGGGTCGCTCGGTGTGCACCACCACCGGGTGGGGGAGGGCGTGGTCGCCGCCGGCAACATGCTGTCCTCGACCGACGTCGTCGACGCGGTGGTCACGGCGTTCGAGTCGTCGTCCGGCGAGCTCGAGGTGCGCCTGCTGGAGGCGCTCGAGGCCGGGCTCGCCGCGGGTGGTGAGGCGGGTCCGGTGCACTCGGCCGGTCTCTCGGTGGTGCGCCAGGTGACCTGGCGCGAGACGGACCTGCGGATCGACTGGTCCGAGGACCCGATCGCCGACCTCCGTCGGCTGGTCGAGCTCTGGCTGCCCCAGCGCGACGCCTACGTCACCCGGGCCCTCGACCCGTCGGCCGCTCCGACGTACGGCGTGCCCGGGGACGAGTGATGGACCTCAAGGAGCAGGCCCGGCGCAGTGTCGCCGAGCACCGGGACCGGCTGGTGGCACTCTCCGAGCGGGTGCACGCCCATCCCGAGACCGCGTGGGAGGAGCACCGCGCCGCCGCATGGGTCGGTGAGGAGCTCGACGCCGCCGGCTTCGAGGTGACGCCGGCCTATCTCGGACTGGACACCGCGCTGCTGGCCGTGGCCGGCTCCGGGCCGTTCCGGGTCGCGCTGTGCGCGGAGTACGACGCCCTGCCCGGGCTCGGGCACGCGTGCGGACACAACCTGATCGCGGCGAGCTCCGTCGGTGCCGCGCTCGCCCTCGCCCCGCTGGCCGACGACGCCGGGCTGACCGTCGAGGTCTACGGCACGCCGGCCGAGGAGGGTGGCGGCGGCAAGATCGAGATGCTCAAGCGCGGCGCGTTCGCCGGCCTCGACCTGGCGATGATGGCGCACCCCGCCCCGGTCGACGTGGCCGAGGCGCGACCCTTCGCGGTGTCGCACTCCCACGTCACCTACCGGGGGAAGGCCGCCCACGCGGCGGCGTACCCGGAGCTGGGGGTCAACGCGGCCGACGCGTTCACGGTGGCCCAGGTGGCCGTCGGCCTGCTGCGCCAGCAGCTGCCCTCGACCGTCCGCGTGCACGGCCTGGTGACGCGCGGGGGAGAGGCGCCGAACGCGATCCCGGAGCGCACCGAGGGTCGGTGGTACGTCCGCGCGGAGACGCTCGCCGAGCTCGCCGAGGTCGAGGAACGGGTCTGGCGCTGCTTCGAGGCCGGTGCCCTGGCCACGGGCTGTGAGCTCACCGTGACTCCGGAGAGTGAGCCGTACGCCGAGTTCCGCGCCGACGAGACCGCGCTGGCGGCGTACCGACGCAACAGCGAGCAGCTCGGTCGCAGCTTCGTGTCCGGCGGGGTCGCGTCGCGGATGAACCGGGCCTCGACCGACATGGGCAACGTCTCCCAGGTCGTGCCCGCGATCCACCCCTACATCGGCATCGGCTCCCTGCCCGCCCTCAACCACCAGCGCGAGTTCGCCGCCCACTGCGTGGGTGCCGACGCGGAGCGGGCACTCCTGGACGCCGCCACCGCCCTCGCGTGGACGGCGCTCGACGTCGGCACTGCTTCGTGACCCCCGACGCCTCGCTGGTCGTGGCGCGGACCGAGCGCGACTTCCTCGGCGAGCGCGCCATCCCGGCCGGCGCCTACTGGGGGATCCACACGGCCCGCGCGCTGGAGAACTTCTCCGTCAGCGGCATCCCGATCTCGCGGCACCGCCACCTGGTCGCCGCCCTGGGCTCGGTCAAGCAGGCGGCGGTCCGGGCCAACCTGCGGCTCGGACTGCTCGACGCCACGCACGCCCACGCGATCGACGCAGCGTGCGAGGACGTGCGCGCGGGCCTGCTGGACGACCAGTTCGTCGTCGACGTGGTGCAGGGCGGGGCCGGCACCTCGACCAACATGAACGCCAACGAGGTGATCGCCAACCGGGCGCTCGAGCTGCTGGGTCGCGTGGCCGGCAGCTACGACGTGATCAGCCCCAACGACCACGTCAACCGCAGCCAGAGCACGAACGACGCCTATCCGACGGCCGTGAAGATCGCGCTCCTGGGTGCGCTCGACGGGCTGGCCGCAGCGCTCACCGGGCTGGTTGCCGCCCTGGACGACAAGGCCCAGGAGTTCGCCGACGTGGTCAAGGTGGGACGGACCCAGCTGCAGGACGCGGTGCCGATGACGGTGGGCCAGGAGATCCGCGCCTGGTCGCTCACCCTGGCCGAGGAGCAGGCCCGCATCCTCGACGCACGTGGGCTGCTCCGGGAGGTCAACCTGGGGGCGACCGCGATCGGCACCGGCATCACCACGCAGCCGGGCTACGCGGCGTACGCCGTGGCCGAGCTGGCAACCGTGACCGGCCTGCCGCTGGTGGCAGCGGAGAACCTGATCGAGGCGACGTCGGACACCGGCAGCTTCGTGCAGCTCTCGGGCATGCTCAAGCGCTGTGCGGTGAAGGTGTCGAAGATCTGCAACGACCTGCGGCTGCTCTCCTCCGGCCCGCAGGCCGGCTTCGGTGAGCTGCGGCTGCCGCCACGGCAGGCCGGCTCGAGCATCATGCCCGGGAAGGTCAACCCGGTGATCCCCGAGCTGGTCAACCAGGTCGCCTTCGCCATCGTGGGCAACGACGCGACGGTGACGATGGCGGCCGAGGCTGGCCAGCTGCAGCTGAACGCGTTCGAGCCGATCATCGCGCACACGCTGCTGCAGGGGATCGGCTGGCTCAGCAACGCTCTCGACTCACTGACGCTGCACTGCATCCGGGGGATCGAGGTCGACCGGGAGCACCTCGCCGCGGTCAGCGCCCGGAGCGTCGGCGTGGTGACGGCGCTGACCCCCGTCATCGGGTACGCCGCAGCCGCGGAGATCGCCCGGGCCGCCCTGGCCGGAGGCGAGGGGGTCCGCGACCTGGTGGTGGCTGGAGGCCTGATCCCCGAGGACCAGCTCACCGAGCTGCTGCGTCCGGAACGCCTGACAGAAGCGGCGGTCTCGGTGGTGTCGACCCGGCAGCGGCCGGAGCTGCTTCCCTGACCTGGGCGTGTTCAGCAGCGGACCCCGCCGTCGACCTACCGGCGACCGGCTTGCCAAAAGTCACACGGGCGATGCCGGTGAACGGTCATGATGTGCCGTGCTTCCTCGGATCTCGGCGCGCGCTCGACGTCGCAGCGCCGCACGCGACCTTGCGCGTCGGATGGCCGAGCTCGACCGGCTCGACCGCGAGTACGGGCTGGGCGCGATGCCCTCCCTGCGCAGAGATCGGGTGCGTCGCGGCGCACGATCGCGCGGGCCGATGCTGCCCGCACTGCTGGTCACCGTGGTCACCGCCGTGCTGTTCGCCGCGATCGTCGCTCTTTCCCCAGGCGACAACATGCTGGCGATCCGGCGCTTGGTCGGCGCCGACGACGACCGGCTGGCCGCCGCCCCTCACGTCCCGCAGGGCATCGGCAGCTACAAGTTCCTGCAGACCCAGCGCGGCAGCGACCAACCCGTTGCCTACGACGCGTGCCGGCCGATTGAGGTCGTGGTCAACCCGGAGGGGGCGCCCGACAACTACGACGAGCTCGTGGACACTGGTCTCGCGCACACTGGCGCCGCAACCGGGTTGGAGTTCAGGCGGGTCGGCCTCACCGAGGACCGCAAGGTGACCACCGGCAGCCATGCCCGGCGCCGTCCGGTCCTCATCGCCTGGGCGACCCCCGAAGAGGTGCCGGAGCTGGCGGGCGACGTGGCCGGCATCGGTGGCAGCGTCGCCGTCGGTCCACCCGGCCGGATGCGTTACGTCACGGGCCGGGTGATGCTCGACCGCGCCCTCTTCGCGTCGTTCGACGCGAGCGAGGCGGCGTCTGCCCAGGCCATCGTCGACCACGAGCTCGGACATGTGGTCGGGCTCGGACACGTCGAGGACCGCGGTGAGCTGATGAATAGGCACAACCTCGGGCGGACGACGTACGGCCCGGGCGACCGCGAGGGCCTCGCGCGGCTCGGCAGCGTCGACTGCTGAGCCTCTCGCGGCACCGCGCGAGTGCAGCGTCCGAAGGCCGCCGTACGGGCGATCGCTTGCAGTGCTGTCCAGGGAGGTGCCGGACTGGCCGCGCCGCCCTGCGGCCGGGAGGACAGGGGCTGCATCGTGTGGACCAGCCGTCCCCTCAGGCGCTGACAACGAGGACAACGCGCCCCACAGCCTGCCCCGAGGCGAGGTAGTGCAGTGCCTGGCTCGCCTCCTCGAGTGGGAACGTCCGGTCAATCACGACGCGGAGCTGAGCGGTCGCCAGGAGCTGGCTCAGGGTGGCCATCAGCGAGGGTTTGTCCAGTGCCGCGAACGTGCCACCGCGCAGCTGGGGGGAGACGGCGGAGCGGGCGACCAGTCCCAGCATGTGCGGGATGCTGCCGAGCCAGCGGTGCCCGGTCGCACCGAAGGCGTCATGGCCGATGAGCACGTAGCCACCGCCCGGGTCCAGGACCCGGCGAATCTCGGCGAAGGAGTGGTTGCCGGGCACGTCGAAGATGAGGTCCCACCGCGCACTGCTCCGGGTGAAGTCCTCGGTCGTGTAGTCGATGGTCCGGTCCACGCCCAGGGCGCGTAGGAGGTCCAGCTTGTGGGGGCCGTCGACAGCGGTGACCTCCGCACCGTAGGCCCGGGCGAGCTGGACCGCCACGGAGCCCACCCCGCCAGCGGCACCGTTGACCAGGACTCGATGCCCCACTGGCACTCGCCGCTGCGGCAGGTTGTTGAGCGCGATCAGGCCAACGGTCGGAACTGCTGCCGCTTCCTCGAAGCTGATCGTGGAGGGCTTGAGCGCCAGGCCGTCCTCGGGCGCCGTGGCGTACTCCGCGAAGGCCCCGCCGTTGCGCCACTGGACGCCACGGATGGTCTCCCCGAAGACCTCGTCCCCCGGTCGGAATCGGGTCACCCCACGACCCACGGACGCCACCACCCCGGCGACGTCTGTCCCCGGCACCCGCATCTTCGGACGTCGTACACCGGACCCCATCAGGCGCAGCACTGCCGGTTGGCCGGTCACGACGTGCCACACGTCGGGATGCACAGACGCTGCCCGCACCTGGACGAGCACCTCGTCCGCGGCCGGCACCGGGGTCGGTACCTCCCGCAGGCCGAGGTCGTCGATCGAGCCATACCGGTCCTGCACGATGGCTCTCATGCTCCGGACCGTACGCCCACGAGCAGGCACCGGAAGCGAGCCGCCACCCGCGACCAAAGAGCCGCGTTCACTCGGGCCCTACGCAACGGCATGGTCGTACAGCAAGCGCATGCGGCCCTGTCTGGTCTGAAACTCATGACCAGTCAACTTGCGACCTCAACCCGACGTGACGTCAGCGGTGCGCAACGGTGGACCACCGCCATTTGCAGCGCGGTTACGGCTCCTCGGTCGCGTGGTCGTCCGACTCTCGCCGACGTGGAGTCCGTTTCACAAGCCGCCCGGCAACTTTGTCCGTCACCGAGGCGGCCCGCTCGCGGGTTTCTAGGCCCACCCGCTTGCCGGTGCCAACGGCCTCGGCTCCCCTGCTCCGCGCTCGGTCGCGGATGTCTGCTGCTGCGGTGACCCACCGTCGCGTCTCGACGGAGTGCTGAGCGGTGCCGATTCCGAGTCGCTCGTGGAAGTCACTCACGGACGCCGTGACGCGTGTGCTCGCCTGAACCACGGCGGGGGATTGGATCGGATTGAAGAGGACCCTGGAGTTGGCCGTCGCGGCCGCCGTCTGGATTCGAGCGACGAGCTGCTCGGTGCTCCGCGAGATGGTGTCGAGCCGATCTTGGCGGGCGGCCCTGAGTCCTTGGCGGTGTCCTGGTAGATCGTCAGGTGCAGTTTCGAGAACGCGGTCCAGCTCCAAGATGGCGATGCCTTCTTGGAGTTGGAAGCAGCGAGCGAGGACTGCGAGCCAATCTCGCGTCTTTGCCTCAGCCTCGTTGGACGTCTTCATCAGGTCGGCAATCGTCGATTTTCGCTCGAGTCTCTCTGCGAGGGCGTCCAGCTGGAGCAAGGCGTAAGCCTGGGTGTCCGCGATCGTGCCCGTAGCGTCGTCGACCTTGGACCAGGTGACCTCGTTGACGCGACCGACGTGCTGACGGATTGTCATGGCCTCCTCGATCTGGAGTCCGACGCCGATCATCTGCGCGAGAACGGAATCTCTTTGCGCGCGAAGCACGTCGTCGAGTTTCGCGTCGATGGCAGCGAGGTAGTCCGCGATCTCTTCCATGGCCTGCTGCATCGCAAGTTGGGCCATGAGCGCGGGTGCACCCGCAAGCATCTTTGGGTTGGCGGGGAGCTGGCCCGGCCCCTTGTCGAGCTGAATCCACGACCTGCTGGCGCCGGGCCTGCCGATCATGGCGTGGCTGACCCCGGGCGTCTTGGTCGGCGTCAGGCCGTACTCGCTGACCTTGCGCGCAGACTCCTCGGTCAGACGCACCCAGCGCGCGGAGTCGACGACCCGTGTGGGTGCCGTCTGCCCCGAGGTCGCCTGCAGTCCAGTCGCCCCGAGATTCAGGATCTTGCTGAGCCGTGGCAGTCCGAGATCCTTCGACGGCAAGCCAACCGTGTCGAGAAACCGTTCGACGGCTGACGACTCTCCGATGACGGCCAGGCCGTCGCCGTCACTGATCAACTCGATTCCGTTGTCCAACTTGGGCTCCTTGTGCGTGCCGAGCGAGCGGCGGCGGTCTTGGGGACGGCTGGTCGATCCATCGTCCCTTGAGCGGTGACGTTACGCGGATGGCAGCATGACGAGCGGCAAGATCCGTCGCGCGTCAAACCTTCCTCTAACGCTCAACCCTGGATTGATTCGGGGTGCAGGAGCACGCGTACGCGGGAGTCAGGAGGCACGACCTGAAGGCGCCGGTCGAGTCCTGCGCGGCGATAGCGCCGGGCGGAGTTGTTGTCGAGAATGCAGGCGAACGCCAGGGGCGGCTGAAGCCCTCGTGCGTCTGCCTGCTCCAAGAGCATGCTCAGTTTGTACACGTCTTGGGCGACCTCCCGGTGGTCCAGCCCGCTTCCCGCCGTGGAGGCGACTTTTAGTTCGCAGATCACGGCAAGATCGCCCAAGGTCTCCATACCGGTTCCGTCACCACCACGGTGGACGTAGTGCGGAAGGTCGATGCCCGGCTCGCGTGAAATGACTGCATCGAGCTTGACCTCGCCCCCAGGCACGAGGCTCTGCCAAGCAGAGCCAGCATGGAGGTGCTTGAAGATGGGCTCTCGAGCAACTCGATCTATGCCGAACTGGCTGATGAGGTAGTGAGCGAACCAGACTTGATAAGTCGCTTCGGGCGCTCTGACGCCCTCGACGGTCTGCGCGAAGACCTGCCACGCGGCCAAGAACTTCTTCTCGATGTCTTCGATCATGCTCGGAATCGTCACACGCGAACCGAACGAGCTTTCGTGTTTGAAGTCCCGTTGGCCATCACAGGCAGCCGATGCAACGACAGTGCCTGCCCTGCCGGAGGACGCGATCGCTATCGCGGCATGACGTAGAGCGCTCGGGTTAGCGCCAGGTGGGGAATCAGGCGTCTGCGCTCGGAACGACACTTGTCCGCGGAGGCCCGCCGGATTCCTCCTGCCCAGTGGCCGAAGGTTCGTTGCCGTCTTGGGAGGAGTAGTCAGTGGAAGTCAGGGCAATCGGGACGCTGTCGTCGACCTGCGGGGGTTCGGCATGCTCTGGCCGGAGCTTGGGCGGCGCAGCAGACCAGGTCCTCAGGGCGCCCAAGACGTCCGCGTAGAACCCGTCAATTGTGTTCAGCACCGAGTCGATGAAGGAGCCACGCCCGCGCCCGCGTTTTGCGCCAAGGGTGCCGGTGGTCACTACGCGGAAAGCGCGCACCTCCTTAGCGGCATCCGACACAACGCTCGCAGGGTTCCCCCGCACGGTCGAGAGCAGTTCCGCGGCTGAGGATCCCCGTGCGTGTGCGTGGAAGACCTCCACGCGTGCGGAGCCCGGCGCGTTCTTCAGTTGCCGCACCAACCAGTTGACTCTAGTCGTGGAGCGTCCCTCGCGGGGCGCGTCCACATCGACATGGCACATGACCTTGGAGCTACGAAGGTCGGCGGTCACCACGAGATGGCCGGCTGTTCCGGGGATCCGAATAGACCCAGACAGTTCGCCTGTCTGACACAGCGAAGCGGTCAATGACTGGATGCGAGACGCCGGATCAGCAGCCTCCTTGCGGGACAAGACCGGCACCACCTCGGTGCCCAGCTTGCGTCCCAACTGGAGGCTGGCGAACCGGAGCAGGGCATCGAATCGAGCGGCCACCTCGGCAATGCCCTTGTCGCTCGCCCGAAGCGTTCCCGCAGCAACCTGGTCACGGACACCCACCCAGGCCTCGCCCATATCGTCGAACTCCAGTGCGCCGGACTTGCGGTGCTCGAGGTAGCGAATGAGTTCACCCAAGATCCACGCCTGGTCCGGGTCGGCGACGCCACGGAATTCCTTCTGCATCACCGCCTCGGCGAGCACATGTGACCAGGACACATGATGGAGCGACACCTTCCGGAGCTTGCGCTTGTCGACCTTGGTCGGGTGCTGGCCGGCGATGGCTGGAATCTCGTTCGAGATGGTCACCACGGCGTCGAAGCCCTGTTCGCGGGCGACGTCGAGGTAATTCTCCAACTGCTCGATGGCAAGCTGGTTCGGCCCAGTCTTCACCTCCACCAAGGCGGTCCAGGTCTTGCTGCCGCGGGAGACCCGGATGAGGCCGTCGGGGTAGAGCCGCTTCTCACCGAGCATGAACGGAACCTCGATGTAGCACTCCAAGGCGCCAGCCGGCGCGTCAAATGGCTTCAGAAACCCGCGCCCGAACTCCTTCACCGCCGACAGCACGGCAAGAAGTGCTGAGGTCGCCCGCCGCTCCTGCTCCTCCGCGCCGTTGATGCCAGAAGTCGGGATCAGTCGCGCCTCGTGCCAAGACTCCTCAGCCATTCCCAAGACCCCCGATAACAGTGGCAAGTCTACGTTCAGTGGTGCGACCGTACCCGCCGCCTGTCCGTTCTCTCGGGAACTTCGACGAACACGGTCAATGGCGACACACGGCCATCGCGTCGGAACCGGTGGGGAGGTACGCGTGGGCTACGGATCCTCCCCGAGACAGACCATTGGCTGCACTGGTCACCGAGACATGCCTTCTGCGACCCGATCGCGGCGGAGTGACTCACCCGCTCGTCGACTCCATCCGGGCGCACCACACGCGAATCAGAGTGGCCCTCGGAGCGGCCGAGCGCCGTCAGCTCCCGGCGCCGAACAGCGCGGTCGTCCCGTCCGCCCAGACCACCAGCCCGCTCTGACGCTCACGCCCGCGCAGCCAGTCGAGCGCGCCGGCGCCCAGGGCGAAGGCGGCCGTGGCGTCGATGTCGGCCCACACCAGGTCGGGTCCGACGACGGTGACCGAGGCGACCTCGCCCGGGGTCCGGCCGGTGCGGGCGTCGACGATGTGCGCGCCGCGGTGGGCCAGGCCCGACGTCGCGACGGCGCCGTTGCGCACCGGCACCACCGCGACCACCCGGGACGGGTCGTGCGGGTGCTCGACACCGATCCGCCAGCCGGGGCTGCCGTCCAGCCGGGTGCGGCAGACCATGTCGCCGCCGGCGGAGAGGCAGACGTCGGTCCCGGTCAGGCCGTCGAACGCGCGGGCCGCGCGGTCCACCGCCCAGCCCTTCACCACGCCGCTCGGGTCGAGCACGGTCGTCCCGTCGGGGCCGGGGCGTCGTACGTCGAAGGCGCCGGCGGACTGCTCGCGGGCCTGCTCACCGAGCGCGAGCACCTCCCGCACCTCCGCGGGGCAGTCGTCCCGCGCGAGCTCGTCACGTGCCAGCCGGGAGATCACCGAGTCGCTCCGGTAGGTGCTGAAGACCCGGTCCGCGTCGTGGAGGACCTCCAGCGCTGCCTGCCAGGCGGCCTCGCCGCGCTCGTCGTCCGCGTGGCGCCCGCGCAGGGCGAGGCTGATCGGCATCCCCATCACCTGCGCCACCCGGCGGTGGACCGCAGGTGCGTCCGTCTCGGCCACCGTCGCGCTCACAGCTTGGCCTGGTCGAGCGCGCTCTGCAGGGACTGGACGTAGCCGTCGCTGGTGACGGTCGCGCCGCTCACCATGTCGATCTGGGCGCTCTGCGCGTCGACCGTCTCCTGGACCAGGATCGGCAGCGCGTAGGAGTTGATCTCCTGGTCCCGGCCGTTGCCGTTGGGGTACTGCACGACGCTGACCTTGCTGATCTTCCGGCCGGCCACGGTCAGCTGGACCTGCACCGGCCCCCACCGGGTCTGGGCCACCGCCCCGGTGACCGAGGTGCTGCTGGAGCCCGAGCTGCTGGAGCCCGACGTCTTGGAGGAGCTGGAACCGGAGGTGCTGGAGCCCGTGGAGCCGGAGCTGCTGGTGGTCGGGCTCGACTGGATCGAGGTCGGGGCGCTGGTGGCGAGCGGACCGGAGGTGGAGGTGCTGTAGCCGAAGAGCAGCACCACGGTGGACACGGTGCTCAGCACGAACAGGGCGATACGTCTCATCGGGTCACCACGCGAAGGTCTCGAGATGGAGCTGGTCCGCCGGGAGCCCGGCGTCCAGGAGGGTGCGCTGCACGAGCTCGGTCCAGGGTTCCGGGCCGCAGACGTAGACGTCGCGCTCGGCCACGTCCGGGATCCAGTGCCGCAGGGCGCCGAGGTCGTCGACGCGTCCGACGCCGCGGCCCAGCCAGGAGTCCGGGCGACGACGGCGACCCGGGAGCCGCAGCACCTGCAGCCCGCGCTCGCGGGCCAGGGTGTCGAGCTCGGAGACGAACAGCGGATGGCTGTGGAAGCGCTCGAGCAGGATCGCCTCGCCGGGTGCGTAGGAGAGTCCCTCGGCCAGTGAGCGCAGCGGAGTGATGCCGACCCCGGCGCCGATCAGGGCGACCTTGCGTCGGGTCCGCGGGCGCTCGCTGAGCCGGCCGTAGGGACCTTCCACGATCGCGCGGGTGCCCGGCCGGAGCCCCCGCGTCGCCACGCTCCCGTCGCCGACCCCCTGGACCGTGATCCGGAGGCTGCGGCCGTCGGGGGCGGCGGAGAGGGAGTACGGGTTCGCGCGGGTCCAGCCGGGGCCGCCGAGGAAGCGCCAGGTGAAGAACTGGCCGGCCTCGACCCGGAGCGCGTCGAGCCGGTGACCGGCCAGGTACACCGACCAGATGCCGGCACCCTCGTCGACCACGGAGCTCACCCGGATCCGGTGCCGCAGGTTGAGCAGCACCGGCTGGCCGACCCGCCAGACCAGGACGGCACCGGCGGCGAGCGCCCACGTCGTCCACCAGAACACCGTCTTCGCGGTGGACCCGAGGAACTGCTGGCCGGTCCAGAGCTGGTGCGGCAGCGCGAGGCCGACGCCGAGGTAGGCGTACAGGTGAAGCAGGTGCCAGGACTCGTAGCGGAGCCGGCGCCGAGCCGCCTTGATGCTGGTGAACACGACCAGGAACAGGCACACCGTGCCGGCGGCCGCCAGCAGCATGCCGGGGTAGTCGACGGTCAGCGTCCACAGCATCCCCGGCGTCGCGAGCACCCGGCCGGCGGCGTACCCCCAGGTGATCGTCACGACGTGGAGCAGCATCAGGTTGAACGACGTGAACCCGACGAGCCGGTGCAGCCGGGCCAGCCGGTCCTGGCCGAAGGCGCGCTCGAGGGCCGGCACCCGTGCCATCAGCACGACCTGGGCCAGGAGCAGGACCGAGGCGACCAGGCCGCTCAGGCGCCCGACCGAGGTCAGCCCGGTGGCCCAGCCGGAGAGGTCCTGCACGCCACGGTCGCCCACCCACCAGTAGGCGACCAGCAGCAGCGACAGCCAGAGCGTGGAGAGGGCGGTCAGCCGGACGGCGGCGTCGGTGCGGGCGCGGCGACCCGGGGCGCTGACCGGGCGGGACCGCGAGATCGTGCGCGAGAGTCCGGGGGACACGGTGGTCACGTGTCGTCCCCGCCGCTGGGGTCGTCGTCCGACGTGCCGTCTTCGCGGCGCCTGGCCCGGGGGCGTGCCGCGCGGGCCGTGGAAGCCGCGCCCGTGGTCACCGTCCGGCAGGCCGTCACGCTGGGCCGGCACGAACCCGGTCGTCCGGTCGTGGGCCGCGAGGTTGGCGAGGCCGAAGCCACCGGCACCCCCGAGCACGAAGATCACGATCGCCGCGGCGCCGAGCCGGACGCCGGCGGTGCGGCCGTAGCCGCGCAACCGGGCACCGGGGCCGTGCCGAGCCGGCGCCGCCGAGACGGCCGGCTCCGGGACGGTCGGCTGCTCGGTCGTGGGCCTGTCGGAGGCAGGTGCCTCGCCCGAGGTGGGTTCCCAGCGGTTGCCGCTGGTGGGCTGGTCGTTCATGGTCGCTCCCGGAGTTGTCGGTGATCCGTACTCTCCGGGCGGCCGCTGGCGTGAACGTAGGACGTGCCTGTGAGGTTGCTGTGGACGTACGTCGTCCACCCGTGCACCCCGACGCCGTAAGATTTGGGGGGAGGGCCGTCGCCCTTCCCCAGCCGACCCTCGGAGGCCTCATGACGTCCACCCCGCCGGAGCGACCCGCTGCGGACTCACCCACGCCGGCACCTGATCCGACCCGGCAGGAGCCGACCCGCAGCGACACCCCGGCACCCTCCGCCGACAAGCCGGTCGACCCGCTGCGCGGCTCGCGCACCAGCGGCGCCTGGATCGGCCTGGGCCTGATCGCGATCCTGTTGATCCTGCTGATCATCTTCATCGCCCAGAACACCCAGAAGGTGCAGGTCAGCTTCCTCGGCTGGGACGGTCACACGCCGCTGGCGGTGGCGATCCTGGCGTCCGTGGTGGTGGGCCTCGTGGTGGCGTCGATCGCCGGCTCGCTGCGGATCCTCCAGCTGCGCCGTCGCGTGAAGCGCGCCACCCGGTGACCGCTCGGGACGACGGACCCTCGGACGCCCCGGAGACGCAGGGCGCGACCGAGGAGCACGAGCAGGAGCGGAAGGCCGCGCTCGACGCGATGCCCGCAGGCAACGCGACCGAGGCGGACCAGGTCACCCAGCGGGAGCCCGACACCGAGGACCACGAGGGCTGACCAGGCTGACCGCGTCAGTCGTGCACCGGCGGCGCCCAGCCCGGTCTCGGGATCAGGCAGAACGGATGGCCGGCCGGGTCCGCCCAGACCGACCCCTGCGCCGAGGCCAGCCGGGTCGCGCCGAGCGCCGCGACCTGCTGCTCGGCGACGGCGACGTCGTCGACCATCACGTCGAGGTGCACCTGCTGCGGCCGCGCCGGGTCCGGCCACGCGGGCGGTCGGTGGTCGGGCGCGAGCTGGAACGCGTAGCCCGAGGTGTCGGGCCGCTCCGCGACGACCACCCAGTCGTCGCTGGTGTGGGTGACCCGGAGCCCGAGCAGCTCGGCGTAGAACGCGGCCAGGGCCGACGGGTCGGGGCAGTCCAGTACGACGTGGTGCGCGCGTCCGATCACCGCACCAGCATGCCGCTCCTGCCCGTCCTACGCCGGACCGTCCTAGCGACGCTCAGGAGATGACGGCGTCGATCGTCTTCTTCAGCGCGCTGGGCTGCGAGGGGCGCTTCGGGGCCGACTTCCTGGCCTCGACCATCTCGGCGCCGATGTCCCGGAGCACGTTCCGGCCCAGGCCCTCCCGCACCTTGGGGAACCAGTCCTGCTCCTCCTCCTCCATGTGGTGCCGCACGTTCTCGATCAGCACCGTGGTCTTGGCGGTGAACCGCTCGGCCTCCGGCTTCATGGCGGCGAGCTCGACGACCAGCAGGTCGGCCACGTGGTGCTCCTCGTAGGACTCCAGGACGTCGTCCTCGAGCTCGGGCAGCAGCGCCCGCACGCGGGGGTACATGACCTCGTTCTCGATGTAGGTGTGCTCGGTCAGCAGGGTGATGATCCGGTCGACCAGCTTGCCCTTGGTGGCGTGGGCGTTGTCGCCGGCCTTCTCGAACTGCGTGAACAGCTTGCGGATGTCCTTGTGGTCGTTCTTGAGCAGCACGATGGCGTCGGTCGACATGAGGGCCTTTCGGGAAGGGGAGGCTCGCAGAGAGCGGGTCTCCCTCAAGCGTGGCGCATCCCCGATGGCGCGCCTAGATCCCTTGGGGCGTGCCGGCAGTTTCACCCCGGCAGGGGAGTCGCCCGGATCACGGGCTGGAGTAGACAGGGAGCATGGCCACCAACGAACGCCGGATCACCACCACGCCGGACCGGGTCTGGGACGTGCTCGCCGACGGATGGCTCTACCCGCTGTGGGTGGTCGGCGCGTCCCGGATGCGCGAGGTCGACGACACCTGGCCCGCGGAGGGTTCGCGGCTGCACCACTCGGTCGGGTCCTGGCCGCTGCTGCTCGACGACACCACGTCGGTGCTGGAGTGTCGCCCGCACTCCCTCCTCCGGCTGCAGGCCCGGGCCTGGCCGGCCGGTGAGGCGACGGTCACCATCGAGCTCAGCGCGGCCGGTGCGGACACGCTCGTGCAGATCGAGGAGGACGTGGACTCCGGCCCCGGTCGGCTGGTCCCGAAGCCGGCCCGCGATCTCGGGCTGCGCTGGCGCAACGACGAGACCCTGCGACGGCTCGCCTTCCTCGCCGAACGCCGGGCCGACCCTGCATGACGGCCGCTGCGTACGACGCCGTGGTCGTCGGCGCCGGACCCAACGGCCTGGTGGCGGCCAACCGGCTCGTCGACGCCGGCTGGTCGGTGCTGGTGCTGGAGGCCCAGCCCGACGTGGGTGGCGCCGTCCGCAGCGACACGGAGGTGCAGCCGGGGTTCGTGCACGACACGTTCAGCGCGTTCTACCCGCTGGCCGCGGCGTCGCGCACGATCCGGTCGTTCGCGCTCGAGGAGCACGGCCTGGTCTGGCGGCACGCGCCGGCCGTGCTCGGCCACCCGCTGCGGGACGGCTCGTGGGCGCTCCTGCACCGTGACCGGGGAGTGACCGCGGCGCTCGCGGACGAGCGGCACCGCGGCGACGGTGATGCCTGGCTCGAGCTCTGCGCGCAGTGGGACGTCGTCGGCGAGGCCCTCGTCGACGCCCTGCTCACGCCGTTCCCACCGGTCCGGCCGGGGATCCGCGTCCTCGCCAAGCTGCGTCGTGCCGGCGGCCTCTCGCTGGTGCGCAAGCTGCTCACCCCGGCGGCCGACCTCGGCACGGGGTACTTCGGCGGCGACGCGCCGCGGCTGCTGCTGGCCGGCAACGCCGGGCACGCCGACATCCCGCTGGACGCGCCCGGGTCCGGCCTGATGGGGATCCTGATGAGCATGCTCGGGCAGACCGTCGGCTTCCCGGTGCCCGAGGGCGGCGCGGGCCGGCTCACCGAGGCACTGAGCCGGCGGTTCCGGTCCCGTGGCGGCGAGGTCCGCTGCGGCGCCGAGGTGACCGGGATCGTGGTCCGGGACGGCCGGGCCTCCGCCGTGACGCTGGCCGGCGGGGAGCGGGTGCAGGCGCGCCGGGCGGTGGTGGCGGCGGTGACCGCTCCCGTGCTCTACGGCCGGCTGCTGGCGCCCCAGGACGTGCCGGCGGCGACCCGGCGCGGGATGGAGCGCTTCCAGCTCGACCCCGCCACGGTCAAGGTCGACTGGGCTCTGGATGGCGAGGTGCCGTGGGCGGGTGCGCCGGCGTACCGCCCGGGCACGGTGCACGTCGCGGACAGCGTCGCGGACGCGACCGAGGCGCTCTCGCAGGTCGCGTCGGGACTGGTGCCGGCGCACCCGTTCCTGCTGGTCGGCCAGATGACCACCACCGACCCCACCCGGTCACCGGCCGGCACCGAGTCGATGTGGGCCTACACCCACGTGCCGCAGCACACGTCCGACGACGCGGGGGAGGGCGGCATCCGCGGCACCTGGGACGAGAGCGACAAGGAGCGGTTCGCCGACCGGATGCAGGCCCGCATCGAGACGCTCGCGCCCGGCTTCGGCTCCCGGGTCCTCAGCCGCCGGGTGCTCGGACCGCACGACCTCGAGGCCCGCAACGCCAGCCTGGTCGGCGGGGCGATCAACGGCGGCACCTCGCAGCTGCACCAGGAGCTGGTGTTCCGGCCGGTGCCCGGCAAGGGCCGCGCGGAGACCGGTGTCGCCGGCCTCTACCTGGGCTCGTCGTCGGCCCACCCGGGTGGCGGGGTGCACGGCGCCGCGGGCATGAACGCGGCCCGCGCCGCGCTGGCTCACGTGCGGGTCGAGCGCGTGCTCCCCGGGCGGCTGGCGCGCAGCGGCAGGTCGTCGAGGGACTGACGCAGCTCCTCGGTGGTCGCGTAGACGCGGTCCGCGCCCGCCTCGCGCAGCTGTGCCTCGCCGATCCCCCCGGAGAGCAGCGCGACTGCGTAGTGGCCGCCGTCGCGGGCCGCGCGGATGTCCCAGACGGTGTCGCCGACCACCACCGCGGGTCCCTTGCCGACCCGGGCGAGCGCGGTCTGGATCAGGTCGGGCGCCGGCTTGGAGGCCTCGACGTCGGCACTCGTCGTCATCGCGTCCGTCTGGTCCGCGCCACCGACGAGGCCGAGCAGCCGCTCGGTCTGACCGGCCTGGCCCGAGCTCGCGACGAGCACGGTGAGCCCCCGACGACGCAGGTCCTCCACGAGCTGCCCGGCCCCCGGCAGCGGCTGGATCTCCTCGATCGTCTGCTCGAACTGCTCGTCGTGCCGGTCCCGGATCTGGTCTCCGTGGTCCCGCTCGACGTCGTCCCCGGCGACCGCTGCGACCAGCCGGTCGCCGCCCATGCCGATCGCCTGGTGGATCCGCCACAGCGGCACGTGGACGTCGTACGCCGCGAACGCCTGACCCCACAGCACGACGTGCTGGTAGACGGTGTCGACCAGGGTGCCGTCGACGTCGAGCACGACCGTGTCGTAGCGGATCCCGGACTCGCTCATGAGCCGTCACGCTGACTGATCGCCGCCGCGACCGCCTTCGGCACGTCCATGTTGAACACCGACGGGATGATGAACGAGGCGTTCAGCTCCTCGTCCTTGACCGTGCGCGCGATCGCGTCGGCGGCCCGCAGCAGCATGTCGATCGTGATCTCCGAGGCCCGGGCGTCGAGCAGCCCACGGAAGACACCGGGGAACGCGAGCACGTTGTTGATCTGGTTCGGGTAGTCCGAGCGCCCGCTCGCCACCACCGCGGCGTACGGCGCCGCCGCGACCGGGTCGATCTCCGGGTCGGGGTTGGCCAGCGCGAACACCACCGGGTCGGTCGCCATGTCGGCCAGCCACTCCGGCCGCAGCACGTTGGGGGCGGAGACCCCGATGAACACGTCGGCGCCCCTGAGTCCGTCGTGCAGCTCGCCGCGCCGCAGCTCGGCGTTGGTGACACCGGCCAGCCGCGCCTTCGCCTCGGAGAGCCGGTCGTCGTCGCGGGACAGCAGCCCCTCCCGGTCCCAGACGGTCACGTCACCGGCACCGGCGGCGAGCAGCAGGGTCACGATCGCGCTGCCGGCGGCCCCCGCGCCGGCGACCACGATCCGCACCTCGGGCAGCCGCTTGCCCACGCACCGCAGCGCGTTGGTGAGCGCGGCCAGCACCACGATCGCGGTGCCGTGCTGGTCGTCGTGGAAGACCGGGATGTCGAGCGACTCGCGCAGCCGCGCCTCGACCTCGAAGCAGCGTGGCGCCGCGATGTCCTCGAGGTTGATCCCGCCGAACCCGGGCGCGATCATCTCCACCGCCCGCACGATCTCGTCGGTGTCCTGGCTGGCCAGGCAGATCGGCCAGGCGTCGATGTCGGCGAACCGCTTGAACAGCGCGGCCTTGCCCTCCATCACCGGCAGCGCCGCGCCGGGACCGATGTTGCCCAGCCCGAGCACGGCCGAGCCGTCGGTCACGACCGCCACCGTGTTGCCCTTGATCGTGAGCTTGCGGACGTCGTCGGGGTTGTCTGCCAGGGCCTGCGAGACCCGTCCGACGCCGGGGGTGTAGGCCATCGACAGGTCGTCGCGGGTGCGCAGCGGCACCTTGGAGGTGACCTCGATCTTGCCGCCGATGTGCAGCAGGAACGTGCGGTCGGACACCTTGTGAACCGTGACGCCCTCGATCGCCTCGACCTGCGCGACGACCGCCTGGCTGTGCTCGGAGTCCTGCGCCGAGCAGGTGACGTCGACGACCAGCCGGTCGTGCCGCGACTCGGCCATGTCCATCGCGGTCACGATGCCGCCGGCCCGGGCGATCGTGGTGGCGACGGTGCCGATCACGCCCGGGTCGGGATCGGTGTAGAGCCGCATGGTGATCGAGTACGACGAAGCCGTGGCGCTCATCGGTCGTCCCGGGGGCGATCGGAGCGCAGCGAGCATCGTCGTGGGGTGTTCATGGCGTCACATTAGTGTTCCGCGCGCGCCGCCCGCCGGAGCCGCCGGCGCAGTGCCAGTCGCGCGGCCTGGCCGAGGTCGTCGACCACGTCGACCAGCACCGCGAGCTGCTCGAGCGCGCCGAGCGCGGCGTCGGCAGCCTCCGGGTCGACCCCGTCGTACAGCTCGATGCCGACGAAGGCGGCGGCCACGCCCCGGGCCAGCCCCGGGACGTCGACCACGTCGGCGACCGGGCTGCCCTCCAGCAGCCGCGCCAGCACCGGCTCGATCTGCGCCACCCACAGTGAGAGGGCCTCCCGTCCGGCCGGCACCAGTCGCTCGTCGTGGCGGGCGCCGGCCAGGACCTGCGCCATCACCGTCACGTTGCCGCGGTCGGCCTCCTCGCGGTGGAGCTCGCGCCCGAGCGTGAGCAGGGCGCCGAGCGAGGTCACGGCGTCGAACCGCTCCCGGTACGACGCGACCCTGGCCGAAGCGCCCTCGCTGCAGGCCGCCGCGAGCAGCTGGTCGACCGAGCCGAAGTGGTAGAAGACCAACGCCTGGTTGAGCCCGGCAGCGCTCGCGATCGTGCGCGCGGAGACGCCGGCGATCCCGCGGTCGCGGAGCGTCTCCAGCGTGGCCTGCACGAGGCGGTCGCGGGTCTCGGTCACGCGCCCACCATGCCGAGGATCCTCCGGGTCCAGAACGCGGCGCCCAGCGCGGCCGCGGTCGAGCAGCCCAGCACCACCACGCCGTCCACGCCGGCCCGCAGCGCGAGGACGGCCGGAGTCACGGCGAGCGTCGCGGCCAGCACCCGCGCGGCGCCGAGGTGCTGGAACAGCCTGCTGCCCGCCAGGCACAGGCCGGTCCCGACCACGATCCCGACCACGAGCCCCACGCAGCCGCCGAGGAACATCGCGACGGGGAAGTAGATCAGGAGGACTCCCACGAGCTCGCCCGGGTCGGGTCCCCGGCCCAGCGGCCGCTGCACAGCGTCCCCGAGGAACAGCACGAGGAGGAAACCGACGCCGCACAACGCGCCGGACAGGGTGGCGAACGCGAAGGCGCGCACGACGACCCCGGCAGGGTCCCAGGTCGGGGCCGGTCGGGTGGTGGAGGTCGGTGGCATCGGATCCCCCTCGGGTTTGAGCGGTCGCTCAAACAGCACCCTAGAGCAGTTTGAGCGATCGCTCAAGCCGGTCGGCGCGCCCCGCCGACGCTGCCGACGGTCGCCGATCGGTAGGATCCGGCGGTCAGGCACGGGGGCGGAGGACAGCGCATGGGCGTCGTGGCAGCAATCAAGGGAGCGGTACGCCGCACCCTGATCGCGCGCTCGGACGGCATCGACCTGTCCCGGCTGGACAAGGTGCCCGACAGCCTCTCGTGGCCGCTGAACCGCGACCAGATGGCGCCCTCGGCCCGGCTCAGCGAGGTGCGCGACGAGGCGCCGGTGCACAAGCTGACCTCGTTCCTCGGCATGGACGTCTGGCTGGTCACCGGCGACGCCGAGGCGCGCGAGGTGCTCGGTGACACCACGTCGTACTCGACGGACATCCGGCCCTACATGGGTCGTCGCGGCTCCACCACCGACGGTGACTTCGGCGGTCTCGGGTTCACCGACCCTCCGGAGCACACGCGGCAGCGCAAGTTCCTGACGCCCGAGTTCACGATGCGCCGGCTCCGTCGGCTGGGACCGGGGATCGAGGCACTGATCGAGCACCAGCTCGACGAGGTGGAGCGGGCCGCGACCGACGACGGCACGGTCGACCTGGTGCCGACCTACGCGTTCCCCGTGCCGTTCCTGGTGATCTGCGACCTGCTCGGCATGCCCGACGAGAAGCGGGACACCTTCAGCACCCTGGCCACCGCCCGCTTCGACGTGTCCAAGGGTGGTGCCGCCGCGGTCGGCGCGATCGGCGGCTCCCGCGAGTTCCTGCTCGCCGAGGCCGCCCGGCAGCGCACCGACCCCGGCCCCGGCCTGATCGGCCAGATCATCCGCGAGCACGGCGACGAGATCAACGACTTCGACCTCGGGGGGCTGGCCGACGGGGTGTTCACCGGCGGTCTCGAGACGAGCGCGTCGATGCTGGCGCTCGGCACCGCCGTCCTGCTCGAGAACCGCGAGCTGTGGGACCGGCTGCTCGGCGACCTCGACAACGAGCACGGCACCGTCGACGCGATCGTCGAGGAGCTGCTGCGGATGCTCGCCGTCGTGCAGGTCGCGTTCCCGCGCTTCCCCCAGCAGGACGTGGTCGTGGCCGGGGTCCCGATCGCCAAGGGCTCCGTCGTCCTCGCGTCGCTGCCCGCCGCCAACCGCGACCCGCGCAGCTCGCCCGGCGACGTGGTCGACCTGGAGCGGGCCACCACCTCGCACCTCGCGTTCGGCTACGGCTTCCACCGCTGCGTGGGCGCGGAGCTGGCCCGGATGGAGCTGCGGATGGCGTTCCCGATGCTGGCGCGACGGTTCCCGGACCTGCGGCTCGCCGTACCGGCGAAGGACCTGGACTACCGCGCCCAGAGCATCGTGTACGGCGTGGAGGCGCTGCCGGTCACGCTCGGGGAGAGGGCCGGGCCGCCCGCCCCATTGACTTAGTTCGAGACTCGTACTAAAACTGCCCCATGACCTTGGTGCTCGGCGTCGACTCCTCCACCCAGTCGACGAAGGCCCTGCTCGTCGACGCCGACGACGGGACCGTCGTGGACGCCGCCAGCGCCCCGCACCCCCCGGGGACGGAGGTCGATCCCCGCTCCTGGCTCGCGGCGTACGACGCGGCGACCGCGGGTCTCGCCGAGCGCGCGGACGCCATCGCCGTCGGTGGCCAGCAACACGGCCTGGTCGCCCTGCGTGCCGACGGTGAGCCGGTCCGGGACGCGCTCCTGTGGAACGACACCCGGTCGGCCGCTGCCGCCGAGCAGCTGGTGGCCGAGTGGGGTGGGCCGGACGCCTGTGCCGCGGCCGTGGGCAGCGTGCTGGTGGCGTCGTTCACCGCCTCCAAGCTTCGCTGGCTGCGTGATGCCGAGCCGGACCACGCCCGGTCCACGGCCCAGATCCTGCTGCCCCACGACTACGTCTCCCACCACCTGTGCGCCGACGACGTCGAGCCCTTCACCGACCGGGGTGACGCCTCGGGCACCGGCTACTACTCGGCCGCCGAGGAGCGCTGGCGCTTCGACCTGGCAGCCGACGCCCTGGGCCACGAGGCGGAGCTGCCTCGGGTCGCGCCGGTCGGCAGCGTCGCCGGACTCACGCCCCGGGGTCAGGTGGTCGCTCCGGGCACCGGGGACAACATGGCTGCCGCCCTGGCGCTCGACCTGCATCCCGGCGACGTGCTGGTCTCGATCGGCACCTCCGGCGTCGCCTCCACGATCAGCGAGCGCCCCGTGATCGACGGCACCGGCCAGGTCACCGGCTTCGCGGACGCCGCCGGCGGCTTCCTGCCGATGGTGACCACGATGAACGCTGCCCGGATCCTGGACCTGCAGGCGTCGCTGCTCGGGGTCGACCTGGCCGAACTCTCCGATCTGGCGCTCAGCGCTCGGGTCGGCTCGAACGGCCTGGTGCTCTCGCCGTACTACGGAGGCGAGCGCACCCCCGACCGGCCCGGCGCCGTCGGCACCTGGACCGGGCTCACCGGCGCCACCACCCGGCAGGACCTCGCTCGTGCCGCTTTCGAGGCGTTGCTGTGCTCGTTGGCCGATGCCGTGGACCACGTGGTCACGGCGACCGGGGTCGCGCCCGCCCGGGTGCTGCTGGTCGGCGGTGCGAGCCGCAGTCCGGCCCTGCGGGAGATGGCTTCCTCCCTGCTCGGGGTGCCGGTCACGATTCCCGCCACCGGTGAGTACGTCGCCCTCGGCGCCGCCCGGCAGGCCGCCTGGGCGCTGGCGGGCACCTCCGAACCCCCGATCTGGGCGCCACGAGGCACCGAGGTCCTCGAGTCCGCGCCCACGCCGCACGTCCGTGCGGCCTACGCAGAGCTTCGTGATCGCACACAGGTGTGGTCCTGAGAGAGAGGCATCACCATGCCCAACCCCCTTCCCACGCCCACCCCGGAGGACAAGTTCTCCTTCGGCCTGTGGACCGTCGGCTACGCCGGACGAGACCCCTTCGGTGACGCCACCCGGGCTCCGATGGACCCGGTCTACGCCCTCGAGAGGCTGGCGGAGCTGGGTGCCTACGGCGTGAACTTCCACGACGACGACCTGATCCCGTTCGGGTCGGACGAGAGTGCGCGCGAGAAGATCGTGACGCGCTGGAAGCAGGGGCTGTCCGACACCGGGCTCGTGGTCACCACGGCGACCACCAACCTGTTCACCCACCCGGTCTTCAAGGACGGAGGGTTCACCTCCAACGACCGAGAGGTCCGCCGGTTCGCCATCCGCAAGGTGATGCGCAACATCGACCTGGCCGCGGAGCTCGGCGCGGCGGTGTATGTCTGCTGGGGCGGGCGCGAGGGCGCCGAGTCCGGTGCCGCGAAGGACGTGGCCGCCGCCCTGGACCGTTACCGCGAGGCGTTCGACGTGCTCGGTGACTTCGTGCACGACCGTGGCTACGACATGCGGTTCGCGATCGAGCCCAAGCCCAACGAGCCGCGCGGCGACATCCTGCTGCCGACGATCGGGCACGCCCTCGCGTTCATCAACACCCTTGCCCGGCCCGAGACGGTCGGGGTCAACCCGGAGATCGGGCACGAGGAGATGGCCGGGCTCAACGCCGCCCACGGCTACGCGCAGGCGATGTGGCAGGGCAAGCTCTTCCACATCGACCTGAACGGTCAGAGCGGTCCCAAGTTCGACCAGGACCTGCGGTTCGGCGCAGGCAACGTGCGCGGCGCCTTCTGGGTGGTCGACACCCTGCTCGCAGGTGGGTACGACGGTCCGGTGCACTTCGACTTCAAGCCCGCGCGCACCGAGAGCGACGAAGGTGTCTGGGTATCGGCCAAGGCGTGCATGACCAACTACCTCGTGCTCCGGGACAAGGTGCGCGCCTTCCGTTCCGACCCCGACGTCCAGCAGGCACTCGCCGACGCCAAGGTGGCCGAGCTGGCGCTCCCCACCCTGGACGAGGGAGAGGGCTGGGAGGCGCTCTCGCGAGCGGCGGACCCGGACGTCGAGGCGCTCGCCGCCCGTGGCGCCGGGTTCGAGCTGGTCGACCAGCTGGCGCTCGAGCACCTCTACGGGGTCCGCGGGGTCTGAGGCTCCTCGAGCTCGTGGAGACCACTGAGCTGCTGAGACGACGCAACACCGCCGCGGTGCTGCGCAACCTGAGGGAGCACGGACCGGGCACGCGAGCCGACCTGGCCAAGCGCACCGGCCTGGCCAAGGCGACGGTCGGTGCGATCGTTGCCGACCTCGAGGCCAGGCTGGCGATCGACGAGTCCGCGTCGAGGTCAGGTGGGCGCGGCCGGCCCGGCTATCGGGTCGGCCTGCGCCCCGGTGCCGTGCTGGGCCTGGGCCTGGAGCTCAACGTCGACTACGTCGCGGGGGTGCTGCTCGACCTGTCCGGCGAGACGCACCGGGTCGAGGTCCGCGCCACCGACCCCGGGCGGCCCCACGGCGAGAACGAGGTGCTGGCGCTGGCCGGCGAGCTGTGTGCCGACCTGGACCCCGCGACCCTGCTGACCGGCGTCACGGTGGCGGTCCCGGGCCTGGTGGCTCGCGACCAGCGGACGGTCACCTGGGCGCCCAACCTGGGATGGGAGGGAAGCGAGCTCGTCGACCGGCTCGAGGGCGTGCTCGCCGGGCGCCAGCAGTCACGCCGGGTCGAGGTGCTCAACGACGCCAACTGCGCGGCCCTGGCCGAGACCCGGCACGGCGCCGCGCGAGGCTTCGGCGATGCCTTGTTCCTGACCGGCACAGTCGGGATCGGTGCCGGGATCGTGCAGGACGGTGAGCTGGTCCGCGGCCACGCCGGGTTCGCCGGTGAGGTCGGCCACCTGCCCATCGGTCGGCGGGACGCGCGGTGCGGCTGCGGGCGTTCCGGCTGCTGGGAGGCCACCGTCGGACTCCACGCCATGCTCGAGCTGACCGGTGTCGGCGAGCTGGAGACGCCGGTGCGGACCGCCGAGGCTGTGGCCGCGAGGGCCGAGCACGACGCCGGCGTACGACGGGCCCTCGCGGAACTGGGTGACGCGGTTGGGCTCGGCCTGGCCACCCTGGCGAACGTGCTCGATCCCGCGGTGATCGTGCTCGGCGGGTACTTCGTACCCCTGGGCGAGCACCTGCTGGCGCCAGCACGGGCGGTGCTGGACGACCGACTCGTCTCGGAGACCCGGGTGCGGCCCAGCCTGCGGTTCAGCACGCTCGGCATGCACGCGGCCGCGCTCGGTGCGGCCGAGCGCTCGCTGGCCGACGTCCTGGCGGGTCGTGCGGACCTCGGGGCTCCGCCCTGAGCAGGCTCGACCAGACACCACGGAGGTGCCTCAGGCCTCCTGCGCCAGGGCTTGGGACAGGATCGCGACCGGATCGTCGAAGATCGGCGCGAACGCCATCTCGGCGGCGCCGAGCAGGACGGAGTCGGTGCCCAGACCGGGCAGGGCCAGCGTGACCGACTCGCTGGAGGCCTGCAGCGCCCGCTCGTGCAGCGCTCGGTCGACGTCGGCGCCGACCAGGGTGTACAGCGCCCGGAAGTAGCCACCGAGCACGATCACCTTCGGGTTGAGCAGGTTCACCGCGCTGGCCAGCCCGAACCCCAGGTGGCTGCCGATCGCGCGGAGCTCGAAGGGCGGCTCGTCGAAGGCGTCCAGGATCTGGTCCAGGTGCGCGACCTGGTGCTGCGCCACACCGATGGCGTCAGCGATCGCGGCCGCGCCGACCTCGGTCTCCCAGCACCCCAGGCTGCCGCAGTGGCACGGCTTTCCGCCCGGCTGGTAGGTCATGTGACCGATCTCGCCCGCGTAGCCCACAGCGCCGTCTAGCGGTTTGCCACCGAAGATCACGCCGGCCCCGACGCCGACCAGGCCGCACAGGAACACCAGGTCGTCGATCCCGACACCGGCCCCGCGGAGATGCTCGGCGAGGGCGCCGAGGTTCGCGTCGTTGCCCAGGCAGACCGGGGTCGGTCGGTCGAGCTGGCTCGCGACCATGTCGCACAGCGGGACCTCCTGCCAGCCCAGGTTGGGTGCCACCCGGACCGTGCCGTCGCCCGTGCGGATGACGCCGGGCACGCTGATCCCGACGGACACCAGAGCAGCGCCAGCAGGCGCGCCGACAGCAAGATGCCGCACCAGGCCCGCCAGGTCGCGCGCCACCATCTCCGGCTCTGGCTCGTCGGGCAGGGTCTGGGTGACCCGGGCGTGCACCGACCCGCCCAGTCCCACCCGGGCTGCGATCATCCGACCGACCCCCACGTCCACGGCCACGACGTAGGGACCGTCGGCGTTGACCCGCACCTCGGGCGAGGGACGGCCCGCGCCCTGACGCCGAGGGGAGGGATCGGTCTGCACGGCGGCGCCGATCGCCTCGAGCTCGATGACCAGTCCCGCGATGGTGCTGCGGTTGAGCGACATCAAGGACGTGAGCTCGGCCCGGGACAGCTGCCCCTGACGGTGCACGTGGTAGAGCAACGTGCCGAGGTTGTGCCGGCGAACCGCTTCCTGGGTGGTGCCGCTGCGCCGGACCCGATCCGGCACCGTGCTCAACTCGTGCCCGTTGCCGAACGTCGCCTCCGCGAGACGGCGTCCACGCTGGCTGCCAGCAGCAGCACCCCGCCGGTGACGAGGAAGTTGATGTAGGAGGCCTGGTTGAGCAGCCCGAGGCCGTTGGCGATGGTCGCGATCACGAGTCCGCCGACGACGGCGTCACGGGCCTTGCCCTTGCCGCCGAAGAGGCTGGTGCCACCGATGACCGCCGCTCCGACCGCGTAGAGCAGCACGTTGCCGCCGCCGGAGGAGGTCGACACCTTGCCACCGTAGGACGCGGCGACGATGCCGCTGAGCGCCGCCATCGTGGAGCAGATGACGAACACCGACATCCGGATGCGATCCACGTTGATGCCGGCGCGGCGCGCCGCTTCGGCGTTGCCGCCGACGGCGTAGACGTGCCGGCCGAACGTGGTGCGTCCGAGGATGAAGGTCCACAGGATGAGCAGCGCGGCGACCACCGGGAGGACGTAGGGGATTCCCTCGATCGGGAAGGTCGGGTTGAAGCTGCGGTTCTGGTTGAGCACGTAGGCGACGCCGACCAGGATCACGGCGAGCCCGATGATCTGGGCGATCACGACCGCCAACGGCTGGTGCTGGAGGTTTTCGCTCACCTTCTTGCGGTGTCCGAGCAAGGTGACGGCCGCGTAGACCACGATGATCACGACGGCCGCGATCCAACCCCAGGTGGGGCTGAGGTTGTCGTTCGCGATGCCGCTGATGACCGGGTCGTTGACCCGCACCGAGCCGCCCTCGCCGATCAGCTTGAGGGTCACACCCTGGAGCCCGAGGAAGAACGCCAGTGTCACCACGAACGACGGAATTCCGAGCTTCGCCACGAGCGTGCCGATGATCATCCCGATGAAAGCGCCGACCACGAGGGCGGCGAGCACCGCGAGGTACCAGGGCTGGTCGTGCTTGGCGATCGCCAGGCCCATCACGCAGGCTGAGACCCCGCCCGCCACACCGGCGGAGAGGTCGATGTCCCCGAGCAGCAGCACGGGGACCAGTGCCATCGCGAGGATGATGATCGAGCCGGCCTGGCTGATCAGGTTCGCCATGTTCAGGTTCGACAGGAACCGGTCGTTGGCGAAGCCGAAGACGGCGAAGAGCACCACCAGCCCGAGCACGGACGGAAGCGCACCCATGTCGCCGCCGCGGACCCGGATCAGGTAGCCACGGACGGACTCGCCCAGCGTCGTGGACTGGGTGAGGTCGGAGGCGAAGCCGACCTCCTCCTCGCGGGCGGACTCAGGCTCTGCGGCGGGGCCGGTCGTGGTGTCGGTCATGGTGGGTCCTTCCCCGGTCAGATCGCGGACGGCGCGGGGGCGCCGTCGATCTCGGATGATTGGCCGGTGGTGATCAGCTCGACCACCTGGCGGGACGTGACGTCCCTTACTGACACGTCTGCTGCGACCCGGCCCAGGTAGAGCGCCGTAATCCGGTCCGCGACCTCGAACACGTCGGTGAGGTTGTGCGAGATCAGCATCACCCCGACGCCGGAGTCGGCGAGGCGGCGGACCAGGTCGAGCACCTGTCGGGTCTGGGCGACACCGAGCGCAGCGGTGGGCTCGTCGAGGAGCACGACGCGGGAGTTCCAGAGCACCGACTTCGCGATCGCCACGGTCTGGCGCTGGCCGCCCGACAGGCTCGAGACGCTCTGGCGCACCGACTTGACGGTGCGCACCGACAGCGAGGTCAACGCCGCGCGGGCCTTGGACTCCATCGTGGTCTCGTCGAGCAGCACACCGCGCGTGGTCTTCTCCCGGCCGAGGAACATGTTCTCGACGATGTCGAGGTTCTCGCACAACGCGAGGTCCTGGTAGACGACCTCGATGCCGAGCGCGGAGGCGTCCTTGGGTCCGTGAACGGTGACCGGTCTGCCCTCGAAGTGGTACTCACCCGAGTCGGCCGGGTGGATGCCGGCGAGGGTCTTGACCAGGGTGGACTTGCCGGCACCGTTGTCACCCACGAGGGCGGTGACCTGGCCTGCGTAGATGGAGAGATCGACGTCGTGCAGCACGTGCACCACGCCGAAGCGCTTGTTGATCCCTCGCAGGGAGAGAAGGGGAGCTGTTTCGCTCAACTCGTGCCTCCAGGGGCAGGGTCCGGATCGGAGGTGGTGCGGGATGCCGGCGCGGAGGCCGGCCGGGTGATGCTGGGTGGTGGCCCCCCGGAACACCGGGGGGCCACCGACCGGTTCAGCTGATGCCGGCGTCGGTGCACATCTTGGCGAACTCGCCCGTGCACAGATCGGCGGCCTTGAGGTCACCTGCGTCGATGACGGCCTTGACGTTCGACTTGTCGATCGACACCGGGTCGAGCAGGATCGCCGGGACGTCGCGCCCGCCCTTCTCGTCCTTGACCGTTCCGGTCGTCTGGGGCTTGTTGCCCTTGACCATCGCGATCGCGGTCTCGGCGAGGGCGCCCGCCTGGCCCCTGGCGGACTTCTGGATCGTCATGCACTGCGTGCCTGCGAGGATGTTCTGCAGACCCTCCACCGATGCGTCCTGTCCGGTGACCGGGACCTTGCCGGCCTGGCCGTTCTTCGTCAGGATCTTGATCACACCGCCGGCGAGGCCGTCGTTGGCGGCGTACACGCCGTCCACCTTCCCGTCGACCTTGGTGTACAGCTGCTCGAAGATGGTGACGGCCTTGTCATTGTCCCAGTCCGGCACTGCCTGCTCGCCGACCTTCTTGTAGCTGCCCACCTTGTCGAGCACGCTGTGCGCACCCTGGGAGAAGAGGGTGGCGTTGTTGTCGGTGGGCGAACCGTTCAGGTAGATGACGTTCGCCGACGTGTCGCCCAGGCACTTCTGCAGGCCCTCGCCCTGGAGGGCGCCGACCTTGCTGTTGTCGTAGGAGATGTAGACGTCGGCCGAGCCGCCCAGGGTGAGCCGGTCGTAGTCGATCGTCTTGACGCCCTGCTTGGCTGCCTTCTCCTCGATCGCGGCCCCCGAGTCGGAGTCGAGGTTGACGATGGCGAGCACGGTGACCCCGCCGGTGATCATGCTGTCGGCGATGGTCGCCATCTTGTCGGCGTCGCCCTCGGCGTTCTGGACGTCGTAGTCGACTCCGGCCTCCTTGAACGCCTTCTCGAGGGCCGGTCGGTCGGCGCTCTCCCAGCGGACCGAGGACTTGGTGTCCGGCAGGATGACGCCGATCTTGCCCTTGCTCTTGGAGGAGGAGTCCCCGCTGCCAGAGTCGCTGCCACACGCAGTCAGACCCATGACCAGCGAAAGGAGTCCGGCGAGTGCCAAGGTGTGCGTTCGCTTCACTGCGAGCCGCCTCTCAGTTTCAGGTGATGCGCCCGGCGCCTGGTGACGTCCGTGGCGAATTGTTGTTCGCCACAACATATAGAGTGACGGTCGTCACGTCCAGTAACGATTCGGCAACGACGCCGCCGACCGGGGCAGCGGGGCGGCGCTGACCGAGGCTCGGCCCGGGGTTCTCGCTCAGCCGGTGAAGAGGGTCGCTGCCTTCCGGATGGTCTCGACCAGTCCGTAGACCAGCGGCACCAGGACCAGCAGCCAGGCGATGGTGAGGCGGGCGCTCATGCGGGCACTCCTTCCGTGTGGGGCGCAGCGTCGTCGGGCTCGTGGAACCGGTCGTCGACGGGCGTGATCAGCAGGTTGCACACGAACCCGATCCCGAGCAGCACCACCATGGTCAGCAGCGCGAGTCGGTAGTCACCGGCGGTGAGCTCGCCGGGGGTGCCCTCGGCGTCGAGGTACTTGTTCACGATCAGGGGTCCGGCCACGCCCGCCGCGGCCCAGGCGGTCAGCAGCCGGCCGTGGATGGCGCCGACCTCGTAGGTGCCGAACAGGTCGCGGAGGTACGCCGGGACGGTCGCGAAGCCGCCGCCGTAGAAGGAGATGATCACTGCGGCCAGCAGCACGAACAGCGCGGTCGAGGACTGCCCGGCGAGCGCGAGCAGCACGTAGAGCACCATGCCGACGCCGAGGTAGACCATGTAGATCGGCTTGCGTCCGAGCAGGTCGGAGGTGGTCGACCAGATGAACCTGCCGCCCATGTTGAAGATGGACAGCAGCCCGACGAAGCCACCCGCGGCGGCCGCGCTGACGGTCGAGGTGTCACCCTCGCGGAAGAAGTCCTGGATCATCGGGGCGGCCTGCTCCAGGATGCCGATGCCGGCGGTGACGTTGCAGAACAGCACCACCCAGAGCAACCAGAACTGCTTGGTCCTGATCGCGTTGGTGGCCGACACGCTCGCGGTGGTGACCAGCTTCTTCTTGCTCACCTGGGACGGGTCCCAGCCCTCGGGCTTCCAGTCGTCGGCGGGCACGCGCACGGTGAACGCTCCGAACAGCATGAACACGAGGTAGCCGAGGCCCAGTGTGACGAACAGAGACGCGACCGCGCCGCCGCCGGCGATCGACGTCGGGTCGGTGGCGTCGTACCCGCCGTCGTAGAGCGCGAGCAGCCGACCGCTGAGCGGGCTGGCGATCAGGGCGCCGCCCCCGAAGCCCATGATCGCCATGCCGGTGGCCAGGCCCGGACGGTCGGGGAACCACTTGATCAGCGTCGAGACCGGACTGATGTAGCCGATGCCCAGCCCGATCCCGCCGATCACGCCGTAGCCGAGGTAGACCAGCCAGAGCTGCCCGCTGCTGATCCCGAGCGCGCCGACCAGGAAGCCCGCGGACCAGAACAGGGCCGCCGCGAACATCGCCGCGCGCGGGCCGTTGTGGTCGACCCAGGTGCCGAGGGTGGCAGCGGAGAGGCCGAGCATCACGATCGCGATCGAGAAGATCACGCCGATCGCGGTGAGGCTGGTGTCGAAGTGCGCGACCAGGGCGTTCTTGTAGACGCTCGTCGCGTAGACCTGCCCGATGCACAGGTGCACGGCCAGGGCCGCCGGTGGGATCAGCCACCGGTTGAAGCCGGCCGGCGCGACCGTCGCTTCGCGTCGCAGGAACGAGGGGAGCCAGCTGCTGCCGGCAGGGGACGTCGTCGTCGCCATGGAGCACCTCCGAGTCGGTAGGTCGTGTCTACCTCGGAAGTCGTTGAAGCCGCAACGTCCCGAAGGAGGGTCTATCCGGCGGTGGGAGGTGGGGACCCGGCCAGGGCGGAGCGCAGCAGGGCCTGCGCCGACCACTGCATCAGGGCACGGGCCCGGGGCCGGTCGAGGCCGGCCACGTCGGTGAGCCAGACCAGGGCCTCGATGCCGCAGCAGGCCCGGATCGCCCGCACCAACCCCTCGACCTCCGCCGCGGAGAGCCGGTCGCCGATCGGCTCCAGCGCCTCACCGATCCAGCCGATGGCCCGGCCCTGGCGCAGCGGGAGCTCGCCGTCGCCGGCGTCGGAGAGCGACAGCCGCAGCATCGCGCGCTGCTGCGCCTCGGTGCCGACGATCAGCTCGGTGAACGCGGACACGACGTCGGCCAGTCGCCGGTCGGGGTCGCTCTCGGCGGGGTCGGTCAGCAGGGAGGCGGCGCTGGTCTCGGGGTGGGCGGCCGCCAGCAGCGACCGCTGGTCGGGGAAGTAGCGGTAGGCCGTGGCCCGCGAGACGCCCGCCCGCTCGGCGACGACGTCGACGGTCAGCGGCGCCCCCTCGGCGACCAGGTCGCGCGCCGACGACAGCAGGTGGTCGCGGGTCCGGCGCTTCTGCCGGGCTCGACCCTGGTCCTCGTAACGTGTTGACACAGCCGACATGATACGTCAGTCTCGTCGTAAGACATGAGTCTTACGAACGAAGGAGCCACGATGGCGACCGAGACGGTGCAACCCCTGGTCCGGAACGCGGCAGAGGGCGAACGGCGCTGGTTCTACGGAGGCGGCCAGCACACGTGGCTGGTCCGCGCCGAGGAGACGGACGGCGCCTTCCTGATGGTCGAGGACCGGATGCGCGGCGGGAAGGCCACACCCCTGCACGTGCACCCGCTCTCCGCCGAGACGTTCTACGTCGTCGAGGGGGAGATCGTGGTGCACCTGGACGGCACGGACCACGTCGTCGGCGCGGGCGGCGTCGCGGTCGCTCCGCGCGGTGTGCCGCACGCATTCATGGTCACCTCCCCGGAGGCCCGTGTGGTCTGGATGCACACGCCCGCCGCGTGCCAGGGGTTCTACCTCGACGCCAGCGTCGCCGGCGACGAGGAGGGCGACCTGGACCTCGACCGGGTGCGCTCCGCGGCCGCGGACGACCCCGGGATCGAGCTGCTCGGTCCGCCGCCGTTCGCGCGCAGCTGAGCCGGACGGGCGCTCAGCCGCCGTAGGTGGTGGTGCGCTGCACGACCGGGCGGCCGATGCCGGCGCCGATCTCGACCAGCTCCGCGACGGTCTTCGCGGATCCGTGCTCGGAGCCGGCCATCCGGGAGATGGTCTCCTCCATCAGCGTGCCGCCGACGTCGTTCGCACCCGCCTGCAGCATCGTCCGGGTGTCCTCGACGCCGAGCTTGACCCACGACGTCTGGATGTTGTCGATGCGTCCGTGGAGCAGGATCCGCGCGAGTGCGTGCACCGCGATGTTGTCGCGCGGCGTGGGTCCGGGTCGGGCCACGCCCGCCAGGTAGATCGGTGAGCTGTGGTGCACGAACGGCAGCGGCACGAACTCGGTGAAGCCCCCGGTGTCGTCCTGGATCCGGCTGAGCACGCGCAGGTGCTGCACCCAGTGCCGCGGGTTGTCGACGTGCCCGTACATCATCGTGGAGCTGCTCGGCAGACCGACCCGGTGCGCCGTACTGACCACGTCGATCCAGGTCTGCGTCGGCAGCTTGCCCTTGGTCAGCACCCAGCGGACCTCGTCGTCGAGGATCTCCGCGGCCGTGCCCGGGATCGAGCCGAGACCGGACTCGCGCGCCTTGATCAGGAAGTCCTCGAACGAGAGCCCGGTGCGGCTGGACCCGTTGACGATCTCCATCGGGCTGAACGCGTGCACGTGCATGTCGGGCACGCGCTTCTTCACGGCGCCCGCCAGGTCGAAGTACGCCGTGCCCGGCAGCTCGGGGTCGATCCCGCCCTGCATGCACACCTCGGTGGCGCCGAGGTCCCACGCCTCCTGGGCGCGGTCGGCGACCTGGTCCAGCGACAGCGAGTAGGCGTCGGCGTCGTTGCGCCGCTGGGCGAACGCGCAGAACCGGCAGCCGACGTAGCAGACGTTGGTGAAGTTGATGTTGCGGTTGACGACGTAGGTCACGTCGTCGCCGACCGTCTCCCGGCGCAGCTGGTCGGCCAGGGCGGCGACCCGGGCCAGCCGCTCACCCTCCGCCGTGATCAGGGTCAGCGCGTGCTCGTCGCTCAGGTTGCCCGGGTCGCTCTCGGCGGCGCGCATCGCGGCGGAGAAGTCGGGTAGTCCGTCACGTCTGGCACCGGATCCGGCCGTCGGCTGGTGCTTTTCGTGACGGACTATCTCGGACTCGAGCTCGGACCAGTCGCCGTAGACGGTGTCGAAGTCGGCGCGGCGGTCCGTGGTGCGGCCCTCGGTGTCGATCGAGGCGTGGAGGTCCGTGCGGCCGACGCCGTCGCCGACGGTCGCGAAGCCGCCGTCGGGCTCCTGCCAGCGCAGGCCCACGGGGCGTACGCCGGGGCGCGCGAGGCCGTCGTCGGTGGCAAGGGCGGCGACGTGGCCGGAGACCCGTGGGTCGATCCACGGCTCGCCCGTCCGGACGTACTCCGGGTGGACGGTCAGCCTTGCCTGCAAGGAGAAACCGGCCTGCGCTGTGATGTCACGCAGGCGCTCGAGCGACGGCCACGGCCGCTCCGGGTTGACGTGGTCGGGGGTCAGCGGCGAGACGCCACCCCAGTCGTCGACGCCGGCGGCGAGCAGGGCTCGGCACTCGGCGAGATCGACGAGGTTGGGGGGTGCCTGGAGCCGCACCTGCGGCCCGAGCACGACGCGCGCGACCGCGATCGTGGCGAGGTACTCGTCGAGACCGAGGTCGTCCTGGTGCCGCATCGCCGTGTCGGGCTTGGCCCGGAAGTTCTGGACGATCACCTCCTGGACGTGGCGGTACTGCCGTGCCACGCGCCGGATCGCGAAGATCGACTCGGCCCGCTCGGCCAGCGTCTCGCCGATCCCGACCAGGATGCCGGTGGTGAAGGGCACCGCGAGCCGGCCGGCGTCCTCGAGGACCCGCAGCCGCACGGCCGGGTCCTTGTCCGGGGAGCCGAAGTGGGCCTGTCCCTTCTCGGTGAACAGCCGGGTCGAGGTGGTCTCGAGCATCATCCCCATCGACGGGGCGACGGGCTTGAGCCGGTTCATCTCCTCCCACGACATGACGCCGGGGTTGAGGTGCGGCAGCAGGCCGGTCTCCTCGAGCACCCGGATCGCCATCGCCCGCACGTAGGCGAGCGTCGAGTCGTAGCCGTGCGCGTCGAGCCACCCGGCCGCGGCCGGCCAGCGGTCCTCGGGCCGGTCGCCGAGCGTGAACAGGGCCTCGGTGCAACCGAGGGAGGCTCCCTCGCGGGCGATGTCGAGCACCTCGTCGGGGGAGAGGAACGGCGTCTCCCCGTCGCGCTCGAGATGGCCGGGCGTGGTGACGAAGGTGCAGTAGTGGCACCGGTCGCGGCACAGCCGGGTGAGCGGGATGAACACCTTCGGGGAGTACGTCACCACTCCCGGGCGGCCGGCGCTCTCGAGGCCGACGTCGCGGACCCGCGCGGCGATGCCGGACAGCCGGGTCAGGTCGTCCCCACGGGCGGCCAGCAGGGCGGTGGCCTCGTCGACGTCGAGGCTGGCTCCGCGGTCGGCCCGAGCGAGAGCGCGCCGTACCTGCTGGGGAGTGATGTCCATCGGGATCAGGCTATGCGCACCCGGGCCGGGGCGATCAGGACACCCACTCCTTGACCTTGCTGACCAGGGCGGGTGCGTCGTCGGCGACCGGGATCACCTGGAGGTTGGTCACGCCGGCCTCCCGGAACGCGGCGATCCGTTCCTTGACGTAGGACTCCGGCCCGACCAGGTTGCCGAGCTCGAGCAGCTCCATCGGCACCTCGGCCTCCGCGTCACGCTTGTTGCCGCCGAGGTAGAGGTCCTGGATCTTCGTGGCCGCCTCCTCGAACCCGTACTGGCAGGCCAGGTCGAAGTAGAAGTTCTTGCCGCGCGCGCCCATGCCGCCGACGTACAGGGCCACCATCGGGCGCGCCAAGTCGAGCAGGCCCTTCACGTCCTCGCCGACCGCGACCATGCCGCCGGCGGAGATCTCGAGGGGCGCGAGGTCGCTGCTCCGCCTGGCGGCACCGGCCCGGAGTGCGTCGCCCCAGACCTTGTCGTGGAGCTCGGGCACGAACAGGAACGGCAGCCAGCCGTCGGCCACCGCGGCGGTGCTCTCGACGCTCTTCGCGCCGAGCGCGGCGACGTAGATCGGGATCGACGAGCGCTCGGGCTTGGTCAGCATCTTCAGCGGCTTGCCGAGTCCGGTGCCCTGGTCGGCGGGGAGCGGGAGGGTGATCGTCTTGCCGTCGTACTCCAGCTTCTCGCGGCGCAGGGCCGCGCGGACCACCTCGATCACCTCCTTGGTGCGGGTCAGCGGCTTGTCGTAGGCGAGCCCGTGCCAGCCCTCGATCACCTGCGGACCGGACGCGCCGAGACCGAGGATCGCCCGGCCTCCGGAGACGTTGTCGAGGCCGGCCGCGGTCTGGGCGAGGGCGCCGGGGGTGCGCGAGTAGACGTTGAGGATCGCCGCGCCGATCTCGACGGTCTCGGTCTTGGCCGCGAGGTAGCCCATCAGCGTGGGGGAGTCGAAGCCGTAGGCCTCCGCCACCCAGACCGTGTCGAGCCCGGCCTTCTCGAGCGCCGCCACCTGGTCGGCTGCCTCGCGGGGGTTGCCGGAGTACATCAACATCTGGGAGAGCTTCATGGGAGTCCTTCGAGCCGTCGAGGGCGGGTGCAATACCCTGACAGTAATACTGTCACGGTCGCGCCGGACAGGCCCGACCCGAAGGAGAGTCCACGTGGGAGACCAACGTCACACCATCGCCGTCGTCGGCGGCACCGGCCCTCAGGGCAAGGGCCTGGCCTACCGGTTCGCCAGGCACGGCCACGACGTGGTGATCGGCTCGCGGTCCGCGTCACGGGCGGCCGAGGCGGCTACCGAGATCACCGCACGAAGTGTCACCGGCACGGTCAACGGCGCCGCCAACGAGGACACGCTCGCGGGTGCCGACGTGGTGCTGCTCGCGGTGCCGTACGACGGGCACGACGAGCTCGTCGCTGCGCTCGCGGACGGGTTGGCCGGCAAGGTCGTGGTCAGCTGCGTGAACCCGCTCGGCTTCGACAAGCAGGGTCCCTACGGTCTCGACGTCGAGCGGTCCGCCGCCGAGTCCGCCGCCGCGCTGGTGCCGACCGCGCGGGTGACCGGTGCCTTCCACCACGTCTCGGCGGTGACCCTGTGGGGCGACGAGGAGTTCCTGTCGCACGAGGACGTGCTGGTCTGCGGCGACGACGCCGACGCGGTCGACCTGGTCGTCGAGCTCGCCTCGACCGTCACCGGCCGCCCCGGCGTCAAGGCCGGCCGGCTCCGGATGGCGCGCCAGCTCGAGCCGCTGACCGCCGTCCTGATCTCGATCAACAAGGCCTACAAGACGCGGTCGGGGGTCGCGATCTCGGGTGTGCACGGCTGAGGGGGGGCGCCAAACACCATGTTCTCTTGGTAAACGGTCACCCAGCATGGCGAATTGCCCATGACAAGTGATGGATCACCAAGAGAACTTGGTGTTTGGCCGGCAGCTACCGGTTCCACGACGCCCACAGCTCGGCGTACGAACCACCGGCCTCGACCAGCTCGTCGTGGGGGCCGAACTCGGTGATCCGGCCGTCCTCGACGACGGCCACCCGGTCGGCGTCGTGCGCGGAGAACAGCCGGTGCGCGATCGCGATCACGGTGCGGCCGTGGAGCACGGCGCCGAGCGAGCGTTCGAGGTGGCGGGCCGCGCGGGGGTCGATCAGCGACGTCGCCTCGTCGAGCACCAGCGTGTGCGGGTCGGCGAGCACCAGCCGCGCCAGGGCGACCTGCTGCGCCTGCGCCGGGGTCAGCTCGCGGCCGCCGGCGCCGACCACGGTGGCCAGGCCATCGGGCAGCGCCAGCACCCAGTCGCGGGCATCGACGGACTCGAGCGCGTCGAGCAGGTCGTCGTCGGTGACCAGGTCGTCGGTGGCCAGGGCCAGGTTGTCGCGCAGCGTGCCCACGAACACGTGGTGCTCCTGCGTCACCAGCGCGACGTGGCCGCGCAGGTCGGTCAGCATCAGCTCGGTCAGTCCGACCCCGCCGACGGTCACGGAGCCGGTCCGTGGCGGGTGGATGCCGGCCAGCAGCCGGCCCAGCGTCGACTTTCCGGCACCGGACGGTCCGACCATCGCGATCCGCTCACCGATCCCGACGTCGAGGTCGACCCCGTGCAGCACGTCACGACCGTCGACGTAGGCGAACCGCACGTCGTCGGCCTGCAGCCGCTCGTCCAGCGGCAGCGCGCCGGTCACCGTGCGGTCGTCCGGCACGTGGGCGACGCCGAGCAGCCGGGCCAGCGAGGCGCCCCCGACCTGGAGCTCGTCGAGGATCGAGACCACGCGGTCGAGCGGGTCGACCAGCATCTGCACGTAGAGGGTCGCCGCGGTCACGTCGCCGAGCGAGACCTGACCGCGCAGGTAGAGCCAGCCGCCGAACAGCAGCGTGGCGACCGTGGGAATCAGGTAGGCGACCTCGACGGTCGGGAAGAAGCGGGTACGCAGGCCCAGCGTGTAGCGCTCGGCGGCGAAGGAGTTCGCGATGTCGCCGTCGATCCGCGCGACGCGCTCGCGGCCGAGGCCGAGCGCCTCCACGGTGCGGGCGCCCTCGACGGTCTCGGTGAGCGTGGCGTTGATGATCGAGTACGACGCGCTCTCGCGCAGGTAGCCCGCCTTGGCCCGGGCGAGGTACCACCGCAGCCCACCCACCAGCAGCGGCACGCCGAGCAGGCACGGGAGTAGCACCCACCAGCCGACGAGGGCGGCGCCGACCAGGGTCACCACGGTGGTGATCACCGCGATCACCCACTCCGGCAGCGCCCAGCGCACCGACCAGCCGAGCTGCTCGACGTCGCGCGACGTGCGGGTCAGGAGGTCACCGGAGCCGGCCCGCTCGACCACGCCGACCGGCAGCGCCAGCGAGCTGCCGACGAAGTCCTCGCGCAGCTCGGCCAGCACCTGCTCGCCCAGGCTGGAGGACCGGAACCGTGCCTGCCGGGTGAGCACCGTCTGCACCAGCAGGAAGCCGACCAGGGCGAGGATCACCTTGTCCACATGGGCGGTCGTGGTGCCGGTGTCGACAGCCTGCACCAGCTCGCCGAGCAGCCGTGGGCCGGCGAGCCCGGCGACGGCCGCGAGCAGGTGCAGGGTGAGCATCACGGACATCGCCCGCGGGTGCTTGCGGAACAGCCCGCGCACGTAGGACCAGACCTGATGGCCGTCCGCGACGGGCAGCATCGTGCTCATGCGGAGCCTCGTGGGGTGCTCAACGGAGCACGGCTTCCGGCTGCGCGTCGACCTCGCGGGTGACCACGGCGCGGTAGGCCGCGCTCTCCTCGAGCAGGTCCGCGTGCCTGCCCTCGGCGACCAGCCGGCCGTCGAGCACGAAGCAGACGACGTCGACCCGGTCGAGCAGCAGCGGGCTCGACGTGGTGACCACCGTCGTGCGGCCGGCGCGGGCGTCCCGCAGCCGTTCGCCGATCCGGGCCTCGGTGTGCGCGTCGACGGCCGACGTCGGGTCGACCAGCACCAGCACCTCGGGGTCGGCCACCAGGGCGCGCGCGAGCACCAGGCGCTGCCGCTGACCACCGGAGAACGTGCGGCCCTTCTCGGCGACCTCGGTCTCGAAGCCGTCCGGCAGCGCCTCGAGCACGTCGTACGCCGACGCCGTGTGCAGGGCCTCGGCCACCCGCTCGGGGCCACGGCCGCGGATGTCGACCTGGGCGCCCAACCGGCCGGAGAACATCATCGCCGCGGTGTCGGAGACCACGATCCGCTCCCGGACCAGCAGCCGCGGCAGCTCGGCGAGGGCGACGTCCCCCCACCGCACGTCGCCCTCGCGGAACCGGCCGAGGCGGTCGGCGATCTCCGCCGCCTGCTCGGGCGGCTCGGTCACGATCGCGGTGGTCACGCCGGGCCTGATCCGTACGCCGGTCGCGACGTCGTGGAGCACGGCGTCGGCGCCGGGGGCGATTGCCTCGGTCGAGGGGTCCTCGATCTCCGGCTCGAGCGCCAGCACCCGGATCACCCGTCGCGCCGAGACCACCGCGCGGATCGCCTTGTTCGCGAACTCGGTCGCGGTGCGCAGCGGCATCATCAGGAAGGCCGCGTAGCCGTAGAACGCGACCAGCTCGCCGGGCGTGATCAGGCCCTGCACCGCAAACCGGGCGCCGATCCAGACCACGGTGACCACGAAGAAGCCGGGCAGCAGCACCTGCAGCGCGTCGAGCAGCGACTGCAGCCTGGCCACGCTCACGCCGGCCCGGCGCACCCGTTGCGACTCGGCGGAGTAGCGCTCGTGGAAGACCCGCTCGCCGCCGATCCCGCGCAGCACCCGCAGCCCGCCGACGATGTCCGAGGCGAGGTTGGACAGCTCGCCCATCATCTCGCGCTGGGCCATGTTGCGTCGCTGCAGCGGTCGGAGCAGCGGCCCGATCGCGAGCAGCAGCACGGGGACGCCGATCAGCACGACCAGGCCGAGCGTCGTCGAGGTTTGCAGCAGGATCACGGCGACCACCACGAACGAGACGATCGCCCCCGCCGTACGGGCGCTGACGTCCATCAGGTTGCCCATGTGCGCGAGGTCGTTGGTGCCGATCGCCACCACCTCACCGGTGGCCACCTTCTTCGACAGCGTCGCGCCGAGGTGGGTCGCGTGCCGGGCGACCAGCTGGACCGTGCGGTACGCCGCCGTGAGCCAGTTCGTGACCGCGAACCGGTGCCGGACGATGCCGGAGATCGCCCCCACCACCCCGATCCCGAGCAGCACCGCAGCCCACTCGACGAGCCGGGACGGGTCACGACCGGCGATGCCCTGGTCGATCGCCTTGCCGATCACGGCCGGCATCACCGCCGAGCTGCACATCCAGATGATGCCGAACAGCATCCCTCCGAGCAGGGTGCGCGACTGGCCCTTGGCCATCCACCACAGGAACCGGACCGCCGACCGGTGGTCGGCGGTGCCCGGGTCGTCGAGGGGAAGGCTTCGCACCCGCCCACGGTAGGGATCGCGCGGGTGCGCAGCCAGTCGTTTTAGCGGCCCGCGTCGGCCGTCTCCGGCACCGGCTCGGGTGCCTGATCCGGCGTCCGGTCGAGACTGCTCGGCCACCAGATCTTCGGGCCGAGGTCGAGGTTGATCGCGGTGACCAGGATCGACCGCACGATGATCGTGTCGAGCAGCACGCCCAGGGCCACGGCGACGCCGAGCTCGGTGAGGAACACCAGCGGCAGCGACCCGAGCACCGCGAACGTCGCGGCCAGCACAAGCCCGGCGGACGTGATCACGCCTCCGGTCGCGGACAGGGCGATCAGGGACGCCTTGCGGGTGCCGTGCTGTGGCGTCTCCTCGCGCACCCTGGTCATCAGGAAGATGTTGTAGTCGATGCCCAGGGCGACCAGGAACACGAACACGAACAAGGGGAACGACGCATCTGCGCCGGCGAACCCGAAGACGTAGTGGAACAGCAACGCGCTGATCCCGAGCGCGGCTCCGAAGGACAGCACCACGGTGGCCACCAGGTAGAGGGGCGCGGCCACGGACCGGAGCAGCAGCATCAGCACCAGCATCACCACGAGCAGGACGATCGGGATGATCACCAGGTTGTCCCGGTGGGACGCATCCTCCACGTCGAGCAGGAACGCCGTCGCTCCACCGACGAGCGCGTCGGCGCCCGGCACGGCGTGCACCGCGGTGCGGGCGTCCTCCACGGCCTGGAACGAGGCCGGCGACGACGCGTCGGACTCCAGGGGCGCGACGATGAACGCGATGCCGTCCTTGACGGCCGGCTTGCTCGGATCGCCCAGACCGTCGACCTCGGCCAGCGCCTGCGCGACGGCACCGCCCTGGTCGGCGTTGCTGACGATCATCAGCGGGGCCGACTGGTCGGCGAGACCGTGGGCGGTCAGCACCTTCTGGCCGACGATCGAGTCGAACTCCTTGGTGTAGGAGTCCTCCGACGACAAGCCGTTGGCGTCGAGCTTGAAGATGCCCAGGCAGGCGATCGCGAGCACGATCGAGGTGCCCACCCAGATCGCCCGCGGACGCGGGGCGACCCGGCCACCCACGCGGGCCCAGAACCCGGTCTGCGTGGGCTCGGGCGAGCCGAAGCCCGGACGCTTGGGCCAGAACACCCAGCGACCCGTGATCACCAGCAGGGCCGGCAGCAGCGTCGTCATCACGCCGAGCGCGGCGAGGATGCCGACCGCGAGCACCGGGCCCAGGCCGGCGGTGGAGTTCATCTCGGCGAGCAGCAGGCAGAGCATGCCCAGCACCACCGTCATGCCGCTGGCGAAGATCGCCGGGCTGGCCCGGTGGAGCGCGAAGGCCATCGCCTCGTGCCGGTCGTCGTGGCGGCGCAGCTCCTCCCGGTAGCGCGCGACCAGAAGCAGCGCGTAGTCGGTGCCGGCGCCGACGACGAGCACGGTCAGGATGCCCTGGCTCTGCCCGTTGACGGTGAGGCCGGCGTGCTTGGCCAGGAGGTAGACCACGCCCTGGGCCGTGAACAGCCCGATCACCGCCGAGAAGATGGGCAGGAACCACAGCACCGGACTGCGGTAGGTGATCAGCAGGATCAGGATCACCACGCCGAGCGTGGAGAACAGCAGGATGCCGTCGATCCCGCCGAACGCCTCGGCCGAGTCGGCCGCCTGGCCACCCTGGCCCGCGACATGGACGGACATCCCGCCGTCGTCCGCGATCGAGCGGATCGCGTCGGAGGCGTCCGGCATCTTGTTCCAGCCGTCCTTGCCGAAGTTGAACGTGACCAGGGTCTGCGCGGCCTGCCCGTCCTGCGAGGGGATCGGGCCGATCACCTTGCCGGTCACGCCCTCGATGTCGGCGAACTCCTTGGCGTCCTGCCTGGCGGCCGCCAGGTTGTCGGGCGTGAGGCCGTCCTTGTTCTCGTAGACGACGGCGGTCGGGATGGCGTTCTGGTCCTGGAACCCGCTCATCCGGTCGAGGGCCTTGGTCGACTCGGCGTTGCCGGGCAGCCAGGACGAGGCCTGGTTGTCCTGGACGTCGGCGAGCTGCGAGCCGAGGATCATGCCCCCGGCTCCGACGACCAGCCAGACGACGAGCACGAACCACTTGACGACGGGGCCGGTCAGCTTGCCGGCGATCTGACGATGCATGGGAGGACTCCATCAGACGAGGGGCGGTCGGTGCCTCGGGTTTTTGCCCTGAGATATCCCTGAGGAACGTCACCAGTCTGACCGGGACCACCGACGGAACTCATCGGTGGTCCAGACGTCCGCTCAGGTGGCGAGTCCCTCGACCACCTCGGCGCCGGGGACCCGGGCCAGGTCGGCCCCGGGGAGCAGCAGCTTGGACCGGCGGACACCGCTGCCGATCAGGGCCACCTCGATGTCCACGCAGCGGGCGTCGACCAGCAGCCGCCAACCCCCGGGCAGCCCGATCGGGGTGATCCCGCCGTACTCCATGCCGGTCTCCTCGACCGCCCGCTCGTGGGCGTGGAACGACGCCTTCCGCACGTCGAGCAGCCGCTTCACGGTGCTGTTCACGTCGGCCCGGGTGTCGGCGCGGACGACACAGGCGGCGACGCGTTCCTCGCCCGCACGCCTGCCCATCACCACGACGCAGTTGGCGCTCGCCTCCGGCGGCAGGTCGTACGTCGCGTTGAGGGTGGCCGTGTCGGCCAGGTCCGGGTCGATCTCCACCACGGCGACCCGTTCGGCGGCCTCCCACGACTCCAGCGCGGCGGCCACCGTCGGGCCGAGGAGATCGGGGCGCGCGAGCGCGGGGTGGGACTCCAGGCTGCCGATGCTGGGAAGGCTCATGTCGCCGATTCTGCACGTCCGGTTGGCCCACTCGTCACCGCGGTGTCACCCGGCCCGGGGACGCTGGACGCGTGACCACACCGCTCGTGATCGCCCATCGCGGTGCCTCCGGGCACCGTCCCGAGCACACGGCCGGCGGCTACCGCCTCGCCTACCGTCTCGGCGCCGACTCGATCGAGCTCGACCTGCTCGCCACCCGCGACGGCGAGCTCGTGTGCCTGCACGACCTCGAGCTGTCGCGCACCACCGACGTCGCGACGCGGCCCGAGCTCGCACACCTGCGCCGCACCGTCGAGGTCGAGGGCACGCTGCGGAGCGGATGGTTCGTGCACGACCTGACGCTGGCCCAGGTCCGGACGCTCCGCTGCCGTGAGCGCTGGCCGCGCAAGCGTGCCGCCAGCGCGACGTACGACGGGCGCTGGCCGGTGCCGACGCTGCAGGACGTGCTCGACCTCGTCGACGGCGAGTCGGCCCGGCGCGGGACCCCGCTGCGGATCCACGCCGAGCTCAAGCACCCGCTGTTCCTCGAGTCGGTCGGGCTGTCCCTGCCCGAGCTGGTCGCGCCGTACCAGCGGTCGCACGTCACCTGGATGAGCTTCGACCCGGTCGTGCTGCGGCGGCTCGCGCTGCGCGGCCGGCGGGACCTGGTGCGGCTGCACGCGGAGAAGCCGACCGGGCGCGAGATCGCGGCCGCGGCGTCGTACGCGTCGGGGATCGGGGTCCGACGCAAGGCGGTGCTCGGCACCGACCTGGTCGGCAAGGCCCACCGGCGCGGGCTCGACGTCCTGGTCTGGACGCACCGGGCCGAGAACCAGCACCTGCCGAAGGCGCTGCGGATCGGCGCCGCCGACCACGCGCACGGCGACGCCCGCCGCGACGCTGAGCTGCTCGTCGCGGCGGGCGTGGACGGCGTGATCACGGACTTTCCCGAGATCGTCGGCGCCGTCAGGCCGGCGAAGTGGCCGGGAGCTCAGCCCCGCGGCTGGTTCTTCCCCTGGGTGGCGACGTAGCTGACGCAGTCACCCTGGTTGCGGAACATCGCCCGCGTAGCCGGCCCAGCCGCCGTTCTTGCACTGCTCCTTGTCGGTCGGGCGGGGCTTCTGCATCTCGAAGTCGAACGTGCGCCGGTTGCCGGCCGCCGAGACGTAGAAGGCGTCGACGTTCGAGACGATGCCGGGGTTGCCGGAGCCCTGGTTGACGCCGGCCGAGCCCGGGCACGCCGGCTTCGGGAAGGTCGGGTTGCCGCAGCTCACGCCCTCGCGGATGGTGGCGTCGGGGAAGGTCGCGACGATCGTCGACCACGTGCAGGGCGAGCCCTGGCCGCAGCCGCCGGCGCCGGTGTTGAACCACCACTTGGCCTGGCCGCCGCGGTAGGCGTCCCAGCGCTGCCACTCACCGGTGTGCACCGCGTCGTTGCCCTGGTCGACGTAGGGCTCGAAGACAAGGTAGGCGTCGGGGGTGCCGTCGTTGTCGGTGTCGACGCGCAGGTTGAGGGCCGCGACACCCGCGACGAAGCCGGTGGACGCCGGGTCGCGGTAGGTGCTGTAGCCGATCCCGTCGACGTCGGCCAGCCTGGTGCCGCTGAACAGGTCGGTGAGCAGCTGCACCTTGGCGGTGGCGTCCGGGAGTGCTCAGCTCGAAGCTGCCGGTGCCGAGCGGGGGAGTTGGCCGGGCCGTTCTCGAAGGTGCCCGTGCCGGGCGGGCGGGTGTCGCCGGTGTACCAGTGGTCCCCGGTGGCGACGGTCTCGGGCGTGACCACGTCGGTGCTCGAGGCGGCGTACGACGGGGCCGACCCGAGTGCGAGGACGATGGTGCAGCCGGCGACGAGAGCCGCCCTGGCCAGTCTTGTCATTCGTTTTCTCCTCATGGCGAGCGGCCACTTCGGCCCGAGTGAGAAGACGCCAGTCAGTCCCCGAGGCGGCGCGAATGAGCGGAACGTAGCACCGGCCACGACGCATCGACGGTCAATCCCGGAGGGTGCCAGGGCGAGTTGACGGGTCTGGGCCAAATGTCCAGAAAGAATGTCAGGTCGAGTGCCGGAGTGGTCGTCGGGGCGACCACTCCGGCACTCGACCGCGTCAGGCGGCGACCGTCGCGGCCGTGACCGGCTCGAGCGCCGTCGCGAGGACCTCGCGGACGTCGGAGACCAGGTGCACGGTCAGCGCCTCGAGCACGTCGGCCGGGACGTCGTCCAGGTCCGGCCCGTTCCGAGCCGGCACGAACACCTCGGTCAGACCGTTGCGCTGGGCCGCCAGCAGCTTCTGCTTGAGCCCGCCGATGGGGAGCACCCGGCCGGTCAGCGACACCTCGCCGGTCATCCCGACCTCGCCGCGCACCGGCCGCCCGGTCGCCAGCGACACCAGGGCGGTGGTCATCGTGACACCGGCCGACGGCCCGTCCTTGGGTACGGCGCCCGCGGGCACGTGCACGTGGACCGGCCTGTCGAGCACGGCCGCGTCGACGCCGAGCTCGTCGGCGTGCGAGCGGACGAAGTTCAGCGCGATCTGCGCGGACTCCTTCATCACCTCGCCGAGCTGACCGGTCAGGCTGAGCCCGGCACTGCCCTCCGGCAGCGCCGACGCCTCGATGTAGAGCACGTCGCCGCCCAGCCCGGTCACGGCCAGCCCGGTCGCGACGCCCGGCACCGAGGTGCGTTCGTGCGCGTCGGGCGTGAAGCGCGGCCGACCGATCAGGTCCTTGAGCACCGGCAGGTCGACCACGATCGGCGCCGTCGTACCCGAGGCGAGCCGCGTGGCCGCCTTGCGGAACGTCTTCGCGATCACCCGCTCGAGCTGGCGCACGCCGGCCTCGCGGGTGTGGTTCGCCGCGATCTCGCGCAGCGCCTCGTCGGTGACGGTGACCTCCTCGGCGTCGAGCGCGGCCCGCTCCAGCTGGCGGGGCACCAGGAAGTCGCGGGCGATCGCGACCTTGTCGTCCTCGGTGTACCCGTCGAGCGTCACCAGCTCCATCCGGTCCAGCAGGGCCGGCGGGATCGTCTCCACCACGTTGGCGGTCGCGATGAACAGCACGTCGGACAGGTCCAGGTCGAGCTCGAGGTAGTGGTCGCGGAACGTGTGGTTCTGCGCCGGGTCGAGCACCTCGAGCAGGGCCGCCGCCGGGTCACCCCGGTAGTCGGAGCCGACCTTGTCGACCTCGTCGAGGAGCACGACCGGGTTCATCGAGCCGGCCTCCCTGATCGCGCGGACGATGCGGCCGGGCAGCGCGCCGACGTAGGTGCGCCGGTGGCCGCGGATCTCCGCCTCGTCCCGCACCCCGCCGAGGGCCACCCGGACGAACCTCCGGCCCAGCGTGCGTGCCACCGACTCACCGAGCGACGTCTTGCCGACGCCGGGAGGACCGGCCAGCAGGATCACGGCGCCGCTGCCGCGGCCACCGACCACGTCGAGGCCGCGCGAGGCGCGCCGGGCACGGACCGCGAGGTACTCCACGATCCGGTCCTTCACGTCGTCGAGGCCGTGGTGGTCGGCGTCGAGGACGGCACGCGCCGCGTCGACGTCGGTGGAGTCGAGGGTCTTGGTGTCCCAGGGCAGCTCGAGCACGGTGTCGAGCCAGGTCCGGATCCAGGCCACCTCGGGGCTCTGGTCGCTGGAGCGCTCGAGCTTGTCGACCTCGCGCAGGAGCGCGTCGCGCACGTCGTCGGGCACCTCGGCCGCCTCGACCCGGGAGCGGTAGTCGTCGGCGCCGTCGGGCTCGCCCTCGCCGAGCTCCTTGCGGATCGCGTTGAGCTGCTGGCGCAGCAGGAACTCCCGCTGGGACTTCTCCATGCCCTCGCGGACCTCGGTGCCGATCCGGTCGTTGATCTCGACCTCGGCCAGGTGCTCGCGGGTCCACGCGGTGAGCAGCTCCAGCCGCTGCTCGACGTCGGGCGTCTCGAGCAGCTCGCGCTTGCGCTCGTTGGTCAGGTACGGCGCCCAGCCGGCCGAGTCCGCGATCTGCTCGGGGTCGGTCAGCGACCCGAACTGGTCGATGATCTGCCAGGCCTCGCGCCGCTGGAGCACCGCGACCACCAGCTTCTGGTACTCGGCCGCGAGCTCGTGGGTCCGGTCGCTCGGCTCGGCCTGCTCGACCGGCGTCGCCTCGACCCAGAGCGCGGCGCCGGGCCCGGTGACGCCGCTGCCGATCTCGGCGCGGGCGCCGGCGCGGAGCACGGCGGCGGGACCGCCCCGGTTGAACCGGCCGACCTTCTCGATGGTGGCGACGACGCCGTACGACGCGTAGCGGTCGTCGAGCCGCGGCGCCACCAGCAGCTCGTGGCTCTCGGTGGCCTGGGCGGCGTCCACCGCGGCCTGGGCAGCCTCGTCGAGCTCGATCGGCACCACCATGCCGGGCAGGATGACGACGTCGGGGAGGAACAGCAGGGGCAGCTGGGTCATCGGGGTCACCCTCGTCTTTCGGAGACTTGACAGATGACCGCTCAACTCTGGGCCGGGGGGCGTTGTTCCGGTCGCGACCCCTGTTCACCCCAGGCGAACAGCGCCGCGAGGGAGCCGGCCGACGTCGACCCGGTCGCTCAGAGTCCCAGTGACCGGCCGATGATCTCCTTCTGGATCTCGGTGGTGCCGCCGTAGATCGTCTGCACCCGGCTGTTCACGAAGGCGCGCGCGATCGGGTACTCCATCATGTAGCCGTAGCCACCGAAGAGCTGGACGCCCTGGTCGACGACCCGCTTCTGGAGCTCGGTGGTCCACCACTTCGCCATCGACGCCGTGCTCGCGTCGAGCTCGCCGGCGAGGTGCCGCTCGATGCAGTCGTCGATGAAGACCCGCGCGATGTGGGTCTCGGTCGCCATCTCCGCGACCGTGAACCGGGTGTGCTGGAACTTCCCGATCGGCTTGCCGAAGGCGGTGCGCTCCTTGACGTAGGCCAGGCACTCGGCGAGCACGTGCTCGCAGGCGGACGCCGCGGAGACCGCGATCGAGAGCCGCTCCTGGGACAGGTTCGTCATCAGGTACAGGAAGCCCGCACCCTCCTCGCCGAGCAGGTTCTCCTTCGGCACCTCCACGTTGTCGAAGAACAGCTCCGCGGTGTCCTGCGCGTGCTGGCCGATCTTGTCGAGGTTGCGGCCGCGCTCGAACCCGGCCATGCCGCGCTCGACGACGAGCAGGCTGATCCCCTTGTGCCCGGCCTCGGGGTCGGTCTTGGCGACCACGATCACGAGGTCGGCGAGGATCCCGTTGGAGATGAAGGTCTTCTGGCCGTTGAGCACGTAGTGGTCGCCCTTGTCGACGGCCGTGGTGCGGATGCCCTGCAGGTCGGACCCGGCCCCGGGCTCTGACATCGCGATCGCCGCGATCAGCTCGCCGGACGCCAGCCGCGGGAACCAGCGCTGCTTCTGCTCGTCGTTCGCGCTGGCCGTCAGGTAGGGGACGATCATGTCGTTGAACAGCGGGAACGCGGCGCCGTAGACCCCGCGGCTGGTCATCTCCTCGCCGATCACGACGTTGTAGCGGAAGTCGGCCGTGCCACCCCCGCCGTACTCGTCGGGGAGCTGGAGACCGAGCAGGCCCTGGCTGCCGGCCTTGCGCCAGACCTCGCGGTCGACCACGCCGTCCTTCTCCCACTGGTCGTGGTGCGGCACCACCTCCTTGTCGAGGAAGGTGCCCACCGCCGACCGGAACGCCTCGTGCTCGTCGTCGAAGATGTCACGCGCCACGGGTGCTCCTGTACGTCGCCGGAGGTGCTGTTGCCCTCATACTGTGACAGTAATACTGTCAAGGTCAATGGACGCAGAAGGTGGGATCGCGATGACCGCTCGGGCGGACGAGGTCGAAGGTGCGGCCGACGGTGACGGGCAGCTGCTCACCGTCGACGAGCTCGCGTCCGTGACCGGCATGACCGTGCGGACCACGCGGTACTACGCCGGCCTCGGGCTGCTGCCGCCGCCGGAGCGGCGCGGCCGGATGGCCTACTACTCGACGCAGCACCGGGCCCGGCTCGAGCTGATCCGGGCGCTGCAGGACCACGGCTTCACGCTGTCCGCGATCGAGAAGTACCTGGCCCGGCTGCCGATCGACGCGTCCGTGGAGGACCTCGCGATCCAGCGGGTGATGCTGACCTCGTGGCGGGCGACACCGCAGGAGTCCGTGAACCGCCGCCAGCTCGAGGTGCGTGCCCGGCGCAGTGTCGACGACGACATGCTGGCGCGGCTGGAGGCCACGTCCGCGATCCGGCGCGAGGGCGACCAGTTCGTGCTGCTGCCCGGGTTCGAGGTGTCGATCAAGCTGCTCGAGCTGGACCTGCCGATGGAGTCCCTGGTCGAGGCCGACGCCGCGATCACCCGGCACATGGACGCGCTGGCCGACGAGCTGACCGAGATCCTGCGCACCCGGGTGCTGGCGCCGTACCGCAAGCAGCCGCGGAGCGAGCAGGAGAAGGCGCGGTTCGAGCAGACCATGGCCAAGCTGCGCCAGCTGACCATGGAGGCGGTCGTCTCCGGGTTCCAGCGGGCAGCCAACCAGGTGATCGGGCGGTCCCTGGCGCGTCGCGCCGACTAGCCCCCTTTGGCGTTTGGCCGAACGGGGGCCATGATGAAACGAATCGCCCTCCGAGACCCGATGGCCCCTGCATCGCAACGGCTCGGAGGGCCCCGCATGTTCACGATCGGCCAACAGCCCTCGGCGCAGGCAGAGCTGCGGTCGGTCCTGGACGCCGAGGCGCTCAAGCCACGCCTGCGCGGCTGGCTGCACCTGGGCAGCCTGCCCGTGGCCCTGGTCGCCGGTGTGGTCCTGGTCCTGATCTCGCCGGCCGGCGCCGCACGGCTCGGTTCGGCGGCGTTCGCCGGCTCGGGCGTGCTGCTCTTCGGGGCGTCGGCGGCCTATCACCGAGGCTCGTGGTCACCGCGAGCGCTGATCGTGATGCGTCGGCTCGACCACTGCGGCATCTACGTGCTGATCGCCGGCAGCTGCACGGCCTACAGCCTGATCCTGCTGGACGGCTCTGCACGGGTCGCCCTGACGGTGATCGTCACCTGCGGCGCAGCCCTGGGGATCCTCACCCGGATGAGGTGGCCGCACGCGCCCCGGTGGGTCTCCCCGCCGCTGTACATCGCCCTCGGCCTGGCTCCTGCCCTGTTCACGCCTGCCCTGCTGGTCGGGGCGCGCGGCCTCGGGGGCGCCGGCGTCGCCGCGCTCCTGCTTGCGGCAGCCGGGGGCGCCCTCTACATGACCGGTGCCGCCGTCTACCTGATGCAGCGACCGGATCCCTGGCCGGCGTCGTTCGGCTTCCACGAGGTCTTCCACGCGTTCACGATCCTGGCCTTCATGTGCCACTTCGCGGGGATCGCGGTGGCTGCCTCCTCGCTCACCTGACGCATTCCTGGATGGCCTCGGACGCTAGTCCTGCCCGGTCGCCACGTCCGCCAGCGACAGGTCGACCAGCCACTCGACCGGTGCCCGGTCATCGGTGTAGACGGGGCCACCACGCAGCGCCGGCTGCAGCAGGCCGGCGGCCTCGTCCAGCGTCTCGCCGAGGTCGCGCGGCACCGTGGCCGCGGCCGCACGCAGGGTCGAGACCGGGTCGGCGTCGGTGGAGGTCGCCAGCAGCATCGTGTTCGTGGGCTCGCTGTCGTCGCGGAACACCCGGTCGGTCCCGAACGCCGCTCGCATCGTCGCGGCCAGCGTCTTCTGCAGCTTGACCGAGCCCTCGGGGTGGCCGACGTTGACCACCACCACGCCCCCGGGTGCGAGTCGGGCACGCACCAGCCGGAAGAACTCGATCGTGGTCAGGTAGAAGGGAATGTACGGCTGGCGGTAGGCGTCGATCACGATCGCGTCCTGCTTGCGGGGATGGGTGCGCAGCCACGGCCGCGCGTCGGCGTCGTAGGTGTGCAGGCGCGGCGCCTTCATGTCGAACAGCTCGCGGCCGACCTCGGTCACCTCCGGGTCGATCTCGACCGCGTCGATCCGGGTCGCGGGGGAGTAGTGCCCGACGGCGCGCGCCGTCGTCCCCGCCGCGTTGCCGAGGATCGCCACCGACCGCAGCTCCTGGCGCCCGGACCACAGCAGCGCGAGCTGGGCGTCCCAGTAGCCGTCGGTGAGGTACTCACCGGGCCGGTAGACCGAGTGGATCGCCTGGCCCTCGTTGAGCTCGAGGACCCGGCGGCCGGAGGACTCCTGGAGCACCCGCGCGTACTGGTACTCGGTCTCCTTCTCCCAGATCACCTTGTCGCCCTGTGCGCCGGCCTTGAGCGTGCCGTCGGGAATCGCGATCAGCGCGACGACCACGACCGGCACCACCAGCGCGGGCACCCGGAACCTCGCCAGCCCGGGCAGCGCGGCGACGGCCAGGAGCACCGCGAAGACCAGGAAGGTACGGCGGGTCCCGGCGAGCGGGATCAGCAGCAGCGCCGCGGCGAACGTGCCGACCAGCGACCCGAACGTCGAGATCGCGTAGAGCCGGCCGGCGACCCGGCCGGCGTCGGCGACCCGCTCCACCTTCAGCCGCACGGCGTACGGCGAGACCATGCCGAGCAGCAGCAACGGCACCGCGATCAGCACACTGACCCCGACGAGCGAGCCCACGAAGGTGCCGATGCTGAGGTGGTCGAACGCGCTGACGGACGCCCGCAGGAACGGGCCGGAGACGAACGGCACGACCGCGATCAGCACGGCCGCGACCAGCACGATCCGCGAGAGCCCGGAGATCGTCGGGTCGCGGTCGGCCATCCGGCCGCCGATCGCGTAGCCGATCGACAGCGCCACCAGCACGATCGCGATCGTGTTGGCCCAGACGATCGTGGAGGCGCCGAACCAGGGAGCCAGCAGCCGCGCGGCGGCGATCTCGGAGCCGAGACTGGAGGCGCCCACGACGAACACCAGGATCTCCAGCGGCATCACGCTGCGTCGCTCCGTCACCCGCACAACCTAACGGGGGGACACGAACCGCTCAGCCGGCCTTGGGCGCCCTGCTCACCAGGTCGCCGACCACGACGTTGCGGTCGTCGGTGTGGAACAGCTCCGCGCAGGTGAGCAGCGTGATCAGCCGCGCGGTCGGCTTCCGGTCGGCGGCGTCGGGCGCGGGGACCGGCCACAGCGGCCAGCCGGTGTCGAAGTCGACGGTGATCGCCTGGCCGGCGTTGCGCAGCCGGTAGGTGTACGTCGCGGAGCGGGTCTCGATGGTGACCGTGTCGCCCCTGCGCAGGTCGGGGAACTGCCGGAACGGCTCGCCGTGCGTCACCCGGTGGCCGGCCAGCACGTAGTTGCCCACCCCACCGACCTTCGCTCCGTCGGGGTACCAGCCCACGCCCCTGGCGAGCGAGTCGGCGCCGAAGCCCTTCACGATCGGCACCACGAAGTCCTTGCCGAAGCGCGGCACCCGCAGCAGCCCGAGCGCCGGTGGCGTCGCGCCGTCGTCCCAGGCCTGTCGGGTGTCGGCGGTGATCGTCTCGGCGCGGTGCTTCGAGATCACGTTGGTGCCGAACATCTGCCACCCGACGTAGCCGAGCACGGCGATCCCGGCGGCCAGCAGGACCAGCCCGGCGCTGCGCAACCGCCGGGGACGGGGCTGCGGGCGGGACACCTCGGCCATGGCCCCAGTATCACCGCCCGCAGCCCCGCGCTGCCGCACAGTCCGCCCCCTCACTCCTCGGGGATCAGCGCCCAGGCGATCAGGTAGGCGATGCCGGGGGTGAAGAACCCGATCAGCAGGGCCACCACCATCAGCACCCGGACCAGGGTGGCGTCGATGTTGAGGTAGCGGGCGACGCCGCCGCAGACGCCGGAGATCATCCGGTCGTCGCGGCTGCGGGTCAGTCGCTTCGGGCCCGTCCCGGCGGGCTGCTGGTAGGGGCGTGGTTCGGGGTCGTTCATCGGTTCTCCTCCTCGTGGATGACAAGCGTGTCGTGGTTCTGGTCAGTGGTCTCGCCTGGCGCGTCCTGGTGCTCGACGGGCACGGGGGTGTCGGTCGCGGGGACCGGCTGGGGACGGTTGCGCCGGACCGTGCCGGCGACCATCGCCAGCAGTCCGATCACACCGGCGGCGACCAGGACCACCGGCACCAGCCAGCCGACCCCGACGTCGCCGATCACGCCGCCCTGGCGGAGCGCCCAGCTCCCGGCCAGTCCCAGGAAGACCACGCCGGTCACCAGGTGACCGACCTTGACCCGGGTGTCGTTCGGAACGTTCGCGTACCTGCTCATTGCTGCCTCACATCGATCTCGCCGACCCGCAGGTCGAGGTCCAGGTTGATGGTCGGGTCACCGGTCGTGCCCCCGAGCGTGGTGGAGACGGACCGGTCGAACCCGCCCCCGTTGAAGCTGTCGCCGATGGTGTAGCCACCGACCACGTGGATGTCGGACTGCACCGCGACGTTCAGGTCGGCGGGCACGATGACCTCGATCCGTCCGGCACCGCCGTCGACCTTGATCGTCTGTCCGTCGAGCGCGCCGATGTCGGAGACCTGGGTGAGGTCGAGGGTGAGCTCGCCGTTCTGGAAGTCGTACGACGGGCGGACGTCGGTCGACGTGTCGGGCGAGTAGCTGACCGTGTGCCCCTCGCCGAAGCCCCCGGTGGCGCTGCCCACCGCCATCGCGATCGCGGAGACGATCCCGATCAGGATCAACCCACCGGGCCGGCCGACGAAGGCGCCGACGACCAGCATCGCGCCGGTGAGGGCCAGGGCGAGCGCCGGGTAGGCCGCGTCGACGACGGTGTTGCCGGCGTTCTCGTAGAGGCCGAGGCTCCCGAGCGCGATCGCGATCAGCGCGAGGGTGGGCCAGAACAGCTTCAGTCCCTGTCGGCGGGGCCGCGGCGGCGGGGCGACGTAGGGAGGTGGGCTCCACGACGGCCGCGGGGCTGCGGGCGGGAGCACCCCCGTGGGCGGCTCGGACCCGGCACCCGCGCCCGCCTCCGGTGCGGGAGCGGTGAGCGTGCCGCCGGGCGAGCCCGACGTGGCGGCGTAGGCGCCCGGGGGATAGCTGCCGGCGTACGGACCGTACGTCGCCGGGGCGACCGCGGCGCGGTTGCGGTCGCGGCTGACCAGGTAGAGCACGGCGGCGATCGCGACCAGCCCGATCGGCCAGCCCGGACCGAACCACCAGTTGCCCCAGGCGTGGCCCAGCACGATCAGCGCGGCGACCACACCGACCACGATCAGCAGCACCTTGCGGGTGTCGTCGCGGGTCGGCACGGCCGCGCTCTCGCGGCCCTCCTCGGGGACCAGGACCCACAGCGCGCCGTACAGCAGCAGGCCGGCGCCCCCGAAGAAGGAGGCGACCACGAACAGCACCCGGATCACGGTCGGGTCGATGTCGAGGTGCCGGCCGAGGCCACCGGCGACGCCGGCGATCTTGCGCTCGGTGACGCTGCGCCGGAGCCGGCGGAGGTCACGCATGTCCTCGTGGCTGACGCGTGGTCCGGTCGGGGGCGGTGCGGCGGTGCTGCCGCCGGGGGAGTCCTGGGTCTCGTTCATGGCTCCATCCTTGGTGCCCGGGTGCCTGGCCACCATCGGGAAGCACCCTGATTTCGACCGTACCCCGGGCGGCAGAGGTCAGGGTCCGGTCAGGGGCGAACCTCATGGGGCGGACCCTCGCGCTGTGTGACGATTGAGGTCGACATGAACCCTTCCCTGCCCACGTCCGCCCCGATGCCCGTCGGCAGCCCCGGCGGCCCCCGGCGCGCCTACCGCAGCCTCGACGACGCGCTCGTCGGCGGCGTCGCGTCCGGGCTGGCCGCGCACCTCGCGGTACCGGTGCTGTGGGTGCGGGCCGCGTTCCTGATCCTCACCGCCGTCGGTGGCTTCGGGCTGCTGGCGTACGCCGGCCTGTGGCTGCTGCTGCCCGCGGAGTGGCACTTCGACGACGACGCACCGGGGATCTCCGCCGCCACCCGGCAGGGCAAGCGGTCCGGCCGTCGCTCGATCGCGCTGGCCGACGTCGGTCCGCTGGTCGCCCTGGCCGCGATCGCGATCGGGGTGATCGCCCTCGTCGCCGGCCTGACCGGAGGCGCCGTGTTCCTGTGGCCGCTGCTGCTGGCCGCGGTCGGGATCGGGGTGCTCTGGCGCCAGGCCGACGAGGCCCAGCGGGAGCGGTGGCGCGACACGACCGGCGGGATCGACCCGATCCGGGCGGTGATCGGGCTCGGCGGCTGGGCGTCGTACGCACGGATCGTGGCCGGCGTGACCTTCCTGGTGGGCGCGATCGTGCTGTTCGCGGTGCGCGGCGGCAACATCGGGGTCGCCCGCGACGCGGTGATCGCGGCCCTGCTCGCGGTGCTCGGCGTGGGCCTGATGATCGGACCCTGGCTGTTCCGGCTGTCGTCCGACCTGACCGAGGAGCGGGCCGAGCGGATCCGCTCGCAGGAGCGGGCCGACGTGGCCGCGCACCTCCACGACTCCGTGCTGCAGACGCTCGCCCTGATCCAGAAGACCGCCGACGACCCGGCCGCGGTGGCGAAGCTCGCGCGCGCCCAGGAGCGGGACCTCCGCTCGTGGCTCTACACCTCCGACAACGTCGACGGCACCACGTTCGCGGCGGCCATGCGCACGGCGGCGGCCGAGGTCGAGGACCAGTTCGGGGTGCCGGTCGAGCTGGTCTGCGTCGGGGACCGCGACCTGCCCGAGGGCGTGCGCCCCCTGGTGCTCGCCACCCGCGAGGCCATGGTCAACGCGGCCAGGCACTCCGGAGCGACCCAGGTCGACGTGTACGCCGAGACCACCGAGCGCGGCACCGACGTCTTCGTGCGCGACCGGGGCGCCGGCTTCGTGGTCGACCAGGTCGCCGAGGACCGGCACGGCGTGCGCGACAGCATCCTGGCCCGGATGGACCGGCACGGTGGCGAGGCGACCGTCCGGAGCACGCCCGGCGAGGGCACCGAGGTGCGGCTGCACCTGCCGAACGACGAAGGGACGGGCCGATGACGCCACTGCAGAGGGTCGTGATCGTCGACGACCACGCGATGTTCCGATCGGGGGTCCGCTCCGAGCTCGGCGGCGCCGTCGACGTGGTCGCCGAGGCCGAGGACGTCGACACCGCCGTGGCGGCCGTGGTCAGCCACCGGCCCGACGTGGTGCTGCTCGACGTGCACCTGCCCGGCGGAGGCGGCGCCGAGGTGATGCGTCGTACGGCGACCAAGGCACCGGACACCCGCTTCCTCGCCGTCAGCGTCAGCGACGCCGCCGAGGACGTGATCGGCACGATCCGCGCCGGCGCGCGCGGCTACGTCACCAAGACGATCACCGGCCCGGAGCTGGTCGACGCGATCGCCAGGGTGGCCGCGGGCGACGCGGTGTTCTCGCCACGGCTGGCCGGCTTCGTGCTGGACGCGTTCGCCGGGTCGATCGAGGTGGCCCACATCGACGAGGACCTCGACCGGCTGACGGAGCGCGAGCGCGAGGTGATGCGGCTGATCGCCCGCGGATACTCCTACAAGGAGGTCGCCTCCGAGCTGTTCATCTCGATCAAGACCGTGGAGACGCACATGTCCTCGGTGCTGAGGAAGCTCCAGCTCTCCTCGCGGCACGAGCTGACCCGCTGGGCCAACGAGCGACGTCTGCTGTAGAGGGACCGGGTCAGAAGCGCTCGACCGGCAGCAGACTCGCCCAGGGCGGGCGCCAGTCCGGCGCGCGCTGGTCCATCTCCGCGTGCAGCGAGGCCATGGTCGGGCCGCCCGCCGGGGCGACGTACCAGGCCGGCCAGGTGTCGTAGGCGCGATCGACGCTGGCCGAGCGGCCGTCGCTGCTGACCCGGGCGAACAGCCAGGCGCCGGACTTCTCGTCGGTCTCGGACATCCGGAGCTCCATCAGCACGTTGTCGATCGAGCGCTGCTCGGCGTCCGCGAGCCCGCTGTTGGTCGCCGACGCGACGAACCCGTCGCCGCGCTCGACCCCGACGGCGCAGACGGCATGACGGAACGGTGCTCCGGTCAGGTTCACTCGTGCCCACTGCCGGAGCAGCGCCGGCCGGGCGGGATGACCTCGGTCGCCGAGCTCCTCCGAGCTGCGCATCTGGAGGTGGATCTGCTCGCGCAGGTGGGCCGTCGCGGTCGCCGACAACGGGTGCCCGGCCCAGGCCCGGCCGAGGGCGACCTGCTTGCCCGCCCGGTGCGCGGCCGCGGACCCGAGCACGTCCTCGAGCGCGGGGCCCTCGGGGCGGTCGAGCACGGTGGCGAGCGACGCGTCCGTCGCGTCCGGCCAGGCGGCGCGCCACCAGTCCGCCAGGACGGCGTCGGAGCCCAGCGGCGCGAGCATCTCGGCGACCTCGGCCGGCAACGCGCCGGGGACCGAGGACCAGCTGCCCTGGGCGTACCAGCCGAGGAAGCCGACGTCGCGCACGGCATGGGCGCTGTCCACGTCGTAGGACCAGTCGGGGGCGGTGTCGAGCAGCTCGTCGCGGAACCGCTCGTCGGGCCTCAGCCGCGGGTGGTGGCCCCAGACCACGGCCCGGTTGCCACCGAGCCGGCGCATCCGCAGCCAGGCGTCGGCGCCGTCGTCGAGATGGGCGCAGGAGTCCTGGCGCCGGATCTCGCACCCGCGCTCGCCGAGCGCCGCCCGCCCGGCGGCGAGGAGGACCCAGCGGCGCCAGAGCGCGGCCGGGGTGCCGAGGTCCTGCAGGTCCACGCCATCAGTGTGAGGGCTGGCCGAAACCGGTGCCACTCGCCGACCGGCGCCCGCTGCCGGGGCCGTGCCTCCCGGGCCGCACGCTCGGATCAGGGCGAGGAACCGCGGCCCCGCCCCGGGTCCGGCTCAGATGTCGCCACCTCGGCCGGCTGGCAGGTGGGGCACCAGTACGTCGCCCGCTCCTGCCCCACGGGACCCTGCTGCTCGACCCGGATCCGGGTGCCGCAGCGGCGGCACGGCTGGCGGTCGCGCCGGTAGACCCAGTGCTGCCGGCCACGCCGCAGGTCGCCGGTGGTCACCTGCTCGACCCGTTCGCGGTTGACGAACAGCATCCGGTGGGCCCGGTCGACGATCCGGTCGAGGTCGGTCACCTCACCGACGGGGGTGCGTGGGTGACGGCCGGCGAGGAAGCAGAGCTCGTTCTTGTACAGGTTGCCGATGCCGGCCAGGTTGCGCTGGTCGAGCAGCGCGTCGGCGAGCTCGCGGGCGGGGTCGGCCGCCAGTCGCCGGACCGCCTCGACCGGGTCCCAGTCGGCTCCGAGCAGGTCGGGGCCGAGGTGTCCGACGACGGTCTCCTCGGCGGCGGTGCGCACCAGCTCGACGACACCGAGCGCGAACCCGACCGCCGTCCAGTCCTCGCCGGTGAGCACGACGCGGGCCTCGTGGGCCGGGCGGCGCCAGTGCTCGCCAGGACGGTAGAGGTGCCAGGACCCCTCCATCTTCAGGTGCGTGTGGAGGGTGTCGCCGGTGTCGAACCGGGTCAGCAGGTGCTTGCCGCGCGACGCGCTCGTGGTGACCGTGCCGGTGAGCTCGGTGGTGGCCAGCTGGGGCACCCGGAAGTCGGCGGTGACCTGCGCTCCCTCGAGGGCCCTGCCCAACGTGCGCGCGGTCTGCCAGACGGTGTCTCCCTCAGGCACGCAGTCTCAGCCCACGCGGGGTGGCCACGAACCCCGCTGCCTCGAGGGCCCGGCGCAGCGCGGTGCTCCGGTCACCGCTGCCCAGGAGCGTCTCGCCGTCGGCGGTCTCGACCGTGAGCCGGCCCAGTGCGCCCCGTCGTACGGCGCCGGCGAGGTCGTCGAAGGCCAGCGTCAGCAGGTCGTCGGCGTCGGTGTCGTGGTCGATGCCGGGGTCGCCGTCGAAGGTGAGGAGCGTGCGCCCGCCGCGTTCGACGTAGACCACCAGGACCCCGTCGACGAGCACCACCAGGGCACCGGCCTTGCGGCCCGGCCGATGACCTCCCTCACCCGCCTCGGGCCACGGGAGGGCGGCGCCGTAGGGGTTGGCGGGGTCGGTCGCGGCCAGGGTCACCACGACCGGCTTCTCGCCGGGGCGGGAGTCGTCCCTGGTGAGGGCGCGGAGCCGGTCGACCGCGCCGGCACCACCGAACTGGGCGGCGCCGAGCCCGGCCACGAAGTAGCCACGGCGGCAGCGACCGGACTCCTCGAACGCCGAGAGCACCTTGTAGACACCGGCGAAGCCGCCCGGGACGCGCTCGCTCACGGCCGCTCCGCGGGTCACCACGCCGTGCCGCTCGAGCATGCCCTCGGCCACGGCGTGCGCGCGGCGGGTCGCGTCGGTCTCGACGTCGGGCAGCAGGAACCAGCGCCCGGCCGTCTCGGGCGGACCGGTGCGGGTGGGCATCGCCGGGCGGCCCGGACGGGTGCTGGTGCGGGTGCGCGGCGGTGGCCGGCGGGACCGGTGCGAGGCACGGCCGCGGCCGGTGCCCACCAGGGCCCGGAGCGGCGCGAGCGTGTCGTTGCCGACCCGGCCGGACCACGCGAGCTCCCACAGGGCCGCCGTCATCGTCCGGTCGTCGGTGGAGCCCACGGCGTCGGAGAGCTGGCGGAAGAAGTAGGCGCCGCCGCCGGCGAGGGCGTCGACGACCGCGACGTGCGTCGGCGACAGGTCGAGGTCCTGCGGGTCGGGCAGCGTGAGCGGGGCCGAGTCGCTGAGGTGGAGCGAGACCCAGCCGTCGGAGCCCGGGAGCGCGCCGTGCCCGGCCCAGAGGAGCTCACCGGTTGCGGTCAGCTCATCGAGCATCGCCGGCACGTAGTCGACCACCCGCGACGGCAGCACCAGCGACTCCAGCGCGCTGGCGGGTACGGCGCACCCGGCCAGTTGCTCGACCACGGTCACCACGCCGTCGACGCCGCGCAGCCCCCTGGTGCTCGAGCCGGCCGAGACCACGTGCTGCCAGGCGGGCAGGAAGCGGCCGAGCGTGGCCGGCTCGACCGGCTCCACCTCGTGGCGCAGCCGGGCCAGCGACCGGCGCCGGAGCCGGCGGAGCACCTCGGCGTCACACCACTCCGAACCGACGCCGGCCGGGCGGAACTCACCCTCGAGGACGCGCCCGGACGCCGCCAGCCGGACCAGGGTCTGGTGCGCCACCGCCACCCCGAGCCCGAGCCGGGTGGCCACGTCGGAGGTGACGAACGGGCCGTGCGTGCGTGCGAACCGGGCGACCAGGTCGCCGAGCGGGTCGTCCACCGGGTCGGTGAACGCGTCGGGGGTGCCGGGCGGCACCGGCACCCCGAGGCCGTCGCGGAGCCGGGCGACGTCCTCCACGATCGCCCACCGCTCCACACCGGCCAGCCGCACCTCGACCACCCGTCGCGACTGGGTGAGCAGGGACAGCCAGTCGGCGACGTCGTCGGGCGCCGTGCACCGGGCCCTCACCTCGTCGGTCGACAACGGTCCGAGCAGCCGGAGCAGGTCGACCAGTCCCTCGGCGTCGCGTGCCTTGCGATCCTCGGCGACCCGCTGGAGCTCGGCCTCGACCTCGGCCAGGACCTCGGGGTCGAGCAGCTCGCGGAGCTCGGCCCGGCCCAGCAGCTCGGCGAGCAGGCCCTGGTCGAGGGTCAGTGCGGCCGCCCGGCGCTCGGCGATCGGGGAGTCGCCCTCGTACATGAACGCCGCGACGTAGCCGAACAGCAGCGAGCGCGCGAACGGGGACGGCGACGGGGTCGCGACGTCGACCAGCTGCACCTCGCGGCGCTGCACACGCTGGAGCAGGGCGGTCAGTGCGGGGACGTCGTAGACGTCCTGGAGGACCTCTCGGACGGCCTCGAGGATGATCGGGAACGACGGGTACTTCGAGGCCACCTCGAGCAGCTGGGAGCTCTTCTGCCGCTGCTGCCACAGCGGCGAACGCCGGCCCGGGTCACGTCGCGGCAGCAGCAGGGCGCGCGCCGCGCACTCGCGGAAGCGCGAGGCGAAGAGCGCCGAGCCGCCGACCTCCGTGGTCACGATCTGCTCGATCTCGTCGGGCTCGAACGCGATCAGGTCGGCACCGGGCGGGTCCTGGTCGGTCTCGGGGATGCGCAGCACGATGCCGTCGTCGGCGGCCATCGCCTGGGCGTCCATGCCGTAGCGCTCACGCAGCCGCGCGTTGATGGCCAGCGCCCAGGGGGCGTGGACCGGGACGCCGTAGGGCGAGTGGACGACGATGCGCCAGTCGCCGAGCTCGTCGCGGAACCGCTCGACCACCAGCCGGGTGTCGCTCGGGACCGCGTTGGTGGTCTCGCGCTGCTCCTCGATCAGCGCGACCAGGTTGTCGGCGGCCCACGGGTCGAGGCCGGCGCCGGTGGCGCGGGCCAGCGCGTCGCTGCGGGACATCGCGGCGACCTCGCGGGTGAAGGCGCCGACGGCGGCGCCGAGCTCGGCGGGCCGGCCCAGGGTGTCGCCGGTCCAGAACGGCAGCCGCCCGGGCTGGCCGGGAGCGGGCGAGACCAGCACCCGGTCGTGGGTGATGTCCTCGATCCGCCAGCTCGTGGTGCCGAGTGTGAACACGTCGCCGACGCGGGACTCGTAGACCATCTCCTCGTCGAGCTCGCCGACGCGCCCTCCGCCGGCCGCGGCCCCGACCAGGAAGACACCGAACATGCCGCGGTCGGGGATGGTGCCGCCGCTGGTCACCGCCAGCCGTTGGGCACCGGGCCGACCGGTCAGCTCGCCGGTGACCCGGTCCCACACGATGCGCGGCCGGAGCTCGGCGAACTCGTCGCTCGGGTAGCGGCCGGCCAGCAGGTCGAGCGTCGCGTCGTACGCCGACCGGGGGAGCCCGGCGAACGGCGCACTGCGGCGGACGACGGCGTAGAGGTCGTCGACCGGCCAGGTGTCCATGGCGGTCGCGGCGACCACCTGCTGGGCGAGCACGTCGAGCGGGTTGGCCGGCACGGACAGGGCCTCGATGCCACCGCTGCGCATCCGCTCGACCGCGACGGCCGTGGGAACCAGGTCGCCGCGGTGCTTGGGGAAGAGCACCCCGCGGGACGTCTCGCCGACCTGGTGGCCGGCCCGTCCCACGCGCTGCAGGGCGCTGGCGACGGACGGCGGCGACTCGATCTGGATCACCAGGTCGACCGCCCCCATGTCGATGCCGAGCTCGAGGCTGCTGGTCGCGACCACGCAGGGCAGCCGGCCCCGCTTGAGGTCGTCCTCGATCACCGCCCGCTGCTCCTTGGAGACCGACCCGTGGTGGGCGCGGGCGAGCAGCGGTGCAGCGCCCTCGGACCGGCCGGACTGGGCCATCACCTCGGCCGGTGGCCCGCCCGTCGTCGAGCCCGTCGTCGAGCCCGTCGTCGCGTCGGGCGTGACGTCGACCCCGGCCCGCTCGGCCGCGATCTCGTTGAGCCGGGCCGTGAGCCGTTCGGCCAGGCGCCGCGAGTTGGCGAAGACGATCGTCGAGCGGTGCTGCTCGACCAGGTCGACGACCCGCTCCTCGACGTGCGGCCAGATCGAGGAGTGCCGGGTGCCGGCGGCGGCGGGGCCCGACGACGGCTCGTCCTGGGCCTGGCCGAGCTCGGTCATGTCCTCGACCGGCACCACGACGGAGAGGTCCCACCGCTTCTCCGACGGTGGTGCGACCACCTCGACCGGGGCGGCGCCGCCCAGGAACCGGGCCACCTCCGCCACGGGACGCACCGTCGCCGACAGCCCGATCCGCTGCGCGGGGCGCTCCAGCAGCTCGTCGAGCCGCTCGAGGGAGACCGCGAGGTGGGCGCCCCGCTTGGTGCCCGCGACGGCGTGCACCTCGTCGATGATCACCGTGTCGACGCCGCGCAAGGACTCCCGCGCCTGCGAGGTCAGCATCAGGAACAGCGACTCGGGCGTGGTGATCAGGATGTCGGGCGGGCTGGTGGCGAGCTTGCGGCGGTCGGCGGCGGTGGTGTCACCGGAACGGACGCCGACGCTGACCTCGGAGATCTCCTGGCCGAGCCGGTCGGCGGTGTGCCGGATGCCGGCCAGCGGCGCTCGCAGGTTGCGCTCGACATCGACCGCCAGCGCCTTCAGCGGGGAGACGTAGAGAACCCGGCAGCGCTTGAGCCTGTCGGGCGGGCGCTCGCTGCCGGTGAGCCGGTCGAGGGACCAGAGGAACGCGCTGAGGGTCTTGCCGGAGCCGGTGGGCGCCACCACCAGCGCGTGCTGGCCGGCCGCGATCGTGCGCCAGGCGCCGACCTGGGCTGCCGTGGGGTGGGCGAAGGCGGCCTCGAACCAGACCCGCGTCGGGTCGCTGAACCCGGGCAGGTCCTCGGTGCTCTCATCCACCCGCCCATCTTCGCTCAGGGCGCCGACAACCGGTTGCTCAGCCGAGCCTGCCCCGCTGCAGCTCCGTGCCGGCGGCGTCCAGCAGCCGCCACCGGACCGGGCGGAGCCCGCCGGTGGTCGGGACCTTGAGGACGGCGGCGACGTTGCCCTCCGAGACCGGGTACGACGCCTCCTCCAGGCCGGGCCACAGGAGCATCAAGGTCCTGGCCCGCTTCGTCACGTGCCCGGCGACCAGGGTCCAGGCCGCCTCGTCGTCGACGATCGACTTGTGCGCCGCGCCGGTCGTGCCGGAGGTCGAGAACAGCAGGCCGGCCGGCACCTCGCTGACCTGGCCGAGGCCGGCGTCCCAGGTGACCGGCTCGGTGGCGCAGGCGTAGTACCGCGACCCCTCGGCCAGCAGCGTGACGGTGACGTCGCCCTCGGTCCAGGAGTTGCCCACGGCGGCCGAGCGCAGGTCGACGCGGGGCTCGGCCCGCTGGGCGCAGATCGTGCGGAGGTAGCTCTCGGCGCCCTTGGTCGGCGTGAAGATCTGGAAGGGCACCGGGCCGCGCTCCTGACCCGGCTTCGGGATGTGGCAGAACGCCGGGTTGCCGTCGCGGCCTTGGAGCAGCACCACGTCTCCGGTGCGGTAGTCCCAGGCGTGCAGGGGCTTCCACCGCACCGTGGCGGGCTCGTGGTCGTACATCGGGAGCGCGGCGTACTTGGCGAGCTGGGGGAGGCAGCGGTCCCGGATCTGGGAGTCGGTCAGTGGCTGCTCGCGGACCGTGCGGTGGGTCGGCGCCGCGGGTGCCGGAGCCGGAGGGGGCTGCAGCGCCGTCACCGCGGCGACGGTGGCGGCGGTCAGGAGGGCTGCGCCACCCACGATGCCGGCTCCGACGAGACCCCGTCGTCGGGTGCGTGCGTGCCGGGCGCGGGCGAGCAGCCGGTCGAGGTCGGTGCGGACGGGCCGGTCGTCGTCGGCGGCGGTGCGGGCAAGGAGCGTGCTCAGGTCGTGGTCGCTCATGACATCCCTCTCGTGGGCACGGACAGGTCCTCGCCGAGCTCCTCGCGCAGCTGGGCGAGAGCGTCGGCGCACTGGCTCTTGACGGTGCCCTCGGAGCAGCCGAGGGCCCGCGCGGTCTCGGCCACGGACTGGTCGAGGTGGTAGCGCAGCACGACGCAGGCCCGCCGCCGCGGTGCCAACCGGTCCAGCGCCCGCAGCACCCGGTCGCGCTCGTCGACGTCCGCGGTCGCGTCCGCGCCGACCTGACCCCCGTGCAGGTCGACCCGCGCGTCGTCGAGCCCCGGACGCTCGCGGCGGAGCGGCCGGCGGGTGTCGTCGATCATCAGCCGGACCGTCGTCCGGCGCGCGTAGCCCAGCACCGACTCCCGGCGCTCGATCCGGCGCCAGGAGCGGTACACCCGGATCAGCGCCTCCTGCGCGACGTCCTCCGCCCGGTGCCAGTCGCCGCACATCAGGTACGCGGTACGGCGCAGGTCGCGCAGGGACCCGGCGGCGAACTCGGTGAACTCCGCGTCGTACGACTCCACGCGCCACCTCCTCCGCCAGGCTCTCCCACCATCAGGACGAGAAGCGACCCCTCCGGGGTTGGGTGCCGTCACCGGTCGTCTCATCAGGGCGACCCGGCACGGCGCACGATCCACGCGGCCACCAGGCGGTGCGCGCCCCGGCCCCCGGGTCCGGGCGCCGGCAAACCCGGGTGCACCGTGCCGGTGCCAGTCGATAGCGTCACCCCTCGTGACCGAGACGGGGAACGACGAGCTGATGGTGCGTGCCCGGGGGCTCCGCAAGACGTTCGGGTCCTTCGAGGCGGTCAAGGGCATCGACGTCGACGTACGGCGGGGCGAGGCGTTCGGCTTCCTTGGCCCCAACGGCGCCGGCAAATCCTCGACGATGCGGATGATCGCGGCGGTCTCACCGGTGTCCGCAGGTGAGCTGCGGATCCTCGGGCTCGACCCGGCCGAGAAGGGCTCAGAGATCCGGGGCCGACTCGGCGTGTGCCCGCAGGAGGACACGCTCGACACCGAGCTCAGCGTCTTCGACAACCTCTACGTCTACGGGCGCTACTTCGGCATCCCGCGGGGCGAGGTGCGCAGCCGCGCGGCGGAGCTGCTCGAGTTCGTGCAGCTGACCGAGAAGGCGAAGGCGAAGGTCGACGACCTCTCGGGTGGCATGAAGCGCCGGCTGACGATCGCCCGGTCCCTGATCAACAACCCCGACCTGCTCCTGCTCGACGAACCGACCACGGGCCTCGACCCGCAGGCACGCCACGTGCTGTGGGACCGGCTGTTCCGGCTCAAGCAGCAGGGCGTGACCCTGGTGATCACCACGCACTACATGGACGAGGCCGAGCAGCTCTGCGACCGGCTGGTGGTGATGGACAAGGGCCTGGTCGTGGCCGAGGGCTCGCCGTCGTCCTTGATCCGGGAGCACTCGACCCGCGAGGTGGCCGAGCTCCGCTTCGGGGTGGTCGAGCACGCGCACTACGCCGAGCAGGTGGCCGACCTGGCCGATCGCGTCGAGGTGCTGCCCGACCGACTGCTGCTCTACAGCGACGACGGCGAGGAGGCGATCGCCAAGGTGCACGAGCGCGGCCTCTCGCCGGCCGCGACGCTGGTGCGGCGCTCGTCGCTGGAGGACGTGTTCCTGCGACTGACCGGCCGGACCCTGGTGGACTGAAGGCCATGACTCCCCACCCCCCGACCTGCTGCGCGTCGCCCGGCACGCACACTGGCGGCGTTGTCGTCAGTCGCCATGACTCCGTCATGTCTCCCTCCTCCGCCCTGCCATCGCACGCACCGGACGCCGCTCGCGACGGCCGTGCGTGGGGAGACATGACCTGATGGCCTCGTCGTTCGAGCTCGCGGGTCGTCAGTACGACTACTGGCTGACGGTCTACAAGCGCACCTGGAAGGGCACGGTCGTCTCGTCCTTCGTCAACCCGCTGCTCTACGTGCTGGCGATGGGGGTGCTGCTCGGTGGCTTCATCGCCGGTGACCCGAGCCGGCTCGAGGGTGCGACGACCTACCTCGCCTTCATCGCACCGGGACTGCTGGCCGCGCAGAGCATGCAGGCCGCGGTCGGGGAGGCGACGTACCCGGTGATGAGCATGGTGAAGTGGCAGAAGATCTACGTCGGCATGCAGGCGACGCCGCTCCGCCCGGTCGACCTGGTCAACGCACACGTCGGCTTCATCCTGTTCCGGCTGGCACTGACCTCGGCGGTGTTCGCTGCCGTGCTGGCGCCGTTCGACGTCTACCACTCGCTGCTCGGTGCGGTGGGGGCGTGGCTGGCCGCGGTGCTGGTCGGGCTGGCGGTGGGGCTGCCGGTCTACGCCTTCAGCGCGGGCGCACCCGACGAGTCGTCCTTCGCGCTGATCTTCCGGCTCGGGGTGATCCCCCAGTTCCTGTTCTCGGGCGCGTTCTTCCCGATCGCCAACCTGTCGCCGGTGCTGGAGACGGCGGCCCGGCTGACCCCGCTCTACCAGGGCGTCGACCTGGCCCGGATGCTCACGCTGGGGACCCTCGAGGCCGGCCCGGCGCTGGCACACCTGGCCTACCTCGCGGTGCTGGTGGTCGGCGGCCACGTGCTCGCCGTACGACGTCTCACGAAGCGGCTGGTCGTCTGATGGCGCTCACCCTGGCCGGAGCCACCCGGGTGCTGCTTCTCCGCAACTACATCTCCTACAGGAGCGCCTGGTGGGTGTTCCTCTCCGGCTTCCTCGAGCCGGTGTTCTACCTGTTCTCGATCGGCGTCGGCGTCGGCAAGCTGATCGAGTCGTTCGACGTCGGGGGTCACGCGATCCCCTACGCCGAGTTCGTGGCGCCCGGCATGCTCGCGGCCTCGGCGATGAACGGCGCGATCCTGGACTCGACGTTCAACATGTTCTTCAAGCTCAAGTTCCAGAAGCTGTTCGACCAGATCCTCGCGACCCCGATGACCGCGACGAACATCGCGGTCGGCGAGCTCGCGTGGTGCCTGCTCCGCAGCGGCCTCTACTCCGCCGGCTTCCTCGGCGTGATGGTGGCGCTCGGCCTGACGCACTCGTGGCTGGCGGTGCTCGCTCTGCCCGCGTCGCTGCTGATCGGGTTCGCGGTGGCCTCGGTCGGGATGGCGCTGACCACCTACATGCGCAGCTGGCAGGACTTCGAGCTGATCACGCTCGCGACGATGCCGATGTTCCTGTTCTCCGCGACGTTCTTCCCGATCACCGCCTACCCGGAGTGGCTGCGCTGGGTGGTCGAGGCGACCCCGCTCTACCGCGGCGTGGTCCTGTGTCGGGAGCTGACCACCGGTCACGTGACGTCGGCGTCCCTGGTGTCGGTGGTCTACCTGCTGGTGATGGGCGCGATCGGCCTGAGTGTCGTGAGCAGGCGGCTCGAGAAGCTCCTGTTGACCTGAGGGTGGGGTGGGTTGCGGGTGGGGTGGGGGCTGCGGTGGGCTGCGGTTTCTCAACACTTGTCCCGAAACTGCACGGAAAATCGCGGAATCCGGTGCAGTTTCCCAACAAGTGTCCCGAAACTGCAGCCACCCACAGCCCCAGCCCACACCCGCCACACCCGCCCTCACCCCAGCAGCCCACCCCGCCCGAACATCGACGCTGTCTCCCGGGCACTGGGGTGTCCCGCGTCGAGGTCGGCACCGGACTCGACCAGCACGGCGACCACGCCGTCCTCGCCCTTGAACACCGCCCCTGCCAGCGGGCTCTGGCCGCGGTCGTTGAGCCGGTCGGCGTCGGCTCCGCGCGCGACCAGGGCGCGGACGGCCTCCGGGTGCCCGTGGTACGCCGCGAGCATCAGCAAGGTGTTGCCGGAGGCGTCGGTCAGGTCGACGGGCACCCCGGCGTCGACGTACGCCGCGAGCCGCGCGGTGTCGCCCGCACGGGCCAGGTCGAGCACGAAGTGGGCGACCTCGACGAGCTCCGGGTGCGGTTCGGTCACCTCCTCACCCTAAGGAACCAGGGGCGGCCTGCTTGACTGCACGGCATGGCATGGTTCGAGGCGAGCAACCACTCCGAGGCCGTCGTGGCAGCCGACCGCAAGGAGGTCTGGGCGGCACTGACCGACCCGGAGCTGCTGCCGAAGCTGACCCCGTTCCTCCGGCACATCGAGGTCGACGGCGACCACTGGCGCTGGGAGCTGAGCCGGGTGCCGATCCTCAACACCAGCCTCACCCCGTCGTTCACCGAGCGGATGACCTTCGACGAGCCGACCCGCATCGTGTGGACCCACGACCCCCAGGGTCGGCGCGAGCGCGTCGGCGTCGAGGGCTGGTACGCGCTCGAGGAGGCCGGTGCCGGCACCCGCCTCGAGATCAAGATCGGGGTCAAGGCCGAGCTGCCGCTGTCGCGGTTCGCGAAGCCCGCGGTCACCGCCGCGATGCGCGCCGTGCTCGCGGGCATGGGCAAGCGGTTCGGCGACAACCTGCTCGACCACCTCGGCGCCCGCTAGAGGACCAGCTGCCAGAGACCGGTGTCGATCCAGCGACCGAACTTCCAGCCGACCTCCCGGATCGTGCCCCGGTGCACGAACCCGAACGACTCGTGGAGTCGCACGCTGGGCTCGTTCGGCAGGGCGATCACCGCGAGCGTCGTGTGCAGTCCGGCGACGCGGAGCCGGTCGAGCAGCTCGCCGTACAGCGCCCGCCCGACGCCCCGCCCGCGCGCGGACCCGGCGAGGTAGACCGACACCTCGCGGGTGCGGTCGTACGCCGGCCGCGGCCGGTACGTCGACGCGTAGGCGAACCCGCCCACGACGCCGTCGAGGTCCGCCACCAGCAGCGGGTCGCGCCCGGCCTGCTTGTCGGCCCAGAACTCCGGTGCCCGGCCGGCCGAGTCGAAGGTCGCGATGCCGTGCAGCGCCTCGTGCTCGTAGATCGCGCCGACGGCTCCGAGGTCGTCGGCGGTGGCTTCGCGGATCTCCGGGTTGCCCACGCGTGGAGTCTCCCAGGTGGGGCAGACTGGTCGGGTGAGACCTGACCCGAGCGAGATCGTCCCGATCGAGCCGGACACCAAGGACTGGACCTGGGTGCTCCGGATGCCGTGCCCCGACTGCGGCTTCGACGCCCAACGGCTCGACGTCGCGACGCTCCCGCAGCTGCTCCGGGACCAGGCATTCGCCTGGGGTCAGCTCCTCGCCCGGCCGGAGGTGTCCGAGCGGCCGGCGCCCGAGGTGTGGTCACCGCTGGAGTACGCCTGCCACGTGCGTGACGTGCACCGCCTCTTCGACGAGCGGATCGCGCTGATGCTGCACGAGGTCGACCCGGAGTTCGCCAACTGGGACCAGAACCGGACCGCCGTGGCCGAGCGCTACTTCCAGCAGGACCCGGCCACCGTGGCGCTCGAGCTGGTCGAGGCCGCCGGTGCGGTAGCGGGGCGGTACGCCGCCGTCCACGGCAGCCAGTGGGCGCGCCGGGGCCGTCGGAGCAACGGCGACGAGTTCACGGTCGAGTCGATCTCGCGCTACCACGCGCACGACATCGTGCACCACGCCCACGACGTGGGGTTGGTCGTCCCCCGCGGCGGGACCGCCGGAACGGGTGCATGAGGCACACCGAGTTCTGGGCACGGATGACCGACGCGCTGGGTCCGGCGTACGCCCGCGCCTGGGCCGACCAGCAGGTGCTCGCCGACCTCGGCGGCCGCACGGTGGCCGAGGCGCTGGCCGCGGGGGAGTCACCGAAGCAGGTCTGGCGGGCGGTCTGGCGGGCGCTCGAGCTGCCCGACCGGGACCTCTGAGCCTTCCACCGGTCCCGGCCGGGAGCTCACCGGGACGTGACCTCCGCGGATTCCCCCGGCACCCCCGGTCGGGTTAGCCTTCGCGCAATCGCCCTGACACTCGGGGCTTGGCGAGGAGATACCACCATGTCCGTCCGTTCACTGCGACGCCCGTTGGGCGTCCTGGCCGTGGGGGTCACCGCCCTGGTCACGGCCGCCACTCTCGGCGCGCCCTCCGAGGCGGTGCAGGGCAAGAAGCCCAAGCCGCCCCGGATGCAGCAGGTCCAGATCCTGTCCTTCAACGACTTCCACGGGAACCTGGAGTCCCCGTCGGGGTCCTCGGGCCGCATCGTCACCGGCCACACGTTCGACGCGGACGGCAAGCCGGTCGACACCACGCAGAACGTCGGCGGCGTCGAGTACCTCGCCTCGCACCTCGAGCGCGCGCGTGCGGGACACGCCAGCTCGCTGACCGTCGCGGCCGGCGACATCATCGGTGCCAGCCCGTTGCTCTCCGCGGCCTTCCACGACGAGCCGACCGTGGAGTCGATGAACAAGCTCGGGCTCGACGTCAGCTCGGTCGGCAACCACGAGTTCGACGAGGGCTACGTCGAGCTCCAGCGGATGGCCGACGGCGGCTGCCTGGCCGACGGCGACGGGGCGAACAACCAGAACTCCTGCCCGGACGGCTCGTTCAGCGGCGCGAACTTCGACTACCTCGCGGCCAACGTCGTGTACGCCGGCACCAGGAAGACGATCCTCCCGCCGTACGCGATCAAGAACGTCAACGGCGCCAGGATCGGCTTCATCGGGATGACCCTCAAGGGCACCCCCGACATCGTGACCGCCGCCGGCGTCAAGGGCCTGGCCTTCACCGACGAGGTGAAGACGGCCAACAAGCTGGTGCCGGTGCTCAGGAGCAAGGGCGTCAAGGCGATCGTGGTGCTGATCCACCAGGGCGGGCTGCCCAAGCAGCAGCCGCTGACCAACCCCAGGGGCGCAACCGTCCTCGGCAACCCGGAGTACGACTACACCTGCGCCAAGGGCGGGTCGCTCGACCCGGTCAGCTCTCCGATCGTCGACATCGCCAAGACCCTCGACCCGGAGATCGACATGGTCGTCTCGGGTCACACGCACCAGCCCTACGTGTGCGACATCAAGGACCCCAAGGGCCGTGACCGCCTGGTCACCTCCGCGTCGTCGTTCGGCCGGCTGTACACCGACACCGAGCTCACCTACGACCGGAAGAAGCGCGACATCGTGCGCAGCTCGGTCGAGGGCGCGAACATGCCGGTCACGCGCGACCAGGCCGACCCCGAGCAGACCTCGCTGATCGCGCACTACCTCGAGCTCGTGACGCCGATCGCCAGCAAGGAGATCGGCCAGATCACCAGCGACGTCACGAAGACCCCGCCGGCCGGCGGCACCGGCGAGAGCCAGCTCGGTGACCTGATCGCGGACGCCCAGCTCGCCGACCCCTCGACGGTGACCAACGGCAAGAAGCCGGTGATCGCGTTCATGAACCCGGGCGGGATCCGGGGGGACCTCAGCTACGCGCAGTCGAAGTACCCGAACGAGGTCCCCGGTGACGTCACCTACGAGGAGGCGTTCACGGTCCAGCCCTTCAACAACTACCTGGTCTCGATGGACCTGACCGGTCAGGACATCTACGACATCCTGGCGCAGCAGGTGACCGGCACGACCAACGGCCCCTCGCCCAAGATCCTGCAGATCTCGCAGGGCTTCGGCTACAAGCTGGTGCCCGGCGTGGGCGCCGCGGACGGTTCGGTGAAGCTGAACGGGACGCCGATCGACAAGGCCGCGACCTACCGGATCGTGACGAACAACTTCCTGCAGGGCGGTGGCGACAGCTTCCCGTCGTTCACCAAGGGCACCGACGTGTACTACGGCGGGCTCGACATCGACGCGTTCGCCGACTACCTCTCGGCGCACTCGCCGTACACCCCGGGTCCGCTGACCCGGATCTCGCAGTAGCACCGACGACGACGCCCCTCCGGTCCGCCGACCGGAGGGGCGTCGTCGTGCGTCCGGACGGGGTTTCCGCGACACGCCGCGCCGGAGTGTCCGGTCGAACAGGTGTTCGGGATACCGTTGTGCTCCACAGGCGCCGGAACGGGTCAGTCGTCCACAGCTCCGGAGCAGCAGACCGGGACTGTCGGAGGCCCCGCCTAGCGTCTGTCCCGACAAGCCAGTCACACCGGCCGCGGAGCGCGGTCACCGATCGGACGGATGGGCAGACATGAGTGTTGCGGTGGGCAACAAGGACAAGGCGCTCGACGCGGCGCTCGCCAACATCGAGAAGCAGTTCGGCAAGGGCTCGGTGATGCGGCTCGGCGACGAGGTGCGCGCCCCGCTCGAGATCATCCCGACCGGCTCGATCGCGCTCGACATCGCCCTCGGCCTCGGCGGCCTGCCGCGCGGCCGCGTGGTCGAGATCTACGGTCCGGAGTCCTCCGGCAAGACCACGGTCGCCCTGCACGCGGTGGCCAACGCCCAGCGCGCCGGCGGCATCGTCGCGTTCATCGACGCCGAGCACGCGCTCGACCCGGAGTACGCCCAGCGGCTCGGGGTCGACACGGACGCGCTGCTGGTCTCCCAGCCCGACTCGGGTGAGCAGGCGCTGGAGATCGCCGACATGCTGACCCGCTCCGGCGCGCTCGACCTGATCGTGATCGACTCGGTGGCGGCGCTGGTGCCCCGCGCCGAGATCGAGGGCGAGATGGGCGACAGCCACGTCGGCCTCCAGGCCCGGCTGATGAGCCAGGCGCTGCGCAAGATGGCCGGCGCGCTCAACAACGCCGGCACCACCGCGATCTTCATCAACCAGCTGCGCGAGAAGATCGGCGTGATGTTCGGCTCGCCGGAGACCACGACCGGCGGCAAGGCGCTGAAGTTCTACGCCTCCGTGCGGCTCGACGTCCGCCGGATCGAGACCCTCAAGGACGGCACCGAGCCGGTCGGCAACCGCACCCGGGTCAAGGTCGTCAAGAACAAGGTGGCCCCGCCGTTCAAGCAGGCGGAGTTCGACATCATGTACGGCCTCGGCATCTCCCGCGAGGGCGGCCTGATCGACGTCGGCGTCGAGGCGGGGCTCGTCCGCAAGGCCGGCGCCTGGTACACCTACGAGGGCGACCAGCTCGGGCAGGGCAAGGAGAACGCTCGCACGTTCCTGCGCGACAACCCCGACCTGGCCAACGAGATCGAGAAGAAGATCCTGGAGAAGCTCGGGATCGGACCGTCCGTGGCCGCTCCCGCCGACGGCTTCGTCGCCGACGGCCCGGTCGACCCCGACGGCATCGACTTCTGAGTCCGTGTCCTCGTTCGGGCGCCCGCGTCGCCAGCAGGAGGCACCGGTCGACGTCGAGCGGCTCGGGCCGCCCGAGGACCCAGAGGCGGTGGCGCGCAAGATCCTGCTCGACCAGCTGACCGGGCGCGCCCGGAGCCGGTCCGACCTCGCCACCAAGCTCGCCCAGCGCGACGTGCCCGACGAGGTCGCGGCCCGGCTGCTCGACCGGTTCGAGGAGGTCGGACTGGTCGACGACGCCGCGTTCGCGCGGGGCTGGGTCGAGCAGCGGCAGTCCGGCCGCGGGCTGGCCCGCCGTGCGCTCGCCCAGGAGCTGCGCCGCAAGGGGATCGACGACGAGGTCGCCCGCGAGGCGCTCGACGAGATCGACCCCGACGACGAGGTGGAGGCCGCCCGCACCCTGGTGCGGCGCAAGCTGCGCACCCTGCGCGGGCTGGAGCAGCAGGTCGCCGTGCGACGGCTGACCGGCATGCTCGCCCGCAAGGGCTACCCGTCGTCGATCGCGTTCCGGGTGGTGCGCGAGGAGCTCGACGCCGACCTGGTGGACCCCGAGCACCTCACCTGACGCACTCAGAGGTTACCCGTGGGTAATCTGCTGCCATGGACCTACAGCGCCTGCACCGCCGAGTCACCCGGCTGCCGCTCGGCGACCGCCTGTTCGGCTTCGCGTTCGCTCGCAAGGCGCCGTACTTCGGCACCGTCCGGCCGCGGTTCACCGTCCTCGAGCCCAACCACGTCGAGCTGGTGATCCGCGACCGGCGAGCTGTGCACAACCACATCGGCACCGTGCACGCGATCGCCCTCTGCAACGGGCTCGAGGCGGCGATGGGTGCCCTCGCCGAGGCCACCATCCCGGCACACAAGCGGTGGATCCCGAAGGGGATGGAGGTCGCCTACACGGCGAAGGCCGACAGCGACGTCACCTGCGTGGCCGAGACCGACCCCGCGCAGTGGGTCGGCGACGACCCCGACCTGCCGGTGCGCGTGCGCGGCGTGCGCAGTGACGGCACCGTGGTGATCGAGGGCGTGATCCGGCTCTGGGTCACCGAGCGCCCCGGTCCGGCCGCGGGTGCTACCTGACGTTGCCGATGTTGTTCTTGTCGGGAGGCGCGCTCCGCGCGTTGCCGTCCGAGGGCGGCGCGCTGCCGGTGTCCGGCTCGTCGGCGTCGTCCGCGGCGTCGGAGACCCTGTCGTCGTCGGGTGCTGGGTTGCGCATCGTGCTACCTCCGGGGTTGTGGGCTCGACCCGTACCGCGACGGTACGCCGGGAACCGGGCTCGCGACCACACTTCGGGGACGTCGTGGTCGGGACCCGCCCGGGGTCGCCGTAGCCTTGACCCGCCATGACACGCACGTACGAGGTCCGCACCTACGGGTGCCAGATGAACGTCCACGACTCCGAGCGGCTCACCGGGCTGCTGGAGGACGCGGGGTACGTCGCCGCGCCCGCGGACGGCGAGGCCGACGTGGTCGTGTTCAACACCTGCGCGGTGCGGGAGAACGCCGACAACAAGCTCTACGGGAACCTCGGTCACCTGGCACCGGTCAAGGCGAAGCGCCCGGGCATGCAGATCGCGGTCGGTGGGTGTCTGGCCCAGAAGGACCGCGGCGAGATCACGAAGAAGGCGCCCTGGGTGGACGTCGTGTTCGGCACCCACAACATCGGCTCGCTGCCGGTCCTGCTGGAGCGGGCGCGCGTGCAGCAGGAGGCACAGGTGGAGATCCTCGAGTCGCTCGAGGTGTTCCCGTCGACGCTGCCCACCAAGCGCGAGTCGGCGTACGCCGCCTGGGTCTCGATCTCGGTGGGCTGCAACAACACGTGCACGTTCTGCATCGTCCCGGCGCTGCGCGGCAAGGAGAAGGACCGCCGCCCGGGCGAGGTGCTGGCCGAGATCGAGGCGCTGGTCGCCGAGGGGGTCACCGAGGTGACGCTGCTCGGGCAGAACGTGAACACCTACGGCGTGGAGTTCGGCGACCGGCTGGCGTTCGGCAAGCTGCTCCGGGCCTGCGGGGAGATCGGGGGACTGGAGCGGGTGCGGTTCACCTCGCCGCACCCGGCGGCGTTCACCGACGACGTGATCGCGGCGATGGCCGAGACCCCCACCGTGATGCCGCAGCTGCACATGCCGCTGCAGTCCGGGTCGGACAAGGTGCTCAAGGACATGCGCCGGTCCTACCGGCAGGAGAAGTTCCTCGGCATCATCGACCGGGTGCGCGCCGCGATCCCGGACGCCGCGATCACGACCGACATCATCGTCGGCTTCCCGGGCGAGACCGAGGACGACTTCCTCGAGACCATGAAGGTGGTCGAGGCGGCCCGGTTCGCGGGCGCATTCACCTTCCAGTACTCCAAGCGCCCCGGCACCCCCGCCGCCGACCTCGCCGACCAGATCCCGAAGCCGGTCGTGCAGGAGCGCTACGAGCGGCTGGTCGCGCTGGCCGACCAGGTCGCGTGGGAGGAGAACAAGAAGATCGTCGGGCACGTCGTCGAGCTGATGGTGGCCGAGGGCGAGGGCCGCAAGGACGGCCAGACGCACCGGCTCTCGGGCCGCGCCAGGGACAACCGGCTGGTGCACTTCACGGCCCCCACCGGAACAGCCGACGTCCGCCCCGGCGACATGGTCGAGGTCGAGGTCACCTACGCCGCCCCGCACCACCTCGTGGCCGACGGCCCGGTCCGGTCCGTGCGCCGGACCAGGGCCGGCGACGCCTGGGAGGCGCGCACCGCGGCTCCCGTCTCGACCAGCACGGCGGTCCCGCTCGGGCTGCCGGGCGTGGGCGCTCCCGCCACCTAGACCGGCGCCTCCGGCGCGTCGTCGGAGTCGGCGTCGTCGGCCGGCTCGGTCAGCGACTCCTTGCCCTCGTCGGCCGGATCCTTGGCATCGCGCGACCCGGCGCCGTCGGCCTCGTCGAGCTCCTCGGGCTGCTCGAGCTCGTCCGGCACCCCCTCGACCTGTGCGGACAGCGGCTGGTCGGGCACGGCCGGGTCGGGCTCCGCGGCCTCCCAGTCCGGCACCGAGTCGGGACCGCCGGGACCCTCGGGGGGCGTCGGGTCGAGCTGCGGCTCGGGCTGGGAGTCGGACTGCGGCTCGGACGCCTTCACGGGGTGCCCTTCCTGCTCGGACCGAAGTCGTCGTTCTTGCCGTCGAGCTTGTCCAGCGCGCCCTCGGCCGCGGTCTTGCCCTTGGCGATCTTGTCGGTGTACTTGCCCTTGGTCTTCTTGTCGACCGCCTCGCCGGCCTTGTCGAGACCGTCGCGGATCTTGTCACCGTGGTCGTCGACGGCCTTGGTCAGCTTCTTCTTCGCATCGTCCAGGAATCCCATGCCGCAACCGTGACAGCCGGGGCCGAGCCGGGCAAGGGCGCCCCCGCGGGGCTGGAAGACTGCGGCCATGCCTCCGGTCCCCGTCGTCGCCGTGGTCGGCGCCACGGCCGCCGGCAAGAGCGAGCTCGCGCTCGACCTGGCCGGCCACCTGGGCGGCGAGGTGGTCAACACCGACTCGATGCAGCTCTACCGGGGCATGGACATCGGCACCGCGAAGCTGCCGCTCTCCGAGCGACGCGGCATCACGCACCACCTCCTCGACGTGCTCGACGTGCACGAGGAGGCCAGCGTCGCGGAGTTCCAGGCACGGGCCCGCGTCGTGGTCGAGGACTGTCGCGCCCGAGGGGTGGTGCCGGTGCTGGTCGGCGGCTCGGCGCTCTACACGCGCGCGGTGCTCGACCGGCTCGAGTTCCCGGGCACGGACCCCGAGGTCCGGCGCCGGCTCGAGGGCGAGCTCGAGGCCGACGGGGCGGCGGTCCTGCACGCCCGGCTCCGGGAGGTCGACCCGGAGGCCGCGTCGCACATCGAGCCGGCCAACGGGCGCCGGGTCGTGCGGGCGCTGGAGGTGGTCGAGCTGACCGGTGAGCCGTTCGTGGCGCGCCTGCCCCGCCCGTCGTACCTGGTCCCGGAGACGGTGCAGATCGGCGTCGACATCGACCGGCCGGCGCTCGACGAGCGGATCGCGCGCCGGGTCGAGGCGATGTGGGCCGATGGCCTGGTCGAGGAGGTACGACGCCTCGAGCGGCACGGACTCCGCACGAGTCGGACGGCGAGCCGGGCACTGGGCTACCAGCAGGTGCTGGCGTTCCTGGCCGGCACCACCACCGAGGACGAGGCGCGCGAGCGGACCGTGACCGGCACCCGGAGGTTCGTGCGCCGCCAGGACGCGTGGTTCCGCAAGGACCCTCGGGTGGTCTGGGTCGCCCACGACGACCAGCAGCGCGTCGGCCGCGCGCTGGACGCCATCGGCCGTCCCTAGACTGGCGCGCGTGGAGATCTCCTTCGTCAAGGGTCACGGCACCGAGAACGACTTCGTGCTGGTGCCCGACGCCAACGGCAGGCTCGAGCTGACCGGCGAGCAGGTGGCAGCGCTGTGCAACCGGCGCGCCGGCCTCGGCGGCGACGGCGTGATCCGGGTGGTGCGCACCGACGCCACCGACGACCCGGCTGCCGTCGCGGCGCGCGGGGACGCGATCTGGTTCATGGACTACCGCAACGCCGACGGCTCGCTCAGCGAGATGTGCGGCAACGGGATCCGGGTGCTCGGGCTCTACCTGGCCACCCACGCCGACGTCGACCCCCGCGACCCGCTGCCGATCGCCACGCGTGACGGGATCAAGACCCTGACCTTCGGCGACGACGGGATCAGCGTCGACATGGGCACGCCGAAGGTGCTCGAGGAGACCGAGGTCCGCGTCGGTGAGCACTCCTGGCCCGCGGTCCACGTCGACATGGGCAACCCGCACGCGGTGGCGATCGTGGACGACCTCGAGGACGCCGGTCCGCTCACCGAGGCTCCGTCGTACGACGCCGCGGCCTTCCCGGAGGGCGTCAACGTCGAGTTCGTGGTGTGGATCGGCGACCACCACGTGGCGATGCGGGTCTTCGAGCGGGGCTCGGGCGAGACCCGGTCCTGCGGCACCGGCGCCTGCGCGGCGATGGTCGTCGCCGCGACCCGCGACCGCGCCGAGCGGGGCACGCCGTACACCGTGGAGGTGCCCGGCGGTGCGCTGCAGGTGACCTGGACCCACGACGACCGGCTGGTGATGACCGGCCCGGCCGTGCTGGTGGCGGAGGGCCTCGTCGAGGTCTGAGACCTCCCCGGAGGGCGAGCCCGTCGAGACCCATATGCTCGCTCCCCATGGAGATCAGTGGAGCCAGCGCAGTCGTCACCGGAGCGGCGTCCGGCATCGGAGCCGCCGTCGCCCGCCAGCTCGCGGCGGCCGGGGCGCACGTGGTCGTGGCCGACCTCGACGCAGAGCACGGTGAGGAGCTGGCGCGGGAGATCGGGGGCGCCTTCGTCGCCGTCGACGTGACGAACACCGAGCAGGTCAAGGCCGCCGTCGAGAAGGCCGAGGAGCTCGGCCCGCTGCGGATCCTGGTCAACTCCGCCGGCATCGGCTGGGCCCAGCGCACCGTCGGCAAGGACGGCACCTTCGAGTCCGCGGCGGACCTCGAGGCGTTCACCAGGGTGATCGGGATCAACCTGATCGGCACCTTCGACTGCATCCGGCTGGCGGGCACCGCGATCAGCCGGCACGAGCCGACGCCGACCGGCGAGCGCGGTGCGATCGTCAACCTGGCCTCGGTCGCCGCGTTCGACGGCCAGATCGGGCAGGCGGCGTACTCCGCCTCCAAGGGTGGTGTCGTCGGCATGACCCTGCCCGTCGCGCGCGACCTCGCCGCGGTCGGGATCCGGGTCAACACGGTGGCGCCGGGCCTGATCGACACCCCGATCTACGGTGACGGCGAGCAGGCCGAGACGTTCAAGGCCAAGCTCGGCGAGAGCGTCCTGTTCCCCAAGCGGCTGGGTGCGCCGGACGAGCTGGCCAGCATGGTGCTCGAGTGCCTCCGCAACTCCTACATGAACGGCGAGACGGTGCGCGTCGACGGTGGCATCAGGATGCCTCCCAAGTGAGGTCCGGGCGGGGGATCGCCGGGCTGCTGGCGCTGGCCGTCCTGGCCACGGGTTGCAGCCTCGGAGGGGACGACCAGCCGAAGGACCCGAAGGCCGGCGAGCCGAGCGGCGCCACTTCGTCCGCATCCGACGGCCCGCTGATCTGGAAGGCGTGCGACGGTTCCTTCCAGTGCGCCAGCCTGAAGGTGCCGCTGGACTACGACGCCCCCGACGGCAGGCAGATCACGCTCGCCCTGGTGCGTCGCCCGGCGGAGAACAACAACGAGCGCGTGGGCTCGCTGCTGGTCAACCCCGGAGGGCCGGGTGGCTCCGGGATCGACCTCGCGGAGAACAAGGACTTCCCCGAGGAGATCCGGCAGCGGATGGACGTGGTCGGGTTCGACCCGCGCGGCGTCGGCAAGAGCTCCCCGCTGGACTGCCACTCCCACCTGCAGGAGATGTACGACGCCGACCCGACGCCGGTCACGCCGGCGGAGAAGGCGGCGTACCTCGAGGTCAGCAAGGCCTACGTCGGTGAGTGCGCGCGCAAGGAGAAGGCGATCCTGCCGCACCTGGGCACGCTCAACGTGGCCCGCGACATGGACCGGATCCGCGAAGCGCTGGGCGAGAAGAAGATCAGCTACCTCGGCTACTCCTACGGCACCTCGATCGGCCAGATGTACGCGCAGCTGTTCCCGACCCGGATCCGCACCATGGTCATCGACGGCGTGGTCAACACCGAGCTGACCGGCCTGCAGGCAGCCGACGAGCAGGCCGACGGGTTCTACCGGGCGCTGCAGGGATACCTCGCGAACTGCAAGGCCGACAGCGCGTGCGTGCTCGGCTCCGACCCGCGTGCCAAGGTCGCCGCGCTGGTCGCCAAGGCGGAGCAGCAGCCTATCCCCGCCGCCGATGCCGACCGGCCCGCGACGCCGGGAGTGGTCCAGCTCGCGATCGGGGTAGCGCTCTACAGCAAGGCCTCCTGGCCGGTGCTGTCCGAGGCCGTGGACCAGGGGCTCGAGGGCGACGGCAGCCAGCTGGTCACCATGGCCGACAGCTACCTGAGCCGCAAGCCCGACGGCAGCTACGGCAACGGCTTCGACATCTACTTCGCGGTCAGCTGCCTCGACAACGCCTGGCCCACCACGCCGGCGAAGGTCTTCGCGAACGCCAGGGCCACCGGCGCCCGGGCCCCGCTGGTCGGTGAGGGTCTGGTGAACGACTACGTGCGCTGCGCGCTCTGGCCGACCCCGCCGCAGCCGCTGCCGAAGCTCACGGCGCAGGGCTCGCCCCCGATCGTGGTGATCAGCACGACCCGCGACCCGGCCACGCCGTACGCCTCGGGTGTGAAGGTGGCCAAGCGGCTCCCGCGGGGCGTCCTGGTCACGAACGACGGCGACGGCCACACGATCTACGCGCAGGGCAAGCCCTGCATCGACGACCCGGTGACGCGCTACCTGGTCGAGGCCAAGCCGCCGGAGAACGGCCTGACCTGCGGCTGAGCCGCTGCCACCCCTCCGATGGCTTGCGCGGCCGGGAGCCAGGCGGCAGGGTCGAGGGGTCGGATCCGTTCTCGGGAGGCCCACATGCGTCGTCGTCGTACCCTCCACCGCTCGTCGGTGGCCGCCACCGCAGCCCTCGCCACCTGCCTCGGCGGGCTGGCGCTCGCCCCGGCCCACGCGAAGCACGACCCCGGTGACGGCGGCAGGTACTACACGACCAAGACGCCGACCAGCACCGGCACCGGTGGCGCGGTCAGCTCGGTCGACCCGGAGGCCAGCAAGATCGGGCGCGACGTGCTGCGACGTGGCGGCAACGCGGCCGACGCGATCATCTCGATGGCGGCAGCACTCGGTGTGACCGAGCCGTACAGCTCGGGCATCGGGGGCGGCGGCTTCCTGGTCTACTACGACGCGCAGTCCGGCAAGGTGAGCACCATCGACGGCCGGGAGACGGCGCCGAGGTCGATGCCGCACGACGCCTTCATCGACCCCGCGACCGGCAAGCCCTACAACTTCACGCCGGAGCTGGTCACCAGCGGCGTCTCGGTGGGCACCCCCGGCACGCCGGCGACGTGGGACCAGGCGTTGCGCCGCTTCGGCACGCTCAGCTTCAAGAAGATGCTCAAGCCGGCCACGCGTCTGGCAGCGCGCGGCTTCGTCGTGGACAGGACGTTCCGGCAGCAGACGCTGGACAACAAGGCGCGGTTCCGCGCGTTCGACTCGACCCGTGAGCTGTTCCTGCCCGGTGGCGACGCACCGAAGGTCGGGTCGGTGTTCCGCAACCCCGACCTCGCGGCGACGTATGAGCTGCTGGCGAGGAAGGGCGTGGCCGGCTTCTACTCCGGCCCGCTCGCCGAGGAGATGGTGCGGACCGTGCGGAAGCCGCCGAAGCGGTCCGACTCGACGCTGCCGGTGCCGCCGGGCTACCTGCAGACGTCCGACCTGGCGGCGTACCGCGCGATCGGACGGGCCCCGACGCATGTCGGCTACCGCGGCCTCGACGTCTACGGCATGCCGCCGGCGTCCAGCGGCGGCACCACGGTGGGGGAGGCGCTGAACATCCTCGAGCGCTACGACGTGCCGGGGATGAGCGACGCCGACGCGCTCCACCACTACCTGGAGGCGAGTGCGCTCTCGTTCGCCGACCGCAACGCCTACGTCGGCGACCCGGCGTACGTCGACGTGCCGGTCGCGGACCTGCTCTCCGACACCTACGCCAGGGAACGGGCCTGCGAGATCCACGAGGACACCGCGCTGACCAAGCCCGTCGACCCCGGCGACGTGGACGGCTACGACGGCAGGTGCGACGACGCCTCCACCCGTCCGAACGAGAAGCCCGACACCGAGAACGTCTCCACCACGAACCTCACCGCGAGCGACCGGTGGGGCAACGTCGCGGAGTACACGCTGACCATCGAGCAGACCGGCGGCTCGGGCATCGTGGTGCCCGACCGCGGCTTCCTGCTCAACAACGAGCTGACCGACTTCACGGCCGTCTACGACGCGGAGGACCCGAACCGGATCGAGGGCGGCAAGCGCCCGCGCTCCTCGATCTCGCCGACGATCGTGCTCCGCGGCGGCAAGCCCTTCCTCGCGGTCGGCTCACCCGGCGGGTCCACGATCATCACCACGGTGCTGCAGATCCTGTTCAACCGTCTCGACCGCGGGATGACGCTCCCGCAGGCGCTCGCCGCACCGCGTGCCTCGCAGCGCAACACCGCGGACGTGACCGCCGAACAGGCCTTCATCGACGCGTACGGCGCGCAGCTGCGGCGCTACGGCCACACCTTCGTGGTGCCCGGTCCCGCCGGCAGCAGCGCCTCCGAGATCGGCGCCGCGACCGGCATCGAGTTCCGTCGGGGCGGCCAGGTGGTCGCGGTGGCCGAGCCGGTACGACGCGGCGGTGGGTCGGCGCTCGTGGTGCGGCCGGGGCGGTAGGGGGTTCGGGGTGGCGGCGGCCGAACACCACGGGACCGTGGTGTTCTGCCCCTTCCCTCACCGAATATCGCTAGGGAAGCGGCCGATTACCACGGGACCGTGGTAACTGGCCGGCCCCCGGGCCCCCACCAACTCAGAGCGCCCGCACCCGGTTGTTCCGGGCCTCGTGCGTGAGCTCGACCAGGCCCAGCGCCTTGAGCAGCGGCGGCAGGTACATCCCGAACCGGCCGCGGTAGCCCTTGCGCAGGCCGTACCAGCCGCTGGCCGGGTTGCCCTCGTCGCGCGCCCAGGCCTCGAGCGTGCCGGGCTTGGCGTCCTTCTTCTCGTCGGCCGCCCCGAGGTCGACCCAGTCGCCCTGCTCCTTCAGCCAGGCATGGGCGTCCTCGATCGCGGCGAGCCGGTAGGTCAGCCGGGTCGACCCGACCTGGCAGACCAGCGCGGGCGGGTCAGCGTCCTCGTCGCGGTACATCGTGTACTCCGAGGTGCCCGGCGCCGTGGTCAGCGTCCAGGGGTCGTCCTTGGTGCCCGCCATCGCCGGCCGTCCTCTCATCGCCGCAAGGTCGCCCAGCCCGGTCGTCTCGCCGACCGGACGCGCCCTAGTTGCCGATCCGGTCGCCGTGGTCCTTGAGCACCGGCGGGTCCGGGTGCGGCTCACCCGTTGCCGGGTCGGCGGACTGCTCGGGCGGAGGGGCGCCCTCTGGGTCCGGCACCCGGGTGTCCTGGGTGCCGTAGGTGCCATGCTCGCCGCCGGTCCCGCGGAGCTCGCCGACGCGCTCGCTGCTCACCCCCATGCCGCCGGCCAGGCCGTCGGCGCTGTCGGCGTTGGGATCGCTCTCCTGGACGTCGGTCTCACGGGCGTTGCCGCCGCCCTCGGACTCGGGGTCGGTCTGCGGGTCGCTCTCGGTGTCGGACATGCCACCACCGTACGGCGGGACGCAGGCGTCGTGCACGAGTCTGCGCGGCCAATCCGGTTCGCCTGACGTGGTCCGGCCGCCTACGCTGGGCACGGATGACGAACGCACCTGACGACTTCACCCTCGACGAGGAGCTCGCGACCACGCAGACGTGGGACGACGAGCTCGAGTCCGGCTATGCCGACCCCTCCAGCGGGCCGGACGGTACCGACCAGCGGGGGACCGGAGAGATGGACCTCGCCGAGCGGCACGCACTGCGCCGCGTCGCGGGCCTGTCGACCGAGCTCGAGGACATCAGCGAGGTCGAGTACCGCCAGCTGCGGCTGGAGCGGGTGATCCTGGTCGGGGTCTGGACCGACGGGTCGGTCGAGGACGCCGAGAACTCGATGGCCGAGCTGGCGCTGCTGGCCGAGACCGCCGGCTCGGAGGTGCTCGACGCGCTCTACCAGCGCCGCCAGTCGCCCGACCCCGCGACGTACATCGGCCGCGGCAAGGTCGAGGGTCTCGCCGAGATCGTGCGCGCCACCGGCGCCGACACCGTGATCCTCGACGGCGATCTCGCACCCAGCCAGCTCCGCAACCTCGAGGACAAGCTCAAGGTCAAGGCGGTCGACCGCACCGGGCTGATCCTCGACATCTTCGCCCAGCACGCGAAGAGCAAGGAGGGTCAGGCGCAGACCGAGCTGGCCCAGCTCAACTACATGAAGCAGCGGCTCCGCGGCTGGGGTGGCAACCTCTCCCGGCAGGCCGGCGGGCGCGCCGCGGGCGGCGAGGGCATCGGTGGCCGTGGTCCGGGTGAGACCAAGATCGAGACCGACCGGCGTCGGATCAACACCAAGATCGCCAAGCTGCGCCGCGAGCTCAAGGACATGAAGGGCACCCGCGACACCAAGCGCGCCGAGCGCCGCCGCAACGCGATCCCGAGCGTCGCCATCGCCGGCTACACCAACGCCGGCAAGAGCTCGCTGCTCAACCGGCTCACCGACGCCGGGGTGCTGGTCGAGGACTCTCTGTTCGCGACGCTCGACCCGACCACCCGTCGTACGACGACCTCCGACGGGCGGATCTACACGATGAGCGACACCGTCGGGTTCGTGCGCCACCTGCCGCACCAGCTGGTGGAGGCGTTCCGGTCCACGCTGGAGGAGGTGGCCGACGCCGACCTCGTGCTGCACGTCGTCGACGGCTCCCATCCCGATCCCGAAGGGCAGCTGGCCGCGGTCCGGGAGGTGCTCGCCGAGATCGGTGCGTCCCAGGTGCCCGAGCTGGTCGTGATCAACAAGATCGACGCCGCCGACCCGATGGTGGTGGCCCGGCTCCGGGCCCGCGAGCCGCACAGCGTCGCGGTGAGCGCGCACACGGGTGAGGGCATCGCCGAGGCACTGGTTGCGGTCGAGGCCGACCTGCCCCGACCGGGCGTCGACATCACCGCCCTGGTGCCCTACGCCCGCGGCGACCTGCTGAACCGCGCCCACGAGCACGGCGAGGTGCTCTCGCTCGAGCACACCGGGGAGGGCACGTTGCTCCACGCCCGGGTCAACGACGATCTCGCCGACGAGCTCGCGCCGTACGCCACCGAGGGGCTCACCACCGCCTGACCCGCTTCCGGGGGTGCGGATGAGTAGGCTCCGGCCATGAAACGGTTCGGGGCGTCGCTGCTCGGCGCGCTCGTAGCCGTGCTGGCGATGTTCTGGCCGGCCGTCAACTTCTTCTCCACCAGCGACCAGACCCCGGAGTTCGCGCGGATCACCGACTACCGCGCCAGCTTCGACGTCGACAAGGACGGCGCCCTGCGCGCCCACGAGACGCTGACCGTCGACCTCCCGCTGGGCCGGCACGGCATCTTCCGGTTCTTCGACGTCGCCGACGTGAACTCCCCGCACGTGCGCTACCTGCCGAAGGACATCGAGGTCACCCGCGACGGTCGGCCCGACGGGGTCCAGATCACGCACCAGGGCGAGGGCCGGTTCGTGGTCGCCCGGATCGGCGAGGCGAACACCACGATCAGCGGCTCGCACGTCTACGACATCAGCTACCGGGTCGACGGCGTGCTCTCGGAGCGCGGTTCCCGCTCGGAGTTCTACTGGAACCTGATCCCGAGCGGTTGGCGGATGCCGATCGCCCGGAGCGCGCTGACGGTCACGCTGCCCGGTGCCCCGGGCAAGGTGCTGTGCGCCGTCGGGGTCAGCACGACCGGTGGCTGCGACGCCACCGTGACCGGCAACACGGTGCAGGTAAAGACCGGGGCACTGGAGCCGAACACGCCGGTCACCATCCAGACCGCCGTCGACGCCGCGGCCCCGGGCCAGCACACGCTGCCGTGGACGTTCGCGTTCGACCCGGTGTTCGGCCACTCGCTGCCGGTCGCGATCGTGCTCGCGGTGCTCGCGCTGCTTGCCGCGATCGCCGGCTACCTCCTGGGCCGCAGCGTGCAGGAGCCGACGCCGGCGTACCCGCTGATGTACGCGCCACCGGACGGCATGGGCCCGGCGCAGGGCGCCTACCTGCTGACCGAGCGGGTCAAGGACGAGATGTACGCCGCCACGCTGCTGCAGATGGGCGACCACGGCATGGCGAAGATCGAGCGCACCGACGACGGCTGGTCCCTGCTCGGCGAGAACGGCGACGGCCGGCCCGTCGACAGCGTGACCGCGTCGGTGGCCGACCGGCTCGACGTGCGGCCGGGCACGAGGTTCGACGCCACCCGCAACGGGGTGGAGGTCGGCAAGACGATGCAGGCGGCGCGCCGCTCGTTCGACGCCGACGTCAAGGCCTGGGCACGCAGCAACGGCCTGCTCGAGTTCAAGGCGCTGCCGGCGCTGGGCGTGATCGGTGTGATCGGCGGCCTGGTGATCGCGGCGGCCTGCTTCTTCTGGAACCCGTTGTCGCTGTCCCTGCTGGGGTTGCCGTTCGCGCTGTTCGCCGTGTTCGCGGTGCCGGTGCTGTCGCCGGGCGCCTCCACGATCCGCACCCGGACCGGACGCGACGCGTGGTCGCGGCTCGGCGGGTTCCGGCGGGTGCTGGCGACGCCGTCCAGCGAGGCCCGCTTCGACTTCTCCGGCCGCAAGGAGCTCTACACCGCCTACATCCCGTGGGCGGTCGCCTTCGGGTGCGCCCGCGAGTGGGCGGAGAAGTACCGGGTCGAGGCACAGGAGGAGCCGCCGGTCCCCGGCTACTTCATCGGTGGCTACCCGGGGATGTACGGCGGGGGCGGCTCCATGGCCGACTTCGCGAACGACTTCAACACGACCATGCACTCGGCCATCTCGTCGTACGCGGCCACGCAGAGCTCCTCGTCGGGCGGTGGAGGCGGCGGCTTCTCCGGCGGCGGGGGCGGTGGCGGGGGCGGAGGCGGCTCGTGGTGAGACACCCAACGTCCCGGGTCAACCGGGTGAGGAAAGGAAGCAGCCCATGATGATTGCACTGATCGTGATCGCGGTCCTGGTGATCGGGCTGGTGGTCTTCGTGATCTCCGGCTTCAACAGGCTCCGCACCACCGACATCGCAGCCCAGGAGGCGATCGGCGGGGTGGACGTGCAGCTCACCCGACGGGCGGACCTGATCCCCAACCTGGTCAACACCGTGAAGGGGTACGCCACGCACGAGCGGGGCGTGTTCGAGGCGGTCACCGAGGCGCGGTCGCGTGCCAGCGCGGCCGCGAAGGGCACCGACGTCGGCGAGAAGGCCGCCGCCGACCAGCAGCTGAGCCAGGCGCTGGTCAACGTGATGGCGGTCGCCGAGGCCTATCCCGACCTCAAGGCGAGCCCGCAGTTCCTCGACCTGCAGCGCCAGCTCGGTGACACCGAGAACCAGATCTCGTTCGCGCGGCAGTACTACAACGACGCGGTGACCAAGCTGAACACGATGGTCTCGACGATCCCGTGGATGTTCCTGGTCGGCGTGGCCGGGGTCTCCAAGCGGGAGTTCTACGAGGCCCCCGAGGGCCAGGACGCCGCGCCGCGGGTCGACTTCGGGACCGACGCCCCGCCGGCCGTCGGGGCGACGTACACCCCGGCGCCCGCCGTACCTCCGGCCGCGGCGACGCCCCAGGTCGAGGCGGCACCGCCCTCGGCCGCCCCGCCGGCCGCACCGCCCACCGACCCGCCGGGAGACGAGCCGCCGATGACCGGGTCCGCCCCGCAACCGCCCCAGTAGTGGCGACCCGGGAGCTGATGCTCCTGTCCAACTCCCGTCGCCACCCGGGCGATGCGCTGCTGGGGCACGTGCACGAGGTCCTCAAGCACTGGCTGCCGGGCCACGCCCGGGTCGCCTTCGTGCCCTACGCCCTGGCCGAGCACGACGACTACACCGCGATGTTCCGCACCGCGCTGGAGCCGGTCGGCTGCACGGTGACGGGCGTGCACGAAGGGGCCGACCCGGTGCAGGTGCTGGCCGACAGCGACGCGGTGTTCGTGGGCGGCGGCAACTCGTTCCGGTTGGCGCGGGCGTTGCATGAGCTCGGCCTGGACCGGGCGATCGCCGACCACGTGCACGACGGGATGCCGTACGTCGGGTCGAGCGCGGGCAGCAACGCCGCGTGTCCGACCATCCGCACCACCAACGACATGCCGATCGTGGAGCCCCGGTCGCTGGCCGGGATCGGCCTGGTGCCGTTCCAGATCAACCCGCACTACCAGGACCCCGACCCGTCCACCATCCACATGGGGGAGACCCGCGAGGAACGGATCCAGCAGTTCCTCGAGTGCAACGACGTGCCGGTGGTCGGGCTGCGCGAAGGGTCGTGGCTCCGGGTCTCCGGCGACGAGGGCGAGGTCGGCGGTGACCTCAGCGCGCGACTGTTCCGTCGGGGGAAGGAACCCGTGGAGATGCAACCCGGTGCACCGCTCGGTGACCTGCTCACGACGGTGGCGCACTTCGACACCGACCCTCCCCGCTGACCCGGCGCAGATGGTCGTGTGAGAGCCGCCGACCCGGCGCAGATGGTCGTGTGAGTGGCGCTGACCCGGCGCAGATGGTCCCCGGGCGCCGGCCCTCAGCGCCGTGCACAGGGCGAGCGGGGGCTGCTGCGCGACCACGTGCCTGTGGAGAGGCACTCGGGTGCACAGCTCGGCGACCTGCCCGCGACGATGGGTCTCTTCGGCACATAGGGTGCTCGGGTGCCCGACGCAGCTGCTACCTCAGCCGCCGCCGACGTTGCCGACAGCCGTGTCCGTGAGGTGCTCGCCGCGGCCGTCGCGGCGCTCGGCGGTCAGGAGCGGGCGGGCCAGGTCGAGATGGCCGAGGCGGTCGCCGCGGCGATGGAGTCGGGCGAGCACCTGCTGGTGCAGGCGGGCACCGGCACCGGCAAGTCGCTGGGCTACCTGGTACCGGCGATGCTGCACGACCAGCGGGTGGTGGTCGCCACCGCGACGCTCGCGCTCCAGCACCAGCTGGTCGAGCGCGACATCCCTGCGCTGGTCGAGGCGGCCAAGGACGTGCTGCACGAGACCCCGTCGTACGCCGTGCTGAAGGGGCGCTCCAACTACGCCTGCCTGCACCGCATCCGCGAGGGGGTGCCCGACGACCAGGGAGCGCTGGTGGAGCTGCCGGAAGGCTCGCTGGGCGCCGAGGTGCTCGCGATGCGGGAATGGGTCGAGGAGGAGGCCAAGGACGACGGCACCGGCGAGCGGGACAACGCGCCGCGGCACACCGACCGGATCTGGCGCCAGGTCTCGGTCTCGCACCGCGAGTGCCTGGGCGCCGCGAAGTGCCCGTACGGCGCCGAGTGCTTCGCCGAGCGCGCCCGCGAGCGTGCGATGCGCTCGGACGTGGTGGTGACCAACCACTCGCTGCTCGCGATCGACGCCATCGAGGGGGTGCCGATGATCCCGGAGTACGACACGGTGGTGATCGACGAGGCCCACGAGCTGGTCGCCCGGGTCACCCAGGCGGCGACCGACGAGCTGTCCGTCTCGGAGGTGGAGCGGACCGCACGCCGCGCGATGCGGCACGTCGACGGCGACCAGGCCGACGACCTGGCCGACGCCGGGGACGCGCTGCGGGACGCGATCGACGCGACGCCACCGGGTCGGATCGACGCCGTACCCCAGGAGCTGTCCGACGCGCTCGTGCTGGTGCGCGACGCGGCGCGCGCCCTGGTCTCGGCGTTCCCGAAGGACCTCGGCGACAACGCGGTGTCGACGCAGGCGAAGGGCTGGGCGCAGGAGCTGTTCAAGACCTCGGAGCGGATGGCGGCCAACGCCGACGCCGACGTGCTCTGGGTGGCCGAGCGCGACCGGCAGCGCGGCGGCAATCAGCTGTGCGTCGCGCCGCTGCAGGTCTGGGGCACCATGCGCGACAAGCTGCTGACCGACAAGACGGTCGTGATGACCAGCGCAACGCTCAAGCTCGGCGGCGACTTCGACTCGGTGGCCACCTCGGTCGGTCTCCGTCCGTCCGAACGCGTCGTCTCCTCCTCATCCTCCGACGCGGTGGAGCGCACCGAGGGTGTGCTGCCGTGGCGCGGCCTCGACGTCGGGTCGCCGTTCAACTACGGCAAGCAGGCGATCCTGTACGTCGCCCGGCACCTGCCGCCGCCGGGCCGCGACGGCCTCGGTGAGGCCACGCTCACCGAGATCGCGGAGCTGGTCGACGCCGCCGACGGCCGCACGCTCGGCCTGTTCTCCTCCCGACGGGCCGCCGAGACCGCGGCCGAGGCGATGCGCGAACGGCTTCCGCACCTGACCACGCTCGCCCAGGGTGACGCGCAGCTGCCCGAGCTGGCGCGGCAGTTCGTGGAGGACCCGCACACCTGCCTCTTCGGGACGCTCTCGCTCTGGCAGGGCCTCGACGTACCCGGGGAGACCTGCCAGCTGGTGATCATCGACCGGATCCCGTTCCCACGCCCCGACGACCCGCTGATGTCGGCCCGGCAGCGGGCGGCGGACAAGGCCGGCGGCAACGGGTTCATGCAGGTCGCCGCGACCCATGCCGCCCTGCTGCTCGCCCAGGGGTCCGGCCGGCTGATCCGGACGACCACGGACCGCGGTGTCGTCGCGGTGCTCGACCCGCGCCTGGTCACGGCCCGGTACGGCTCGTTCCTGCGCGCGTCGCTGCCGCCGATGTGGACCACGAGCGATCCCGCCGTGGTCCGGACAGCGCTGGGCCGGCTTGCCGCCGGCTGACCCGGCGCAGATGGTCGCTGATGGTGCGGCGACCCGTCGCAGATGGTCGCTGGGAGGATGCGGCGACCCGTCGCAGATGGCCGTTGTTGGTGCGGCGACCCGTCGCAGATGGTCGCCAGGGAGCATCGCCGACTCGGCGCAGATGGTCAGCCACGGGCATCCGTGACCATCTGCGCCGGGTCAGCGTGCTTTCCGTGACCATCTGCGCCGGGTCAGCGGGCTTTCCGTGACCATCCACGCCGGGTCAGCGGGCTTTCCGCGACCATCTACGCCGGGTGGGCGAACGCTCGGGCGATGGCGGCACCCAGGTGGGCGTTGTTGCGGACCAGGGCGATGTTGGCGGTCAGGCTGGCGCCGCCGGTGATCTCGACGATCCGGCCGAGCAGGTACGGCGTGATGTCCTTGCCGGTGATCCCCAGCCGGGCCAGGTCGGCCAGCGCCTGCTCGATGATCGCGTCGATCTCCGCGCGCGGGATCTCGTCGGCCTCGGGGATCGGGTTCGCGACACTGATCCCGCCGCCGAGACCGAGCGCGTCCTGCGCCCGCATCTGCCCGGCGATCTCCTCGGCGGAGTCCACGCGCAGCGGCACGGCGTACCCGCTGGAGCGCGTGTAGAACGCCGGGAACTCGTCGGTGCCGTAGCCCAGCACCGGGACCCCCAGCGTCTCCAGCTTCTCCAGGGTCAGCCCGATGTCGAGGATGCTCTTCACGCCCGCGCTGACCACCGTCACCGGCGTCACCGACAGCTCGGTGAGGTCGGCGCTCACGTCGAACGTCGCACCGGCGCCGCGGTGCACCCCGCCCAGACCGCCCGTCGTGAACACCCGGATCCCGGCCAGCGCCGCGAGCCGCATCGTCGAGGCGACCGTCGTGGCGCCGTGCTCCCCGCGCGCGACGACGTAGGGCAGGTCGCGGATGCTCACCTTGCGCACGGACGCGTCCGACCCGAGCAGCTCGAGGGCCTCGTCGTCGAGCCCGATCCGCGGCACGCCGTCGAGCACCGCGATCGTCGCCGGCGTCGCCCCGTCGTCGCGGATGATCTGCTCGACCTCGCGCGCCATCGCCACGTTGTCGGGGTAGGGCATGCCGTGGCTGATGATCGTGCTCTCCAGCGCGACCACCGCGCGTCCCTCGGCCAGGGCGGTCGCGACCTCGTCGGTGGTCCGGAGCAGCGGGTTCACGCGAGTCCCTCCAGGGCGGCGTCGATCAGGGCGGGGGAGAGGTCGGGGCGCACCGTCTCCGCGGACTGCACGGTCAGCATCGCAGCCGCGGCACCCTCGTACGCCGCCCGGGTGAGGTCGGCTCCACGCCCCAGCGCATGCACGTACGACGCGAGCATCGCGTCACCGGCCCCCGTCACGTCCACCGCCGCGACGGCCGGGAGGACCACCCGCTCCGGAGCGACACCCGCCCGCAGCAGCACGCTCCCGCGCACCCCCTCACGCAGCCACACCACCTCGACCCCACGCGCGTGCAGCGCGTCGGCGGCGGCCGCCGGGTCGTCGAGCCCGGTCAGCGCCACCAGCTCGTCGGTGGTCGGGGTCAGCGTGTGCACGCGCACGCCGTCGAGCAGCGGCCCGATCAGGGCCGCCTTGGGCGCGCTCACCGGGTCCAGCACCACCGGGATCCGGCGCGCACCGGCCACCCGCAGCGCGTGCGCCAGGGTCGCGGTCGGCAGGTTGCCGTCGAGCACCAGCCAGTCCGTGTCACCGGAGAGTGCCCCACCGGCGAGGGCGTCGTCGACGTGCTCCGGCGCGATCGCGGCGGTCGCGGCCATGTCGGCGACGCCGGCCACCAGGGCGCCGTCGGCGTCGAGGATCGCGGTGTAGGTGCCGGTCGGGCCCTGCCACGGCACCCGCACCGTCTGCACGCCGGCGAACCGGGTGCGCGCAAGCAGCTCCTGGCCGGCCGTGTCGTCGCCCACCGCGAGCAGCAGCCGGGTCGCGGTGCCGAGCCGGGCGAGGTTCTCCGCGACGTTGCGGGCGACCCCGCCGTACGTGCGCACGGTGGTGCCCGGGTTGCTCGTCCGCGCCTGGAGCGCCGCCGTGCTGCGGGCGAGGACGTCGAGGTTCGCCCCGCCGATCACCAGAACCGTCACGGTGCGGTTCTACCGCACCCGGCCGCTCACACCTTGCGCAGGACCGCCGTGACCTTGCCCAGGATCGTGGCCTGGTCGCCGTCGATCGGCTCGTAGGCGTCGTTGTGCGGCAGCAGCCAGACGTGTCCGTCCTTGCGCTGGAACGTCTTCACCGTCGCCTCGCCGTCGAGCAGCGCGGCCACGATGTCGCCGTTCTCGGCGGTCTGCTCCTGGCGCACCACGACGTAGTCGCCGTTGCAGATCGCCGCGTCGACCATCGAGTCGCCGGCCACCTGCAGCATGAACAGGGTGCCCTCGCCGACCAGGGTCTTCGGCAGCGGGAAGATCTCCTCGGTGCGCTCCTCGGCCAGGATCGGGCCACCGGCCGCGATCCGGCCGACCATGGGCACGTACGTCGCGGCCGGCACCGCGTCGCCCACCCCGGTCACGTCGTACGACGAGTCCTCGGTGGTGCCGAGCGAGCGCCGGGCGGCCATCACCTCGGGCAGGAACACCTCGAGCGCCCGCGGCCGGTTGGGGTCACGCTTGATGAACCCCTTCGCCTCGAGCTCGCGCAGCTGGTAGGCCACGGAGGAGGAGGACGCCAGGCCGACGTGCTCGCCGATCTCGCGGATGCTGGGCGGGTAGCCGCGCTTCTCGATCGACTCGCGCAGGAACGACAGGATGCGCTGCTGGCGGACGGTGAGCCCGGTGCCGTCGGGCGGTGCGTCGGGAAGCGCGGTGACCTTCGGGGTCTGTGCCATGGCTGCTCTCCTGCCTTGGTGCTGCCCGACCGGAGGTCCGGACGAGCTCCCGGACGGGCCGTCGCGGGTGAGGACAACGCTAGAGCAGGAGAGCGGACGTTTCAAACATCTGTTCGAACAGCGTGTCGGATGGCCGCGACCTCAGCGCACGGTGAACGACTTGGTGCGCGACGTCGATCGCGTGTACGACGCCGTCCCCTGGTAGGCGGCGTACACCTTCCGGACCCCGGCCTTGCGGAACGGCCCGAGTGTGACCACCTTGGTGCCGTCGTCGCCCGCGCGGACCTGGTAGCTGCCGATCCGGCGACCGTTCGACCAGAGCGCGACGGTGCCGGTCGGGTGCGTCCCGTCGGCGGCCTTGAGCAGCATCGTGACGGTGATCCTCGACGAGTTCCGGCGCGCGGTGGTCGAGGAGAACAGGATCCCGGTCGTGGTGCGCACGGCGGCCGCCGGTCGGGTCGACGGCGCGGGCTCGTCGGTGGCGACCTGGGGGTCGAACAGCCGCACCTGGTAGGAGTACGACGCCGACGGGCCACCGGTGATCCCGCTGACGCTGACGTCGTACGTCGCCGTCCCGGTGCCGGTGACCGGCGACGGGGGAGTGGCGAGGTCCCAGACCAGCGTGTTGTCGGCGTACCCGTTGCGCACGGCGTGCCGGGTCAGCGGGACGTTGCCGCCACCGGGACCGGTCACCCGGACGGTGGCGTCGGCGAAGCTGGCGCCGGTGCTGCTCGAGAGCGACCAGCGCCCGGCCGGCTCGAGCGGGCTCGGGAACCAGCCGGCGCTCGGCCACGCGTAGTAGGACCGCGCCGGGCGCCGAGGCGTTGTCGTCGGCGAACGTGAACACGTAGAGGTCGTTGGCGAACCAGTCCCCGCGGGCGTTGCCGCTGCCCATCGTGGTCGCCTCCGGCCGCAGCACCCAGCGCCGGTGGCCGGCCGCGGTGTTGCCGGAGCCGGGGTCGTCCAGGTAGAGCTCGGCGACCCGCGCGGCGGTCGAGGTGCCGCTGCCCAGCTGCAGGTTGGAGCGGCCCGCCGCGTCGTGCCCGGCCTGGGTCCAGCACTTCCAGGACGACGGCGGGTCGTGGCTGAGGCTCTTGTTCGCGGCCATGATCAGCGCCGCCCGCGCGGCCTTGAGGTCGTAGGCCGGGTCCAGCCGGACCGCGGCCTCGCCGGCCAGCCCGCGGGCGAAGTTGATCGCGCTCGCGGTGGCGGCCTGCTGCGCGGCGGAGGTCGTGTACGGCGTGCAGGCCGAGGTCGAGCCCCCGGCCGGGGTGATCGTGGTGGACGTCGCGGGCAGCCAGCGGTCGAGGTAGGCCTGCCGGACCGCCGCGCGGGAGGTGGTGTCCACCGGGTTCGGGTCCGAGCCCGCCGAGGTCGCCTGCGCCGCGGCGGGCGCGGCCAGCACCAGCAGCAGGGCGGCGGCGAGCGACCGGACGGTGGGCATGGCCGAATTGTCCGGAAGATCCGGACCCGGCGTGGTCGATTGCCGATAGTTGGAACATTTGTTCGGCGCGCGTCTTGCAATCGTTCGAACACCTGATCTAATCTCGTACATGTGTTCGATCGAACGCCTGATCGACCGGGGGCCAGCCGACGTTGTCGGTGGCGGCCGGTAGACATCGGTTCGAGACGGACATCGACCGCAATCGCGACCACACGGGTCGCGCTTCCCCCAGGAGGTCACCGATGAGCACGCTGAGCATCTCGCCCGCTTTCTTCCCCGCCACCCGCCGCCCCTCGGTGCGCGCGGTGCGGCTGACCCGCCGCGGCCGGCTGGTGGTCGTGCTCGGGTTCCTGCTCGCGGCGCTGGTGGCGACCACGCTCTCCGGTGGCTTCGCGTTCGCCGGTCGCGAGGCCGGCACCCCGGAGCCGGTGCAGGTGGTCCAGGTGCAGCCGGGCGACACGCTCTACGGCATCGCCGGCGAGCTCGCCCGTCCCGGACACGTGCGCGACATGGTGCACCGGATCCAGCAGCTCAACTCCCTGCCCGGTTCCTCGCTCCAGGTCGGCGACACGCTCGCGGTCCCCCAGGGCTAGGGCCGACCACCACAGACATCCGGCGGCTCTCCTCGACCCAGGGTCGCCGGCATGGGGAAGGGTCCTCACGCTCGAGGACTCAGTCGGGGCGGGACCGACACGCTCGGTCCCGCCCCGGCTTTCGCCTGCTCAGGCCCGCGCCGCGCCCTCGGCCAGCAGCAGCTGGGCCGCGGTGTAGGTCGCCATCACGACCGTCTCCAGGCGCTGCGGGGAGTCGGCCACCAGGAACGTGCGCGCGCCCAGCAGGGTGTCCGAGACCAGGAACAGCACCGCCCCGGCCGCGGTCAGCCGCCGGGACGCCGGCGGTGCGTCCACCTGCAGTGCGGTGGCGGTCATCGCGGTGAGCAGGGCGGAGTACGCCGCCACCGCCGGCCCGAGCGCCGGCGCGGTGCGGGCGGCGCCGAGCGACATCGCGGGCGCCGAGAGCACCCAGACCGCTGCCAGCGCACGGCTCGCGGGCTGGCCGGCCAGCGACACCGCCGGGTCGCGGCGTCGTACGAAACCGGCGGCGTAGGCCACGTGCCCGACCCCGAACGACCCGGCGCCGGCGGCGAACGCGCGGGTGCCGTGCCGCAGCAACGCCAGGTCGCCGACCCAGCCGAACGCCTCGGCGACCAGGGTCCCGTTGCGCAGCGGTGACCGGGCGGCGCGGCGCGAGGTCAGCAGCGAGCCGGCCAGGGCCGGCATCAGCAGCGGCTTGCTCACGAACCTGGCCCGGTGCGCCCACGTCCCGGCCGTGCCGGCGAGGACCGCGTCCGTCGCGGCCAGGACGACGTACGCCGCCCGGAGCCGGGCACTCGTGGAGGACATGGGGCGAACCTAGCGAGCGGCGCGCTTGCCGCCGTGCTTGCCCGGGGCGCTGGGCCTCCGTGGGGGCCGCGACGGCTGGCCCTGGCCGCGCATCTCGGCCTGCAACCGGCTCGCCAGCAGGATCGCCAGGAACATGCACGCCATCGCCCCGACCGTGGCCAGCGCCAGGAACCACCAGTTGCCCGGGTCGCCGCCACGGGCCTTGCCGCCGAAGTCGATCGCGGCGAACACCAGCAGCCCCCAGGCGATCACGGTCCCGGTCACCCCGGCCGAGAGCAGGGCGGTCCGCAGGTAGCTGCGCCCACCCCGGTTCGGTCTCACCCCGTCATTGTGGGGCACGGCCGGTCGTGGACCCCCACGCCGCCCCGACGGCACCCCGACACGCGGGCGTCCCGGGGTCCGCACCCGCCCTGACCTGCGGTTTTGCCGGTGCCTGGGAAGTGGTCACGAAAATCTGCCGGAAGGTGTTGCACCACCCTGAGCGGCGGCGTACGGTAACCACTACATCTAGTAGTTACACCGTTGTGGTTTTCCACATCTAGTCCCACAGGATCAGGTGGATTACCCACAGGGGAGCCCTGGATGTCCCCTGGTTCTCCACAGCTTCCTCCACAGCCCCGGCCCTCGTGCAGCAGGCCGGAGCGGGACGGAACTGTCGGTGCCAGGTGTTGGACTAGGTGAGACGAACCGTCTGGAGAGGAGGCCCGCGATGCACTGTCCGTTCTGCCGCAGCACCGACACCCGGGTCCTCGACAGCCGGGTCGCCGACGACGGCGGCGCGATCCGCCGGCGCCGGGTCTGCCCGTCGTGCGAGAAGCGGTTCAGCACCGTCGAGCAGATGCAGCTGATGGTGCTCAAGCGCAGCGGCGCCACCGAGCCGTTCACCCGCGAGAAGGCGATCTCCGGGGTCCGCAAGGCCTGCAAGGGCCGCCCGGTCTCCGAGGACGACCTGGCCTGCCTGGGCCAGTCGGTCGAGGACGCGCTGCGGGGCGAGGGCTGGGCGGAGGTGCCGGCCAACGAGGTCGGCCTGGCCATCCTCGGTCCGCTCCGGGCGCTCGACGAGGTCGCCTGGCTCCGGTTCGCCAGCGTCTACCGCGCCTTCGAGTCCGCGGAGGACTTCGAGCAGGCGATCAGTGAGCTGCGCGCCGAGCGCGTGCTCGCCGTACAACCTCAGCCGACAGGCTGACCACGATCAGCCCGGTGCGTAGTGGGGAAGCTGCGCGCCGGGCCACCAACATCAGAAGTTGAGGAGCACGACCGATGGGGACAAGGGAGAGAGCATGACCGAGACGGTGAGCGGCAACGCACGCACCAGCCGCAAGGGCGCGGCCAAGGGCGGGGGAGTGAAGATCGAGCGGATCTTCTCGACCGAGGGCGTGCACCCCTACGACGAGCTGACCTGGGAGCGACGCGACGTCGTCCAGACCAACTGGAAGACCGGCGACACCGTCTTCGAGCAGCGTGGGGTGGAGTTCCCGGACTTCTGGTCGCTCAACGCCTCGACCATCGTCACCACCAAGTACTTCCGCGGCGCCGTCGGCACCGACGCGCGTGAGTGGAGCCTCAAGCAGCTCGTCGACCGGGTCGTGAAGACCTACCGCAAGGGCGGCGAGGACCACGGCTACTTCGCCGACGAGGCGCAGGCCGAGCTGTTCGAGCACGAGCTGACCTGGCTGCTCGTGCACCAGTACTTCTCCTTCAACTCTCCCGTCTGGTTCAACGTCGGCACCCAGTCCCCGCAGCAGGTCAGCGCCTGCTTCATCCTCGCCGTCGACGACTCCATGGACTCGATCCTGAACTGGTACAAGGAGGAGGGCTTCATCTTCAAGGGCGGCTCCGGCGCCGGCCTCAACCTCTCCCGGATCCGCTCCTCCAAGGAGCTCCTCTCCTCCGGTGGCACCGCCTCCGGCCCGGTCTCCTTCATGCGCGGTGCCGACGCCTCCGCGGGCACCATCAAGTCCGGTGGCGCCACCCGCCGCGCGGCCAAGATGGTGGTCCTCGACGTCGACCACCCCGACATCGTCGAGTTCGTCGAGACCAAGGCGAAGGAGGAGCACAAGATCCGCGCCCTCCGCGACGCCGGCTTCGACATGGACCTCGGCGGCGCCGACATCACCTCCGTGCAGTACCAGAACGCCAACAACTCGGTCCGGGTCACCGACGAGTTCATGCGCGCGGTCGAGGACGGCACCGAGTTCGGCCTGCGGGCCCGTGGCACCGGTGAGGTGATCGAGACCGTCGACGCCCGCGAGCTGTTCACCAAGATCAGCGAGGCCGCCTGGTCCTGTGCCGACCCGGGTCTGCAGTACGACGACACGATCAACGACTGGCACACCAACCCCGAGACCGGCCGGATCACCGCGTCCAACCCGTGCTCGGAGTACATGTCGCTGGACAACTCCTCGTGCAACCTGGCGTCGCTGAACCTGATGAAGTTCCTCAAGGACGACGACACCTTCGACGGGGCCCTGTTCGCCAAGGCCGTCGAGGTGATCATCACCGCGATGGACATCTCGATCTGCTTCGCGGACTTCCCGACCGACCCGATCGGCGACACCACCCGCGACTACCGCCAGCTCGGCATCGGCTACGCCAACCTCGGCGCGCTGCTGATGGCGATGGGCCTCGGCTACGACTCCGAGGGCGGTCGCACGATGGCGGCCACGATCACCTCGCTGATGACCGGCACGTCGTACAAGAGGAGCGCGGAGCTGGCCTCCGTGGTCGGCCCCTACGCCGGCTACGCCCGCAACGCCGACGCCCACAAGCGCGTGATGCGCAAGCACCAGGCCGCCAACGACGTGGTCCGCACCGTCGGGGTCCACGACGCCGGCGTGCACAAGCTCGCCACCAAGGCGTGGGACGAGGTCGTCAAGCTCGGTGAGAAGCACGGCTACCGCAACGCGCAGGCCTCCGTGCTCGCGCCGACCGGCACGATCGGCTTCATGATGGACTGCGACACGACCGGCATCGAGCCGGACTTCTCGCTGGTCAAGTTCAAGAAGCTGGTCGGCGGCGGCTCGATGCAGATCGTCAACCAGACGATCCCGCGGGCGCTGCAGAAGATGGGCTACCAGGCCGAGCAGATCGAGGCGATCGTCGAGTACATCGCCGAGCACGGCCACGTGATCGACGCCCCCGGCCTCAAGCTGGAGCACTACGAGGTCTTCGACACCGCGATGGGCGCCCGGGCGCTGAAGCCGATGGGCCACGTGCGGATGATGGCGGCGACCCAGCCGTTCCTCTCCGGCGCCATCTCCAAGACGGTCAACCTGCCCGAGACCGCCACGGTCGAGGAGATCGAGGACATCTACCTGCAGTCCTGGAAGCTCGGCCTCAAGGCGACGGCCGTCTACCGCGACAACTGCAAGGTCGGCCAGCCGCTGGCCGACGCGAAGGCGAAGGGCGCCGACAAGGCGGTCGCCGCCGGAGCCGGAGCCGCCAAGGCCGAGGTGGAGACGATCGAGAAGGTCGTCTACCGCCCGACCCGCAAGCGTCTGCCCAAGAGCCGCACCGCGCGCACCACGTCGTTCACCGTCGGCGGTGCCGAGGGCTACATGACCTCCGGTGCCCACGACGACGGCTCGCTCGGCGAGGTGTTCCTCAAGCTCGGCAAGCAGGGCTCGACCCTGGCCGGCGTGATGGACGCCTTCTCGATCGCGGTGTCGATCGGCATGCAGTACGGCGTCCCGCTGGAGACCTACGTCTCGAAGTTCACCAACCTGCGCTTCGAGCCCGCCGGCCTCACCGACGACCCCGACGTCCGGATGGCCCAGTCCCTGATGGACTACGTCTGGCGCCGCCTGGCCCTGGACTACCTGTCCTTCGAGGACCGCTCCGCCCTCGGCATCTACTCCGCCGAGGAGCGCCAGCGCCACCTCGAGACCGGCTCCTACGAGCCGCCGGTCGAGGACATGGGCACCGCCGAGCAGCTGATCGGCGACCTGTCCGAGCCGGCCCCGGTGGTCGAGCCCGTCGAGGCCTCGCCCGAGGCCGCGGCGGCCAAGCCCGCCCCGCAGGAGGCCCACACCTCCGCGGAGCTGTTCGAGAAGCTCACCGGCACCGCCGTCGACTCCCCGCTCTGCATGACCTGCGGGACCAAGATGCGGCCCGCTGGTAGCTGCTACGTGTGCGAGGGCTGCGGGAGCACGAGCGGCTGCAGCTGATCCAACACAGCGGAGGTTGGGTGTCTCGCCACGGCGGGACGCCCAACCTCTGCTGTCGTACGGGGGCGTCTCCGCGAGGAAAGCGCACGCCTCCACAGATCGTGCGACACGCTATTGGGTGGCCACGGCGACCGTGTTGAAGAAGTCCGTCGGCAGCGGATGCTGCAACTTCCACGTGATGGCGATCGGTCGGTCGCCCTCGTGGCTGACATAGCTGGCAGGGCCGAGGAACAGGTACGGCGAGGTGCCGAACTCATCCTTCTGCTCCTCTCGGACGAACAACAACACCGTGCTCGAACCCGACAGGTAGCGCTGTCCAGTGGGGGTGTGGGTAGAGGTCGTGGATTGCGACTCCCAGTGAAACAAGGTGTGACTGATCGGGTAGTCCTGATACATCGTGGTGGGGGAGTAGTCCGCTTCGGACTTCTTCAGAGTCACAAAGAACGCGTCAACATTGTGCTCGGCGGAGTACCAGACCCCCTCACGGAAACTGTTAGGGCGACGTGGGAAGTCCAATGCAGCCAGGATCTCCTCACGTTGGTAGCGAGCGTGCACCTTTAAGGGGACCTCGGACAAAGCATCACCCAGGTCGAGCGTGACGTGGCGCGCGGCGTCAAACGAAAGGTCTACGACGGCGCTGAGCTCGGCTCGAGTCGCCCGCTCGCGTCGAAGAGCACTCAGTCCGTCGGCGTAGGACGCGTGCCCACCACCGTCAGACCACAGCGAGTAATACAGCATCCTGGCGAGCCGCTGCTCAGCGATAGAAAGTTGGTCGTATGGGGGGGCGTTGTCGGCCAAGAGCGACCTGTAGGCGCGATGGCGCACGGGGTCATCGACCTGGGCAAACGCGCGGATCCGTTTGAGTAATGTCTCCTCAAGTGCAGAACCGGGGGGCGTTGGCATGCCGGCATCACGCCGGAGTCGAGTCCAAGAGTGACTGCCGCGTCGAAGGATGTCAGCGAGCTCAAGTCCGGACTCGTTGAGGAACGTGGGCAGATCCTGGTCCCCATATGCACGAAGCTCGGCCACCATCTGCTTCCACCGGTTGGCGATCTGAGAGCGAATGTTCTCTAGTACCAACGACTGCGCCTGCCGGTCGAGAACGATCTGTGAGCCCGAGGGTAGAAATGGAAAGCCCTCCTCCACCTCGCGCTCGACCCCGCGACGGGTGGCGCCGGTCAGAGCCCGGAACCGATCGCTAAAACGGAACTCTTTGCGGTGATAGCCGATGAAGTCCAATACGGTGAGCACCGCCTTGTTGGGGGTTCGCCGCAGTCCGCGTCCCAACTGCTGAAGGAAGATGGTTGAGCTCTCCGTCGGACGGAGGAACAACACCGTGTCAACGTCAGGCAGATCCAAGCCCTCGTTGAAGAGGTCAGCGGCGAAGAGTGCATTCACTCGTCGATGCCGCAGGTCGTCGAGCGATTGTTCACGCTCGCGCTGTGATGTTCGACCACTGACGGCACGGGATGGGATGCCAGCGTCATTGAACACCCTGGCCATGTATTCGGCATGCGCGACGTTCACGCAGAAACCGAGCGCCCTCATGGAACCAACATTGGCAACCTTGTCGCGGAGCTGTTTCAACACGACCAATGCTCGGGCGTCGTTGCCAGTGAACACATTCGACAACTGCTCCTCGTCGTAGCGTCCCTTGGACCAGCTGATGCGCCGCAGATCGGTGCCATCCGCGACGGCAAAGTAGTGGAAGGGACAGAGGAGATCTGCTCCTAAGGCATCCCAGAGCCGCAGCTCAGTTGCAGTGCGACCTCCGAAGAACTGCCGGACGTCGACGCCGTCGGCTCGTTCGGGGGTGGCGGTCAGCCCGAGGAGCTCTTGGGGTGCAAGGTGGTCGAGAATCTCGCGATATGTGCGCGCTTCCGCGTGGTGAAACTCGTCCACCACCACGATGTCGTAGGCGTCGGTCGGAATCCGGCCAATCCCATACGCGCTTAACGACTGCACGCTGGCAAACACATGTCGCCACCTCTCGGGTCGTGCCCCTCCGACGTAAAGCTCGCCGAAGCCTGGGTCGGCGAGGACCTCCCGATAGGTTCTCAGGGATTGCTCGAGAATCTCCTTGCGATGGGCGACGAAAAGCAACGACGGTGGCGCGTCGCCTGTTGGCTCGCTCAGTCGGCGATAGTCAAGGGCAGCAATGACCGTCTTTCCGGTTCCCGTCGCCGCAACCACCAAGTTGCGATGGCGATCGTGGACTTGGCGCTCCACGTCGATCGCATCCAGCATCTCTTGCTGATACGAGTATGGCGTCACAGCAAGGCCGGACAGGGAGATCGTGACGCGATCATGACCGCCACGACCGGACGCCTCGATCAGCGCGTCGTCGAGACGGTCACGGTCGCGCTCAGGGTCGTAGCTCTCGAACGCGCCGTCGTTCCAGTAGGAGTCGAACGTCGCCCGAAACTTCTGCATCAATGACGGCGTGGCTGCTTTCGACAAGCGAACGTTCCACTCGACACCGTCGAGTAGAGCACTGCTCGAGAGGTTGGACGATCCGACGTAGGCAGTGTCGAAGCCGGTATTTCGATGGAACAGCCAAGCCTTTGCGTGGAGCCGCGTACGCGCAGCGTCGTACTGGATCTTGACCTCTGCGCCGAAATCACGAATCAGTCGATCGAGCGCCTCGCGCTCCGTGCCGCCGATGTAGGTCGTCGTCACAACGCGGAAAGGCACACCGGCGTCACGAAGCGCGGAAAGTTCCCGCTCAAGCAGTCGGACGCCGCGCCACATGACGAACGCGCACAGAAGATCCACGGAGTCGGCGGACGTCAACTCCGCCCTGAGCTCTGAGGCTAGTGAAGGCTCTCCATGCGAGTTGGTCAGGAGGGCGACATCATTGAGTGGTGTGGCTGGTCTGTCGTCATAGCGGCTTGGCAAGCCGGGCCCCGACGAACGACGCATTGCGCGGAGCTCGCGTGGGGGCGCGACAACGGTTTCGTCGGTTTCGGCGATGAGTTCCAGAACGCGATTCACAAGCTCAACGCGGCGGATCGGATCCTTCTCCGCGGAGAGTCGGCGTGCCAAGGCGGCGCTGAGGTGACGGCCGATGACGTGCGGTTGATCAGCCGGATCGACACTGGCGATCTCGCTTTGGAGATCGGGTTGCGATGCGAGCTCTCGCGTCATCGCCTGGGTCACGACAGCTTCGTACAGACCTTCGCGCAATGAACACCCTCTCGTCTCACCTTGAGCTTCCCACTTCATTCGGCTTCGACCGGACCGACGCGGCGATCACGTGCATCGCGGGAGTCGGCGGACTTGGCCGGGCACGTTCGTGCTTTCGCGTGCGTCACGGCACTTCTTGCCTGTGCTCAGGGGGTGTCGAAGGGTCTGGGGTGCGACTACTCGACGCGGCAATGTCGGTGGTCTCCCGTAGATTTCTGTCCAGGTCGAGGACACGGGGGAGTGGTCGATGAGCGACGTCGAAGGCACGTGGGACGAAGGGCTCGCCGAGGACTGGCGGGGGTTCCGGGAAGAGTTGGCCGAACGGGCGGTGGCGCTCTTCGGCGCGGCGTACCTCTTCGTGGTCCCGAATGCAGGTTACGAGTGTGACGAGATGTCCTGCCCCGACGTGGTGTTGTCCCGGTGCGGCGACCGGTACCGCTGTGAGTTCCTGCGGTCCGAGCTCGAGGACGACGAGGTCGAGTGGCTGGACGACATCGGATTGGAGTACGACGAGGACGACGACATCCGGCGGTTCGAGACCGACGACGCCGAGTGGCTGGCGGTCACGGTCGTGCGGGTCCTGCGAGAGGTGATGGGTGTCGTGCACCCGTCGTTCGTGAGTCTGTGGGGGCCCGAGCCGGGTTCGCAGCCGAAACAGGATCTGCGGGCCCTGGTCTTTCCCGAAGACCGGGAGGAGCTCGTGCAGGTCGTCGACACGACCTTGACCGAGGTGATCGGTCACGCTCCCAGCAAGGACGAGGACGGCGACGTACCGATCGTCTGCGGGGAGTCCATGGTGTTCGTGCGCGTGCGACATGACCAAGCGGTCGTCGAGGTGTTCAGCGAGGCGGTGCTCGAGGTGGACAACACCCAGGCGGCACTGTTCGAGCTGAACCTTCTCAACCGTGACTCACCGGGGCCCGCCTTCGCGTTGCGGGGCGACCGGGTGGTGGTGCGCCACAGGATCGGGGGCAACCCGATCCTGCCGGCGGAGCTGCGGCGGGTGGTCGACGCGATGTGTGCCACGGTCGACCAGACCGCGCACGACCTGATCGCGCGAATCGGCGGTCACACGTTCCTCGGGGATCCACCGTCCGCCAAGCGAGATGCTCGCAAAAGCCCCGGCGGGCAGGCGATCCGCACGCTCCGGCACCTGGAGGACGACGAGCCGGGCTCGGTGAGCCCGGTGCTGGCCGCGCACATCTTCCATCTCGACCAGAAGGCGATCCTGGACCAGATCGCGCGTCAGCAACGAGAAGGCCGGGACGACCTGGTGACGCTCCTACGTCGGGCCCTGCGAGTGGTCGTCGTCCGGGACGCCGAGCAGGAGAGTCTCGCGTGATGCGGCCGTGGCTGGGTCGAGGAGCGCCGACGTGACGCCGCGGCTCCGGCCGGAGTCGCCCACCTTCCAGACCGACTCGGAGCGTGAGGTCTGGGAGCTGCTGCGGGACACGTTGCCGGACGACGCGATCCTGATCGCCGGCCTCCGGATCACCGACGAGGAGAAGGACCACGAGGCCGACCTGATCGTCCTGTGGCCCCACGTCGCGGTGATCGTGCTCGAGGTCAAGGGCGGGTCGGTGTCGTGTGACGTGGACTCCTGGTGGCAGCAGTCGCGGCGCGGGAGGAAGCGGATCGCTCCCGTGGACCAGGCGCGCACCACGAAGTACGCCATTCGCGACTACGTCGCCGGCGACGCGCGTTGGTCGCGCCGCCATGTCGCCTGGGTCCACGGGGTCATCGCGCCGTACTCCGACTTCCCAGACGACTTCGCCGCGCCGGACTGCCCTCGATGGGCGGTGCACGGTCGGCGCGACATGGCGACGCTGGTCGAGCGACTGCGCGACAACGGCATCCGTGGTCAGCAGGGCAAGCCGCCGCCTTCCCACGTCGAGGTCGAGCTGATCAGCGAGATCCTGCGCGGAAGGGGCTTCACCAATGCCGACCGCAATGCGGAGGCACTCGACCGCCTGGCCACCGCCGATCGGTTGACCATGGAGCAGGCGACCTTGCTCAAGGTGACCCGGCTGATCAACCGGGTCGAGGTGCGCGGCGGCGCGGGCAGCGGCAAGACCGTGCTCGCGCTCGCGCAGGCGAAGCAGCTCAGTGCCGGCCGGTCCGACGTGCCTGCCCAGCGGGTGGCTCTGCTCTGCTACTCGATCGGGTTGGCACGGTTCATGCAGCGTGAGGTGGAGACGTGGCCGCGCCGCCAGCGCCCTGCGTTCGTCGGCACGTACGCCGAGCTCGGCCGCCGGTGGGGTGCTCCCGACGGAGACCGAGAGGACAGCGCCTTCTGGGAGCAGCGGCTCCCGCAGCGCATGGCCGAACTGGCCGACGAGCTGCCCGACGGCCAACGCTTCGATGCGTTCATCGTCGACGAGGCGCAGGACTTCGCCGACTCCTGGTGGACGCCGCTGGTCAAGGCAATGCGCGACGAGGAGGCGGGTGGCCTCTTCGTCTACTCCGACGAGCGCCAGCGGGTGTTCGCGCGGTTCGGTCGGCCGCCGGTGCCCCTCGTCCCGCTGGTGCTGGACCACAACCTGCGCAACACGCGTCAGATCTACGACGCGTTCAGCGCGCTGGCTCCCACCCGGATGACCGCACGTGGCGGCGAGGGGGTCGACGTGCACTTCGTGCCTGTCGGCGAGGATGCGTTCGAGACCGCCGACGAAGCGGTCGACGTCCTGCTCGACGTCGGCTGGCACCCAGGCAACATCACCCTGCTCACCACCGGCTCGCGGCACTGGAACCAGGTGCGTCTGACCGACCACCTCGGTCTGGACGGTTACTGGAGCACGTACTGGGACGACGAGGTGTTCTACGGACACGTCCTCGGCTGCAAGGGGCTCGAGCGCCCCGCCGTCGTCCTGTGCGTCAACGAGAACGAGCACCGCGACCGTTCACGGGAGAAGCTGTACGTCGGCATGTCCCGAGCGACAGACCAGTTGATCGTGGTGGGCGACCCCGACGTGGTCCGCGAGATCGGAGGGCCGGGCGTAGCTGGTCGGCTCGGGCTCGGCTGAGCTCAGGCTCGCGAGGCGCTGACCCGCACCTCCATGCCGGCGGTCACGACGCTCCGGCGAGCTCGTTCCTCGGCGATGCGGTGGCTGAGCCGACGACCGGCCGGGTGCGGCGCTTCGCCGTCCTCAGCTCCCTGAGCACGCGGCGGGCCTCGGCGTGCGGCACCGGGCGACCGTTCTGCTTGCGCAGCCAGGCGCGGAGCTCGCGGCCGGCCAGGAACTCGACGCCCTCGAGGTTGCGGACGCTCAGCTTCTTGACGTCGGTCTGGATGTTGCCCCAGTAGACGAGCAGCGGGCGTACGGCGGGCGCCAGGCCGCGCGAGTGCAGCATCAGCGACGCGCGGCGGGACGCCAGCAGTGCGCGCTGGGCGTCGGTGGCGAGCAGCTCGGGCGTCAGCTCGTCGGAGCTCCACCGGGACTCGATCGCGATCACGCCGCCCTCGCGGGTCACCACCAGGTGGTCCACCTCGGCGCCCTGCACCTCGACGTCGTCGACCCAGCCCCAGATCTGGCGCTGGTTCCGGGCAGTGCGCAACAGGTCGGCGGTGTTCTTCTCCTCGGTGGTCCCCAGGAACCGGGACGCGGCCACCCCCACGATGGTCGCGGCCACGAGGCCGTGGAGCAGTCCGAGCAGGTAGCCGTCGAGCCAGTAGCTGAGCAGCAGCGCCGCGCAGAGCAGCATCAGAGCGATCGGCGCGAGGACGGGAACGGTGCGACGGGTGATCACCGACCCATTGGACAACCGAAATGGGCGTTCTGTCCCGATTTTCGGACCAATGGTCCGGCTTGCGGCTCCCTCTACGGTGGCGGGGTGGGCGACGGACTGCGACGGGCGTGGTCCGAGGTCGTCGGCAGCCAGCCCGCGCCGGAGACCGGAGCGATCTGGCTCGCGGCCCTGCTGGCGGCGGCGGTGATCCTGCTCCCCACCACGTGGCGCATCGCCCGGCACGTGGTGACGATCGCCCACGAGGGGGCGCACGGCGTCGCCGCGATGCTCAGCGGGCGCCGGCTCGGCGGGATCCGGCTGCACGCGGACGGGTCCGGGCTGACCATCTCCAAGGGCCGACCGACCGGGGTCGGCGTGGTGGTGATGTACGCCGCCGGCTACGTCGGTCCGGCGCTGGTCGGCCTGGCGGCGTCGTACCTCCTGCACCGGGGGCACGCGCTGGGGGTGCTCTGGGTCAGCGTGCTGCTGCTCGCGCTGCTGCTGCTGCAGATCCGCAACTTCTACGGCCTGTACGCCGTGCTCGTCGCGGGCGCGCTGGTGTTCGCGGTGTCCTGGTGGGCGAGTGGGACGGTGCAGTCCCTCGTCGCGTACGCCGGCACCTGGTTCCTGCTGCTGGCGGCACCGAAGACCGTGCTCGAGCTCCAGCGGGAGCGCCGGCGGGGTCGCGCGCGCACGTCCGACGCGGACGTGCTCGCGCGGCTCACCCGCCTGCCCGGCCTGGTCTGGGTCGCCTTCTTCCTGCTCGTCGACGTGGCCGCTCTGCTGCTCGGCGGCCGCTGGATCCTCGCGCCGGTGGTCTGATCACATGCCGGGGACCGGCAGCGCCTCGTGCACCTCGATCTCGCAGCCGCCCGGCATGTTCAGGTGCGGGTGGTCCTTGGCCAGCGCCAGCGCGGCCTCCAGGTCGTCGGCCTCGAGGATCGAGTAGCCGGCCACCTCGCGGGTGCTCGGCGACGTGCTGCCGTCGGACGAGACCCGCACGCCGTTGTCGAGTGGGGTGCCGAAGTCGACCATCCCGTCGCCGACCTTGCCGGCCCAGGCCATCCACTGGCCCATGACCTCCTGCATCTGCTCCGGGTCGGGAGGCGTCGCGTCTGCCGGGCTCATCGGTGCGTGGTAGACGAACATGAACTTGGTCATTTTGTTCTCCTTCAGGGGTGGGTGGCTCCGAGAGGTCAGGCGGCCAGCGGCGTGCGGCCGGCGTACGCCGCGAGCCGGTCGAGCGGGCTCGCGTCGTCGGCGGGGGAGACCTCGGGACCGAAGGAGCCCCGCTCGCGGGCGGAGGGCATCAGCGGGGTCGAGAGCTCGCGCAGGTAGGCGACCACCTCGTCGGAGACGTGCAGCGGCCGGCCGGCGGCCTGCGCGATGTCCCACCCGTGCATCAGCAGCTCGAAGGGCAGCAGTGCCTGGGCGTACGACGCCGGCATCTCGGCGCCGCCCGGTCCGGTCACCGTGCCGTCCGGGTCGACCGTGCGCCAGGCGTCGATCGCCTGCGCGGTCAGGACCGAGATCCGGTTCTCCAGGGACGTGTCCTCCGGGTCGACAGCGGTGGCGCCGGCCATCGCGCCGAGCCCGACCATCGAGCCGATCAGGTGCACCGCCACGTCGTGGCAGTCGAAGTCGGCGCACGGCGTCGGCTTGGGTCGGTCCTCCGGGGTCAGGCTGCGCAGCACCGGCTGCACGGCGGCGAGGACCGCCTCGGTGGCGCTGATCGGCGTCAGCGGGTCGGGTGCGGCCGCCCACTCGTCCGGGCCGGCGTCGCCGGTGGCCGCGAGCCGCTCGAGGCGGGCGAGGTAGTGGTCCCAGCCCACGCCGTGCATCCGCTCCTGCTCCTCGCCGAGGCCTTCGTGGACCAGCGTCACCGTGCACCCCTCGGGGGCCGGCTCGACGGTGACCGTGACCGTCGAGGCGTCCGGCGGCAGCTCGGCGCTGTCCTCCCAGCCCCAGCCGAACACGATCCGGCGACCCGGCTCGACCTCGCGGAAGCTGCCGGCCGCGATGTGGCCGGGTGAGACCGTCCAGCGGAAGTCACCGCCCGCGCGCAGGTCGACCACGGCGGACACGGTCTGCCAGCGCCGCAGCCGCTCCGGCTCGGTGATCATGGCGAACGCCTCGTCCGGCGAGACGGGCAGGTTGGCGGTCCTGGTGCAGGTCATTCGGTGCTCCTCTTCCTCTGCGCGTCCGTGACGAGCACGTCGAGCTCGTTGGTCCAGAACCTGTCGATCTCGGCCTGCAACCTCTGCAGTCCGGACGGCAGGACCCGGTAGATCCGTTGCCTTCCCACCTTCGTGGCTTCCACCAGTCCGGCCTCCGCGAGCACCAGCAGGTGCTGCGAGATCGCCGACCTGGTCACCGTGAACTCCGCTGCGATGTCGGTCACGGTGCGGGCCTCCGATCCCAGCAGCTGCAGGATGCGTCGCCGGTTGGGCTCGGCAGCCGCGGTCAGGGGGTCCAGCACTCCCATATGTTAGTCGTCACTAACGCATTGTCAATGGCAGGCGCGCCCGATTGGTGCCACGACCGAGGCGACGACTGTCGGTGGCGCGCGATAGAACGTCGTCATGAGTGACTCAGGCACGGTCTCCGAGGTCGAACGCTTCGTCCGTGACCTGGCGGACGACCTGACCCATCCGCGCGCGCAGGAGTGCCTGGCCTGCTTCGTCGCCCGGATGCTCAACGAGTTCGGCTGCGACGAGACGTTGCGATTCGCCCGTCGCTACCGTGACGTGGCCGCGCCCAGCGCCACGGCCCTCGAGCGGCGACTCGGCGACAAGGGCGGCTTCTGCGACTGCGAGATCTTCCTGAACGGCTACGCACTCGACCGCAGCTTCTGGACACCCGAGCGGGAGGTCGAGTCGGAGACCGGCTGCGCGGAGATCATCGACGCCGAGCCGCCGCCAACCACGCCACCCTGCGCGGGCGTACGGCGCGGCTCCTCGCGCCCCTGCACCAACTGGGTCCAGCGACGATCGCTGGGCGCCTGAGCCGTCCCGACGAGCTCAGCCCCGCGGACCCGACTGCAGCAGCTCCAGGACCACGTCCATCTTGGTGTCGAGCCCGTCGACTTTGGTGTCGAGCCGTCGACTTGGTGGCGAGTCCGTCCACCTTGGTCTCGAGCCCGTCGACCTTGGGTCACGATGCCGAGGGCGGCGCCGAGCTCTCCCAGCCGCCTGGTGTGCCGGCCCTGGACGCCCTGGATGTGGGCCAGCATCTCGTAGGCCTCGGTGAGGTCGTTCTCGTGCTGGCGCACCTTGCCCTCGATCTCCAGCGGACTCATCGCCATGTCGGCCAGCCTAGGCCGGGCCGACTCATGCGGACAGGCCGTCTGGACGATCTGTGGACAACGCTTGACGTGGTGACCCGGACGGCTCAGGAACCGGGCCGCCAGCGCCTGTGCCGGGTGCCCGTCGCGCCTTCGCGGATCAGCTGGAGCCGCGGCTTCGGGCCGTCCGAGCGGCCGGTCTGGGGCTTGCGCCTCCCGGCCTGCCAGGGCAGGGGCCAGCTGACCGCAGGACCGTCGTAGTCCTGGTCGAGCGCGGCGTGCAGCGTCCACGAGGGGTCGTAGAGGTGGATCCGGCCGAGCGCGCAGAGGTCGGCGCGGCCTGCCATCAGGATCGAGTTCACGTCGTCGTACGACGAGATCACACCGACCGCGATCGTCGGGACGTCGGTGCGGTTGCGGATCGCGTCGGCGTAGGGCGTCTGGTAGGACCGCCCGAAGGCGGGACGCTCCGCCGAGGTGACCTGCCCGGTCGACACGTCGATCGCGGCCGCGCCCGCGGCGGCGAAGGCCTGGGCGATGCGCACCGAGTCCTCGAGGGTCTGGCCGTCGGAGACCCAGTCGGTCGCGGAGATGCGCACCGTCATCGGGCGGTCGGCGGGCCACACCTCCCGCATCGCGGTGAACACCTCGAGCGGCCAGCGCAGCCGGCCCTCGACGTCGCCGCCGTACGCGTCGGCCCGCCGGTTGGTCACCGGCGACAGGAAGCCGGACAGCAGGTAGCCGTGCGCGCAGTGCAGCTCCAGCAGGTCGAAGCCGGCCGCGGCACCGCGGCGGGCGCAGTCGACGAACTGCTCGCGGATCTCGTCGAGCTCCTCGTGCGTCAGCTCGTGCGGCACCTGGTTGACCGTCGGGTCGTACGGCACGGGGGAGGCCGCGACCACCTCCCAGTTGCCGTCGGGGAGCGGCTCGTCGATGCCCTCCCACATCAGCTTCGTGGATCCCTTGGCCCCGGAGTGGCCGAGCTGGAGGCCGATCCTGGCCGGGGACGACGCGTGCACGAAGTCGACGACCCGCGCCCACGCCGCCTGCTGCTCGTCGTCCCAGATCCCGGCGCAGCCGAGGGTGATCCGGCCGGTGGGGGAGACGCAGACCATCTCGGTCATCACCAGGCCGGCGCCGCCGAGCGCCTTGCCGCCGAGGTGCACGAGGTGGAAGTCGCCGATCAGGCCGTCCTCGGCGACGTACATGTCCATCGGGGAGACCACGATCCGGTTCGGCAAGGTCAGCGCCGGCCGAGGGTCGGAACGGCTGGAACATCGGGGGCGCTGCCGGCGTGCCCGAACCACTCCTCGCATCGCGCCACGAACTCCGGGTCCCGCACCCGCAGGTTGTCGTAGGTGACCCGCCGGCTCCTGGTCATGATGTTGAAGCCGAACTGCAGCGGTTCCTGGTCGACGTACTGCGCCAGGTTCTCGAACCACTCCAGGCTGGCCTGCGCCGCGCGCTGGGTCGAGAGCACGACCGCCTTGCGCTCCTCCTCGTAGGCCGCCAGTGCGGCCGGCACCGAGTCCTCCTCGTGCAGGCAGGCGGCGAGCGTGAGCGCGTCCTCCATCGCCAGCTTGGTGCCGGAGCCGATCGAGAAGTGGGCCGTGTGCGCGGCGTCCCCGAGCAGGACCACGTTGTCGTGCACCCAGTGCTCGTTGCGGACCGTGGTGAAGCTGATCCAGCGCGAGTTGTTGGCCATCACCTCGTGCCCGTCGAGCAGGTCGGCGAACAGCTCGCGGATCCGGTCGATCGACTTCTGGTCGGACTCGCCCGGCGCCCACGCGCGGTCGGCGTACTCACCGAAGCCGGCCGCCTCCCAGACCGCCGAGGTCATCTCGACGATGAACGTGCTGCCGGTCGCGTCGAAGGGGTAGCCGTGGATCTGCATCACGCCGTACGGCGTCTGCTCGACGTAGAACTTGAACGCCTCGAACACCTTGTCGGTGCCCAGCCACATGTAGCGGCAGTCGCGGACGTCGAGCGAGGGCCGGAACGTCTCGGCGTAGCGGGTGCGGACGGCGGAGTTGAGGCCGTCGGCCGCGATCACCAGGTCGTACGACGCGGCGAGCTCGTCGACGTCCGGGGCGTCCGTGCAGAACCGCACCTCCACGCCCAGGTCGGCGCACCTGGCCTGCAGGATCTCGAGCAGTCGGCGCCGGGACATCGCGGCGAACCCGTGCCCGCCACTGGTCACGACCTCGCCCTTGAAGTGCACGTCGATGTCGTCCCAGACCGCGAACTCGTGCTCCATCTGCGCGTAGACCGCCGGGTCGGCGTGCTCGATCCCGCCCAGCGTCTCGTCGCTGAACACCACGCCGAACCCGAACGTGTCGTCGGCCGCGTTGCGCTCCCAGACGGTGATCTCGTGCGTCCCCGCACCGAGCTGTCCTGCCAGCTGTTGGGCGAGCGCACTGAAGTACAGGCCTCCGGGCCCGCCGCCGATCACCGCGATGCGCACGCGATCGACTGTAGTGCGTTCTTGACGAGCGTTGTCAAGGCGCCATACGGTCGCGAGGTGAGTGCCGAGGAGGAGTACGTCGCCCGCGTCCGCGACGTCGCGCTCCGTCACCTCCTCCCGATCGAGCCGGTGCACCACGCGGTGAACCGGCCGCTGGTGAAGGCGCTCGGTGACCACGGCCTGCTGCAGGACGTGGTCGACGGCACCGCGACCCAGCTGTGCCTGCTGCGCGAGACACTTGCGACGGTCAGCACCGAGGCGGAGACCGCCCTTGCCCTGCAGGGGCTGGGCAGCTCGCCGATCGTGCTCAACGGCAACGACGCGACGAAGCGGCGGTGGCTGCCCGGTGTCGCCGCCGGCGACGTCGTCGCGGCCTTCGCGCTGAGCGAGTCCGAGGCCGGCTCCGACGCGGCAGCCCTTGCCCTGCAGGCCGAACCCGACGGCGAAGGCTGGCGGATCACCGGAGAGAAGCTCTGGATCTCCAACGCGCCCGAGGCCGATGTCTACTCCGTCTTCGCGCGCACGACGCCCGACAGCCGGGCCAGGGGCGTGACCGGGTTCGCGGTCGCCGGCGACAGTGCCGGGCTGTCCGGCGAGGCGCTCGACATGGTCGTTCCGCACGCGATCGGACGGCTCACGTTCGACGGGGTGCGGGTCGAGCGGGAGGACGTGCTCGGCGAGGTGGACGGTGGCTTCGCGGTCGCGATGCGCACGCTCGACCGGTTCCGGCCCAGCGTCGGCGCGTTCGCGGTGGGCATGGCGCAGGCGGCGCTCGAGGCCGGGCTGGACTGGGCGATGGCGAGGCAGGTCTACGGCGACACGCCTCGTGCACCAGCAGTCGGTGGAGCACGTGCTGGCCGAGATGGCGACGAAGGTGCAGGCGTCCCGGCTGCTGGTGCGCGCGGCGGCCTCGTCGTACGACGCCGGCGCAGCGCGCGCGGAGATCACCAGCAGCGCGGCGATGGCCAAGCTGTTCGCGACCGAGTCCGCCCAGTGGGTCGTCGACCAGGCGGTGCAGCTCCACGGGGCGCGCGGCCTGCAACGGGGCCACCTGCTCGAGCGGCTCTATCGTGAGGTGCGGGCGCCCCGGATCTACGAGGGCGCCTCCGAGGTGCAGCGCACGATCATCGGTCGCGGCCTGGTCCGCGCACGGCAGGAGGCACACGAGTGACCCGCTACCGCGGCAGCGCCCCGCTGACGGAGGACTGGCAGCACTTCCGGTTCGAGGTCGCCGACGGTGTGGCGACGGTGACGCTGGACCGGCCCGAGAAGATGAACCCGCTCACCTTCGAGAGCTACGCCGACCTGCGTGACCTCCTCCACGAGCTGCCGCACCACGAGGACGTGCGGGTGCTGGTGATCCGCGGCGAGGGCAAGGGGTTCTGCGGCGGCGGCGACGTCAACGAGATCATCGGCGAGCTGATCAGGATGGATCCGAAGGACCTGATCGGCTTCACCCGGATGACCGGTGAGGTGATCCGCGCGATGCGCGAGTGCCCGGTGCCGATCATCACCGGCATCCAGGGCATCGCGGCCGGTGCCGGCTCGGTGATCGCGCTGGCCTCCGACTTCCGGGTGTGTACGACGCGCGCGAAGTTCGCGTTCCTGTTCACGAAGGTCGGCCTGTCCGGCGGCGACATGGGCGCGGCGTACCTGCTGCCCCGCATGGTCGGCGTCGGCCGCGCCACCGAGCTGCTGGTGCTCGGCGACACCATCGACGCCGAGACGGCCGACCGCTACGGACTCGTGAGCCAGCTGGTCGCCGAGGACGCCCTGGACGACGCGGTCGATGCGCTCGCCCGCCGGCTCGCCGACGGGCCGACGCTGGCCTTCGCGCAGACCAAGTCCCTGATCACCCGAGAGCTGGACATGCCGATCGGCTCCGCGATGGAGCTGGACGCGATGACCCAGGCGCTGCTGATGACCACCCACGACCACGCGGAGTTCCACGCCGCCTTCAACGAGAAGCGGCCCCCGGAATGGACCGGACGATGAGGACCGCCCTGGTCACCGGCGCGGGCAAGGGCATCGGCGCCGCCTGCGCGCGGGCGCTCTCGGGTGCAGGCCACCGGGTCGCCCTGCTCGCTCGTTCGGCCGCCGACCTGGAGGCGCTCGCGCAGGAGCTGCCGGGCGAGACGCTCGTCGTACCCACCGACGTCACGGACCCGGTCGCGCTCGACGCCGCGTTCGCCCAGGTCGAGCAGACCTGGGGGCCGGTCGAGATCCTCGTCGTCAACGCCGGCACCGGCGCCAGCTCGCCGCTTGCGGAGACCACCGACGAAGAGTGGCAGCAGATGCTCGACCTCAACCTCACCGCGCCGTTCCGCACCATCCGCCGCGCGCTGCCCGGCATGACCGACGCCGGCTGGGGCCGGATCGTCGTCGTCGCCTCGATCGCCGGCAAGCACGGTGCCGCCCGGATCGCGGCGTACTCCGCCAGCAAGCACGGCGTGATCGGCCTGGTCCGCTCCGGAGCGATGGAGGTCGCCCGCAGCGGGGTCACCATCAACGCGGTGTGCCCGGGCTACGTCGACACCCCGATGACCGACGGCTCGGTCGCCGCGATCGCCGGCCGCACCGGCAGGTCGGAGGACGAGGCGCGCCAGATCCTCGAGCGGCAGCAGCCGATCGGCCGCCTGGTCACGCCGGAGGAGTGCGCGTCGGTGGTGATGCTCTGCGTCGACAACGGGGCGGTCAACGGGCAGGGCCTCAACGTCGACGGGGGAGCTGTGCAGTCGTGAAGATCACCCCACGAAACCGCTCGCTGCGCTCGCGCTTCCGCAGGGACCCCGAGTGAAACGGATCAACCCGGCGTCACTCGCCAAGCCGTCCGGCTTCTCGCACGCCACCGTCGCCACGGGCACGACGGTGTTCCTCGCCGGTCAGACCGGCATGGACGCCGAGGGTCGGATCGTCGGGGGCGGGCTGGTCGCCCAGTTCGAGCAGGCGCTGGCCAACCTGCTCACCGCGCTGCGCGAGGCCGGTGGCGAGCCGCGCGACCTGGCCTCGATGACGGTCTACATCGTCGACATGGACGACTACCGGGCTCACGCGCGGGATGTCGGCGCGGTCTGGAAGAGGTTGGTCGGGGCGGACTACCCGGCGATGGCCGGCATCGGCGTCAGCCGGCTCTGGGACGACGACGCGCTGGTCGAGGTGCAGGGGTTCGCGGTTCTGCCCGAGGTTCGCGCGTAGGGGGCTGCGGGCCGGCGCGGGGCGTCATGCGTTGCGGTTGTCCGCGTGGCCGACCTGCATGACGTTGTGCGGGGCGTCATGCGTTGCGGTTGCCCGCGCGGCCGACTTGCCTGACGTTGTGCGGGGCGTCATGCGTTCCGGTCGCTCGCGCGGCCGACTTGCTTGACGCTGCGCGGGGCGTCATGCGTTGCGGTTGCCCGCGCGGCCGACCTGCATGACGCTGCGCGGGGCGTCATGCGTTCCGGTGGCCCGCGCGGCCGATCTGCATGACGCTGCGCGGGACGTCATGCGTTCCGGTCGCCCGCGCGGCCGACACGCATGACGCACCCCGGCGCACCTAGGCTGGCCCGATGCGCGAGGTGTACACGGACGGGGCCTGCCGCGGGAACCCCGGACCGGGCGGCTGGGCCTGGGCGGTGCCGCACGGCCCCCAGGACGCCGGGCCGGACCCGGCGACGACCAACCAGCGGATGGAGGTCCGGGCGGCTCTCGAGGCGGTGCGGGCGCTGGACGGCCCGCTGGTGGTGGTCAGCGACTCGACGTACGTCGTGAACTGCTTCCGCAACCGCTGGTGGAAGGGGTGGCAGGCGCGCGGCTGGCTCAACTCCGCGAAGCGGCCGGTCGCCAACCGCGACCTGTGGGAGCCGCTCGTCGACCTGGTCCTGGCTCGCGGAGACGTCACGTTCCGCTGGGTCAAGGGCCACTCGGGCGACCCGATGAACGACCTGGTCGACGCGCTCGCGGTGGCCGCCAGCCACGCCCAGACCGAGGACGCACCGATGGTGGTGCCGCAGACGGCCTGGGCGGACGAGACCGGCCTGTGGTGACTCACGCTCCGTGCACCACAGCGCTCGCGTGCTCGGCGGCGCGGTCGCACAGCCGGCGGTCCAGGGTCGTGAACAGCGTCTCGGCCGCGACGCCGGCCCAGTCCTGCGGCAGGTGCGCGAGCGGCAGGCCCGGGTCGAGGTAGGGCATCCGGCGCCAGGCGGTCAGCATCGGGACGTAGGCAGTGAACGCCTCCCGTGGTGCGGGTCTGCGCAGCCGGAGCAGCGGCCGGTAGCTGGCGTCGAACTCGTCGTAGAGGTCGGCCAGCGCGGCCAGGTCCCACCACTGCGCCATCCGGGTGCCGACGTCGCCGACGCCGAGGTAGTCGCCGCGGAAGAACTCCGTGTACGCCGCCAGTCCCTGTCGCTCGAGCTCCGCCAGCGTCTCGTCGTACGACGTGCCGGGCGCGACCCAGACGCCCGGGGCGGCCGTGCCGAAGCCGAGCCGCGTGAGCAGCGAGCGGAGCACGTGACGCTTCTCCCGCTCGGCCTCCGGCACCGAGAACACCACCACCAGCCAGCCGTCGGCGGGCGTCGCGCGGGGCCGGGACCAGATCCGTTCGTCGCCCGCCCGCAGCAGTGCGAGCGCGTCGTCGGAGAGCGCGTAGCCGGCACCGCCGTCGCGTCTGACCGCCTCGAGCACGCCACGCTTCTTCAGCCGCGAGACGGACGAGCGCACCGCGGCCGAGTCGACACCGAGGTCCTCCATCAGCGCGACCAGCGCGGCCACGGACAGCCAGTTGCCCTCGGGGCGCGCGTAGAGCCCGTACAGCGAGAGGATCAGCCGCCGGGGGGCGACCTCGCTCACGGGCGGAGCCGGAAGCGCTGGAGCTTGCCGGTCGCGGTGCGGGGCAGCGCGTCGACGAACTCGATCTCGCGCGGGTACTTGTACGGCGCGATCGACGCCTTCACGAAGTCCTGGAGCTCCTGCACGGCAGGGGGTTCCGGTCCGTCAGCGAGCACCACGAACGCCTTCACGCGCATGCCGCGGGCCTCGTCCGGCGCGCCGACGACGGCGCACTCGCTCACCGCCGGATGGGCGAGCAGCGCCTCCTCGACCTCGGGCGCGGCGATGTTGTAGCCGGAGCTGATGATCATGTCGTCGCTGCGGGCCCGGTACCAGAAGTAGCCGTCGCCGTCGCGCGTGAACGTGTCGCCGGTGATGTTCCAGCCGTGCTGCACGTAGCTGTGCTGCCGGTCGTCGGAGAGGTAGCGGCACCCGGTCGGCCCCTTGACCGCCAGTCGTCCCGGCTGACCGTCCGGCACCTCGGCGCCGGCCTCGTCGACCACGCACGCGACGTAGCCGGGGACCACCCGGCCCGTGGAGCCGGGCCGGATCGCCTCACCGCTCGACCCGATGAAGATGTGCAGCATCTCGGTGGACCCGATCCCGTCGATGATCGCGACCCCGGTCTCGTCGAGCCAGGCCTGCCACGTCGCAGCCGGCAGGTGCTCACCCGCGGACACCGCCACCCGCAGCGTCGGCAGCGAGGCGCCGGCGGCCAGCATCGCCTTGTACGCCGTCGGTGCCGTGGAGCAGACCGTGACGCCGTGCTGGGTGATCAGCGTCGCCAGCTCGGCCGGGGTCGCCTTCTCCACCAGCAGGGTCGATGCGCCGGCGTGCAGCGGGAACAGCAGGACGGCGCCGAGCCCGAACGTGAACGCGAACGGTGGCGTGCCCGTGAACACGTCGTCGGGTGTCGGCCGGAGCACGTGCCGGGAGAACGTGTCGCAGACCGCGAGCACGTCGCGGTGCAGGTGCATGGTCGCCTTCGGACGGCCCGTCGTGCCCGACGTGAACGCGAGCAGCGCCACGTCGTCGCACGACGTCGCCACGTCGTCGAACGTGGTCGGCTTCGACGCGACCCGGCGGGTCAGGTCGTCGGCGTCGTCACCGCCGTACGCGATCGTGGGCAGGCCGAGCCCCGCTGCCGCGTCGAGGAACCGGTGGTCGACGAGCGCTGCGTCGAGCGAGGCGATCTCGTGGATGGTCTCCAGCTCACCGGCTCGGAGCAGCGGCATCGTCGCCACCACCACCCCTCCGGCCTTGAGCACGGCGAACCAGCAGGCCGCGAGCCAGGGGTTGTTCGGCCCTCGCAGCAGCACCCGGTTGCCGGGCACGATCCCGAGGTCGTCGACCAGCACGTGGGCCACCGCGGCGGCCCGCGCCAGCAGGTCGGCGTAGGACCAGGTGTCGTCGTCGGGTGAGCGTAGGCACGGCCGGTCCGCGCCGTGCACCGCGATCACGTCGTCGAGCAGGGCCGTCGCACAGTTGAGCCGGTCGGGGTAGGCGAGCTCCGGGAGGGTGAAGAGCAGCTCGGGCCACTCCTCCGCCGGGGGCAGGTGGTCACGGCAGAACGTGTCCTCGTGCGCGGACGGAAGCAGGCCCATCCCGCCACGGTATGGCCCCGTCGTGACGACAGGCAAGAGTGCGCGATACACGGCCGGAGCGACGTGGCAGCACCGGGCGCCGGACGCGGCTCTGGAGCGCGGCTGGTCGCGCGGCTGGGCCGACCGAGGGCGGCTTCTGCAAGAGTCGGCCCATGCACTTCGTGGGAGTCGACCTGGCCTGGGGTGAACGACGGCCCACCGGGCTCGCGGTGCTCGACGACGACGGGCGGCTCCTCCACGTCTCCGCCGAGACCACCGACGAGTCCATCGCGGCCGCGCTCACGCCGTACGTCGCGGGGGAGTGCCTGGTCGCCATCGACGCTCCGCTCGTGGTCACCAACACCACCGGCAACCGGCCGGCCGAGGCCGAGCTGAACAAGGACTTCCGTGCCTTCGAGGCCGGTGCGCACCCGACCAACACCGGCAAGACCGAGTTCCGCGACGGTCCCCGGGGAGGTCGCCTCGCCCATGCACTCGGCCTCGACATCGACCCGGCGTCGACGAGTGGCAAGCGGGCGATCGAGGTCTACCCGCACGCCGCCACCGTCGCGCTGTTCCGGCTCGGCCGGACCCTGAAGTACAAGGACAAGCGGGGCCGCACCCTCGAGGACCTCCGGACCGGGCTCCAGGGTCTGATGACGCTGCTCGAGGGGCTGCGCGACGCGGCGACCCCGCTGCACCTCGCCGGACACCCGGCCTGGGCCGAGCTCGTGACCCAGGTGCGGGTGGCGGCCCGCAAGAGCGACCTGCGCCGGGTCGAGGACCAGGTCGACGCCGTGGTGTGCGCCTACGTCGCGCTGTACGCCGTCCGTGAGCCCGAGCACACCATGACCTACGGCGACCTCGCGAACGGCTACATCGTCACGCCCGCACTGCCCGCGGGACTCACCGCGGCGCCGCGCCCGAGCCGGGCGGAGGCGGCGCACGACCGGACCCTCAGCGCCTACGCCGCCCGACTGCCGGCGCTCGAGCGGGCCAGCGTCACGGCGGTCGCCCTGGTCACCGGGATCCTCGACGACGCCGGCATCAACTACCTGAGCATCAGTGGCCGGGCGAAGTCGGTGGCGTCGTTCGCCGGCAAGGCCGTCGACCGGATCGACGACCAGCCCCGCTACACCGACCCGCTGTCGCAGATGGCCGACCAGGTCGGCGTCCGCGTCGTCACCTACCTGCAGAGCGACGTGGTGGCCGCCGTCGACGTGCTGGGCAGCCACTTCCAGGTGCTCGCCGACCGGGACAAGGGGCAGGAGACCGCGAGCAAGGGCCGCTTCGGCTACGCCAGCCGGCACCTGGACCTGATGCTGGACGCCGACGACGTCGAGGGCGCGCTCGAACCCCTGCGCGGCCAGCAGTTCGAGGTGCAGATCCGCACGGTGCTGCAGCACGCGTGGGCCGAGTTCGAGCACGACATCCGCTACAAGGGCACCATCCCCGACGCCCACGTGCCCGACCTCGACCGCCGGCTCACGCTCGCCGCGGGGCTGCTCGAGCTCGCCGACCGGGAGTTCTCGACGATCCGCGACCGGCTCCAGGTCGAGATGGCGGTCAGCACCGCGACCGCCCCGGAGACCGACCTGCGGATCGGCGCCCGTGACCTCGCGACCTACCTCGTCGGCCGCTACGCCGACGCCGGCTGGTCGAAGACCGACCACTACGTGTGGATGTCCGGGCTGCTGCACGAGCTCGGGATCACCTCACCCGACCAGCTCGCGGCCGCGCTGCGTGACGTCGACAGTGACGCGATCACCGCGCGGATGGCCTACAAGTACCCGGCCGGTGCCGTACGCCGTCTCGACGACGACCTCCTCGCCCTGTACGGCGAGCGCTACGTCGACCTGCCCGGCAACGCCGACCGGGTCGGGCTGCTCGCCTCCCGACTGGCGAAGATGGCCCCATGACGAGGAAGCCCGGGGACCAGCCCGTCGTCGCCAACGCGCACGTCGTGACCGACCAGCTGCTGGTCGGCGGCGACTTCGACAGCTTCGACCGCGAGCGGGCGGCCGACCAGGTGCAGGAGCTCGTCGCGCTCGGTCTCACGCACGTCCTCGACGTGCGCCTGGAGTGGGACGACTCCGCCCTGCTCGCCGAGCTGGCACCCGGCGTCGGCTACCGGCACGACGGCATCGACGACGCGGGTCAGCGGGTGCCGGGGGAGTGGTTCGAGGAGCTGACCGACTGGGCCGCCGACGCGCTCGCGGACCCCGACGCCCGGCTCCTCGTGCACTGCCACATGGGCGTCAACCGCGGGCCGTCGGCGGCGTTCGCGGTCCTGCTCAGGCTCGGCTGGGACCCGTTCGAGGCCCTCGACGCGATCCGGGCGGCGCGGCCGATCGCCTACATCGCCTACGCGGAGGACGCGCTCGCCTGGCACCACGACCGGCACGCGGCGAGCGAGGATGCCCGTGCGCGCGACCGGGCCCTGCTGGAGGCGTGGCGCAACGACCACGGTCTCGACATGCACGCGGTGATCCGCCGGATCCGTACCGACGAGGGCACCCGCTGACCTCACACCCGCCGACTCCGGAGCGTCTACCCCACGTGCTGCCCTTCGACCAGGTCGTCACCCGGCACGGACCCACCGTGCTCCGGGTGTGTCGAGCGGTCCTCGGCCCCGCCGACGCCGAGGACGCCTGGGCCGAGACCTTCCTCGCGGCGCTGCGGGCCTACCCCGACCTCGACGAGGGCGCGAACCTCGAGGCCTGGCTGGTCACGATCGCGCACCGCAAGGCGATCGACGTACGACGGGCGCAGCAGCGGCGGGCGGTCCCGACCGACGACGTGCCCGACCGCGGACTGCGCGACGCCGACCCGACCGAGCACCAGCCGCTCTACGCCGCGCTGAAGGAGCTGCCCGAGAAGCAACGACTGGCCGTCGCCTACCACCACCTGGGCGGGCTCAGCCACCGCGAGGTCGCCGAGGTCCTCGGCGGCACCGACGCGGCCGCGCGGCGCGCCAGCGCCGACGGCATCAAGAACCTGCGCGAACGACTGGAGACGACCCGGTGAAGACGATCTTCGACCCCCTCGAGACCACCGACGACACGATGGCCCGGCTGCACGGCCGGCTGGCCGGCAGCGCCGCCGACCAGCACCTGCTCGACGTCGGCTACCGCACCGTCGACAGCCCGGTCGGCAGCCTGCTGCTCGCCGCGACGGAGCGCGGCCTGGTGCGGGTGGCGTTCGAGCGCGAGGGCCACGACGCGGTGCTCGAGGCGCTGGCGCGTCAGGTCAGCCCGCGCATCCTGCGCACCGCGCAGCGGCTGGAGCCGGTCGCCCGCGAGCTGGACGAGTACTTCGCGGGCGCGCGCACCGGGTTCGACCTGCCCCTCGACCTGCGGCTGGCGCACGGCTTCCGGCTCGAGGTGCTCGAGCACCTGCGCGAGATCGGCTACGGCGCCACCGAGAGCTATGCCGTGGTCGCCGCCGCGGCCGGCAGCCCGCGCGCCGTACGCGCCGTCGGCACTGCCTGCGCCACCAACCCGGTGCCGATCGTGGTGCCCTGCCACCGCGTGGTCCGCTCCGACGGCAGCGTCGGCTCCTACCGCGGCGGTCCCGAGGCGAAGCAGACCCTGCTCACCCTGGAGCGGCCCACCGGCCGATCACACCCCCAAGGTGGTGCAGTCCCGGCGGGTTCTGCTGAATAGTCAGGGGGGACGAAGGGAAACGAGACCATGAGCAGCGCGCTTCACGGAAAGACGATCGCCTTCGCCGTCGCGGGTGAGGGGATCGAGGAGATCGAGCTGACCGAGCCCTGGCTGGCCGTCGCGGAGGCCGCCGGCACGCCGAAGCTGGTCTCCATCAAGACCGGCACCGTGCAGGCCTTCGACCACCTCGACAAGGCCGACACGTTCGACGTGGACACGACGTTCGAGGCCAGCAGCGCCGACGACTACGACGGGCTGGTGCTGCCGGGTGGGGTCGCCAACCCCGACGCCCTGCGCGCGGACGACGACGCCGTGAAGTTCGTGAGGGGCTTCTTCGACGCCGGCAAGCCGGTCGCAGCGATCTGCCACGCGCCGTGGACGCTGATCGAGGCCGATGTCGTGCGCGGCCGGCGGATGACGTCGTGGCCCAGCCTGCGCACCGACCTCGAGAACGCCGGCGCCACCTGGGTCGACGAGGAGGTCGTCGTCGACGGCAACCTGGTCACCAGCCGCAAGCCCGACGACCTGCCGGCGTTCACCGAGGCGCTGGTCGAGGTCTTCTCGGGCTGACCCTCGTGACACCTGTCCCGGGACACCCCCACCACCGGGTTCCTAGAATCGGGGCATGAGCGACGCACGTCCCGTGGCGTGGGACCGGTTCAGCCACGACCCGCGCGCGGACCAGAACGCACCGCTGCGGGCCTCCGACGCCGACCGGAACGTCGCGCTCGACGCCGTCTCCTCGGCGTACGCCGACGGGCGCCTCGACCGCGAGGAGCACGACGAACGCTCCACGTCGGTGCAGGAGGCGAAGACGCTGGGCGACCTGCTCGGGAACCTGCGTGACCTGGCGCCCGACTCCGACCAGGCCGGCCTGGTCCTGGCGACCCCGGCGATGATGCAGCGGCGGGCGGAGCAGGCCTACCTCCGGATCCGGCAGGGCGCGCTGTCGACCTTCCTGATCCCGACCACGATCTGCTGGGTGATCTGGGTGCTCACGTCGATCGGCTCCAAGGGCTTCGAGCCGAACTTCCCGTGGCCGCTCTTCGTGATGCTCGGCACCGGCGTCCGGCTGATCATGGTGACCGTCAACCGGACCCAGCTCGTCGAGCAGCAGCAGCGCCGGATCGAGAAGCACGAGCGCCGGCGGATCGAGCGTCGCTCCCCCTAGGAGCCGGTCAGCCGGTCTCGGGCAGCATGTCGTCCGCGGCGACCAGGCGCACCTCGTCGTCGGTGGCCAGGTGCACGGGAGCGCACGGGACGCCCGCCCTGCGGGCGGCGGCCAGGATCGCCGCGGCCCAGGAGCGGTCGCCGGAGTGCTGGAGCGGCCGACCCGGCCGCACCAGCAGCAGCGCGATCCGGCCGCCGTGGTTGTCGGCGACGATCCGCTCGCAGATCTCCATCAGGTTGCCGAGCGTCACCGGCTCCGGTTGCTCCGGGACGTCGTCGATCCGGGCCAGGAACGGGGTCGGCCGATCCTCCACGTCGAGGAACGCCAGCCACAGCGACCGCGCGCCGGTGCGGCGACCGGCCACGTGTGACTGCCACATCCGGCAGAGGTCTTCCTGGGTGTGCACGGGGCTCTCGTCCATGCCTCCACCCTGACCCGCGACGCCGACATCCGGGCGGTTGTCCACAGGGCACTTTTTGGCAGGCCCCCCTGTCGTCGCGCGTGAGGATCGCCTAGGTTCGAACCTTCGCAGTCACACTCTCGGAAGGATTCACATGCGGAAGACAACACTTGCTGCCCTGGGTGCAACAGCACTCGTGGCGGCTGCGATGGCGGGACCCGCCGGAGCGACGTCGGCAGGTTCGGCCGGTGCCACGAGCACCTCGGCGGGCACCCCCGGCAAGGCGACGAGCTACCTCGTCCTGGTCGAGAAGGGCGCCTCCGTCTCAGGGGTGGTGTCCGACCTCCGGGCGACCGGCGCGAAGGTCACCTCGGTGAACAAGGCGATCGGGCTGGTGTCGGTGACCAGCCGCGACAGCGCGTTCCGCACCCACGGCAAGGTCGACGGGGTGAAGGGCGTCGCCGCGGACCGCACGATCGGGTCTGCGCCGGTGCGCAAGCCGCAGGCGGTCGAGCAGGAGCACCGCAAGGCCGCCAAGGCCGGGAAGGCTCGCGGGACCAAGGGCGCGAAGCCGCAGGCAGGCGGCGACCCGCTGGACTCCAACCTCTGGGGCATGCGGATGATCAAGGCCGACCTGGCCCACCGGATCACCACGGGCAGCAAGAAGGTGCGCGTGGGCGTGATGGACACCGGTGTCCAGGCCGACCACCCCGACCTGCACCCGAACTTCGACTACAAGCTCTCCCGCAACTTCGTCACGGACATCCCCGCCGTCGACGGGCCGTGCGAGCACCCCAGCTGCGTCGACCCGGTCGGTGAGGACGACGGTGGCCACGGCACGCACGTCGCGGGCACGATCGCCGCGGCGCTGAACGGCTTCGGCGTCAGCGGTGTCGCGCCGGGCGTCGACATCGTCGAGGTGCGCGCCGGCCAGGACAGCGGCTACTTCTTCGCCGGTCCCACGATCGATGCCCTCACCTACTCCGGTGACGCGGGCCTCGACGTGGTCAACATGTCCTTCTACGTCGACCCGTGGCTCTACAACTGCGTCGGCGGCGCGCCGGAGGACACCCCGGCCCAGGCCAACGACCAGGACGTGATCATCGCCTCGATGACCCGTGCCCTGGACTACGCGCACAGCAAGGGCGTCACCATGTTCGCGGCGGCCGGCAACGGGCACACGGACATGGCCAACCCGGGCACGGACACCTCCAGCCCGGACTACGGCGACCCGGCGCACCCGCGCACGATCGACAACGACTCGTGCTACGACCTGCCGACCGAGGGCTCGCACGTGCTGGGCGTGACCGCGCTCGGCCCGTCGACCAGGAAGTCCGACTTCTCCAACTGGTCGACCGAGCCGCGGTCCGGTGAGGTCGAGGTCTCGGCCCCCGGCGGCTGGTTCCGCGACGGGTTCGGCACCGCGTCGTACCGCACGCCGGAGAACGAGATCCTCTCCACGGTGCCGCTGGTGTCCGTGCAGGAGACCGGCGAGGTCGACGAGAACGGCGACATCACGCCGCTCGGTGAGGCGGACGGGATCAAGAAGGACTGCCAGGCCAAGCCGGCCAAGGGCACCGCGAAGTGCGGCTACTTCGCCTTCTACCAGGGCACCTCGATGGCCACCCCGCACGCAGTGGGCGTCGCCGCACTGGCGATCAGCGCGCACGGCAAGCAGGGCAAGGGCGGCTTCGGGATGGCCCCGAACGCGGTGCGTGACCTGGTGATGGACTCGGCCACGAACCACGCCTGCCCGCCCGGCGGCGTGCAGTCCTACACCCAGGAGGGCCGGGGCCCGGAGTACACCGCTCGTTGCGTCGGATCGCTCGACTTCAACGGGTTCTACGGCGACGGCATCGTCAACGCGCTGGGCGTCGTGCAGTAGCGAGTCCCAGCCGAGCACGGACGACGGCCGCCCGGGTCTGCCCCGGGCGGCCGTCGGCGTTGCTGGTGCTGCAGGGTCAGCCGCGGTAGCCGCGGTGCCCCAGCGGGGTCTGCGTGTTGAACGCCCACAGCGTGTAGCTGTCGATGGCGGTGAACACTCGGCGCATGGTCGTCATGGCGTTCCTCCTCTGAATTGGATCGTTCATATTCTTACTGTGCCCAACCGAGGTGACGGCACGGTTGTGCCCCGGTTACGGCGTGATGTCGGACACGAGATCCGGGTCACACCGGTCTCCAGCGGTCACGCCGGCGGCCCGGGCGGCGGCGCCGTACGACTCCGCCAGGCTGGGGATCGTCTCGTGCGCGTTGAGCCCCGACGGGTTCGGCACCACCCACAGCTCCGCGCCGCCGAGCGGCTCGGGCTGCTTCCCGGGTACGGCGCCGCGCGCGCCGAACGCGCTCCGGTAGGCGGTGATCCCGAGCACCGCCACCACCCGCGGCCGGTGCTCCTCGACCAGCGCGACCAGCCGCTCGCCACCGGCCCGGAGCTCGGCCGCGCCGAGCTCGTCGGCCCGGGCAGTCGCCCGGCTGACCAGGTTGGTGATCCCGAGACCCCGGGCCACGAACGACTCCCGGTCGGCGTCGGTCATCCCGTCCGACGCGCTGACCGGCCGCTCGAGGATCCCGGCCAGGGCCAGCGCCGGGTAGAACCGGTTGGCCGGGTGGGCGAAGTGCGTCTGCACCGCGGCCGTCCAGAGACCGGGGTTGATCCCCACGAACAGCAGGCGCAGACCGGGACCGACCAGGTCCGGCAGCTCGGCCCCGTGGAAGTCCTGGAGCTCCGCCTTCGTGAACCTGGCCATGGCGGGCACGATAGGCCCATGGACATCGACCTGGGACGACCGGCCGAGGGCGACGTGGTGGACCTGATCCTCGAGGACCACCGCCGCTTCGAGGACCTGCTGCGCCGGCTGCGGGACAGCAGCGACGACCGCGACGCCGTACGCCACGCGTTCGCGAGGCTGCACGTCGCGCACGCGCTCGCGGAGGAGGAGCAGGTCTACCCGACGCTGCGGCGCAAGGACGCCATCGACGAGCACGAGGCCGAGCACGGCGAGGAGGAGCACGCCGAGGGGCACGAGGCGCTGCTCGCCGTGCTGGACTCCGACGGGGTCGAGGGCGAGCACTTCGACGACCTGGTCGAGGAGCTCGCGAAGGTGGTCAACCACCACCTGACCGAGGAGGAGCTCACGATCCTCAACCCGGCCCGGGACGACGTCGCCGAGGAATCCCGCCGCACGCTCGGCACGAGCTTCGCGACCCGGCGCAACGAGCTGCTCGACGGCGACGCCGGTTCGCTGGACGACGTACGCCGGATCGTTGCGGCGGCCCGCAGCAAGGGCCTGCTCGACGACTGAGGGTCACCCGGGCGACCGCAGGCACTGGTCAGCGGCAGGGCAGCATGCCGAGCCTTGCCAGCGCGGTGAGGTCGCCGCGCCCCCAGTCCGCCGCGTCGTAGTTGCCGGGCGTCATCACCTCGTCGCCGGTGGTGTGATCGAGGCCGAGCGCGTGCCCGAACTCGTGCGCGAGCACGATCGCCTGGGAGTGGTGGCTGTAGTGGTTGAACTCCGCGGTGTTCAAGGTGACCGTTCCGCCGACGTAGTACTTCGTCAGCCCGTCGGGAGTGGTCGAGTACGAGCGGCTGCCGCCGTTGGCCGCGGCGTCGACCAGCGTGGTGTCCTTGGAGATGTCGTCGAAGGCGACCAGGATCCGGCCGGTGAGGCCCTGCGAGCCGCGCTTCTGCTGGCTGGCACCGGCGTACGCGAGGTGCAGGCCGCTGGCGCGGTTGATCTGCGCCAGCGTGGACTGCGTCAGCTCGTAGATGTCCGGTGTCGCGTCGACGTAGTTGATCTCCACGAGGATCTTGCGGCACGGGTTGTATCCGACCGGCAGGCTCGGGTCGTTCGGCTGTGTCTGCAAGAACGCGTAGTGCCCGTCCCCGTACGTCGTCGGTGCGGGCGGCACGCCGCCCAGGCCCCCGTCCGGGTCCGGACCGTTGTTGCGGGCGAGCAGCAGCACGAATGTCGCGAGCGCGATCAGCACGAGCAGGCGGAGCCGGGACCGCCGCCGACGGGGCGCTGGCTCGTCGCTCGGCGACTCCTGCTCCACCCCGGCCTGCAGCATCCGGACATGGTGCCACCGGGACGCCTGAGGTGTGTCCGTTTTGCGCATCGGGCCGGCGCCGGACTGTCGCCACCCGCACGTAGGGTTGGCCCGACATGAGCGCCCAGTTCCCGATCCCCGGCCTCCCCGCCGAGCCGCCCTCCGACGAGGCGGCCGAGGGTGCTCCGCGGCGTCGCCGGAGACCGACCAAGGACGAGCTGCTCGAGGGGCTCAACGAGCCGCAGCGGGCCGCTGTGGTGCACGAGGGAGCCCCGCTGCTGGTGGTCGCGGGTGCCGGGTCGGGCAAGACCCGGGTGCTCACGCGCCGCATCGCCTGGCTGGTCTCCGAGCGGGATGCGCACCCCGGCTCGATCCTGGCGATCACGTTCACCAACAAGGCCGCCGCGGAGATGCGCGAGCGGGTCGGCGAGCTGGTCGGCAACCGTGCCAAGATCATGTGGGTCAGCACGTTCCACTCCGCCTGCGTGCGCATCCTGCGCAAGGAGATCGACAAGTTCGGCTACAAGTCGAGCTTCACGATCTACGACGCCGCCGACTCCAAGCGGCTGATGACGATGGTCTGCCGCGATCTCGACCTCGACGTCAAGCGCTACCAGCCACGGGCGATCCTCAACTGGATCTCCAACGCCAAGAACGAGCTCCTCGACCACGAGGACGCGGCGAAGGACACCCGCAACAACCAGGAGGAGACCTACGCCGCGGCGTACGCCGAGTACCAGCGCCGGCTCCGCGGAGCCAACGCGCTCGACTTCGACGACCTGCTGATGATGACCGTGCACCTGTTCCGGGCGTTCCCCGAGGTGCGCGAGAGCTGGCGGCGCCGGTTCCGGCACGTGCTGGTCGACGAGTACCAGGACACCAACCACGCGCAGTACGCCCTGATCCACGAGCTGTGCGCCGACAGCATGGAGGAGCCGGGCGTCGACCAGGAGCGGGTGCCTCCCGCGGAGCTGATGGTGGTCGGCGACGCCGACCAGTCGATCTACGCGTTCCGTGGCGCCAACATCCGCAACATCATGGACTTCGAGATCGACTTCCCCAACGCCTCCACGATCCTGCTCGAGCAGAACTACCGCTCCACCCAGACCATCCTCAACGCCGCCAACGCGGTGATCAGCCGCAACGACGGCCGCAAGCCCAAGAACCTGTGGTCCGAGGCCGGCGACGGCGACCGGATCGTCGGCTACGTGGGCGACGACGAGCACGACGAGGCGCGGTTCGTCGCCGAGGAGATCGACCGGCTGGCCGACCAGGGCAAGGCCCGGGCCGGCGACGTCGCGGTGTTCTACCGCACCAACGCCCAGTCCCGGGTGTTCGAGGAGATCTTCATCCGGGTCGGCATGCCCTACCGCGTCGTCGGCGGCGTGCGGTTCTACGAGCGCCGCGAGGTGCGCGACGCGCTGGCCTACCTGCGGGTGCTCGCCAACCCCGACGACGAGGTCTCGCTGCGCCGGATCCTGAACACCCCCAAGCGCGGCATCGGTCAGCGCGCGGAGGCCTGCGTGGAGTCGCTGTCCAGCCGCGACCGGACCACCTTCTGGGAGGCGCTGCGGCGCTCCGACGAGGTGCCCGACCTGGCCACCCGCTCCCGCACCAACATCCAGGGATTCGTCGACATGGTCGAGCAGCTCCAGCAGATGGTGGAGGCCGACGAGCGGGTCGACGTGATCCTCGAGCAGGCGCTGGCCCGCAGCGGCTACCTCGCCGAGCTCGAGGCCTCCGACGACCCGCAGGACGAGACCCGGCTGGAGAACCTCGCCGAGCTGGTGGCGGTCGCCCGGGAGTTCTCCGACGACCCCGTCGTCGGACCGTCGGCCGACCCCGCCGACGTCGGCGACGCCGCCCCGGTGCCCGGGCTGACCGACTTCCTGGAGCGGGTCGCGCTGGTCGCCGACTCCGACCAGATCCCCGACCAGCCGGGGGAGGAGGCGCCCGGCGTGGTCACGCTGATGACGCTCCACACGGCGAAGGGACTCGAGTTCCCGGTGGTCTTCCTGACCGGGCTCGAGGACGGGGTCTTCCCGCACCTGCGCTCGCTCGGCGACAAACCCGAGCTCGAGGAGGAGCGGCGCCTCGCCTACGTCGGCCTGACCCGCGCCCGGGAGCGGCTCTACGTCTCCCGTGCCGTGGTCCGCTCCGCGTGGGGTGCTCCGTCGCACAACCCGGCGTCGCGGTTCGTCGACGAGCTGCCGGTCGACCTGGTCGACTGGCGCCGCACCCAGGCCGACCAGACGTCGTGGGGTCGCCCGTCCTTCGGGTTCGGTGAGCGGATGCCGAGCGCGGTCCAGCGCCGGTTCGGTGCAGCGGCCGCCAAGGCCGACGCGGCGATCAAGTCCAAGGCCAGCCGGCCGATCCCCGACCTCGACCCGGGCGACCGGGTGCAGCACGACAGCTTCGGGCTGGGCACGGTCGTGGCGGTCGAGGGGCCCGGGAGCGACAACGCCGTGGCGTCGATCGACTTCGGCAGCGAGGGCGTCAAGCGGTTGTTGCTGCGCTACGCGCCGGTGGAGAAGCTCTAGGGTCCTGGGTCGGGCTTTCCTCCGCGCCGGGGACGCCCCCGGTGTTGCTCACTCGCCGAGCGAGCTCTCAGGGCTGGAGACCGTGGTAGACCAGCGCGCTGTAGGGGTCCACCGGGTCGCCGCCACCGGGGCGGACCTCGAGGTGGAGGTGGGGACCGGTCACGTTGCCGGTCGAGCCGATGTTGCCGATCTGCTGGCCACCGCGGATCAGGTCGCCGGTCTGGACGCCGATCACGGACTGGTGGCAGTACCAGATCTCGGTGCCGTCCTCGAGTGTCTCGACGGTCTTGTTGCCGTAGGAGCCGTCGTAGCCGGTCTCGGTGATGGTGCCGTTGGCGACCGCCGTGATCGGGGTGCCGGAGGGGGCCGCGAAGTCGAGGCCGGTGTGGTTGCTGGACCAGAGACCGCCGGCCATGCCGAAGCGCGCGGTGAGGTGGTAGCCGCTGGCGGGAAGCACCCACAGGTTCTTGGCGATCCGGGAGGCCTGCTTCTCCGCGGACTTGGCCAGCGACGAGAGAGCGGCGTTGCGTTCCTGGGCCTGGCTCTCGACCGCCTGCTGCAGCTCCTGGTCGGCCGCGTCGCGCTGGGCGTCGCGCTCGCTGTCGCGCGAGATCGCGCGCTGGCGGTCGCCGAGGCTGCGGTCGATACCGAGGGTGTCGAACTCCGCGAAGGTGGGGGCCTTGAGCCCGTTCGTGGTGCCGGACGACGCCTCGTGGGCCGACGCCTGACCGGCTCCGGCGGTGGCGGCGCCACCGGCGGCCACCGCGAGCGCGAGCGCGCCGGCGACGGTGGGGGCCAGGGGTAGGCCGGTCAGAGGGTGTCGGGGGGCCTTGGCCGCCCTGCGGCGCCCGCCCTGGACCCGCGCTCCCGAGGTGACAGGTCGCGTCTCGCGCCTGTCTGCCCGGTGGTTCCCCATACTCAGATATCCCTCATTCGGCCGTCCCCGTTGCCGCGAGCGACAGTAACGGAAGGGTCACGCTGAGTGAAATCGGGGTGACCCCGGTGCTGGGCGGTTCCGGGGCGAACCCGGCACGATTCCCCCACCCGGCCCCGGCCGCCCGTGCGCAGGCTCACCGCGCCGCAGGGGTCGGTTACCCTGCCTGCATGCTGAGGATCGTGGTGGCGAAGCCCGGACTCGACGGGCACGACCGTGGCGCCAAGGTGGTCGCCCGGGCGCTTCGCGACGCCGGGCACGAAGTGATCTATACCGGTCTGCACCAGACCCCCGAGCAGATCGTCGAGACCGCGATCCAGGAGGACGCCGACCTGGTCGGGCTCTCCGTGCTCTCCGGTGCGCACATGACGCTGTTCAAGAAGCTGCTCGAGCTGCTCGACGAGCGCGACGCCGCGGACATCGGGGTCTTCGGCGGCGGGATCGTCCCCGAGGAGGACATCGCCCCCCTCGAGGAGCTCGGCGTGGCCAAGATCTTCACCCCGGGAGCGACCACGACCGAGATCACCGGCTGGGTGTCGGAGTTCGAGAAGCAAGGCGCTGCCTGACCCGTGAGCTGACGCCCGGCTCAGAAGGTGAGCGGGGCGGTGAGCGGCAGCTTCAGCGTCCCGGGGTTCGCCTTGCTGGTCACGATCGACACCGGCTGCGGCAGGTGGTTGCCGGCGTACGCCATGTCGCTGGCAGCCAGCACCAGCTGGAGCCGGTGACCCTTCTGGAAGCGCTGCACCTGCGCGGGCAGCGTCACCTGGACGGGCTTGGTGACGTCGCCGACGCGCACCGGGGAGATCAGCCGGTTCTGCAGCGTCTTGGTGCCGTCGGGCGCGATGTCGTACAGCTTCGCGAACAGCACCAGCTTGCCGGCGGGCGTGGCCTGGCTGGCCTCGGCCAGCGGCGCGGAGAGGCGCACGCTGAGCTTCGGCGAGCCGACCAGGTACGTCGTCGTCCTGAGCGGCTCGGACAGGTAGCCCACGAAGGTGCCCTGGGCGTCGGTCGGCGGCTGGTTGACCTGGTTGCCCTCGAGCCCGGAGGTCTCGGAGTACGACGTGGGCGCGCCCGCCGCGTTGGCGTACGGCGCGGAGCCGGGCCGGACGAAGTCACGGAAGGAGCTCAGCGAGTTCACGCCGGAGAGGTACAGCGTGGCCGTGGGCTTGTCGCTGAACGTGGACTGGGTCTTGTAGGCGTCGGCGACCGCTGTGCCCGCGTTGGCCGGCGACGTGTCGTACCTGACCCAGTTGCGGAAGTAGGCGAACTCGGGTCCGGTGGGGGCGCTGGTGTTGCCGCGCACGTAGTGGTCCATCCAGCTCAGGAACCGGCGACCGAGGTAGGAGCCCTTGATCGAGGCGGCGCCGAAGTCGAGCTCACCGGGAGCCGGGGCGGAGCCGGAGTGGCCCCAGGACTGCCAGACCATCTTGGTCTCGGTGCCCTGCGCCTGCAGCGACCTGTACGTCGCCACGGCCTCCTGCAGGTTGAACAGCGTGTCCTTCTGGCCCTGGACGATCAGGGTGGGGACCTTGACCTTCTTGACGTAGGTCGACACCGACGCGTGCCGGGCGAGCCGCAGCGTGGCGTCGTCGGGGTAGCCGGCGGTGTTCAGCTGGGCCGCGGCCGTGCAGGCCTCGGTCACGAAGTTCGGGCAGCCGGCCATGGTCTCCGGGTCGACGGTGACGCTCTGCGCGCCGGAGGCGATGCCCGCGCCGAAGAAGAGGTCGATCCACTCCTTCTTGGCGACGCCGGGTGTGCGGTAGGTGACGCCGCTGGTCTGGTCGGTGTTGTTCGGCGCCAGTGAGTAGGAGAGGTCGTTCCAGGTGATGATCGGGACGATCGCGTCGACCCGGGTGTCGAGGGAGGCGACGGCGTACTGGATCTGCCCGCCGTACGAGCCGCCGATCATGCCGACCCGCGGGTCGCCCGCGGACTCCTGGGAGACGTAGTTCATCCGGCCGGTCTTCCCGCTGCCGTCGTCGAGCGTGTAGCCGCGCTTGCCGGCGAGGACGTCGACCATGCCCCTGCCCGCCTTGCCGTCGTACTGCGGGTCGTCGAGGGAGATCTTGCAGGTGGTGGTGCCGAACCCGAGCCCGGAGTAGGCGAGCACCACGTAGCCCTGGTTGACGAAGCCCTTGCCGATCGCGGACTCGTTGCTGTCGTCCTTGCTGCCGCCGAAGCCGTTGGTGGTGAGGATCGAGGGCGCCTTGTGGGTGGCGTCCACGTTGTCCGGCTTGTAGATGTCGGCGCTGACGGTGCACGGCTGGTCGTTGGCCGGGCCGGTCTTCACCTGCACGGTGATCGGCGTGACCGAGTAGCCGGGGGTGGTGTCCGCGGCCTGCGCGGGCGGCTGGGCGATCAGGGCGAGGCCGGTGACCGCGAGCGCGCCGGAGGTGAGTCCGGCGGCGAGGCGGGGGCGGCGGGCGGCAGTGCGGAGCGACATGGGTTCCCTCCCAAGGAAACGGTTACGCATGGGTAACGAGCCACCCGGCCGGGAGGTCACGCCCGTGCCCGGACTGGGCGACATGTCGGATCAGGCCAGCTTGGAGAGGGCCGCCGCGACCGCGAACCCGAGGACCGTGGCCAGCCCCGCGTAGTCGCGTGCCTTCTGCTTCGCCTCGGGGATCATCGAGTCGACCAGCATCACCAGCAGCGCCCCCGCGGCGAACCCGTCGATGCCGGAGCGCACCGAGGCGCCGACCAGGTCGGCGACGGCGTACCCGACCACGGTGGCCAGGGTGCAGGCCAGTCCGACCGCGAGCCACAGCAGCACGACCGGCCGCCGACCCTCGCCGGCCCCGCGCATCGCGGTGGCGGAGCCGATCGACTCCGGCAGGTTGGACACGAAGATCGCGACCAGCAGCGCGATCCCCACGCCGCCCCCGGAAGCCAGCCCGATCCCGAGGACCGCCTGCTCCGGGATGCCGTCGAGCAGCGCACCGAGCGCCATCGGAACGCCCGCCTGGGACTGCCGGCGGCGGCCCCCGATCCGGGCGACCAGCCGGTTCGCGAGGAAGTACGCCGCGGCGCCGGCGGCGAGCCCGATCGCCACCTCGAGCGGACCGGAGGTGGCCAGGCCCTCCTCGGCCAGCTCGAACGCCACGCTCGAGATCAACGCGCCGGCGCCGAAACCGAGCACCGCACCGACCACGCCGTCGCGCCAGGAGCGAGCCACTCCGAGGATCGCGCCGAGCACGAGGGAGGACGCGGCGAGCGCTCCCCAACCCACGGCACCGAGCATGGGAGGACGGTAGCCCCACTGGTCGCTGCGGTGTCGCTGAGACTAGGGTCGGTCGAGGCAACCTCCCGCACCACCGGCGCACCGCCGGGCCGAGAAGAACGGGTGAACCGTGGACCTGATGGAGTACCAGGCGAAGGAGCTCTTCGCCAAGCACGACGTACCGGTGACCCTCGGCAGGACGGTGGAGACCGCCGCCGACGCGCGTGCCGCGGCCGAGGAGATCGGCGGCACGGTCGTCGTCAAGGCGCAGGTCAAGGCGGGTGGCCGGGGCAAGGCCGGCGGCGTGAAGCTGGCCAAGACCCCGGAGGAGGCCGAGGAGCACGCCTCCGCGATCCTCGGCATGCAGATCAAGGGACTCACCGTGCACCGGGTGCTCGTGGTGCCCGCGGAGCAGATCGAGGAGGAGTACTACTTCTCCTTCCTGCTCGACCGGTCCAACCGGTCCTACCTGTGCATCGCCAGCGTCGAGGGTGGGGTGGAGATCGAGGAGGTCGCCAGGACCAACCCCGACGCGGTGAAGCAGATCCCGATCGACCCCGGCACCGGCGTCGACGAGGCGAAGGCGCGCGAGATCGTCGAGGAGGCGGAGTTCCCCGACGTGCTCCGGGACCAGGCCGTCGCGCTGGTGCAGGCGCTGTGGACCGTGTTCGTCGAGGAGGACGCCACACTGGTCGAGATCAACCCGCTGGCCCGGCTGGCCGGTGATCGGCTCGAGGCGCTCGACGGCAAGGTCTCCCTCGACGAGAACGCCGAGTTCCGGCACCAGGAGCACGCGGAGTTCGAGGACAAGGCCGCAGCCGACCCGCTCGAGGCGAAGGCCAAGGAGAAGGGCCTCAACTACGTCAAGCTCGACGGTTCCGTCGGGATCATCGGCAACGGCGCCGGGCTGGTGATGTCCACGCTGGACGTGGTCGCCTACGCCGGCGAGGCGCACGGCGGGCAGAAGCCGGCCAACTTCCTCGACATCGGGGGTGGCGCCTCCGCCGAGGTGATGGCCAACGGCCTCGACGTGATCCTGAACGACGAGCAGGTGAAGGCCGTCTTCGTGAACGTCTTCGGTGGCATCACGTCCTGCGACGCGGTCGCCAACGGCATCGTCGGTGCGCTCGACATCCTCGGTGACGAGGCGACCAAGCCCCTCGTCGTACGACTCGACGGCAACAACGTCGAGGAGGGCCGACGGATCCTCGAGGAGAAGAACCACCCGCTGGTGACCCTGGTGGACACGATGGACGGCGCGGCCGACAAGGCCGCCGAGCTGGCGAGCAAGTAGGGATACGAGAGATGTCGATCTTCGTCAACAAGGACAGCAAGGTCATCGTCCAGGGCATCACCGGCGGCGAGGGCACCAAGCACACCGCCCTGATGCTCAAGGCCGGCACCCAGGTGGTCGGTGGCGTCAACGCGCGCAAGGCCGGCACCACGGTGCCCCACACCGGCGCGGACGGGCAGAGCGTGGAGCTCCCGGTGTTCGGGTCGGTCAAGGAGGCGATGGCCGAGACCGGTGCCGACGTCTCGATCGCGTTCGTGCCGGCGCCGTTCACCAAGGACGCCGTGATCGAGGCGATCGACGCCGAGATCCCGCTGCTGGTCGTGATCACCGAGGGCGTGCCGGTGCAGGACTCCGCGGAGTTCTGGGCCTACGCCCAGGGCCGCAAGACCCGGATCATCGGCCCCAACTGCCCGGGCATCATCACGCCGGGTGAGTGCCTGGTCGGGATCACCCCGGCCACGATCTCCGGCTCCGGCCCGGTCGGGCTGGTCTCGAAGTCCGGCACGTTGACCTACCAGATGATGTTCGAGCTGCGTGACCACGGCTTCTCGACCGCGATCGGGATCGGCGGTGACCCGATCATCGGCACCACCCACATCGATGCGCTCGAGGCGTTCGAGGCCGACCCCGACACCTTGGCGATCGTGATGATCGGTGAGATCGGTGGCGACGCGGAGGAGCGCGCGGCGGCGTACATCAAGGACCACGTGACCAAGCCCGTCGTCGGCTACGTCGCCGGCTTCACCGCACCGGAGGGCAAGACCATGGGCCACGCGGGAGCGATCGTCTCCGGTTCGTCGGGCACTGCCCAGGGCAAGAAGGAGGCGCTCGAGGCCGCCGGGGTCAAGGTCGGCAAGACGCCCTCGGAGACCGCCGAGCTGGTGCGGGAGATCCTGAAGGACCTGTGAGGCGGGTCGTCAGCCCACGGGTCCGGGGGACCTGTTCTGCCGCACCTGGTGCTCGGCAACGCCGGGCGCCGACTTGCGGTCGGCGTCGGAGAGGCCGGAGCCGACCGGCGTACGGGCGCGGCCGCTCGCCCACCAGGCGAGCGCGACGAGGGCGATGACGACGACTGCGGCGATGATCCAGAACATGGCTGCCTCCCGGTGTCCGCGAGGGGAGATTCTCTCACCGGGGCAGCCCCGGCGCCAGGGCCGACCCGGAGCGTCGCTGCTCTAGCAGTCCTGGGTGGTCAGCGCGGCCACGAACCCGTTCACCTTCCCGCCCTCGACGGTGAAGGTCAGGGTGCGTCCCGGGTGGCCGGCGTCGGTGACCCGGACCTCCCCGCGGCCCAGGTTGTCCGCGGTCGGGTACGCCGCGCGCAGCTCCGCGTCGCTGCTCCCGATCCGGATCCCTTCCCCGGTGACCGTGTCGCGGGTCCGGGCGGAGATCGCGGTCAGCCCCTGCCGGTGGGACAGGTAGCCGTCGACCTGGCCCTCCGTGGGGCCCCAGCGGTTGACCACCACGCCGTCGCACGCCGCGTCGCGCACCGGCCGGGCGATCGTGATCTCACCGGTCGCGGCCAGGTCGTCCTCGTTCATCCCGAGCCGGAGGTCACCGAGCCCGTCGAAGCCCAGCAGGTCGCTGCCGGCACTCGCGGCACGGGCCACGTCCCGCACGAGAGGAGCGATCTGCTGCTCGTCGTCGAGCGCGCGCTGCCTCACCTGTCCGGCCCGGCCCTCGCCGTACCAGGTGCTCACGACGAGGACGTTGCGCACGCGCACCAGCAGGATCGACTCGACGCCGATGGCACCCTTCTCCTGCGGCGCCGCGAGCACGGCGTAGGACTCGTCGCCACTGGTGAGCTCGCGCTTCTCGTACGTCGTGACCGACGGGCCCTCCTGGCTGCTCGGGCAGCCGTCGACGGCGGCGACGAACGCCTGGATCGCGTCCTGGGCGTCGGCCTCCTCGGCGTAGCTGGTCACCTCGCGGCTGCGGGTCTCCGCCGGGAGCTGCAGCCGGGCGGTCCTCCGCGCAGCAGGTTCGGACACCGGGTAGGCGGCGCGGCCGCAGTACGCGATGTCACCGATCGCCTGGGTGTGCGGCCCGGTGGTCACCGAGCCGTCGCCGCCGGGATCGGGCCAGCCGGCGGTGAGGGGGAGGCCGGCCGGGAGCGACGTCGTGGGGGCGGTCGGCGTCGGCGACGGCGTGGTCACCACCGGCGGAGCGCTGTCTCGCGGGCCCACGCCGGAGAGCAGCGCGGGCACGGCGAGCGCGAGCGCCACGGCGACCGTGGCACCGCCGACCTGGACGGCTCGCCGGCGGCGTCGGATCCGGTCACCGCGCCGGCGCACCTCGTGCGCGGGCGGCTGGCTGAGGTCCGGGTCGGGAGTCCTCAGGGCATCCATCAGGTCAGCCATGGTGGGCTCCCTCCTCTCGTGAGCGGGGATCGTCGAGCAGGGTGGCGAGGGCGGCCCGGCCACGGGAGAGCCGCGCCTTGACGGTGCCCTCGGGGGTGCCGGTCTCGACGGCCACGGCGGCCACGCTGAGGTCGCAGAGATGGTGCAGCACGAGCACCCTCCGCTGCTCCAGCGGCAGCTGGGCGAGAGCCGCGAGCAGGGCGACCCGGTCGGGGTCGGGGCCGGCCACGGGCCGCGCCGGTTGCAGGGCCCGGTCGGCCGGGCGGCGGCGTACGACGGCGCGGCGCCAGCGGCTCACGGCCAGCCGGTAGGCGGTGGTGCGCACCCAGGCCTCGGGGTGCTCGGCGCGGTCGAGCTTGGCGCGGTGCGACCAGGCCCGCGCGAACGCCTCCTGCACGCACTCCTGGGCCTCGTCGCGGTTGCCGATCATGGCCTGGAGCTGGCCGACGAGCCGTCCGAACGACGCCGTGTAGAACTCGTCGAACTCGGTCTCGTCCATGCCGCCGCTCCTGACCACCGGCCGTCCCACGGCCGATTCCAGCATGGCCGTCGCACCGGCCGCGTCCTTCGTCATGCCCTCTCTACGCCCGGCGTGTCGGTTCGGTTGCATGGGACAGGGCGGATAGTCCCGGCCGTTCGGCACCTGTCGGGGCGTCCGGGAGGTGCCGAATGGCCGGGACTACCGGCGTCAGCGGGTCGAGCCGAGTGCCGCGCCGTACCCGCCGGCCACGGACGACGGCGTGAGGAGGGTGCCCGCGAGGGTCTTCCGGTGGGGCAGGCCGACCACGACGGCGCCGTCGCCGGTGGCGTTGCCGGGGACGCCGACCAGGATCCCGCGGGACCAGGTGCCGGGACCGGGGGCGTCGAGCCCGACGTCCCGCACGGCTCCGAGTACGGCGCCGAACCGGTCGCCGGTGCCACGCACACCGGGGACGCCCGGTGTCGCCTCGTCCCACCAGCGGTCACCGCCGAGCGACAGCACCGCTCCGGCGTCCACGACACCCTCGATGTCCTCACCGGGTGCGCCGGCGACGAACAGCGGGGCGCCGGGGTCCGGGACGGTGCCCCCGCCCGTGCCGGAGGGCTGGAGGTCCAGCGCCTCCACCGACGACCCGAACCGGTCACCGGACTCCGCTCCGCCGGCGACGCCTGCGGAGTCCTGGGTCCACGACCGAGCGCCCGAGACCACGACCTTGCTCCGGGTGCCGATCACCGTGGGCGGCTCGAGCACCAGCTGGGTCAGTGCCCCTGCGTCGGCGTGGCCGTTGACGTCCTCCAGCGGGGCGCCGACGAACAGCCGCATCGGCTGGTCCTCCCCGATCCGTCGGGCCGCCGCGTCCACCTCGGAGCCGAGGAAGACCGTCGACCCGAACCCGTCGCCGGTCTCCGCGACACCCGGGACACCGGCCGTGTCCTGGTGGAGGTACTGCCGGCTCACGGGCGTCCAGAACGTGACCGCACCGGCCCGCGTCGCGCCGCCGAGGGACTCACCGGGCGCGCCGATCACCAGCTCGTCGGGGAAGGGCGTGGCAGTCAGGGAGGCACCGAACCGGTCACCCCGCTCGGCCCGCGCACGGAAGCCGTCGTCCTGCGTGATCGTCTGCACTCCCGCCACCGACGCCCGGTCCGACTGCGTCATCGTCAACGTGATCCGCTGCACCACGCCCGCGTCGGTGGTCACCCCCAGGTCGTAGTCCGGCGCCGAGGCGTAGAAGACCGGCGGCCGGCGGAGCTCCGCGTCGGCGTCGCCGGTGCTCTGCTCGGTGACCACCGCACCGAAGTGCGCTCTGGCCTGGACGCCGGGGGACTCCTCGTTGAAGTTCTGGTCCAGGCGGACCGCCGGTCCGTCCAGGAATCGGTAGACGAAGACCGCGCCCGCGTCGACCTCACCGTCGACGTCCGTTCCGGGCGCTCCGACCACCAGCGCGGAGCAGGAGCCGACGGCACCCCTCTCGGAGGCCAGGTCGACGTCGCCGACAGCCGCCCCGAAGTGGTCGCCCGGGTGCGGTGTGCCGGGCATCGTGACCGTGTGCACGCCGCCGCTGCTCAGCCGCACCTGCACCAGCCCGGCCTGCTTGACGCCGGCGACGGTCGCGTTCGGGCTGCCGACGACGATGTCCTTCCTGCGGTCACCGTCGAAGTCGTTCATGCCGCCGCACCCGGTGGCGGCGTGGGCGGTGGCGGGCAGGGCCACCGTCATGGTGATGCTCAGCAACGTCGTGACGACGAGAAGCGGGCAAGTGTTCATGCCCGGTGTGATGCGGGAAGTGGCCGAAAAGTTCTCAGAAGCCGGACGGGCCGCCGTCGTGCCGACCGATGTCCTTCATCGCGCTGTAGCCCTTGGCCGTGCCGACGTTGCCGGCGTTCGCGTCGGGGTTGCCGAACTTCTTCGTCTGTCGACCGCTCAGGAACCAGGCGCCTGCGAACAGTGCCACGACCACGAGACCGGTGATCAGCCAGAACATCGCTACCTCCCTTGTCGGTCCGGCAAGTGAAGCACGAGGCCGTCAGGTGACGGCGTTGCGCGCGGCGTACGACGGGTCGAGGTGCTCGTCGCCCTCGAGCACCGCCACGAGGTGGTCGACCGCGTCGCGGACGTCGGCATGGGTGACGTAGAGCGGGGCGAACCCGAAGCGCGCGATGTCCGGCTCACGGAAGTCGCCGATGACACCGCGCGCGATCAGTGCCTGCACCACGCCGTACGCGTCGGGGTGCCGCAGCGACACCTGGCTGCCGCGACGGGCGTGGTCGAGCGGCGTGATCACCGGCAGCCGGTCCCCGAGGCGCTCACCGACCAGGGTGACGAACAGGTCGGTGAGCGAGAGGGACACCGCCCGCAGGTCGCTCAGCGTCACGTCCTCGAACGCGTCGAGGGCGGCGTCGAGCGCCGAGAGCGCGAGCACCTGGTGGGTGCCGGACGCCATCCGGGCGATGCCGGGCAGCGGCTCGTAGTCGCGCTCCATCGCGAACGGCCGGGCGTGCCCCATCCACCCGGTGATGGGCTGGTCGACGTCGGCCTGCAGCCGCGGCGCGATCCAGGTGAACGCGGGGGACCCGGGCCCCCCGTTGAGGTACTTGTAGGTGCAGCCCACGGCGATGTCGGCGTCGGCGCCGGCCAGGTCCACGGGTACGGCGCCAGCGGAGTGGCACAGGTCCCACTGCACGAGCGCTCCGCGCTGGTGGGCGCCGGCCGTGATCCCCGGCAGGTCGTACATGGCGCCGGAGCGGAAGTCGACGTGCGTGAGCGCGAGCAGCGCGACGTCGTCGTCGACCGAGGCCAGCGGGTCGGTCGGGTCGCACCACCGGAGCTCGGCGCCGGTCAGCTTGGCGACGCCCTCCGCGACGTAGCCGTCGGTGGGGAACGTCGAGGGCTCGACCACGATCACGCGTCGACCCGGTCGCAGCCGCAGCGCCACGACCATCGTCTTGAACAGGCTGACGCTGGTGGAGTCGCCGACGTGGACGTCACCCGGCGCCGCACCGACCAGGGGCGCGATCCGGTCGCCGACCCTGCGGTGCAGGCCGATCCAGTCGCCGCCGCCGTCCGGCAGGGCGTTCCAGGACCGGATCAGGCCGCCGCCCCACTCCCGGGTGACCACGTCCTGGAGCCGGGCGGGCACGCCCCGGGGGAGCGCGCCGAGCGAGTTGCCGTCGAGGTAGATCACGCCGTCGGGGACCAGGAAGCGGTCACGGCAGCCGCGCAGCGGACTCCGCTGGTCGAGCTCCTCGGCGGTGGCGTCGGTGGCAGCGGTCATGGCGCGAAGGTACCCCGCGGCTCCGTCAGCGAGCCGGCGAGCGGGTGGGGGAGGGGGTCGGCCGCTTGCGCTCGCGCAGCGGGAGCTCGAAGAGCCGGTCGCGGGACCGGATCACCAGCGCCCGGAACACCTCCGCGCTCACGTCGAACGTGTTGCCGGGCACGAAGCCGACCTGGACCACGTGGGGACCGTAGCGGGCGATGCCCATCCAGTAGGCGATCTTCTTCTTGTCGTTGATCTCGCTCTCGAGTCGCCACATCGTCCAGGCCGAGCCGCGTGGACCGTCGAGCTTCTCCGCCCGGTCGCTGACCTTGGCGCCGAGGTCCTTGTCCTCGCAGCCGTCCATCCGTCCGCGGATCTGCTTCATGAAGGCCTTGGCCTGCTTGGTGCTCGCGAACCGGCCCCAGGACTCGCTCAGGCCGAACCGGTCGGGGGTCTTCGCGGCCGGGATCAGGAACGTGCGGCTGAGCGACCGGCGCGCACCCGAGGCGACGAAGTCGGCGCGGTCGCACGTGGTCGCGGCCGGGTTGTTCCCGGTCGGCCCGGCCTTGGTGCCGACCCAGGGCTTGGTGATGGTGCCGATCGGGGGCAGGTCGGCGACGGCCAGCATCCCCTCCTGCTCACCGGTCGGGGGCGGGGCGTTCTGGGTCACCACCGGCGACAGCGGGCACGGTCCGGCGACCCGGCTCTTGCACACCCGTCCTACGGCACCGGTGATGGAGGCGAGGAGCTGGTCGGTGTCCGGGTTGCGGGCGCCCATCGTGGTGACCGCGGTCCAGGTGGTGATCCGGCCGGTGCGGGCGAGCGCGACGGCATAGCTGCGGAGCCGCTTGCCCGTGGCGCGGAACTTGAGGATCGCGCCCTCGTCGCCCAGCCGTTCGACGCCGTACGACGACAGCAGCTGCAGCCGGGTCTGCTGGCAGCCACCGAACCACCGGACCGCCGTCGCATAACCGGAGCGGGCCTGCCGGAGCGTGCGGGAGAGCTCGATCGTCTGGCTGGCCTTGCGGGTAGGGGTTCCGGCGAACCGGAAGGAGCGGACGAGCGTGCGAAGCCCTTGCGGGTCGGCGAACCGGGCCACCTGGCAGAAGGAGTTGATCCCGGTGCCGCTGGTGTTGTCCGAGGTTTTCTCGACCGACCACCGCACCGGGGTGCCGAGTGGTTGCAGCCCGTCCGCGTCCAGCAGCATCGACCGCTGGACGGCGGGGCCGAGCGGGGCCGGCACGGTGTCCTGCTGCACCGGCTGCACCCGGACGAACGCGCCGGCGACCAACGTCAGCGCCACCGCGGCCACGGTGCCGGTGGCCAGGAACAGGCGGCGGCGGCGGTCGCCCGACCGGCGCAGGTCCTCGGGCACGGGCTGTGCCGCTGCGCGGGCGGTCGTCTCCAGCTCGCGCAGCCGGACCATGACCTGGCTGTCGGGGAGGTTCAGCGTGGTGCGCAGCTGGGCCAGTCCCGCCGCGAGCAGCTCCTCGGTGCGCGCCTCGGTCTCGCCGATCTGCTGACCGATCGCCGACATCGGCAGGTCCGTGAAGCAGCCGAGGATCACCGCCTTGCGCGCCTGCACCGGCACCTCGTGCAGCAGTCGGAGCGCGACCCGCTGCGGCTTGGAGACCCGGGGAGCCCGCTGGAACGCCCGGGCCCGGCTGCGCCACAGGGCGCGGGCGAACGCGGAGCTGCGGACGTACGCCTCCGGGTCGCGGCGCGACGCACGTCCCCAGTGGTGCCAGGCGTCGACGAACGCGTGGCTGACCGCCTCGCGGGCCGTCCCCAGGTCACCGCAGAGGGCGAACGTCTGGAGCAGCAGCGGTCGCCAGGTGCCGGCGTACAGCTCGTCGAAGTCGGTGGAGGTCATGTCGCTGCGGGGCCTCCGACGGTGCGTGAGCGAGGCGAGCGGTGCGGTGGGGAGTTCATCGGGGCCGAGATTACGTGGTGGGGGACCGCACTTCGAATGCTGGCGGACGACGTGAGGAGTCTCTCGTCAGGCGTGGGAGCGGCAAATCGCCCGGTCCGCGGGCGAGGATGGGCGACGATGAACTCACCCCACGAAGCCACTCGCTTCGCTCGCACCTCCGCGGGGACCCCGAGATGATCCCGAGATGATCCCGAGATGACCGACCTGCTCACCCGTACCGCGTCCGCCGCGACCCGGAGCGAGGCTCCCGCCGGGCGTCCGCTCACCGTGTCCGCGGCCCTGGCCGGGCTGCTGGCGTCCGGGTCCGGACTCGTGGTCTGCCTGGCGGTGGCGGTGACCGGCTGGTTCCTGGCCGACGGTGGTGCGCACGGGGACACGCGGGACGCGCTGCGGGTCGGCGCCGACGCCTGGCTGGTCGGGCACGGCTCGCACCTGACGTACGGCGGGGTGACCTACACCGCGGTCCCGCTCGGGCTCACGATCCTGCTGGCCTGGGTCTGCTTCCGGGCCGGTCGCTGGGCCGGAGCCGTCTCGCCGCCCGGCGACGACCGCGAGCTGCTGGTCGGGGCGTCGCTGATGACCTGCGCCTACGTCGTGGTCGCGATCGTGACCGCTGTCCTCGCCGCCACCCCCGAGGTGGGGGGCTCGCTGGTGCTCACCCTGCTCGGCGCGATCGCGCTCGCGGGAGGTGTCGGTGGCTGCGGACTGGTGACCGGGGCGGGACGCTGGCCGGCGGTGCGAGCGCTCCTGCCGACCTGGGCCTGGCCGGTGCTGCGCGGCACCCTCGCGGTGGTCGCCGGCTTCCTCGCCTGCTCGGCAGCCGTGGTGGCGGTGGCGTTCGCGCTCGACGCGGGCTCGGCGGCGACCGTGGTGTCGCGGCTCGGGCTGCACCCCGGCGACGCGCTGATGCTGGTGCTGCTCACCGGCCTGCTGGCGCCCAACGCGGTGCTGCTCGGCGGCGCCTACGTGCTCGGTCCCGGCTTCGCGGTGGGCACCGGCACGGTGGTCTCCCCGAGCATCGTCCAGCTCGGCCCGATGCCGGCGTTCCCCCTGCTCGCCGCGCTGCCGGACGACGGCGCCACGCCCTGGTTCACCACCGCCCTGATGGCGTTGCCGGTCCTGGTCGCCGCGGCCGCCGTCGCGCTCGTGCAGCGCCGACACCCGGTGCGTGCCTGGGACCTTGCGGCGATGCGCGGGCTCGGCGCGGGCGTGCTCGCCGGGGTGCTGACCGGCATCCTCACCTCCTTCGCCGGCGGTGCCCTCGGCTCCGGCCGGATGGCCGACGTCGGCGCCTCGACCGGCGAGGTGCTGGTCGCCTCGATGCTGGGGATGGGCGTCGGCGGACTGCTCGGTGCCCTGCTGACGACCTGGCTCCAGCGCCGGTCGCCGGACGCGACGACCGGGCTCGCTGAGGACGACACCGAACCCACCGTGGAGGTCCCACTGGCCCGGACCTCCCCGGCCCGGCGGGTCGACCGGTCCGCCCGGGTGCCGGACGACCAGGAGGACACGGTCGAGGTGCGCCTCGACGAGCACTAGTCTCGTCGGGTGCCCCCGCCCCCCACCGCTCCGGCGCGCCTCGTGGTGCTCGTCTCCGGTTCGGGGACCAACCTGCAGGCACTCCTCGACGCCTCAGCGCTCCCGTCGTACGGCGCGACCGTGGTGGCCGTGGGCGCCGACCGGGACGGGATCGAGGGGCTGGCCCGGGCGGAGCGTGCGGGCGTCCCGACGTTCGTGCACCGGGTCAAGGACTTCGGCAGCCGCGAGGAGTGGGACGCGGCGGTGACCGGGACGTGCGCGTCGTACCACCCGGACCTGGTGGTCCTGGCCGGGTTCATGAAGCTGACGGGCGCCTCGTTCCTCGGCGCCTTCGGAGGGCGCACGGTCAACACGCACCCCGCGCTGTCGCCGTCGTTCCCGGGGATGCACGGGCCGGCGGACGCGCTGGCGTACGGCGTCAAGGTGAGCGGTGCGACGCTGTTCGTCGTCGACGAAGGCGTCGACACCGGCCCGATCGTCGCGCAGGTGGCGGTGCCGGTGGAGGACGACGACACCGTGGAGTCCCTCCACGAACGGATCAAGGCAGCGGAGCGGGAGATGCTCGTCGAGAGCGTCGGCCGGCTCGCGCGCGACGGCTTCACCATCGAGCACAGGAAGGTCCGGTTCGGACGATGAACACGATTGCGATCAAGCGGGCGCTCGTCTCCGTCTACGACAAGAGCGGGCTCGAGGACCTCGTGCGCGGACTCCACGAGGGGGGCGTCGAGCTGGTCTCGACGGGTGGCTCCGCGACGCTGATCGAGGGACTCGGCGTGCCGGTCACCAGGGTCGAGGACCTGACCGGCTTCCCGGAGTGCCTCGACGGACGCGTGAAGACCCTGCACCCGGCGGTGCACGCCGGGATCCTGGCCGACCGCCGGCTCGACTCCCACGTGCAGCAGCTGGCCGACCTCGGCGTCGAGCCGTTCGACCTGGTGGTCTCGAACCTGTACCCCTTCGCCGACACCGTGCTGAGCGGAGCCGGACCGGACGAGTGCGTCGAGCAGATCGACATCGGTGGTCCGTCGATGGTGCGTGCGGCTGCGAAGAACCACCCGTCGGTCGCGATCGTCACCTCACCGGACCGCTACCCCGACGTGCTGGCCGCGCTGGGCTCCGGTGGGTTCACGCTGGAGCAGCGGCAGCGGCTCGCGGCCGAGGCGTTCGTGCACACCGCGACGTACGACGTGCACGTGGCGTCGTGGATGGGCAGCGTGCTCACCGACACCTCCGAGGGGTCCGGCTACCCGGCCTGGATGGGGGCCACCTGGGACAAGAAGGCGGTGCTCCGCTACGGCGAGAACCCGCACCAGGGCGCGGCGCTCTACACCAACGGCTTCCAGCCGGAGCCGGGTCTGGCGCAGGCGACGCAGCTGTCCGGCAAGGAGATGTCCTACAACAACTACGTCGACGGCGACGCGGCCCGGCGCGCGGCGTACGACTTCGACGAGCCGGCCGTGGCGATCATCAAGCACGCCAACCCGTGCGGGATCGCGGTCGGGGCCGACGTGGCCGAGGCGCACCGCAAGGCGCACGCCTGCGACCCGACCTCGGCGTTCGGGGGCGTGATCGCGACGAACGTGCCGGTGTCGGTCGAGCTGGCCCACCAGGTGGCCGAGATCTTCACGGAGGTGCTGGTCGCGCCGGCGTACGACGAGGGCGCCGTGGAGGTGCTGAGGGCCAGGAAGGGGCTCCGGCTGCTGGTCTGCGAGCCGCTGCGGCGGGGCGGCAACGACCTGCGCCCGATCTCTGGTGGGCTGCTGCTGCAGCGACGCGACGTGGTGGACGCCGAGGGCGACGACCCGGCGACCTGGACGCTCGCCAGCGGTGACGCGCTGTCCGAGGCGGACCTGGCCGACCTGGCCTTCGCGTGGCGGGCCTGCCGGTCGGTGAAGTCCAACGCGATCCTGCTCGCCCGTGACGGCGCCTCGGTCGGGGTCGGCATGGGACAGGTCAACCGGGTCGACTCGTGCAAGCTCGCGGTGGAGCGCGCCGGCGACCGGGCGAAGGGCTCGTTCGCGGCCTCGGACGCGTTCTTCCCGTTCGCCGACGGTCCGCAGGTGCTGATCGACGCCGGCGTCCGGGCGATCGTCCAGCCGGGCGGCTCCAAGCGTGACCCCGAGACCGTCGAGGCCGCGAACGCCGCCGGTGTGACCATGTACCTCACCGGCACCCGCCACTTCTTCCACTGACGCCGACCGGTCGGGCGAAATCGGCGCGACTCGCGTCCACGTCGGCTGGTTGAATCGCGGGGTTGTGCGGACCTTTCTCGAACGGATCCTGCCGCCGACACCGCTCGCGCGGCGACTGTCGGCGCAGTCGATCCTGTTCGCGATCGGTGGGGGCGCGTTCATCACCGGCAGTGCGGTGTTCTTCACCCAGATCGTGGGCCTGACCGCGACGCAGGTCGGGCTCGGGCTCTCGGTCAGCGGGATCGTGGTGTTCCTGCTGGCCGTGCCGATGGGCAAGCTCGCCGACCGGGTCGGCCCGAAGCGGATGTGGGCGATCGGGGCGTTCCTGGAGGCGGCGACGTTCCTCTGCTACCCACTGGTGCACGGGTTCGTGGCGTTCGTGGGCATCCTGACCCTGCTGGCCGCGACCGACGCCGGGGGCAGCGCGGGCCGGGGTGCCTACACGATCGATGCGTTCCCGCGCGCCGAGCGGGTGCGCTCGATGGCGTTCATGCGCAGCGCGCTCAACATCGGCTTCACGCTCGGCGCGCTCATCGGCGGGCTGGCGTTGGCGACCGGCAGCGACGACGTGATCCGCGCCGTACCCCTGCTGACGGCCGGGATCCTGTTCCTCAACGCGCTGCTGATCGCCCGGCTCCCCGAGGCCGTGCACGAGCGCACCGCGGAGGAGCCAACCACGGCGACACCGGCAGAGGCACTGGTCACGCCGGCGGCACTCCGCAACCGCGGCTTCGTGGTGCTCGGGCTGATGAACGGTGTGCTGGGCACCAACCAGGTGCTGCTCAACGTCGTGGTCCCGCTCTGGCTGGTGGAGCGCACCGACGCGCCCCACGTGCTGCTGGCCTGGCTGTTCGGCACCAACACGGTGCTGGCCGTGCTGCTCCAGGTGCCGGCGGCGCGTGGCTCCGACACGGTGACCGGCGCGCTGCGGGCGGCGCGACTGGCTGCGGTCTGCTTCGTGGTCTCGTGCGGGTTGATCATGGTCACCCACGAGACGATCGGCTGGGTGTCGATCGCCCTGATCTGGTCGGGCCACGTGACGATCACCGGCGCGGAGCTGTTCGCGTCTGCTGGCGGCTGGGGGTTCCAGTCGGAGCTGTCCGACCCCACTCGGCGGGGCGAGTACCAGGGCGTCTGGCGGCTCGGCTACCAGGTGGAGACGATCGTCGGGCCGGCCCTGTTCACGTTCCTCGCGATCACCTGGGGCGCGGTCGGCTGGATCCTGATCGCCGGCATCGCCGTGACCGCGGCCGTGATCATGCACCCGGCGGCGCGCGCGGCGGAGAGGTACCTCACGGCGCCACAGGAGGCGTCCCTAGGATGACGCCGTGACCGCACAGATCCTGGATGGCACTGCCACCCTCCGCACGATCAAGGCCGAGCTGACCGAGCGCGTGGCCGCGCTCCGGGAGCACGGCGTCACGCCCGGTCTGGGCACGGTGCTGGTCGGCGACGATCCGGGCTCGCACTGGTACGTCGGCGCCAAGCACAAGGACTGCGCCGCGATCGGGATGACCTCGATCCGGCGCGACCTGCCGGCGTCGGCCACGCAGGCCGAGGTGGAGGCGGTGATCGACGAGCTGAACGCCGACCCGGCGTGCACCGGGTTCATCGTGCAGCAGCCGACAGGGCTCGACGAGTTCGCGCTGCTGTCCCGGGTCGACCCCGGCAAGGACGTCGACGGACTGCACCCGACCAACCTCGGCAAGCTGGTGCTCGGCGAGGCCGGCCCGCTGCCGTGCACGCCGGTCGGGATCATCGAGCTGCTGCGCCGGCACGACGTGACCATCGCCGGCGCAGAGGTGGTGGTGGTGGGTCGTGGGATCACGGTCGGCCGTCCGCTCGGGCTCCTGCTCACCCGTCGTACCGAGAACGCGACGGTGACGCTCTGCCACACCGGCACGCGTGACCTCGCCGCGCACGTCCGCGAGGCCGACATCGTGGTCGCGGCCGCGGGAGTTCCCGACATCATCACCGGCGACATGGTCAAGCCCGGCGCCGCGGTGCTCGACGTCGGTGTCTCCCGCGTCGACGGCAAGATCGCGGGAGACGTCGCAGCGTCGGTCGCCGAGGTCGCGGCCTGGGTGTCGCCCAACCCCGGCGGTGTCGGCCCGATGACCCGGGCGATGCTGCTGTCGAACATCGTCGAGATCGCCGAGCGGAACAGCCCGATCCCGTCGCCCGCGTGACACGTCAGCTGCCCCCGCTCCAGCGGCCGAAGACCCTCGGCGGGGTGCTCTACTTCCTGGTCGTCGCGGCCACGGTGTCCGGGCTGCTCGTGGTCGGACTGTCGTCGTGGCGACGCGGCGTGACGATCGTCGGCGCGGCCCTGCTGGTCTCCGCGCTCGCCCGCGCTGTGCTGGGGGAGTACGACGCCGGGATGCTGCGGGTGCGTCGGCGCTGGTTCGACGTGCTGCTGCTCACCGCCACGGGCTTCCTGCTGATCTTCCTCGCGGCCACCATCCCGAACCAGCCGGGTCAGTGATCTTCAGGTTGGCTTCAGCGCAGGTACGCGACGCTGGGGGCATGAAGAACTCGAAGCGGATCCTGACCGGAGTCCTTGTCGTCGTCGCGGCCGTGGGGGCGGTCGCCAGCGTGGCCGCCGTCAGCGACGACGGGGACGACACCGTCACCGGCCGGGACGCCGACCGTGCGACCACGGCGGCGCTGCGACTCACGCACGGCGGCACCGCCAACTCCGTGGAGCGCGACTCCGAGAACGGTGCCACCTTTGAGGTCGAGGTGACCCGCCCCGACGGCACCACGGTCGACGTACGGCTGGACCAGGACTTCGGCAAGGTCGTGATCGAGAGCGACTCCGAGAAGGGCTGATCAACCGGCGCGCGCGACCGTCCGTCGTACGACGTCCGCGACCGCCTGCGGCTCCCGGAGGCTGGGCAGGTGGTCCGCGCCCGGCAGCCGCACCAGCTCGGCCCCGGGGATCCGAGCCGCGAGGGCCACGGCCCCGGTGATCATCGAGGCGATGTCGAGCTCGCCGACCACGACCGCCGTGGGGACGTCGAGGGCACCGGCGCGCGACCACTGCTCGGGGTTGTCCAGCTCGTTGCCGTCGTGCCGTTCCTCGGCCGCGACCATCGCCACCAGCTGGTCGTGGATCGCCTCCGTCACGCCAGCCGCACACCAGACCCGGCCGTAGAGGTCCACCAACCGCTCCTGGTCGCCGGAGCGAGCGACCTCCTCCCACTCCTCCTCGATCTCCGGTGCGTCGTCGGGCCAGTCGTAGCCCCCGATCCCGGGCGCGAGCAGGGTCAGCGACAGCACCCGCTCGGGATGCTCCACGGCCACCGCGAGCGCGGTCTGGCCGCCCATGCTGTTGCCGACCAGGTGCACCCGCTGCAGCCCGAGGTGGTCGAGCACGGCCAGCAGGTCCGCCATCGGCAGGAACTCCTCGCTGGAGGCCGACGAACGCCCGAAGTCGCGGGCGTCGTACCGGATCACCCGGAGCCCGTCGAGCAACGGCAGCACCGGGTCCCACACGGTGGAGTCGTGGATCCCGGGATGCACCAGCAGCACCGCCGGCCCGTCCCCGTCCCCGTCCCCCGTCGTCCACCCAGATCTGGTCGCTGCCCACCGCCAGCATCGTCTCCATCCGAGTCACCGTAGGCCGTCGACGTTTCCGGGGCGACCCGATTCTCGCCGACCCGGCGCAGATGGTCGCTGTTGCAAGGGTGACCCGGCGCAGATGGTTGTTGGTGCGGGGGTGACCCGGCGCAGATGGTTGTTGTTGCGAGGGTGACCCGGCGCAGATGGCGGGCAACAGTGGTGCAGGCTCGCGCTATCAGGTCGCGACCATCTGCGTCGGGTCGGCGGTCAGGTCACGACCATCTGCGTCGGGTCGGCGGTCAGATCACGACCATCTGCGTCGGGTCGGCGGTCAGATCAGCCCGAGGTCCTTGACGGCGTCGCGCTCCTCCTGGAGCTCGGCGACGCTGGCGTCGATCCGGCCGCGGCTGAAGTCGTCGATGTCGAGCCCCTGCACGATCGACCAGTCGCCACCGGAGGTGGTGACCGGGAACGAGGAGATGATGCCCTCGGGGACGCCGTAGGAGCCGTCCGAGACGACCGCCATCGACACCCAGTCGTCCTGGGCAGAGCCGTGCAGCCAGTCGCGGGCCGCGTCGATCGTGGCGGACGCGGCGGAGGCGGCCGACGAGGAGCCCCGCGCCTCGATGATCGCGGCACCGCGCTTGGCCACGGTCGGGATGAAGTCGTTCTCGATCCAGGCCTGGTCGCCGACGGTCTCGGCGGCGTTCCTGCCGGCGACCTCGGCATGGAACAGGTCGGGATACTGGGTCGCGGAGTGGTTGCCCCAGATCGTCATCCGGGTGATGTCGGTGACCGGGGCGCCGGTCTTCGCGGCGAGCTGCGAGATCGCGCGGTTGTGGTCGAGCCGGGTCAGCGCCGAGAAGCGCTCCTTCGGGATGTCCGGCGCGTTGGACATCGCGATCAGCGCGTTGGTGTTCGCCGGGTTGCCGGTCACGCCGATCCGCACGTCGGAGGCGGCCACGGCGTTGAGCGCCTTGCCCTGGGCGGTGAAGATCGCGCCGTTGGCCTCGAGCAGGTCACCGCGCTCCATGCCCGGGCCACGCGGCCGGGCGCCGACCAGCAGGGCCAGGTTCACGCCGTCGAAGACCGTGTTCGCGTCGGCCCCGATCTGCACGTCGGCGAGGGTCGGGAAGGCGCAGTCGTCGAGCTCCATCACGACCCCCTCGAGGGTCTTCAGCGCGGGCTCGATCTCCAGCAGCCGCAGCTCGACCGGGGTGTCCCTGCCGAGCAGGTCACCGCTGGCGAGGCGGAACAGCAGGCTGTAGCCGATCTGGCCGGCGGCACCGGTGACAGCGACCTTGACGGGAGTGTTGCTCACGAGACAGCTCCTTGGTTCGGCGGTGCTCCGACGCTAGCAGCGCCGACAGGGGGCTCACCCCACCGGGAGGCGTACGACGAAGCGCGCCCGGGTCCCGGCCTCGTCGAGCTCCACCGTGCCGCCGTGCTCCTCGGCCACCGAGCGCACGATCGCCAGGCCCAGCCCGGTGCCCCCGCCGTCGCGGCTGCGCACCGGGTCGGCCCGGTAGAACCGGTCGAACACCCGGGCGCGGTGCTCGGCCGGCACACCGGCACCGTCGTCCTCGACCACCAGCACCTCGGCGTCACCGACCTGGCCGGTGGTGACCGTGACCGTCGTCGCCGCGTGCGCGCAGGCGTTGGCGAGCAGGTTGCGCACCAGCCGCGCCAGGTCGTCGCGCGACCCACGCACCGGGGCTGCCGACACCCCGCTGGTGTCGAGGTCCAGGGTGCTCGTCACCCGGATCCGGGCGACCTCCTCCAGCACCACGTCGTCGAGGTCGACCAGTCCCGGCGCGCTCGGCGGGGTGGCGTCGGCACGGGCCAGGAACAGCAGGTCGCGCACCAGGCGCTCCATCCGGTCGGCCTCGAGCCGCAGCGTCTGCACGGTCTGCGGCCAGTCCGTCGCGTCCGGGTGGGCGGCGACGACGTCGAGCTCGGTGCGGATCACGGTCAACGGGCTCTGCAGGTCGTGCGAGGCGTTGGCGACGAAGTCGCGCTGGTGCAGGGCGGCGCCCTCGAGCCGGTCGAGCATCCGGTTCATGGTCTCGGCCAGCCGCTGCACCTCGTCGCCGGTGCCGGGCAGCGGCACCCGGCGGTCGAGCGCACGGTCGGAGATCTCGTCGACCTCGCTCCGGATCCGCTCCACCGGGCGCAGGGTGCGCCCGACCAGCAGCCACACCGCACCGGCCAGGAGCACCAGGACCGGGGGCAGGCCCAGCATCAGCAGCCGGGTCAGCCGCCCGGTCACCTCCTGCGCCGACTCCAGGCTGGACCCGACGTACGCCGTCACGGGGCCGTCGGGGGTCTCCGCGCGCGTGGCCCACAGCCGGTAGTCCTCGGTCTCCTGGTCGTCCGGCCCACGCACCGTGCGCACGGCGAAGCGACTGCCCGGCCGGAACGTGGCGAAGCGGGGTGCGCCGAGGATGTTCGGCGACCGGGCGACCACGGTGCCGTCGTCGCGCACCACCTGCGCGACCGAGTCGTCACCGATCGCGGGCAGCACCTCCGGCAGGTCTCCCGTGGCGGCCAGCGCCGAGACGTCGTCCAACCGCGACCGGGCGAGGTCGTCGTCGGCGCGGGTGAGGTTGTAGCCCAGCGTGGCGACCAGCGCGACCGATGCCGCCGCGAGCGCGATGGCGGCGAGCACCGTCGCCACGACGGTGGTGCGCAGCCGCACCGAGAGCCGTCTCACCCGCCCTCCGGGTCCAGCCGGTAGCCCGCGCCACGCACCGTCTGCAGTGCGCGTCGGCCGAACGGCTCGTCGATCCGCAACCGAAGCTGGCGCACGTAGACCTCGACGATGTTCGGGTCGCCCTCGTAGGCGAAGTCCCAGACATGGTCGAGGATCACCCGCTTCGAGACCACGTCGCCGGCCCGGCGCATCAGGAACTCCAGCAGGGACAGCTGCCGCGGCGTCAGGTCGAGGCGCTCCTCGCCGCGCTGCACCCGGTGGGCCGCCGGGTCGAGGGTGAGGTCACCCGCCTTCAGCAGGGCCGGGCTCCGGGCGCCACCGCGGCGGACCAGGGCGCGGAGCCGGGCCATCAGCACGACGTAGCTGAACGGCTTCGGCAGGAAGTCGTCCGCCCCGTTGTCGAGCGCGTGCGCCTCGTCGGTGGCCGCGTTCTTCGCGGTCAGCATCAGCACGGGCGCGTCGACCCCGGCGTCGCGCATCCGCGCGCACACGTCGTAGCCGTCTCGCCCCGGCAGCATCACGTCGAGCACCACCACGTCGTACGGGTTCTCCCGCGCCAACCACTCGCCCTCGCTGCCGTCGCCGGCAGTGTCCACGGCGAAGCCTTCGGCCTCCAGCCCGCGTCGCAGCGCCCGCAGCAGCGCCGCGTCGTCGTCGACCACGAGGATCCGCATGGTCCACGGTGGCACGCCCACGCTGAAGACGGGCTGAAGTCGACCTTCAGGCTGACTTCAGTACGCCGCTGCCAGCCTCGGAGCATGACCAGCCACCGCACCAGCCTCGCCGCCACTGCCGTCACCCTGCTCGCCCTCGCCGGCTGCGGGTCGTCCGGCGGCACCGACACCTCGGCCGGCCCGAAGGTGCCTGCCGCCACGGTCGACGGACTCACCGTCCCGACGCCGAGCCCGGATCCGGCCGACTTCACGGCGACCGTCGACAACGCCTACCTCCCACTCCGGCCGGGCACGGTGTGGACCTACACCAGCACCGGCGACGAGGGTGCCCAGAAGGACGTGGTCACGGTCAGCGACCAGACCAAGGTGGTCCAGGGGGTGCGCACGGTGGTCGTGCACGACGTGGTCCGGTCCGCCGACGGGACGGTGGTCGAGGACACCTACGACTGGTACGCCCAGGACGGCGCCGGCAACGTCTGGTACTTCGGCGAGGACACCACGGCCTTCGACAAGGGCAAGGCCGACAAGGAGGGCTCCTGGGAGGCGGGCAAGGACGACGCGCACGCCGGCATCGCGATGCTGGCCGAGCCCGACGTCGGCGACGCCTACGCCCAGGAGTACCGCCGGGGCGTCGCCGAGGACCACGGCAAGATCCTGTCCCTCACCGAGAGGCGGACCGAGCCCGCCGGGTCCTACGACGGCCTGCTGCAGACGCAGGACACCACCCCGCTGGAGCCGAAGCTGGTCGAGCGCAAGTACTACGCCAAGGGCGTCGGCGTGGTGCACGAGGAGACGGTCGCCGGCGGCAAGGAGCAGGTCGAGCTGATCGACTTCCACCGGCCGTAGCGGCGGGCGTCCGGCACAGGCGTCCCCGAGCCGCGCGATACCGTTCGCGGGTGACGGACAACGCGATCATCTACACCCATACCGACGAGGCGCCCCTGCTGGCGACGTACTCGTTCCTCCCGATCATCCAGGCGTACGCCGGAGTGGCGGGTGTCGCGGTCGAGACCCGGGACATCTCCCTGGCGGGCCGGATCATCGCCCAGTTCGCGGACCGGCTGCCGGAGGAGCAGCAGGTCGACGACGCGCTGGCCGAGCTGGGCGAGCTGGCGAAGCAGCCCGAGGCCAACATCATCAAGCTGCCCAACATCTCCGCCTCCGTCTCCCAGCTCAAGGCGGCCATCGCCGAGCTGCAGGAGCAGGGCTACGACCTGCCGGACTACCCGGACAACCCGCAGTCCGACGCCGAGAAGGACGTGCGCGCCCGCTACGACACGACCAAGGGCAGCGCGGTCAACCCGGTGCTGCGCGAGGGCAACAGCGACCGCCGGGCGCCCGCTTCGGTCAAGCAGTACGCCCGCAACCACCCGCACTCGATGGGTGCCTGGAGCGCGGACTCGAAGACCAACGTCGCCCACATGACCGCCGACGACTTCCGCGCCACCGAGCGGTCCGCGGTGCTCGAGCGGGACGACGACCTGCGCATCGAGCTGGTCGCGGACGACGGTGCGACCACGGTCCTCCGCGAGTCGGTGCCGGTGCTGGCCGGTGAGGTGGTCGACGCCACCGCGATGCACGTCGCCGCGCTGCGTGAGTTCCTGACCGCGCAGATCCAGCGCGCCAAGGACGACGACGTGCTGTTCTCCGTGCACCTCAAGGCGACCATGATGAAGGTCTCCGACCCGATCATCTTCGGCCACGTGGTGCGGGCGTTCTTCCCGGAGGTGTTCGCGCAGTACGGCGACGTGTTGGCCGACGCCGGGCTCAGCCCCAACGACGGGCTCGGCAGCATCCTCAAGGGCGTCGAGTCGCTGCCGCAGGCCACCGAGATCAAGGCGGCGTTCGAGCAGGGGATCGCCGAGGGTCCCGCGCTGGCGATGGTCGACTCCGACAAGGGGATCACCAACCTGCACGTGCCCAGCGACGTGATCGTCGATGCCTCGATGCCGGCGATGATCCGCACGTCCGGCCACATGTGGGGCCCCGACGGCGAGGAGGCCGACACCCTTGCGGTGATCCCGGACTCGTCGTACGCCGGCATCTACCAGGTCGTGCTCGACGACTGCCGCGCCCACGGCGCCTACGACCCGGCGACGATGGGCTCGGTGTCCAACGTGGGCCTGATGGCCCAGGCCGCCGAGGAGTACGGCTCCCACGACAAGACGTTCGAGATCCCGGCCACCGGCACCGTGCGCGTGGTCGACGGGAGCGGCACCGCGTTGCTGGAGACCCCCGTCGCGCAGGGCGACATCTGGCGGATGTGCCAGACCAAGGACGTGCCGATCCAGGACTGGGTCAAGCTGGCCGTCACCCGGGCCCGGGCCTCCGGCTCGCCGGCGGTTTTCTGGCTGGACGAGGGCCGCGCCCACGACGCGAACCTGATCGCCAAGGTGGAGAAGTACCTCCCCGAGCACGACACCGACGGGCTCGACCTCCAGATCATGTCCCCGGTCGACGCGATCGCGTTCTCGCTCGAGCGGATCCGCAGGGGGGAGGACACCATCTCGGTCACGGGCAACGTGCTCCGCGACTACCTCACCGACCTGTTCCCGATCCTCGAGCTCGGCACCAGCGCCAAGATGCTCTCCGTGGTACCCCTGATCAACGGCGGTGGCCTGTTCGAGACCGGCGCCGGCGGCTCGGCACCGAAGCACGTGCAGCAGCTGGTCAAGGAGAACTACCTGCGTTGGGACAGCCTGGGCGAGTTCCTGGCGCTCGCGGTGAGCCTCGAGCACTTCGCCGACACCACCGGTAACGAGCGAGCGCGGGTGCTGGGCCAGACGCTCGACCGGGCGACCGCCACCTTCCTCAACGAGAACCGGTCGCCGTCTCGTCGCGTGGGTGGGATCGACAACCGCGGCAGCCACTTCTACCTGGCGCTCTACTGGGCCCAGGAGCTTGCCGGCCAGGACGACGACGTCGAGCTGGCGAAGGCGTTCTCCGACCTCGCCGGCACGCTGGCCGACAACGAGGCCACCATCAACGACGAGCTGCTCGCGGTCCAGGGGGCACCGGCCGACATCGGGGGCTACTACCGGCCCGACGACGCCAGGGCGGCCGCCGTGATGCGGCCGTCGGGCACTTTCAACGACGTGCTCGACGGGCTCGGTGGCTGACTCGATGAGCGCGACGGGGGCGCCCCCGCCGGGGGGAGGGCGCGTCGTCGAGTTCCGCGACGTGCTCCGGCTGGTGCGCAGCTACTGGCTCGGCATCCTGCTGGCGATCCTGCTCGGCGCTGCGGCGTCGTACGGCTACACCGCCACGCAGCCTCGCGTGTACGCCGCCGACGCCCGGGGCCTGGTCACCACCGGTCCGAGCTCCTCGACCGCCGAGTCCTCGGTCGCCGACTCGGTCTCCAAGTCCCGGGCCGAGTCCTACACCGAGCTCGCGCTGAGCCGGTCCGTCGCCGAGCGGGTGGTCCGCGAGCTCGACCTCGACGTCGCCCCGGCCGCGCTGGTCGGCGGGATCTCCGTCTTCCACGACAACGGCTCGGTGCTGATCAAGATCACCGCCGTCTCCTCGGACGCCGACGAGGCCAAGCGCCTCGCCGACGCCTGGGTGGGGGCCCTGGCCGCGGAGGTAGACCGCGTCGAGCACCCGGCAGGCACCGCCACGTCGTTCACCCAGCTGGTGCCGGTCGAGTCGGCCGCTGCGCCGTCGTCGCCGATCTCGCCCGACCCGCGACGCAACCTCGAGTTCGGCCTGCTGGCCGGCCTGCTGCTGGGGATCGCCTACGCGCTGGTGCGTCACCGGTTGGACCGGCGCATCCACGGCGCCACCGACGTCGCCGCGTTCGGGGTGACGGTGGCGGGCGTGATCCCGCTCGACCCGGCTCTGTCGCAGCAGCGTGGCATCGCCGTCGAGGGCACGGTCGGCCGCCATCCCGACCGCGGACCGGCGGGCGAGGCGATCCTCAAGCTGCGCACGAACCTGCAGTTCATGGACATCGACGACCCCCCGCACACGATCGTGGTGACGAGTCCGCTGCCCGGGGACGGCAAGTCCACCGTCGCGGCCAACCTGGCCGTCGCACTGGCGGCCTCGGAGCGGCCGGTGGTGATCATCGACGGCGACCTGCGCCGCCCGGTGCAGGCGGAGTCCTTCGGGCTGGTGGAGGGCGCGGGACTGACCGACGTGCTGATCGGCCGGGTCGCCTTCGACGACGTGGTGCAGCGCCCCCACGGCATGCACGGGGTGCACGTGCTGGCCGCCGGGCCGGTGCCGCCCAACCCGAGCGAGCTGCTGGCCTCGCGGGCGATGGGCCGGCTCCTCGACGAGCTCGCCCAGACCTACACCGTGATCATCGACGCGCCACCGTTGTTGCCGGTGACCGACGCCGCGGTGCTCACCGCCAACGCCGACGGCGCGCTGATCGTGCTGAGCAGCGGCAGGACGCTCGACGTACACCTGTCCGAGTCACTGGCCAACCTGCGCCAGGTCAACGGGCACGTCCTCGGGGTGGTGCTCAACAAGGTCCGCAGGGGCCTGCGGACCGGGTATAGGCTACGGCTACGGCTACGCCTACGACGGCGACCGCTCCGCCGAGGCCGGCGGACGCCCCGGCGAACCGGACGTGGCGCACCCGGCCGCGCCGGTCGAGGTCGCGAAAGCAGAGGTGGCCCCGGTCAAGTCCACGCAGGCCAAGTCCGCGCCGGTCAGGTCCGCGCCGGTCAGGTCTGCGCCGCCCAGGTCCGCGCCGTCCAAGTCCGCGCCGGCCAGGTCCGCGCCGGCCAGGTCCGCGCCGGCCAAGTCTGCTCGCGCCAAGCCGGCTCCGGCCAAGTCCACGCAGGCACGACCGGCTCGCGCCAAGCCGGCAGCGGCCAAGACCGCGCAGGCACGGTCGGCTCGCGCCACGTCGGCGCCGGTCAAGCCCGATCAGGCGGCGGCGGTGGAGGCCGGGCCGGCAGAGGCCGCACCGGAGGCGCCGGACCAGCCGGTGTCCGCGCAAGATGCGACGACGCCGGGCAGGCGACCCGGACCGGCGTCGGGGCCGAAGCCCGGGGGAGCCGCAGGAGCCGCGAAGACGGGTACGTCGTCGGCCCCTGAGCGGCGGTGACGCCGGTCCGGGAGTCCAGGGGGTCAGACGCCCACCACGCCGACGGTGTAGGTCTGCGACTGGTAGGTGTAGGTGATCGTGTAGGAGCCACCGAGCTCGAAGGACTGGCCCTGGCTCTCCGCGTGCCGCCGTTCGCGGAGATCCCCGAGGTCGGGGTCATCGAGATGTTGCTCCCGCCGAGCTGGACCAGGCCGATGCTGAGCGTGCCGGTGCCACCGGTGAAGGTGAGCCTGAGCTTGTTGCTGTTGCCGAGGCTGCCAGTGACGTCGCGGTGATCGTCAGGCGTGAGACCGACGGCGACAGTGCGAACGCCGGGGCCGGCGCTGCGACCAGCACCACCGGAGTGACCCAGGCAGCGGCTCGCAGGATGCTCCTGCGACTGATTCCCCGCGGAGCGTGCGCGCGCGCACCCTCGGGCGTGATGACACCCGTCATGTGTGTGGTCGACGTAGGTCGTCCGCCCGGCTGCACCCCCCAGTGCTGCCGGGTGGTCCACATCCCCCAACGTGGACCGAGGTACGTCGTCCCCCCCTCGTGAACCAGTGTGCTGACGCCGAAGGTGCGCATGGGGGTTTCAGCGACAATTCGGCCTATTTGCGTCGAATCCCGCATGGATTTCCGGCTGCCACGCCTGATTCCGTCGATGTCTGACTAGACCATTGAGGGATCAACCATCTCGAACAGCGCCGCGTCCACGAGCCCGGTGCCGGTCCGTGACGCCAGCGTCAGCGCTCCGACGTGCCGCATCCCGCACCGCCGCAGCACCGTGAGGGACGGGGTGTTGCCGCTCGCGGCGCGAGCCGTGACCCGGACCAGCCCGGCCCCTCCCTCGTCGACCGGCACCAGTGCGTGACGGAGCGTGAGCCGCGCCATCTCCGAGGCGACCCCGCGTCCGCGGGCCTCGGGGTGCACCCAGTAGCCCAGCTCCGCGCTCCGCAGCACGGGGTCGATCCGGGACAGGCCGACCAGACCGAGCAGCCGGTCGTCCGCCGCATCGGCCGCCACCAGGTGGAGCGCCTCCCCGATGGCGGTGCGCTCGGCCGCGGCGAGCAGGAACGCCTCGGCGTCGGGGCGCCGGTAGGGCCGCGGCAGCTCCCCGAGCCAGCGGGCCGTGAGTTCGTCGGTGCACGCCTCGACGATCCGCTCGACGTCGTCGGTCCGCGCGGGTCGGAGCCGCAGCGGAAGGCGGGGCGACTCGATCGTCGGCAGGGTCGGCCACGGGTGCCGTGGACGGCGCTGGTCGGTCCGCACCAGGGTGCCGCCCCAGGCGTCGAGCAGGTCGCCTCGCTGGGGGAGCCAGGCGCGAAGCGACGCGGTGATCCCGAAGCCCAACCGCCAGGCCAGTCGGCGCGAGGGCCAGTTGCCGCGGTTGGCCCACCAGACCACGGTGTCCAGCCCCGGTCCGGGGTCGCCGTCGAAGCCCCAGCCGAGGAGGAGCCGCAGCGCGCGTTCCATGCCGCCCGTTCCGCGGATGCGCGGGTGGGAGGCGTAGGCGATCTCGGCACGACCAGCACCCTCGTTCCGCAGCGTCACGGTCGCGGCGTAGCGGCCGTCGTACTCGACGGCGAAGCCCCACTCCTGGTCGGTCAGCCAGCCGCCCGGCATCACCTCGCGGACGAAGCGCTTCGCGTCATCGGGGGTGTAGGGGACCGGCACGGTGGTCCAGGTCCGGCTGAGCGGGTCGATGCTCTGCTCCAGCACCCCTGTCACGTCGTCCTCGTGGTGAGCACGCAGCGTGACCGTTCCGTCGGTCAGCGTCGGCACGTCGTGCGGAAAGCGCATGGGGTGACCTTCGCAACACCGGCGCCGTCCGGCAAACGTGAATGCTGCGGAGGTGGTCCCAAGAAGGATGGAAGAGTGGCCCTGACATGACCTCGGTGTCCCTCGACCAGCCGACCGTGCCTGCCGTGCAGGCACGGCACTTCGTGCTGGCCGTGCTGGCTCTCGCGATGGGCGGGTTCGCCATCGGGACCACCGAGTTCGTGACCATGGGACTGCTTCCCGAGATCGCCGACGGAGTGGGCGTGTCGATCCCGGCCGCCGGCCACGTGATCTCGGCGTACGCCGTGGGCGTGGTGGTGGGCGCTCCGGTCCTTGCCTTCGTCGGCGCACGCTTCCCGCGTCGGGGCCTGCTGCTGGTGCTGGTGGCCTGGCTCGGGATCGGCAACGCGATGAGTGCGGTCGCCGGGTCCTACGGGCTGCTGACCGCGGCCCGGTTCTTCGCCGGCCTGCCGCACGGCGCGTACTTCGGGGTCGCCTCGCTGGTCGCGGCGTCGATGGCCACCCCCGAGCGCCGCGGCCGGGCGGTCAGCATGGTGATGCTCGGGCTGGCGGTGGCCAACATCGTGGGTGTCCCGGCGGCGACGTACCTGGGCCAGCACGTCGGATGGCGCTCGGCGTACTGGAGCGTGACGGGGATCGTCGCGGTCACCGTGCTGCTGATCCTGTTCTTCGTGCCGGCGTGCCCGGGTGACCCGCTCGCCACGGGACGCCGCGAGCTGAGCGCCTTCGCGAGACCCCAGGTGTGGTTGACCCTCCTGGTGGGGGCGGTCGGCTTCGGCGGCATGTTCGCCGTGTACTCCTACATCGCGCCCACGATCACCGACGTCGGCGGTCTCGCGTCGTCGGCCGTGCCGTGGTTCCTGCTGGCGTTCGGGCTGGGCATGACAGCGGGCACCTTCCTGGGCGGGCACCTGGCCGACTGGTCGGTGTTCCGCTCGCTCCTGTTGTCCGCGGTGGCGACCGGGTTGCTGCTCCTGCTGTTCTTCTTCACCGCGCAGCTCGGCTGGCCGTCGATCCTGAACCTGTTCGCGATCTCGGTCGCATCGTCGGTCCTGGTGGTCAACCTGCAGCTGCGGCTGATGGAGGTCGCCGGTGACGCGCAGACGATCGGCGCCGCGATGAACCACGCTTCGCTCAACCTCGCCAACGCGCTCGGCGCGTGGCTCGGCGGTCTCGTGATCGCGGCCGGGTTCGGCTACGCCGCGCCCGCGCTGGTGGGTGCCGGGCTGTCGGTGCTGGGGATCGGCGTGCTGCTCGTGTCCGCCCGGCTGCACGTGACGTCGAACGTCGTCCCCGGCAAGGGGTAGCTCAGGGGTAGCTCATCCCCATCTTGTCGCGGACCTCGTCCAGCGTGGTCTCCGCGACCTCGTTGGCCCGCTCGTTTCCACGCGCGATCACCTCGTCGACGTACGACGGGTCGGCCAGCAGCTCCTCGCGTCGGGCGCGCAGCGGTCCGAAGAAGGTGTTCACCGCGTCGGTGACGCGCGCCTTGAGCGCACCCCCGCCGCCGTCGCCGATCTCGTCGGCGACCTGCTCCGCGGCCACGCCCTCGCACAGGGACACCAGGGTCAGCAGGTTGGATACCTCGGGCCGACCGGCCGGGTCGTAGGTGATCTGCCGGTCGCTGTCGGTCTTCGCCTTCCTGATCAGCCTTGCCGTCTCGTCGGCAGTCGCCCTGAGCTCGATCGCGTTGCCGCGGGACTTGCTCATCTTGGTGCCGTCGAGGCCGAGGATGTTGGTCGCGACCGAGAGCAGCGCGTCGGGCTCGGGAAAGGTCTGGCCGTACCGCTCGTTGAAGCGGCGCGCCACCACCCGCGTCTGCTCGATGTGGGGCAGCTGGTCCTTGCCCACCGGCACCAGGTTGCCCTTGCAGAACAGGATGTCCGCGGCCTGGTGCACCGGGTAGGTGAGCATCAGGCCGTTGATCGAGGTGATCCCGGCACTGGCCGCCTCCTCCTTGACCGTGGGGTTGCGCTGCAGCTCGGCCACCGAGACCAGGCTGAGGAAGGGCAGCAGCAGCTGGTTGAGGGCGGGCACGGCGGAGTGCGTGAAGATGGTGCTCCGCGCCGGGTCGATCCCGGCGGCCAGGTAGTCGGTCAGCAGGTTGCGGACACTGCCCGCGATGTCCTTGCCCACCTCGCGGTCGGTGATCACCTGGTAGTCCGCGACCAGCACCCAGGTCTCCGCGCCGTACTCCTGGAGGCGAAGTCGGTTGGCGATCGAGCCGAAGAAGTGCCCGACGTGGAGCGCCCCGGTGGGCCGGTCGCCGGTCATCATCCGGAACTCCTCCGGGTGCGTGGCGATCCGCGCGTCGATCTCGGCGCTCCGCTCGACGGCGGCACGGAACGAGTCGTTCATCGAGGAATCCTCACGATCGGGAACTCTACAAAGGACGCCGTGTGGATCACGCCGCAGGGGTTCGTCACGCTCCAGCGGGGCGTCGGTACTGTTCCCCCGTGCCTCTCATCGGCGTCTCGATCGCGGTGCCGGACCCGTGCGGTCCGGAGCTGCAGCGCTACCGCCTCTCGCTCGGCGACGAGCAGGCGCGCCGGATCCCCACGCACATCACGCTGCTGCCTCCGACCGAGCTGACCGACCAGGACCTGGGCGAGGTGGCCGCCCACCTCGACGCGGCCGCCGGGACGTTCGACCGCTTCGTGGCCCACCTGCGTGGCACCGGCACCTTCCGTCCGGTCTCACCGGTGGTGTTCGTCAACGTCGTCGAGGGCATCTCCGAGTGCGAGCTGCTCGCGGGGTCCGTGTGCAGCGGCCCGCTCGAGATCGAGCTCGACTTCCCGTACCACCCGCACGTGACGATCGCCCACCACCGACCCGACGAGATCCTCGACCGGGCGTTCGACGAGCTCGCCGGCTTCGAGTGCGAGTTCGAGGTCCGGGAGTTCTGGCTCTACGAGTTCGACGACGCCGCCGGCTGGGTGCCGCAACGCGCGTTCCGGCTGGCGGAGTAGCGGGCGCGGGCGCGAGGGGGCGCGAAACACCATGTTCTCTTGGTAAACAGTCACTCCGCATGGGCAATTGCCCATGACATGTGAGGGATCACCAAGAGAACTTGGTGTTTGGCGCCGCCCAGCCCCCAGCCGATCGTCGCCCCGGCTCAGTGACCGTGACGCATCGCGGTCCGCAGGTCCTTGTTCAGCTGGGAGATCACGTCGAGCGGGATCTCCTTGGGGCAGGCAGCCGTGCACTGGCCGATGTTCGTGCAGCCACCGAAGCCTTCGTGGTCGTGCTGGGCGACCATGTTGACCACGCGGGTGTCACGCTCGGCCTGCCCCTGGGGGAGCTCGCCGAGGTGGGTGATCTTGGCGCCGAGGAACAGTGACGCCGAGCCGTTCGGGCAGGCGGCCACGCAGGCGCCGCAGCCGATGCAGGTGGCCGTGTCGAACGCCCGGTCGGCGTTCTCCTTGGCGACGGGCATCGCGTGCGCGTCGGGAGCGGCACCGGTGTTGACGGAGATGTAGCCACCCTGCTGGATGATCCGGTCGAACGCCCGGCGGTCGACGCAGAGGTCCTTGATCACGGGAAACGCCTCGGCCCGCCAGGGCTCGATCGTGATCGTCTCGCCATCGCTGAACGAGCGCATGTGCAGCTGGCAGGTGGTGGTCACCTGAGGGCCGTGCGCGTCGCCGTTGATCATCAGCCCGCACATGCCGCAGATGCCCTCGCGGCAGTCGGAGTCGAACGCGATCGGCTCCTCGCCCTTCTCGTTCAGCTCCTCGTTGAGGACGTCGAGCATCTCCAGGAACGACATGTCCGGGGAGATGTCGGCCACCTGGTAGGTGTGCATCGCCCCGTCGGTCACGGGGTCCGGCTGGCGCCAGATCTTCAGGGTCAGCTTCACGTGTAGCCCTTCACTTGTACGACCGCTGCTTCAGCTCGACGAACTCGTAGGTCAGGTTCTCCTTGTGCAGGACGGGCTTTGCCATCTCGTTCGAGTCAGGCGGGCCGGCCCACTCCCAGGCGGCGACGTAGGCGAAGTTCTCGTCGTCGCGCAGCGCCTCACCGTCCTCGGTCTGGGACTCGGCGCGGAAGTGGCCGCCGCAGGACTCGCGCCGGTGCAGGGCGTCGATGCACATCAGCTCGCCGAGCTCGAAGAAGTCGGCCACCCGGCCGGCCTTCTCCAGCGACTGGTTGAGCGTGTCGGCGGAGCCCAGCACCTTGACGTTGCGGTGGAAGTCCTCGCGCAGGCTGCGGATCAGGTCGATCGCCTTGCGCAGGCCCTCCGCCGTGCGCTCCATCCCGCAGTACTCCCACATGATGTTGCCGAGCTCGCGGTGGTAGGAGTCGACGCTGCGGGTGCCGTTGACGGTGAGGAAGTGCTCGACCCGGCTGGTGACCGACTCCTGCGCCTCGACCACCGCAGGGTGGTCCTCGGGGATCTTGTCGAAGGGCCCGTCGGCGAGGTAGTCCCGGATCGTGTTCGAGAGCACGAAGTAGCCGTCGGCCAGGCCCTGCATCAGCGCGGAGGCACCGAGCCGGTTGGCGCCGTGGTCGGAGAAGTTCGCCTCGCCGGTCACGAACAGGCCCGGGATCGTCGACTGCAGGTCGTAGTCCACCCACAGGCCGCCCATCACGTAGTGCACCGCGGGGTAGATCCGCATCGGCACCTCGTAGGGGTCCTCACCCGTGATCTGGGCGTACATGTCGAAGAGGTTGCCGTACTTCTCCTCGATCGCGTTGCGGCCCAGTCTCTCGATCGCGTCGCTGAAGTCGAGGTACACACCGCGTCGTACGCCGTCGACCTCCGGGCCGACCCCGCGTCCCTCGTCGCACATGTTCTTCGCCTGCCGCGAGGCGATGTCGCGGGGGACCAGGTTGCCGAACGCCGGGTAGATCCGCTCCAGGTAGTAGTCGCGGTCGTCCTCGGCGATCTCACGTGGGTCGGTCTCGGCGTGCTTGGCGTCCTTCGGGACCCAGATCCGGCCGTCGTTGCGCAGCGACTCGCTCATCAGGGTGAGCTTGGACTGGTGCGCACCGGAGACCGGGATGCAGGTCGGGTGGATCTGCGTGTAGCAGGGGTTCGCCATCAGCGCGCCCTTGCGGTGCGCCCGCCACGACGCCGTCACGTTGCAGCCCATCGCGTTGGTGGAGAGGTAGTAGACGTTGCCGTAACCGCCCGACGCGAGCACCACGACGTCGGCGAAGTAGGTCTCGATCTCGCCGGTCACCAGGTCGCGCACGATGATCCCGCGGGCCCGGCCGTCGACCACGATCAGCTCGAGCATCTCGTGCCGGGTGTAGGTCTTCACGGTGCCGGCGGCCACCTGCCGCTCGAGTGCCTGGTAGGCGCCGAGGAGGAGCTGCTGGCCGGTCTGACCGCGGGCGTAGAAGGTGCGCGAGACCTGCACCCCGCCGAAGGAGCGGTTGTCGAGGAGCCCGCCGTACTCGCGCGCGAACGGGACGCCCTGCGCGACGCACTGGTCGATGATGTTGCGGCTGACCTCGGCCAGCCGGTAGACGTTCGACTCCCGCGAGCGGTAGTCGCCGCCCTTGATCGTGTCGTAGAAGAGCCGGTGCACGGAGTCGCCGTCGCCCTTGTAGTTCTTGGCCGCGTTGATCCCGCCCTGGGCCGCGATCGAGTGCGCGCGGCGCGGGGAGTCCTGGTAGCAGAACGACTTCACGACGTAGCCGGCCTCACCGAGCGTGGCGGCAGCCGAGGCGCCGGCCAGGCCGGTGCCGACCACGATGATCGAGAGTCGGCGGCGGTTGGCCGGGTTGGCGATCCGGGCCTCGAACTCGCGGGTCTCCCAGCGCTGCTCGATCGGGCCGCCCGGGGCCTTCGTGTCGCTGATCGGGTCGCCGGGCTCGTAGTAGCCGGAAGCGTCGTCGATCGGGTCCGGGTCGGGGTTCACTGCGGTCACGGGAGCCTCCTACTGGGCGATGACGCCGAAGAGCACGAAGAGCGGAACCAGCGAGAAGCCGCCGGCGATGACCACCGCCAGGGTGAAGGCCACGCGCTTGGACAGGGTGCGGGCGCGTGCGTTGCCGGTCAGCCCGAGGGTCTGGGTGGCGCTGAAGATGCCGTGGTGCAGGTGCGCGCCGAGCATCGCCATCGCGACCAGGTAGATGACCGTCAGCCACCAGGTGTCGAAGGAGTCGACGAGCAGGTTGTACGGGTCGTCGGTCGGGCCGCCGGTCGGGTTGACGCGGCCGATGGAGAAGTTGATCAGGTGCCAGATGATGAACAGCAGCAGCGTGACGCCGCCCCACCGCATCATCAGGCTGGCGAAGGTGGCGCCGGTGCGCTTCTTCATCACGTACTTCACCGGGCGGGCGGTGCGGGCCCGGCGCCACAGCGCGAGCGCCGTTGCCACGTGGACGACGAGGGACACGATCAGCACCACGCGGATGATCCAGAGCAGCCCGGCGTACGGGAGGATCGGCTCGCCGAACGTGCGCAGGTGGTGGGCGTACTCGTTGAACGCGTCATGACCGCCGAACGCCTTGAGGTTGCCGTACATGTGCAGCAGGACGAAGCCGATGAAGACGACGCCGCTGATCGCCATCAGCAGCTTCAGCGCGATCGTGGTGCGGGTGGAACGACCTTGCCCCACGAGGCTGCGTTGTACGGCGGGGTGGGCTGTCGTAGCCGGGAGATCGTTCGTTGCCACGTCGTCAACGTACCGTCCGCCACCACCGGTCCAGCAGCCCCTCAGGTGTGAGAAATCCCCTGTTCGTCCCTGAGCGCGGAGCCCGAGCCGGATGGGCGCTGCATCGCGGCCCGGTCGAGCTGGGTGTAGGACCGCACCGCGGCCTACCAGCTCGGAGATCCGGCGAGTCGCCTCGCGCACCTCCTCGATCAGCATCCCGGCCGAGAGCGTGCTTGCCACCCACGCGAGACCCGGCTCCAGGGTCGGCCCCTCGAGCAACGCGCGGCCGCGCGCACGCACCAGGCGACGTCCACCTCGGCCGCGGCGAGGGTCGGGGCGATCGTCCACGGCCGCGCCACCCCTACGACGCTCGAGCCAGGTGGTGAGCTCCTCCTCGTCGTCGGCCAGCCGGATCGGGTCAGGGGTCGACGCCCGCGGCACGATCTGCTGCCGGAGCCCGTCAAGGCCGGCGAACTGGCCGGCGCTCAGGTCCCCGTCCGCGAGCGCCGGAGCGAGTGCAGCAGGGCCTCGCAGACCGCATCGAGCGCGTCCACCGAGACGGGTGGCCGCCGCGGCCGGGTTGTTCAGCTCGTGCGCGAGTCCGGCGGCCAGGGTGCCCAGGGTCACCAGTGACTCCCGCTGTCGCACCGTCGACTCGATGCTCCGGGCGGTGAGCATAGAGGCCGGAGATGAGGTGGACACCGAAGGGGAACCACTGCTGCAGCCGGTCGCGCAGCGCCGCAGCCGGCACCCGCAGCATCCGCCGCCGGTACGAGCGCCGCGGCCGGTCGCCAGGTAGACCCCGCGACTCGTCCCAGGCCCGGAAGCCGCCGGCCCACTGCCCGGGGGTGTCCATCCGGCGGACCACGGTCTCCTCGCCGCCCGACTGCGCGGACCAGGTCGAGGGCGCCGTCGATCGAGCACCCACCAGCTGTCGGCGTGCTCACCCTCGTGGAACAGGTCGGTGCCGGGCTCGAACCGCATCTCGCTCGCCGACGGCCAGCAGCTCCTCGAGCTGGGCGTCGTCAAGCCCGTCCAGCAGCGCCAGCGGGCGGAGGTCCCCGAAGGCGCATCAGAGCGGTCGCCAGGTAGCGGTGCACGAGCTGCACCGCCATCGAGCCCTCGCCGACGGCGGACGCGACCCGCTTCATCGAGTCCAGACGCACGTCGCCCGCGGCGAAGACGCCGGGCACGCTCGTCTCGAGGGCGTACGGCGGGCGCGGCAGCGGCCACGGCCGAGACACCGGCCAGCCGCTCCGGCCCGGTGAGCACGAACCCGTGGTCGTCGCGCGCCACGTCGTCGCCCAGCCAGTCGGTCCGCGGGGCCGCACCGATGAACACGAAGAGCCAGCTGCTCGGCACCTCCTCGGTGGTTCCCGTGTACCGGTCGGCGAGCGTGAGTGCCTCCAGGTGGCCGGTGCCGCGGGCGGCGACCACCTGCGACCGAAGCCGCACCTCGATCGACGGGGACGCCTCGATCCGGCTCACCAGGTAGCTCGACATCGAGTCGCCGAGGTTGCCGCCCCGCACCACCAGGAACACGCGTTCGGCGAACCGGGACAGGTTGAGAGCCGCCTGGCCGGCCGAGTTGGCGGCGCCGACGAGGTAGACCTCGTCGCCCTCGCACTGGGCGGCGTCGCTGGCGTTGGCGCCGTAGTAGACGCCACGCCCGGTCAGGTCGTCGACCCCGTCGGCCTCCGAGCCTGCGGTAGGCCACACCGGACGCGACGATCACCGCTCGAGGCCTCGATCTCGCCCGACCCTCGAGCAGCACTGCACGGGCGGGGCCGCGAGCCTCGAACCCGACCACGTCGCGCGCCAGCACCATCTCGGCGCCGAAGCGGGAGACCTGGGCGATCGCCCGCGCCGTCAGGTCGGCCCCGCTCAGGCCACGCGGGAAACCCAGGTAGTTCTCGATGGAGGCGCTGGTGCCGGCCTGCCCTCCGGCGCCTCACGCTCCACGATCACGGTGCTGCAGCCCCTCCGAGGCGGCGTACACCGCGGCCGCGAGCCCGGCAGGACCACCGCCCACGATGCACACGTCGTAGAGCGGCTGGGCCGCGCGTGCGCAGCCCGAGTGCGTCGGCGAGCAGGAGCGTGCTGAAGGGGAGCGCAGCGTGGCGCCGTCCGGCACCAGCACGCAGCGGCAGCTCTTCGGGCCCGGCCTCGGCGAGCCCGGTCAGCCGCCGTGCCTCGTCGTCGCGCTCCACGTCGTACCAGCGGTAGGGGACGTGGTTGCGGGCCAGGAAGGTCTTGAGCTCGTGGCTGCGCTCGGACCAGCGGTGCCCGACCACGCGCACGTCGGAGGTGTGCTCGGGGTTCTCGGTCCGCCAGTCGCCGAGCAGGTCGTCCACGACCGGGTAGAGCCGCTCGGCCGGCGGGTCCCAGGGCTTGAGCAGGTAGTAGTCGAGGCCGATGTCGTTGATCGCCCGGATCGCGACGTCGGTGTCGGCGTACGCCGTCAGCAGCAGGTTCTTGGCACCCGGCGCGTGAGACGCGAGCCCGCTCCAGCATCTCGATGCCGGTCATCCGGGGCATCCGCTGGTCGGCCACGATCAGTGCCACCGCCCGGTCGCGCAGGGCCAGCTCCGCGAGCAGCGCGAGGGCGTCGCTCCCGGAGGTCGCACGGGCGATCCGGTAGTCGGCGCCGTACCGTTCGTGGATCCGGCCCTCCCGAGCAGCACCGCGGGGCCGCAGGCGAGGATGGGGCCCCAGCCCCCGCCAGGGGGAGACGGACGACGCCGTGCGGGCGGTCCCGGATGGGCGCGCCCCCTTCCGCATCCGGCGTCGGAACGCTTGACTCGTGCGGGAACAACGACGTGATCGCGGCACGGAAGGACACGGATGGCAACCGGAGTGAGTGGGCCGACGCGGGCCCGGATCGAGGCCAGGACGCTTCGGGAGGACCGCTGGTGGCTCTACCCGCTGACCACCTTCGTGGTGTTCACGGCGTTCATCGTCTACGCGACCTGGCGCGCGTTCAGCGGTCAGGACTACTTCGCCGAGCCGTACCTCTCGCCGTTCTACTCGCCGTGCCTGGGTGACTGCGTCAAGGGCTCCTCGGACTTCGGCCAGCCGTTCGCCTGGTGGCCGCTGTCGGCGGCCTTGATCATCCTGATCTTCCCGCTCGGCTTCCGGATGACCTGCTACTACTACCGCAAGGCCTACTACCGCGCCTTCTGGCTCTCGCCGCCCGCGTGCGCCGTGGCCGAGCCGCACGCCACGTACTCCGGCGAGACCCGGCTGCCCCTGGTCCTGAACAACATCCACCGCTACTTCTGGTACGCCGCCGTGCTGGTCGCGCTGATCCTCAGCTACGACGTGCTGCTGGCGTTCCGCGACGAGAACGGCAACTGGGGCCACATGGGTCTGGGAACGCTGGTCCTGCTCGCCAACGTGGTGCTGATCTGGATGTACACCCTGTCCTGCCACTCCTGCCGCCACGTCGTCGGCGGCCGGCTGCGGCACTTCAGCAAGCACCCGGTCCGCTACAAGATGTGGACCTGGGTCTCCAAGCAGAACGAGAACCACGCGCGCTACGCCTGGTTGTCGCTGTTCTCGGTGGCGATCGCCGACTTCTACGTCTACCTGCTCGCCACCGGCACCATCTCCGATCTGAGGTTCTTTTGAGCCACTCCACGACGTTGCTCCCTCCCTCCGCTCGTAACTCCGCGGGGACCCCGGAAAGGGCTTCCACATGACTGAGCTTCCGCATCAGAACCAAGCCTCCGCCGACCTGACCACCGGCGACTGGGAGACGCACGACTACGACGTGGTCGTGATCGGAGCGGGCGGCGCCGGGCTCCGGGCCGCGATCGCGGCGCACGACGCCGGCGCGAAGGTGGCGATCGTCTGCAAGTCCCTGCTGGGCAAGGCGCACACCGTGATGGCCGAGGGCGGGATCGCCGCGGCGATGGGCAACCGGTGGCCGGAGGACAACTGGGAGGTCCACTTCCGCGACACCATGCGCGGCGGCAAGATGCTCAACAACTGGCGGATGGCCCAGCTCCACGCGCAGGAGGCGCCCGACCGGGTGCTCGAGCTCGAGACCTGGGGCGCACTCTTCGACCGCACCGAGGACGGGCTGATCTCCCAGCGCGACTTCGGCGGCCACCGCTACGCGCGGCTGGCCCACGTCGGTGACCGCACCGGCCTGGAGATGATCCGCACCCTCCAGCAGCGTGCCGTCGAGCTCAAGATCGACGTGTTCATGGAGTGCACGGTCACCGACCTGATGAAGGACGGTGACCGGGTCTCCGGCGCCTTCGGCTACTGGCGCGAGACCGGTGAGCTGGTGCTGTTCCGGGCGCCGAGCGTGGTGCTGGCGACGGGCGGCATCGGCAAGTCGTTCAAGGTCACCAGCAACTCATGGGAGTACACCGGCGACGGCCACGCGCTCGCACTGCGGGCCGGCGCCCAGCTGATCAACATGGAGTTCGTGCAGTTCCACCCGACCGGCATGGTGTGGCCGCCGTCGGTGAAGGGGCTGCTGGTCACCGAGTCGGTGCGCGGTGACGGCGGGATCCTGAAGAACTCCGACGGCGAGCGGTTCATGTTCGACTACATCCCGGAGTTCTTCAAGGCGGAGACGGCCGACAGCGTCGAGGAGGCCGATGCCTGGTACGACGACAAGAAGAACAACCGTCGGCCACCCGAGCTGCTGCCGCGCGACGAGGTCGCCCGTGCGATCAACTCGGAGATCAAGGCCGGCCGGGGCAGCGAGCACGGTGGCATCTACCTCGACATCGCCTCGCGCCGCTCCGAGGAGTTCATCAAGCGCCGGCTTCCGTCGATGTACCACCAGTTCAAGGAGCTGGCAGACGTCGACATCACGAAGGAGCCGATGGAGATCGGCCCGACCTGCCACTACGTGATGGGCGGCGTCGAGGTCGAGCCCGACACCGGCATGAGCGCGGTCACCGGGCTCTACTCCGTGGGCGAGTGCTCCGGTGGCATGCACGGGTCCAACCGTCTCGGTGGCAACTCGCTCTCCGACCTGCTGGTGTTCGGCCGGCGGGCCGGTGAGGCGGCGGCGTCGTACGCAGCGGGGCTGGGCGGTGAGCGGCCCAGCGTCGGCGACACCGACCTGGACGCGGCCCGGCAGCGGGCGCTGGCCCCGTTCGAGGGTGGCGGGGGAGCCGACGGCGGCAACACCGAGAACCCGTACACGATCCAGGCCGAGCTCCAGGACTCGATGAACGACCTGGTCGGGATCATCCGCACCGCCGACGAGCTCGAGCGGTCGCTGGGCGAGATCGAGAAGTTCAAGGAGCGGGCGAAGTTCCTGCTGGTGCAGGGCGGTCGGGCCTACAACCCGGGCTGGCACCTGGCACTCGACCTGCGCAACATGCTGATGGTCTCGGAGAGCATCGCGAAGGCGGCCCTGCAGCGCACGGAGTCGCGCGGCGGGCACACCCGGGACGACTTCCCCGGGCCGAACGAGGAGTGGGGCACCAAGAACCTGGTGGTCTCGCTGAACGGTGACGGCACCGGGGTCGACCTGGCCGAGAAGCCACTTCCGGTGATGCCCGACGAGCTGAAGGAGTTCTTCGCATGAACACCCCCACCGACCACTCGCTCCGCTCGCGACCCTCACCGCACGAGATCGCTCGCTGCGCTCCCGATCCCGCGGGGACCCCGAAGACCTCGGCCGGGGACCCCGCATGAGCTACGACCTGACGATGCGGCTCTGGCGCGGTGACGCCAGCGGGGGCGAGCTCGGCGACTACACGGTGACCGTCGAGACCGGCGAGGTCGTGCTCGACGCGATCCACCGGGTGCAGGCCACCCAGGCCGGCGACCTCGCGGTGCGCTGGAACTGCAAGGCCGGCAAGTGCGGCTCCTGCTCGGCGGAGATCAACGGCCGACCGCGGCTGATGTGCATGACGCGACTCTCCGACTTCGACGAGTCCGAGACGATCACGGTCACCCCGATGCGGGCGTTCCCGGTGATCCGCGACCTGGTCACCGACGTCTCGTACAACTACGAGAAGGCCAAGGAGCTCCCGTCGTTCAAGCCGGGTCCGCCCGACGCCGACGGCAAGCGGCGGATGGCGCAGGTCGACGTCGAGCGTGGCCAGGAGTTCCGCAAGTGCATCGAGTGCTTCCTGTGCCAGGACACCTGTCACGTCGTACGCGACCACGAGGAGAACAAGGAGGCCTTCGCGGGCCCGCGGTTCTTCCTCCGCTACGCCGAGCTCGACATGCACCCGCTGGACACCCACGACCGGCGCGAGCTCGCGCAGGGCGCGGCCGGGCTGGGGATGTGCAACATCACCAAGTGCTGCACCGAGGTCTGCCCCGAGGGCATCAAGATCACCGACAACGCGATCATCCCGATGAAGGAGCGCGTGGTCGACAAGAAGTTCGACCCGCTGGTGTGGCTCGGCGACAAGATCGGCATCCGCAACAAGGACAACGACGGGCGCTCCACGCCGGCCTGAGGCAGGGTCCTGCGGTCGAAGTGGCCGCGGGGTCGGGCGGTGACCAAGGCGCAGCGGCGGGACGGGAACGGCGCCGGCTGGGAGCTCTCGGGAACCTTTTCCAAATACTTCTCCACAGCCGCCCGAAATGACCGCATTCCCGGGGCTCGAGTGTCGGTGGTGGGTGCCAGAATTCCTTGTATGGCAACGGTCTTCGGCGAACCAGAGGCGCACCCCGTCGCTGCGCTGGTGACCGGTTGCCACACCGACCTGGACGAGCTCGGTGACCCGCGGCTGTGGTCGATGGCAGACACCGACCTCGCCGAGACCCTGGCCTCGGTGACGGCCCTTCGGCACCGGCTCACCGGCCTCGAGCTGAGCCTGGCCCGCGAGGCCCAGCGCCGAGACCTCGGCCCCGCCGCCGGTGCCACCGACACCGCCAGCTGGTGGGCCCACACCACCCGGCAGACGAGGCGGACCGCGCACCACCGGATGGAGCTCGCCCAGGCACTCGACCGTGACCACGGACCGGTCCGGGACGCGATGGCCGACGGGCAGGTCTCGGAGGTGCAGGCGGTGGTGATCGTGAAGGGTGTCGAGAAGCTGCCGGTCGAGCACCGTGGTGACGCCGAGGCGCACCTGGTCGGGTTGGCGGCGGAGCATGACCCGGTGGCGTTGGGTCGGCTCGCGGCGCACATCCTGGAGGTGGTGGCCCCCGAGGTCGCCGACGCCCACGAGCGCGCCGCCCTGGAGCGTCAGGAAGCGTTGGCGGTGGAGTCGTGCCGGTTCACGATGTCCGATGACGGGCACGGGCTGTGCCACGGCCGGTTCACCGTCCCCTCGGTCGTGGGCGCGATGCTCAAGCAGGGGGTGCTGGCGATCAACTCCCCGAAACACCGCCGCCACTCCGGGACCCCGAAGGGCATGGGTCACGCGTTCTGCGAGTACGTCACCCGCTACCCCCTCGACCGGCTCCCCCACGCCGGCGGCGTCGACGCCACCGTGGTGGTCACGATGACCCTCGAGCAGCTCGAAGGGCGCCTGGAGACCTCCGGCATCACCCACCTCGACACCGGAGACCCGCTCACCGCCGGCCACGCCCGCAGACTCGCCTGCGAAGCCGGGATCATCCCGATCGTCCTCGGCGGCAGGGGTGAGGTCCTCGACCAGGGCAGGGCCAAGCGGTTCCACACCAAGGCCCAACGGATCGCGATCGCCCACCGCGACCACCACTGCACCGCCGAGGGCTGCGACTGGCCAGCAGCGATGTGCCACGTCCACCACAACCTGCCCTGGTCCAAAGGCGGCACCACCACCGTCGCCGACGGACGACTCCTCTGCCCCCGACACCACACCTACGCGCACTCACCGAAGTACCAGATGAAGACCATCCCCAACGGACGCGTCATCTTCAGCCGCACGTGAGGAACGAGCCCAACATCGGCCGTGACCCATACGATCCGGTGCAGGGTGCAGCCCTGCTCCTGCTACAAGTCGAGGAGGAGGGGTAGGTCCCTCCGCAGATGTTCGGGGTGCTGCTCCACACGTGCGCGCACCGATCGTGGCGCTCGCGGTTCAGGCTGTCTGCTGCGACTCATGCGGCCACCTCGTCGGATCACGAGAGCGGCGGGCCGTCGACCGGATGGATGCCGTAGCGGGCGCTGAGCTCGAGGAGAACGCGGGATCGGGAGGCCCCTGCAGTGAGTCGACGTAGGCGGCCTGTTCGGCGAACATGTCTTCCAGGCCCGGCGGGTTCAACAGGCCGACCGGCCACACCTCACTGTCGCTGAGGTTCTCGAACACGTGCGGAACGCCGCGGGGCATGAAGACGAAGCACTCCGGTCCGGCCTGGAAGCGCAGGTCACCCACCTGGACTGTGAGCGTGCCCTGGACGACGTAGACCCCTTCGTCCTCGTTGGTGTGCACATGCCGGCCCGGACCGGGGGCGCCCGGCGCGATGCGCGCATCGCCCAGAGCCATGCCGCCGGTGCGCTGGTGGTGGGCGACGATGCCGCCACGGTCGATGTCGGTCGTCCGGCGGGCCCACCATGAAGGGTTCAACCGCAGCCACCGGACACGACGTCCGACCACCACCTCCGTGCCCCCGCCGTGTGCGCCCGTCGAGCCCAGGACCCGGCTGCGGGGCAGAGCCGTCCGGTGGCGAACAGGCGCCTCCTCGTGGTCAGCAACCGTGGGGCGTCCATCCGCATCGATCCGGCGTGTGGCGGCACACGTGGATCGCGCTCGGTCCACAGCTCACGCCGGTCGGCAGCCTCGGCGACCCGTCACGGTCTGGGCACCAGGCGACCCGTCTCCAGCACCACGTCGCGGCCCGGTGCCGCTCCATTTGCCATGACGGCAACCGCTCACGCTGACGCACTGGCTCGCTCGATGCCGACAGGTGGCCGGACTTGCCGAGCGGCCACCGCGGCCGATGAGATCGGCCTGGCCTCCGGGTCGGTCCCTCACGAACGATCCCTACCGCCGTGACCGACGAGGAGCGTACGAATGGCACTCACCCGGATCCACAACATGTCCATCTCCCTCGACGGCTTCGCGACCGGCGAGCCGCAGTCCGCCGATGCACCCTTCGGGCACGCGGGGGAGCGGCTCCACCAGTGGATGTTCGCTACCCGGTTCTGGGACGGGACCGGATCGGCCGGCGTCGACGACGCGTTCGCCGAGCGCCACGGCCGCGGCATCGGCGCCGAGATCATGGGTGCCAACAAGTTCGGCCCGCCCGGCTGGCACGGCGACCCGGACTGGAAGGGCTGGTGGGGTCCCAACCCGCCGTTCCACACACCGACCTTCGTGCTGACCCACCACGCCCGGCCCTCGATCGAGATGGAGGGCGGCACCTCGTTCCACTTCCTCGACGCCAGCCCTGCCCAGGCGCTCGAGACTGCCCGGACGGCAGCCGCGGGCCAGGATGTCCGGATCGGAGGCGGCCCGAGCGTCGTTCGCGAGTTCCTGGCCGCCGGGCTCGTCGACCACCTGCACCTGGTCCAGGTCCCGATCGTGCTCGGCCGCGGCGTACGCATCTGGGACGGACTGGAGGCCCTCGAGGACGCCTACGACATCGAGGCGGTCTCCGCGCCCAGCGGCGTCACCCATCTGACGTTCACGCGAACGGTCGATCGCTGAGGTCGACCACGATCCGGCCGACCGGACATCCGGCCACCTCGGAAAACAAGTCGACCCACCCGGTATCACCGCGCCCCCTGACCGCTCCTCCTCTGTAAGACACCCGGAACCACCGGGTGGGGCCCGAGGGGAAGCGGCATGCGAGACCTCGTCGCGGACGAGCAGTTCGGTTCGGTCGTCTACACGGTCCTCGACAGCCGGGACCCTGATCTCGCGGCCGCCAACAGTGTGATCGGTGACTACGCCGAGCAGGTCGCCCACGGGGGTGGCGAACTGGTCATGATCCTCACCGAGCGGCGGATCTGGACGTGTGGCGTCCCGCCGTCAACGCACGAGGGGGGCCCGGTGGCACAGGCGACCGGGCCGGGGGACAGGGGCGAGGCACGATGACGATCCTCGAGGCGCCACCCAGGTGGCACGAGATGCCGCTGCGGGTCGGCCGCGTCGTCGAGTTCGTCGTCGGTACGGCGGGGGCCACCGCCGCCACGTCCCGCTCCGCGGGCGTCCGGGCCGGTCGCGGGGGCGACCGGTCCGGGCCCGCGGAGCTAGGTAGCGACGAGATCGCCCGTGGTGCCGGCCTGCTGCTCGAGGCGTACGACGCGTCGCTCCGCCCGGACGTGGGGGAACCGTGGCGGGTCGACCTGCTCCAGCGGGAGTGGCTGGCCCGTACCTGCACGGGTGACGAGGCACGGATCGGCGCGGTCCGTCGTACCGTGCGCCGGTGGTATCCCGTCGAGGGGGCCGAGCGGCTGCTCGCCGACGCCCGCGACCGGGACGATCTCCGGTCGACTGCGGAGGCCCTCTGGCTCTGGCCCGTGCTCGGACTGCCCTGGCGGCCTCGGGCGACGATGGCGATGCGCGTGCTGGACCTGGAGTTCTTCGCTCGGGGTCACGTGCCCCTGACCGGGTCCGGGTGCCGGCACCCGCTGCCCGACGAGGGGCCCGAGGCGGGAGACCGACCGGGCTCGCGCCGCGCGACCCTGGCCTACGGCGTCCTGTGCGCCGCGCTCTGGGCGCAGCTCGCGGCGTCGTCCGAGGTGCGACCGGTGGACCCACCGCGACTGCGGGTGCCGCAGCAGCACCGGCTCGCCGTTCGACGGCCCTCGTGATCGCGTCGGCGGTCGCGGGCTGCTCGACCCTCCTTGCCCCCGACACGGTTGCGGACGTTGCCGTACCGGGTGTGGGATTGGCGTCACGGGCCGGTCAGCGGAAGGGGCCGCGGATGAGCCAGGGGGACGGCGTGGCCACTCTCCTGGCGGGCGCGCGCTCCGGTGACCACGAGGCCTGGGACGCGCTGGTCGAGCGCTACCTGCCCCTGGTCTCGAGCGTCATCGCCCGCCACCGGCTCTTCGGTGCCGACGCGGAGGACGTCAACCAGACCGTCTGGCTGCGACTGGTCGAGCACCTCACCGACATCCGGGAGCCGCAGGCGCTGCCCGGCTGGCTCGCGACCACCGCGCGGCACGAGTGCCTGCGCACCCTCACCCGTCGCAAGCGGTCGGTCACCGTCGACCCGCAGTCCAGCCCGCACCTGCAGGAGGTGCCCGACGAGCACGACGTGGCCGATGCGCTGCTCACCGCTGAGCGGCACCTCGCGCTGCTCGACGCCCTTGCCGGCCTGCCCGACGACCGACGGGCCCTGCTCCTGCTGCTGCTGGAGGACCCCCCGGTGGCGTACGGCGACATCAGCGAGCGGCTCGGGCTGCCCATCGGCAGCATCGGCCCGACCCGGGCGCGTGCCCTGGAGCAGCTGCGCAGGAGTCCGGCGCTGCGAGCACAGATCGAGGAGCCGTCCGCGGCAGGAAGGGGTGAGTCGGATGCCCCAGCACGAAGATGACGTCCTGATGGAGGAGCTCGCGGCCGCCCTGGCGGCCCGCGCGACCGTCACCGAGGAGTCACGGACCGCCGCCCGCGCCGCCTTCTCGTGGCGCACCGTCGACGAGGAGCTGCTCGCGCTGTCCCACGACTCCGCGGAGGCGACGGAGCTGCTGGTCCGGGGGGTGGGCACGGCCCGGGTGCTCGGGTTCCGCGGCCGCGAGGTCACGCTCGAGATCGAGGTCGACCACGGCCAGCTGACCGGTCAGGTGATCCCGGCGCAGGTGTGCCGGGTGGCGGCCGTGACGCCGTCCGGCGAGCGCTGGGAGGTGCTCAGCGACGAGTCCGGCGTGTTCATGCGGCCGCTCGAGGTCTCGGGGCCGGTGCGCTTCGTGGTCGAGGCGAGCGGCCACACCCAGGGCACCGCCTGGGTCACGCTCTGAGAGCAGGCCCCGGCGGCGACTCAGAGGATCGCGCCGACACCGACGATCGCGTTGGCCCTTGCCTCGGCGAGGAGCTCGTCGGCGGCCTGGCGGGCGCTGAGGCCGGTGCGGCTCATCCGGGCGGCGATCCGGCCGGCAACGATCGGGGTGGAGAACGACGTGCCGCTCCACATCGCCATGCCGTCCTCGAAGACCCGGGTCTCGCCGACCGGTGGCTCCTTCGTCACGTAGCTGCCGTTGGGGAACGCGTTGACGATGTCGACGCCCAGGGCGTACACGTCGACCCAGCTGCCGAAGTTCGAGAAGGGTGCCCGCTCACCGTCCGCGCGGATCGCTCCGACGGAGACGGTCCACGGGAAGGCGGCCGGCCAGAAAGGTCGGCGGGTGCCGTCGTTGCCTGCTGCCGCGACGAGCACCGTGCCCTTCACCTTGCTGAGAAAGCTGTCGTGGAAGACCTCGAAGCTCAGGGACGGCAGGCTGTCGCGGGTGCTCATGCCGGCGGAGAGGCTGATGATGTCGGGTCCGAGGGCGAGCGCCTCGCACAGCTGGGTCACGATCTCCGACTCGTAGATCGCGCCCCCCTTGGTGAGGAACCCCTCGACCCGGACGTCGACCGCCGGGGCCTCGCCGCGCACGACTCCGGCGATGAAGGTGCCGTGACCGGCGTACGCGTGGATGTCCCCGGGGTCGATCGACTCCTCGTCGCCGACGACGTCGTGCAGCCACGGCGTGTTCGGGTTCGTCGCCGCGGGCGAGTGCCACCCGGTGTCGACGACCGACACCAGGACACCCGCGCCGTCGCGGGGGCGGGTGTTGGGCGGGGGGTGCGGCACCAGTGCCGGTGGGATCTCGGGCTCGGTCGCGGGGCACGCGCTCCCCGTCGGGGTCACCCAGAGCACGTGGTCGGGGGTGGCGACGCCGCGGCCGATCCGGCGGTCGAGGAGGTCGAGCACGTCGAGGACGTCGAGGTCGGTCTCCAGCTCGAGCCGGGTGATCCCGTTGACCAGCGCGTCCGCGGTGCGCGCGGCCACCGGCGGGTCGTTGTCACGGAGAACGGCGAGCACGCGGTCGAGGTCGCGGTCGCGGACCAGGATGTGGGCCTTGCGGTAGAGGTAGGCGAAGTCGGCGACGTCCCGGTCGTCGTCCGGCACCTGGTCGGGCGACCGCGGATAGCCGACCGCGACGTCGTCGAACTCCTGGCGGATGATCTCGACCTGGCGTCGGCTCCGCTCGCGCTGGTCGGCGTCCTCCACCGGGGCGTCTGGCTTCCTCGGCTTGTTCGGTTTACCGGGACGGGCCATGTGATTCCCCCACCTTCAGGACCGGCGACGCAGGCTCTCGGTAGCGTATCGGCATCGGAATCCGGGACAAGGGGTCGTCGTGCAGGCTGAAGAACTGCCGGCGCTCGCACTGTCCCGGCCGGCACAGGCGCTCGCAGCGGCGCGACGACTCCTCGCCGACGAGGACGACCCGCGCAACCGGGCCTTCGCCCACCAGGCGGCGGGCATCGTGCTCCGCGACGGCGGTGAGTCGGTCGAGGCGCTCCGTGAGCTGAGGGCGGCCGCACGTGAGGCGCACGCGGACGGTGACCAGGATCGGGTCGCCGACGTGCGAGCCACGCTGGGTGTGGCCCTGGCGATGGTGGGACGCACCCGGGCAGGGCTGGCCGAGCTCGACGCTGCGGTGGACGCCAGCCGCGGGCCGACGCGTGCCCGGGTGCTGCTGCGGCGCGCGTACGTCCTCACCGGAGTCGGCCGCTATCCCGAGGCCCTGCAGGACGTGCGCCGTGCGATCGCCGGCGCCCGTGCGGCCGGGGACACGATCTGGCACGCCCGAGCGTTGAACAACCGCGCCGGCATCCACCTCCTGGAAGGCACTGCGAGCAGGGCCGAGCTGGACGCGGCTTCGGCCGAGGCGCTGTTCCGCGAGGCGGGGCAGGAGCTGGAGGCGGTGATGGCGCTCCACAACCGAGGCGTCGCCGCCTACGCCCGGGGGGACCTGCCGCGGTCCCTGGAGCTGTACGACGACGCAGCGCGCGGCTACTCCGCGCACGAGGTCTTCTGGTCGGAGCTGGCCATGGACCGGTGCGAGGCGTACCTCGCGGCGGGTCTCACCCCGGAGGCGGTCACGGTCGTCGACGACGCCCTGCGGGTGCCCGCCGTCCCACCCCTGCGCCGGGCGGAGCTGCTCCTCCACGGGGCCAACGCGACGCTCGCCGACGGGCACCCGGACGGCGCCCTGTCCCGCGCCCGGGAGGCCCGGACCATGCTGCGTCGACAGGGGCGCGCGTGGTGGGTGGACCGGGCGGACCTGGTCGCGCTCCGGGCCCGGGTCGCCCGCGGTGACGGTGGCGAGCGGCTGACCCGGCTCGCGGTGGAGCTGGCCGAACGGCTCGTGGCCCTCCGAACCGACGATGCTCCGCTCGCGCTGCTGCTGGCCGGTCGGCTGGCAACGTCGCAGCACCCGGACCAGGCGCACCGGTTGTTCGTCTCGGCCGGCCGCTACCGGCGTCGTACGGCGCCGTTGGTCCGCGCGACCGGGTGGCTGGGTCGGGCGCTGGACCGCAGCCTCGACGGTGACGCCCGGGGCGTCCTCTCCGCCTGCGGCCGTGGCCTCGACGCCCTCGACGAGCACCGACAGACCTTGGGCAGCTCGGAGCTGCGGGCCCTCGCCTCCCGTCACGGTGCTGACCTCGCCACCCTGGCGCTGCGGGAGGCGGTGCGGGCCGGTGGCGCCCGCCGGCTGCTCACCTGGAGCGAGCGCTGGCGGGCGACGGCACTCACCGAGCCGCCGGTCCGTCCACCGGAGCACGGGGCCACGCAGCAGGCACTGCTCCGCAGCCTGGCGCGTCGGCTGGGGGAGGCACGGGAGGGCAGCGACCCGCACGTCGTGGAGCGGGCACGGCACGAGTGGGAGCGGGCGGTGCGGCACCAGCGGCACCTGCTGGCCGGAGGCAGGCGGAGCAGTGCCCGGCTCGACCTGCCGTCCCTGGTCGACGACGTCGGGGACGGCACCCTCCTCGAGCTGGTCGAGGTGGACGGCACGCTGCACGTCGTCACCGTGCGGTCGGGACGGGTGCGGGCCAGGTCCGTCGGGCCGCTCGACGCGGCCCTGCGGTGCCGTGGAGGCCGCGAGGTTCGTGCTCCGGCAGGCGGGGCGCGGGCGCCCGACGAGCCTGGCCGGGGTGGGGGAGCGGCTCCAGGCGGCTCTGCTCGGCACCGCGATCCCCGGGGACGGGCCGGTCGTGGTCGCACCGCCGAGTCGGCTGCACTCGGCGCCCTGGGGACTGATGCCGGGCCTGGCGGAGCGTCCGGTGAGCGTCGTGCCCTCCGCGCTGATGTGGCAGCGGGCCAGAGCTCGCACGCCACCGCCGGACGGTGGCACCGTGCTCGTGGCCGGGCCGGGGCTCGGCACCGGGGGAGCCGAGGTCGACGTGCTGGCCCGCACCACCCCCGGCGCGCTGCTGCTGCGCGACGGCGCGGCAACGGTCGAGAGGAGCCTGGCCGCCCTCGACGGGGCCCGGCTGGCGCACGTCGCCGCCCACGGCGACTTCCGGCCCGACAGCCCGATGTTCTCCTCGCTGGTGCTCGACGACGGACCGCTCACCGTGCACGACCTGGAGCTCCTGGGCCGTGCGCCACACCGGCTGGTGCTCTCGGCGTGCGACTCGGGCGTGATGGTGCCGGTGGGTGCCGACGAGCTGCTCGGTCTGACTGCGGCGCTGCTCTCGCTCGGCACCGCGGGCGTGCTGGCCAGCATCGCCGAGGTGAACGACGAGGCGACGGTGCCGTTCATGCTGCGCGTGCACGCGCGGCTGGCGGCGGGGGACGACCTGGCCACGGCGCTGCTCGCGGCCCGCGCGGAGGCGGCCGACCCGCTCGCCCGGGCGACGGCCGCGTCGTTCGTCGCGCTCGGCGTCTGAGCCTGGGTCGGCCCACCCCCACGCCCAGATCGCCGACCCGACGCAGATGGTCACGTCGGCAGAGCCGACCCGGCGCAGATGGTTGCATCTGCGCCGGGTGGGTGGTCGCGGCGGCGCCATCTGCGCCGGGTGGGTGGTCGCGGCGCCGCCATCTGCGCCGGGTCGGCGGTCTGGGTCGTTGGATTGTTCACACCCGCTGGTGACCCCTCGCGGGCGTCCCTAGGGTGACCCCATGGACGAGAAGGCGCCCGCCGAGGGACATCTGGCCCTCGCGACCGGGGAGCCGCACCACGTGGACGACTGGGAGCGGGCGGCCGCAGCCGTGCTGCGCAAGGCCGGGCGGCTCGCCGACGACGACCCCGACAGTGCGGTCTGGGCAGCGCTGACCCACACCACCCTGGACGGGATCGAGGTCGCGCCGCTGGGCACCCCGGCGCTGACCCAGGACCTCGACGTCACCGAGCGCCCGGTGCGGGCCGGCGCGTGGGACGTGCGCGCCCATCTCTCCGGCGCCGACGCCGCGGTCCTCAACAAGGCGGCCCTCGCCGACCTCGAAGGGGGCGCGTCCTCCCTGTGGCTCCAGGCTCCTGACGTCGACCTCCACGCCCTGCTCGACGGCGTGCTGCTCGACCTCGCGCCCGTCGTGCTCGACGCCGAACTGGCCCGGGCACAGGCGTTCGTCGAGCTGCTCACCGAGCGCGGTACGACGCCGGCGCCGGGCACCAACCTCGCCGCCGACCCGGTCGGCGCCGCGGTCCGCCGTGGCGGCTCGACCGCGGACTCCGGGGACCTCGTCGAGGTGGCTCGGCTGGCGGTCGACGCCGGCCTGCTGGGCGTTGTCGTCGACGCGACGGCGGTGCACGACCTCGGTGCCTCCGACGTGCAGGAGCTCGGGTACTCGGTCGCAGTCGGCGCCCACTACCTCCGTGTGCTCACGTCGGCAGGGCTGTCCGTGGACCAGGCGGCGGGGCTGGTGGAGTTCCGCTACGCCGCGACCGACGAGCAGCTGCCGACGATCGCCAAGCTCCGGGCGGCGCGCCGCCTGTGGGCCAGGGTGCTGGTGCTGTGCGACGCCGAGGGCCACGAGCAGCGGCAGCACGCGGTCACCAGCCGGCCGATGATGAGCGCCTACGACCCCTGGGTGAACATGCTCCGCACGACCGTCGCGGCCTTCGCCGCGGGAGTCGGAGGAGCCGACGCGGTCACCGTGCTCCCGTTCGACGTGCGGCTCGGGGTGTCCGACGCTCTCGGTCGCCGGATCGCGCGCAACACCTCGTCGCTGCTGATCGAGGAGTCCCACGTGGCCGCGGTGGCCGACCCGGCCGGCGGTGCGTTCGTGGTGGAGAAGCTGACCGACGACCTGGCTCGGGCGGCCTGGGCCGAGCTCGGTCGCCTCGAGGGCGACGGCGGTCTATCCGGTGGCGCCGTCGAGGGTCTTCGCTCGCGGATCGCGGAGACCGTGGCGCGCCGCGACGAGGAGGTCGCCCGTCGTACCCGTCCGATCACGGGGCTGACCGAGTTCCCCCACCTGCACGAGACGCTGCCGGAGCGCGAGCCCGATCCCGCGGCCCCCGAGGTGCGCGCCTACGGGCACGCGTTCGAGGCCCTCCGGGCAGAACCCGCCGAGGGCAAGGTCTTCCTCGCCACCATGGGCACGGTCGCCGCGCACACCGCGCGGGCGACGTTCGCGCGCAACCTGTTCGCGGCCGGGGGTGTCGACGTCGAGGTCGCCGGCGCCAGCGAGGGCGTGGACGACGTGCTGACGGCGTACGACGGGCAACCGGTCGTGTGCCTGGCCGGCCACGACAAGGCCTACGCGACCTGGGGACGCGACCTGGTCGTCGCCCTCCGCGACGCAGGCGCGACGTGGGTGGTCGTCGCGGGCAAGCCCGCGGACCTGGGTGTCGACGACTCCTGCGCGACGGGTGTGGACGCCCTCGCCTTCCTCACGACGGTCAGGGAGCATCTTTCACCCCACCAAGGCACTCGCTCCGCTCCCGCCTCGGCGGGGACCCCGAAGGACCTCGGATGAGCATCCCGGAGAGCTTCGGCGACCAGCCGCTCGACAGGGCCACCTGGTCGATGGGCTGGGCCGGTGACGAGCCCCACCCCGACGCCTGGCAGTCGCCCGAGGGCATCGCGATCGACCCGCTCTACACGCCCGCGCACCTGGAGGGCCTCGACGCGCTCGACACCTACCCCGGCCTCGAGCCGTTCCTGCGTGGCCCCTACCCGACGATGTACACGACCCAGCCGTGGACGATCCGGCAGTACGCCGGGTTCTCCACGGCCGAGGAGTCCAACGCGTTCTACCGGCGCAACCTGGCCGCCGGCCAGAAGGGTCTCAGCGTCGCCTTCGACCTGGCCACGCACCGCGGCTACGACTCCGACCACCCTCGTGTGAAGGGCGACGTGGGCATGGCCGGGGTCGCGATCGACTCGATCTACGACGCCCGTCAGCTCTTCGACGGCATCCCGCTCGACGAGATGTCCGTCTCGATGACCATGAACGGCGCCGTGCTCCCGATCATGGCGCTCTACATCGTCGCGGCCGAGGAGCAGGGGGTGCGGCCGGAGCAGCTCACGGGGACCATCCAGAACGACATCCTCAAGGAGTTCATGGTCCGCAACACCTACATCTACCCGCCGCTGCCGAGCATGCGGATCATCTCCGACATCTTCCGCTACACGGCCGAGAAGATGCCGAAGTTCAACTCGATCTCGATCTCCGGCTACCACATCCAGGAGGCCGGGGCCACGGCCGACCTGGAGCTCGCCTACACCCTGGCCGACGGCGTGGAGTACCTGCGCGCCGGGCTCGACGCGGGCCTCGACATCGACCGGTTCGCGCCGCGGCTCAGCTTCTTCTTCGGCGTAGGCATGAACTTCTTCATGGAGGTCGCAAAACTGAGAGCGGCCCGGGCGCTGTGGGCGCGGCTGGTCGGCCAGTTCGAGCCGCAGAACCCGAAGTCCCTGTCGCTGCGCACGCACTGCCAGACCAGCGGCTGGTCACTGACCGCGCAGGACGTGTTCAACAACGTGCAACGCACCTGCATCGAGGCGATGGCGGCGACGCAGGGGCACACGCAGTCGCTGCACACCAACGCGCTGGACGAGGCGATCGCGCTGCCGACCGACTTCTCCGCCCGGATCGCGCGCAACACCCAGCTGCTGCTCGCGCAGGAGTCCGGTACGACGGGCACGATCGACCCGTGGGCCGGCTCCTACTACGTCGAGCGGCTCACCCACGACCTGGCCGAGCGCGCGTGGGCGCACATCCAGGAGGCGGAGGCCGCCGGCGGGATGGCGAAGGCGATCGAGCAGGGCATCCCCAAGATGCGGATCGAGGAGGCCGCGGCCCGCACCCAGGCACGGCTCGACTCCGGGGCCCAGAAGCTGATCGGCGTGAACACGTTCCGGCTCCCGATCGAGGACGACCTCGAGGTGCTCCGGGTGGACAACGCCTCGGTGTACAAGCAGCAGCTGGCCAAGCTCGAACAGCTCCGCGCGGAGCGTGACGACGACGAGGTGCGCCGCACCCTCGACGCGCTGACGGCGTCCGCCGGGCGCGGGGACTCGACGGCTTCGACCGAGAGGGGCTCCACCCCCGACTCCCTCGACGGCAACCTGCTCGCACTGGCCGTCGACGCGGCCCGGGCGAAGGCGACGGTCGGCGAGATCTCCGAGGCGCTGGAGAAGGTGTGGGGTCGGCACCAGGCCGTGATCCGTACCATCTCCGGGGTGTACCAGGAGGCGTCCGGCGGAAGTGACTCGATGCAGCGGGTGCTGGCCGCGACCGAGCAGTTCGAGGAGGACGAGGGCCGCCGGCCCCGGATCCTGGTGGCGAAGATGGGCCAGGACGGCCACGACCGCGGCCAGAAGGTGATCGTCACGGCGTTCGCCGACATGGGCTTCGACGTCGACGTCGGCCCTCTGTTCTCCACGCCGGAGGAGGTCGCGCAGCAGGCGGTCGACGCCGATGTCCACGTCGTCGGTGTCAACTCGCTCGCCGCCGGTCACCTGAGCCTGCTGCCAGAGCTGAAGCGCGCGCTGGCCGACCTGGGCCGGGCCGACATCATGATCGTGATCGGGGGAGTGATCCCGCCGGACGACGTACCGACCCTGCTGGAGATGGGCGCGGCCGCGGTCTTCCCTCCGGGCACGGTGATCGCCGACGCCGCGGTCGACCTGCTCGGCAAGCTGTCGTCCTCCCTGGGTCACTGAGTGCCTTCCGAGGGTCGCGGCGTCGACGTCCCCGCGCTGGTCGAGGGCGTCCGGGCGGGTCGGCGCGCCGACGTCTCGCGGGCGATCACGCTGGTGGAGAGCGGCCGTGCGGACCACCGGGAGTCCGCCCGCGCGCTGCTCGCGGAGCTCGCGGCCCCGGTGGACAGCCCCGCCGTGCGCGTCGGCGTCTCGGGGGTCCCGGGCGTCGGCAAGTCGACGTTCATCGAGACCCTCGGCCGACAGCTGACGTCCTCGGGCGCGAGCGTGGGGGTGCTCGCGGTCGACCCGTCGTCGACCCGCACCGGCGGGTCGGTGCTGGGTGACAAGACCCGGATGCAGCGGCTGGCGGCCGACCCGAACGCCTTCATCCGGCCCTCGCCCACGGCCGGAACGCTGGGTGGCGTCGCCCGCGCGACGACGCAGGCGATGATCGTGATCGAGGCGGCGGGCTACGACGTGGTGCTGGTGGAGACCGTGGGCGTCGGCCAGTCCGAGGTGACCGTGGCCGGGATGGTGGACACGTTCTTGTTCCTGACGCTCGCCCGCACCGGTGACCAGCTCCAGGGGATCAAGAAGGGCATCCTCGAGATCGCCGACGTGATCGCGGTGAACAAGGCCGACGGCGACCGCGCCGACGAGGCCCGGTCCGCGGCCAAGGAGCTCTCGGGTGCGCTGCGGCTGGTCAACCGCGGCTCGAAGGGCTGGGTCGCGCCCGTGCTGACCTGCTCGGGGCTGGAGGGCACCGGTGTCGAGAAGGTCTGGGCCGAGGTCGTCTCGCACCGCGAGTCGCTGGGACCGGAGGGACTCGCGGACAAGCGGGCCGGGCAGCAGCTCGAGTTCACCTGGACGCTGGTCCGCGACGAGCTCCAGCAGCGCCTGCGCCGGTCGGCCCCGGTGAAGGCGATCCGCGACGAGGTCCGCGCCGCCGTGCTCGCCGGGGAGCTGCCCGCGACGCTGGCGGCCGACCGGATCCTCGCGGCGTACGACGAGGGCTGAACCGGTGCCGGCTCCAGCACCCGACACCTGCCCCGAACCCGCCCCACCCCCAAGTAGGGTGATCGGTTGTGGCAGCTTCACCTGACGGGGCACTGGGTCCGGCACTCGACGACGCGCTCGCGCAGCTCGATGCCGCGCTGGTCGACGTCCGGCGCGACCTGCACGCCAACCCCGAGCTCTCCTGGGCCGAGGAGCGCACGACGGGTGTCGTGGCGAAGCGGCTCGCCGACGCAGGCATCGAGGCCCGGCCGCTCCAGCGCACCGGACTGGTCGCCGAGATCGGGTCCGAGACCGGTCCCGTGGTCGCGCTCCGGGCCGACCTCGACGCGCTCCCGGTCGACGACCGCACCGAGGACCCGTGGCGGAGCACCGTGCCCGGCGTCGCCCACGCCTGCGGGCACGACGTCCACACCACGGCCCTGCTCGGCGCCGGACTCGCGCTGGCCAGTCTCGGTGAACGGCTGCCGGCACGGGTGCGCCTGGTCTTCCAGCCGGCCGAGGAGATGATGCCCGGCGGTGCGCTGCTGGCGATCGAGGACGGCGTGCTCGAGGACGCCGACGCGATCTACATGCTGCACTGCGACCCGACCGTCGACGTCGGCACGATCGGGCTCCGCGAAGGACCGATCACCGGGGCCGCCGACGCCATCGACGTCCAGCTCTCGGGGACCGGCGGCCACACCTCGCGCCCGCACCTGACCCAGGACCTCACGTTCGCTCTCGGCAAGCTCGTCACCGAGCTCCCCGCGGCGCTGTCCCGCCGGCTCGACCCGCGGGCGGGTGCCAGCGTCGTGTGGGGCGTCGTGCAGGCGGGCAAGGCCAAGAACGTGATCCCCGCGACCGGCCACGCCGGTGGCACCGTGCGGATGCTCGACGCGGTCGCCTGGGCCGACGCCGAAGCCGTGATCCGCGAGATCGTCGACCAGATCCTGGCGCCCTACGGCGTGGAGGCCGTGATCACCTACGTCCGCGGCGTCCCTCCGGTCGTCAACGAGCCCCGGGCCACCGCGCTCCTCGGGCGGGTCGCCCACCACGTGCTCGGTCCTGGATCGGTGATCTCCACGCAGCAGAGCCTCGGCGGTGAGGACTTCGCCTGGTACCTCGAGCGCGTGCCCGGGGCGATGCTGCGGTTGGGCACCCGCACCCCGGGGGGACCGACGTACGACCTGCACCAGGGCAACCTGCGCGTCGACGAGCGGGCGGTCGGCATCGGTGCGCGCCTGCTCGCGCACGCCGCGCTGGCGACGATCACCAACCGAATGGTCACCGACCGATAACAACTGGTGCGACGGCGGGGTGCCCGCTACGCGTGGGTAGTGGTCGGGGTTTAGGGTGTGCCGTCAATGTGCGCCGCATCATGTCGGTGCAGCACCGAACCAAGGAGGGCATCTTGCGTCGCATGACCAAGATCGCTGCCGTGGCCGTCGTCGCGATGATCGCGCTGACCGGCTGTGGCAAGAACGACGCCGGCACCAGCAACGACAAGGGCAGCGCCAGCAACGACGTCTGCAAGGACGCGAAGGGTGACGGTCCGAAGGTCGGACTCGCCTACGACGTGGGCGGTCGCGGTGACCAGTCGTTCAACGACTCGGCCTACGCCGGGCTCGCCAAGGCCGTCAAGGACATGAAGGCCACCTGCACCGAGGGCGAGGCCAGCGACGGTGAGGCGGAGTCCGCCCGTGAGACGCGGCTGCGCGACATGGCCGACGCCGGCATGAACCCGATCATCGGCGTGGGCTTCGCCTACAGCGAGGCCGTCGACGCCGTCTCGGCCGACTACCCGGACGCGAACTTCGGCGTCATCGACGGCTTCGACCCGACGCCGGACAAGGCGAACGACAACGTCGCCTACCTCGGTTTCGCCGAGAACGAGGGCTCGTTCCTGGTCGGTGTCGCCGCGGCGAAGAAGTCCGAGGCCAAGCACATCGGCTTCGTCGGTGGCGTGCACAACGACCTGATCAAGAAGTTCGAGGCCGGTTACGTCGCCGGAGCCAAGGCTGCCGACCCGAGCGTGAAGGTCGACGTCAAGTACATCCAGGAGAGCAACCTCTCCGGGTTCGGCGACCCGGCCGGTGGCAAGCAGGCCGCTGCCGCGGAGTACGACAACGGTGCGGACGTGGTCTACCACGCCTCCGGCGCGTCGGGCTCCGGCGTGTTCGCGGCCGCGGTCGACGCGGGTGACGGCAAGTGGGCGATCGGGGTCGACTCCGACCAGTTCCTCACCGCGCCGAAGGACCAGCAGCCGCATATCCTCACCTCGATGCTCAAGCGTGTCGACGTGGCGACGTACAACATGATCAAGTCGATCGCCGACTCGGCTCCGCTGACCAGCTACCAGACCTACGACCTGAAGGCTGACGGCGTGGGCTACTCGAAGTCGGGCGGGTTCGTCGACGACATCGCCTCCGACATCGACGAGTACGCGACCAAGATCAAGGACGGCGACGTCAAGGTGCCCGCCAAGCCCTGATCGTCGTACCGAAGGGCAGGACTGACGGGCCCGGTTCCAGGCGGTAGCGTCTGGGACCGGGCTCGATCACGTGGGAGGAGAGTCGATGACGGCAGCACCGGCCGAGGAGACCGTCAGCGGCGAGGTGACCGGAGGGGCGATCGAGGTCCGCGGGATCACCAAGCGCTTCCCGGGTGTGATCGCCAACCACGACGTCGACATCTCCATCCGCCCGGCCACGGTGCATGCCCTGATCGGCGAGAACGGCGCCGGGAAGTCGACGCTGATGAAGATCCTTTACGGGGTCCAGAAGCAGGACGAGGGCACGATCTCGGTCGACGGCACGGAGGTGCAGTTCTCCTCGCCGACCGACGCGATCAAGGTCGGGATCGGGATGGTCTTCCAGCACTTCATGCTGGCCGACAACCTCACCGTGCTGGAGAACGTCGCGCTGGGTGCGGAGAGGCTCTTCGGCATCGGCGACAAGGCTCGCGCCGAGATCCAGCGGATCTCCGACGCCTACGGCTTCGCACTCGACCCCGACGAGCTGGTCGAGGACCTCGGCGTCGGCGACCGGCAGCGGGTGGAGATCCTCAAGGTGCTCTACCGCGGCGCCCGGATCATCATCCTCGACGAGCCGACCGCGGTGCTGGTGCCGCAGGAGGTCGACGCGTTGTTCGACAACCTCCGCGAGCTGCGCGCGTCCGGACACACCATCTTGTTCATCTCCCACAAGCTCGACGAGGTCCGCGCGATCGCCGACGACATCACCGTGATGCGCCGCGGTACGACGGTGGGGGTGGCCGACCCGAAGACCGCCAGCAAGCACGACCTGGCCGAGCTGATGGTCGGCTCCGAGCTCCCGTCCCCGGCCACCGAGGACTCGACGGTCACCGACGTCGCGGAGCTCGAGCTGGAGCACGTCAACCTGGTCGACGCGCGTGGGCGGCACCTGCTCAAGGACGTCGACCTGGTCATCCACCAGGGCGAGGTGCTCGGCATCGCCGGCGTCGAGGGCAACGGTCAGGCCGAGCTGGTCGAGACGATCATGGGCATGCGCAGCGGGACCGGGCGGATCCGGCTGCACGGCGTCGACATGTCCGCGATGGACACCCGGGAGCGGCGCGAGGCCGGGGTCGGGTTCATCCCCGAGGACCGGCACCGGCACGGGCTGCTGCTCGACGCCCCGCTCTGGGAGAACCGGATCCTCGGCCACCAGACCCGGGCGCCGTCCAGCCACAACGGGTTCATCGACCGCGCGGAGGCGCGCAAGGACACCGAGCGGATCGTGCGTGAGTACGACGTGCGCACCCCGTCGATCAACACGCACGCCCGCGCACTGTCCGGCGGCAACCAGCAGAAGCTGATCGTCGGCCGCGAGATGAGCGGTGACCCGGTGCTGCTGATCGCCGCGCACCCGACGCGCGGTGTCGACGTCGGCGCCCAGGCCGCGATCTGGGAGCACATCAAGCGGGCGCGTCACGACGGCCTCGCCGTGCTGCTGATCTCGGCCGACCTCGACGAGCTGATCGGCCTCTCCGACACGATCCAGGTGATCCTGCGCGGCGAGCTGGTGGGCGAGTTCGACCCGCAGGACGTCACGCCGCAGGATCTCGGCGCCGCGATGACCGGCGGGAAGGACTCCGCATGAGCCTCCGTCGGGTGCTCCACGCGCTGTCCGCTCCGTTGATCGCGATCGTGGCGGCCGCCCTGGTCACCAGCGTGGTGCTGGTCGTGGCGGGGGCGTCGGTGGGTGACTTCTTCTCGGTGATCTTCCGCGCCCCGTCGGGCCGCAACCTGACCAACATCGTCAACCAGACGTCGATGATCTTCCTCTCCGCGCTCGCCGCCGCGATCGGGTTCCGGATGAACCTGTTCAACATCGGCGTCGAGGGCCAGTACGTGATCGCGTCGTACTGCGGCGCCGTCGTCGCCGGCATGGCGCTGCTGCCCGGCAAGCTCAACAGCGTGCTCGCGATCCTGGTCGCGATGCTGGCGGGCGCGATCTGGGCCGGGATCGCCGGGCTGCTCAAGGTGACCCGCGGCGTCAGCGAGGTGATCTCGACGATCATGCTCAACGCGATCGCCGGCACCCTCGTCGGCTACCTGCTGTCCAACCGCGGCGAGCAGTTCGGTCAGGGGCGTCGCACGACCCCGATGCCCGCGAGCAGCCAGTTCGCGGGCTTCGACGTGTTCGGCGACAAGGCCGGGCCGATCTGGACGCTCGGCCTGCTGGCCGTGCTCGCCGGCGTCGTGATGTCGGTGGTCATCAACTTCACCCGCTTCGGGTTCGACCTCCGCGCCACCGGGGCCAACCCGGAGGCCGCCGTCGCCTCCGGGGTCGACGTCCGCAGGATGGTGGTCATCTCGATGCTGCTCTCCGGCGCGATCGCGGGCCTGATCTGGATGCCGGCGCTCTTCGGCAGCGCGCACTACTACGGGCCGACGTTCCAGGCCCAGCTCGGCTTCATCGGGATCGCGGTCGCCCTGCTGGGCCGCAACCGGCCACTCGGGATCTTCTTCGGAGCGCTGCTGTTCGCCTGGCTCAGCGAGCAGGCCAACCCACTCGGGCTGATCGCCGGCATCTCGCCCTCGGTGGTCCAGGTGACCCAGGGCGTCGTCGTGCTCGCCGTGGTCATCGCCTACGAGGTGGTCCGGCGCTGGCGCGCAGCGAGCGAGCAGCGGGCCCTGCGTGAGGCGCTCGCCGAACCCTCCGCCGACGCGGAGGAGGCGCGCGCATGACAACGACACTGGCCGAGCCGCAGGACGTCGAACCGGGCAAGCGCTCCGGCGCGGCACCGACGCGCGCACGCACCTACTACCTGATCGCGCTCGCGGCACTGCTCTCGATCGCAGCCGTGCGCGTGATCACCGGTGCCGACGAGATCGACTCGGTCGGCAGCCTGCGGGCGGCGATCACGGCGACCTGCCCGATCCTGCTCGCCGGTCTCGGCGGCCTCTGGGCCGAGCGCGCGGGCGTGGTGAACATCGGTCTCGAGGGTCAGATCCTGCTCGGGACCTGGGGCGCGGCCTTCTTCACCTACTGGTACGACCCGTACGTCGGCATCCTCGGCGGCATCCTGTTCGGGTTGGTCGGCGGCGCCCTGCACGCGCTGGCCACCGTGACGTTCGGGGTCGACCACATCGTGTCCGGGGTCGCGCTCAACGTGATCGCACTGGGTCTGACCACGTTCCTGGCCGAGGCCTACTTCGCGACGTACGACTCCGAGTTCGGCCACGGCGGTGCGCAGCAGCTCACCGGGCTCGCGCGGCCCGGGTCGATCACGATCCCCGGCCTGGCCGACGCCGCGACCTCGCTCGCGGCGAAGCACATCTTCGTGGTCTCCGACCTCGCTGCCCTGGTCGCCGCGGTCACCACCAAGGTCTCGGTCGTCACCGTCCTGACCTTCCTGCTGGTCGTCGTCACGGCCGCGGTCCTGTGGCGCACCAGGTTCGGTCTGCGCCTGCGCTCCTGCGGGGAGAACCCGCAGGCCGCCGAGAGCCTCGGCATCAACGTGATCCGGCACAAGTACGCCGCGGTCCTGGTGTCCGGTGGCCTGGCCGGACTCGGCGGTGCCTACCTCACGCTGGTCTCCTCGCCCGGGTTCCACACCAACCAGGCCAACGGCCGCGGCTACATCGGCCTGGCCGCGATGATCTTCGGCAACTGGCGTCCCGGCGGCGTGCTGGCCGGCGCCGGCATGTTCGGCTACACCGACAGCCTGCGGCTGCGTGACCCGTCCACGATCCACGCCCTGCTGCTGCTGGTCGGCTTCTGGCTGATCGTGTTCGCGGTGTTCCGGATCGTGAGGAAGCAGTCGGTCGGCGGCATCGTGCTCGGCGCGTCCGGGGTCGGGTTCATCGTCTGGTTCGCGCTCACCGACGAGGTGCCGAAGGACTTCACCTCGATGACGCCCTATGTCGCCACCCTGCTGGTGCTGGCGTTCGCGGCCCAGCGGCTACGCATGCCCAAGGCCGACGGACAGGTCTATCGAAAAGGCTCGGCAGGGTGAGCTCCACCCCACGAAGCCGCTCGCTGCGCTCACGCCTCCGCGGGGACCCCGAATGAGTACCACCCCACGAATGACCGACTCCTTCGACTGGGACGGGCTCGTCGCCGAGGCCGTCGAGGCGATGTCGCACGCCTACGCGCCGTACTCCCGCTTCCAGGTCGGCGCCGCGGCCACGGTCGACGACGGTCGCGTGGTGACGGGCTGCAACGTCGAGAACGCGGCGTACGGCGTGGCCCTGTGCGCCGAGTGCGGTCTGGTCTCGCAGCTGCACCTGACCGGGGGCGGCCGGCTGACCCACTTCGTGTGCGTCAACGGCAACCGCGAGGTGATCATGCCGTGCGGCCGCTGCCGGCAGCTGCTGTGGGAGAACGGCGGGCCCACGCTGGAGCTGATGACCGTCTCGGGCGTGCGCACGATGGACGAGGTGCTGCCGGATGCGTTCGGTCCCGACGACCTCGCTTGACCTCACCGATCCGGCGGTGATCGCGGATCCCTACCCGTACTTCGCGGAGGAGCGGGCCCGGCACGCCGTGGCCCGGCACGAGGGGTCCGGCACCTGGCTCGCCTTCTCGCACGACGCGGTCAGCGCGGTCCAGCGCGACCGCCGGCTGGGTCGGATCTGGCAGGACCGCGAACCGGCGTCGTCCCGGCCGGCCGACTACCTGGAGCCGTTCAACCTGCTGCACCGCAACCAGATGATGGAGAACGAGCCGCCCGACCACACCCGGCTGCGGCGGCCCGTGGCCCGGGCGTTCGCCCGCGGCCACGTCGAGCGGTTGCGACCGCGCGTGCGGGAGCTCGCGGCGGAGCTCCTGGGCGAGGTCGGCCCCGAGGGCTTCGACGTGGTTGAGGCGTACGCCGAGCCGCTGCCGGTGCTGGTGATCGCCGAGCTGCTGGGCGTGCCGTCCGGCCACGTGCACGACCTGCGCACCTGGTCGCAGGCGATCGTCCGGATGTACGAGGTCGACCCTGGCGCCGACGTGGTCGACGCGGCCGTGCGAGCCGCGGGGGACTTCGCCGCGCTGGTGCGCGAGCTGATCGGGGTCCGGCGCGCGAGGCCGGCCGACGACCTGATCAGCGACCTCGCGACCACCAGCCTCACCGAGGACGAGCAGGTGGCCGCGGTGGTGCTCCTGCTCAACGCCGGCCACGAGGCGTCGGTCAACGTGTTCGGCAACGGGCTGGTCGCGATGCTCGAGCGGGGCCTGGTGCCCGCCGACGACGTCGCGGCGACGGTGGAGGAGATGCTCCGGTTCGACTCCGCGCTGCAGCTCTTCGAGCGCACCGCCACGACGGACGTCGAGGTCGGTGACGTGACGGTGGCGGCGGGCGAACGGATCGCCGCGCTGCTCGGTGCGGCCAACCGCGACCCTGCGGTGTTCGAGGCACCCGACGAGATGCGGGTCGAGCGCACGCCGAACCCGCACCTCGCGTTCGGGTCCGGCCTGCACTTCTGCCTCGGGGCGCCGCTGGCGCGGATGGAGCTCGTGGAGTCGGTGGCGGCACTGTTCGCGGCGTACCCGGGGCTGCGACTGACCGGGGAGCCGGAGACCAGGGGAACGTTCGTGCTGCGGGGCTACCGCAGCGTCACGGTGGAGGGAAGCTGATGGGCCAGCACGACGCGGTCGAGGTGATCTCGGCGAAGCGGGACAAGGGTGCACTCTCGGACAGCCAGATCGACTGGGTGATCGACGCCTACACACGCGGCGAGGTCGCCGACGAGCAGATGTCGGCGCTGGCGATGGCGATCCTGCTCAACGGCATGGACCTGCGGGAGATCTCGCGCTGGACGGCCGCCATGATCGCGTCGGGGGAGCGGATGGACTTCTCCTCACTCTCGCGGCCTACGGCCGACAAGCACTCGACCGGTGGGGTCGGCGACAAGATCACGCTGCCGCTCGCGCCGCTGGTCGCCGCGTGCGGGGTCGCCGTACCCCAGCTGAGCGGCCGCGGCCTCGGGCACACCGGCGGCACCCTCGACAAGCTGGAGTCGATCCCCGGCTGGCGCGCCGCCCTCTCCAACGAGGAGATGCTGGCCCAGCTGGAGTCCGTCGGCGCGGTGATCTGCGCCGCCGGCGACGGACTGGCGCCTGCGGACAAGAAGCTCTACGCACTGCGCGACGTGACCGGCACCGTGGAGGCGATCCCGCTGATCGCCTCGTCGATCATGTCCAAGAAGATCGCCGAGGGGACCGGTGCCCTGGTGCTCGACGTGAAGGTCGGGACCGGTGCGTTCATGAAGGACCTCGACGCCGCGCGCGAGCTCGCGGAGACGATGGTCGCGCTCGGCACGGACGCCGGCGTGCGCACGGTCGCGCTGCTGACCGACATGTCGACGCCGCTCGGTCTCACGGCGGGCAACGCGCTCGAGGTCCGCGAGTCCGTGGAGGTGCTGGCCGGCGGCGGCCCGGCCGACGTGGTCGAGCTGACCCTGGCCCTGGCCCGCGAGATGCTCGCCGGCGCCGGCCGCGAGGACGTCGACCCGGCCGAGGTGCTGGCCTCGGGCAGGGCGATGGACACGTGGCGGTCGATGATCGGGGCTCAGGGCGGCGACCCCTCGGCGGACCTTCCGGTGGCCCGGGAGACCCACGTCGTGCCCGCGCCGACGACCGGGACGCTGACCCGGCTGGACGCGATGGCCGTCGGCCTCGCCGCGTGGCGGCTGGGAGCCGGCCGGGCGCGCAAGGAGGACGCGGTGCAGGCCGGTGCCGGCGTGGTCTGGCACGCGCGTCCCGGCGACCCGGTGCGCGAGGGCGAGCCGCTGCTCACCCTGCACACCGACCAGCCGGAGCGGTTCGAGCGGGCGCTGGCCTCCCTGGAGGGTGGCTACGAGGTCGGGGCCGAGGGCGCGGTGGTCCCTCGGCAGGACCCGGTCATCGACCGGGTCGCGACGTCACCGAGGACGGGCTGATGTCGGGACCCTGGCTGGCGGTGCTGCTCGTCGCCGGCGTGATCGCCCTGACGCCGCTCGCGGACCGGGTCCGGGTGCCCCAGCCGGTCCTGCTCACGCTCTTCGGCGTGCTCGCCTGGCTGTTGCCGTTCACCGGACCGCTCGACCTGGAACCGGAGCTGATCCTGCCCGCGGTGCTGCCGCCGCTGCTCTTCGCCGCCACCCAGCGGACCACCGCGACGGAGTTCCGTCGGCACGCCGGCGCCGTGCTGGCGCTGGCTGTCGGGCTCACCATGAGCACGGCGGCAGCGGTCGCCGTGACCGCGCACGCCGCGGGGCTGTCCTGGAGCGGCGCCTGGGTGCTCGGCGCGGTCGTCTCACCGCCCGACCCCGTGGCCGCGACCGCCGTCGCGCGCCGGCTCAAGCTTCCCCACCGGCTGGTGACCATCCTCGAGGGGGAGGGGATGTTCAACGACGCCACCGCTCTGGTCCTCTACAAGATCGCACTCGCCGCGGCGGTCACCGGTGGCTTCTCCTACCTCGAGACCGGCCTGGAGTTCGTGGTCACGATCGTGATGGGGATCGTGGTCGGCCTGGTCGTCGGAGCCGGGACCCGGTTCCTGCTCGGCATCATCCACGAGGGCTACACGGAGACCACGATCACGGTGCTGATGCCGTTCCTGGCCTATGTGCTGGCCGAGAAGGTGGAGGGCTCGGGCGTGCTCGCTGTCCTGCTCCTCGGCCTCTACCTCCGCAACGTCGGCCACGAGGCGACCACCTCGCACGGGTGGCTGCTGGGCCGATCGGTGTGGGCCTACGCGGACTTCCTGATCACCAGTCTCGCCTTCGCCGTCCTCGGTTACGAGCTGGCCGAGGTGATCACCCAGGCGCCCCTCACGCACACGGCGCTGGTGCTCTCCGCGGTCGTGCTCGGCACGGTCGTCGTCTTCCGGGCGGTGTGGATCTTCATGGTGGCCGGGCTCGTGCGAGCCCGGGCCCGCCGCCGGGACGCACCACTCCCCGCGGACTGGCGTGAGACCACCGTGGTGTCCTGGTCCGGGATGCGTGGCGTGGTCACCGTCGCCACGGCGTTGGCGCTGCCGGCGACCGTCGACGGTGGGGGAGCGTTCCCGGAACGCGACCTGCTGGTGGTCGCCGCCTTCGCGTGCGTGTTCGTGACGCTCGTGGTCCAGGGCATGACCCTGGCGCCGCTCACGGCGCGGCTGGGCGTGGCCAGCGAGGCCGACGACGCCCGCGAGACCGCCGAGCTGCGTCGACGTGCCGCGCAGGCCGCACTGGACCACGTCCAGGGGGACGAGGCTTCCGGGCTGACCGAGGAGGTGCGGACGGCCGCCCGGCTGCAGTACGACGGGTACCTCGCCGCGCGGGACGCGATCGAGCGCGCCGCCCGGCTCGACACGGGTGACGATCGGGATCCTGCCGAGGAGCTCACCGACCTGCTCCGCCGCGCGACCGACATCGAGCGCACCCTGGTGCTGGAGGAGCGGCGCCGGGGACAGGTCAGCGCCGAGAGTGCCGACGAGGTGCTGCGGGAGATCGAGGGCCGGGCCCTGCGTGACCTCGGCTGAGGTCCGGACACGCCCCGGCGCGGGTCGTGTGGGTCAGGTCAGCAGCAGGACGACCGTCTCGGCGACGCACGCGGGCTTCTCCTCGCCCTCGATCTCGATCGTGAAGCCCATCGTCAGCTGGTGGCCGGCGGACATCGCGGTGACCTCGTTGACCTTGGCCGTCGCCCGGATCTTGGCCCCGACCTTGACCGGGTTGGGGAAGCGCACCTTGTTCACGCCGTAGTTCAGCTTGGCGCCCGGGTTGGCGAGCGTGAAGATCTGGGTGCCGAACCAGGGGATCAGCGAGAGCGTCAGGTAGCCGTGCGCGATCGTCCCACCGAACGGTCCCTCGGCGGCTCGCTCCCGGTCGACGTGGATCCACTGGTGGTCGTCCGTGGCGTCCGCGAACTGGTCCACGCGCTCCTGGGTGATCTCGACCCAGTCCGACGTGCCGACCTCCTCGCCGACGGCCGACTCGATCTCCTCGACAGTGCTGAACGTGCGCATGTGGCTCCTCGGTTGGCAGGATGGCGCTGTGCCCGACGACTCTGAGCCCAACCCTACGACCGCATCCGCCCCGCTTCCGGAGGACCTGGTCCGCCGAGCGCCGAAGGTGCTGCTCCACGACCACCTCGACGGCGGGCTGCGCCCGGCCACGATCGTGGAGCTCGCCGACGAGATCGGTCACGAGCTCCCGGCGTCCGACGCGCCCTCGCTCGGCAGCTGGTTCACGGAGTCGGCCGACTCGGGATCGCTGGAGCGCTACCTGGAGACCTTCGACCACACGGTGGCGGTGATGCAGACCGCAGCGCAGCTCACCCGGGTCGCGCGCGAGTGCGTGGAGGACCTGGCAGCGGACGGGGTCGTGTACGCCGAGGTGCGCTACGCCCCCGAGCAGCACCTCGCCGGTGACCTGACCCTCGACGAGGTGGTCGCCGCCGTGCAGCAGGGGTTCGACGAGGCACAGCAGGCGGCCGGTGGCCGGATCGTGGTCCGCCAGCTGCTGACCGCGATGCGGCACCAGGCTCGCTCCCGCGAGATCGCGGAGCTGAGCGTGGCCTGGCGCGACCGGGGCGTCGCCGGCTTCGACATCGCGGGGGCGGAGGCGGGCTACCCGCCCACCCGGCACCTCGACGCGTTCGAGTACCTCCAGCGCGAGAACGCGCACTTCACGATCCACGCCGGTGAGGCGTTCGGCCTGCCCTCGATCTGGCAGGCGATCCAGTGGTGCGGCGCCGACCGGCTCGGCCACGGCGTCCGGATCATCGACGACATCACGGTGGCCGACGACGGGTCGGTGGAGCTCGGCCGGCTGGCGGCGTACGTGCGCGACCAGCGGATCCCGCTCGAGATGTGCCCGTTCTCCAACCTGCAGACCGGCGCCGCGTCGTCGATCTCCGAGCACCCGATCGGGCTGCTGACCGAGCTGCGGTTCCGGGTGACGGTCAACACCGACAACAGGCTGATGAGCGGCACCTCGATGACCCGTGAGATGACCGCGCTGAGCGAGGCGTTCGGCTACGGGCTGGCCGACCTGCGGTGGTTCACGATCAACGCGATGAAGTCGGCGTTCCTGCCGTTCGACGAGCGGCTGGCGCTGATCGACGGCGTGATCAAGCCGGGGTACGCCGCGCTGGCCGGTGGGGCGTCCTGACGTCGCCCCGGGTCAGCGAGGCGAGCCCAGGATCGCCAGCCAGGCCCGCCGCCAGCCGGCCACCCGGAGCTCGCCCCGGCGGAACTCGGCGCGGGTGATCGCCGCACCGTGCCCGACCGCGGGGTCGTAGACGCCGATCCGGTCGTCGTCCGCGCGCACCACCAGGACGATGTGCTGCATCCAGCGATGGTCGCCGATGTAGAGCGGCACCGGCTCACCCGCCCGGACCGACGCCACGATCGCGTCGAACACCGGGTCCGGGTCGGCCGGGTCGATCACCACGTTGTGGTAGTCCAGCCGCGGGTCGCCGAAGCCGGCGGGTGACTCGAGCAGCCGGGTCATGGCGGCCGGCCGGGTGCCGAGCGCGGCCGGCCACGGCAGCTGGAGCAGGCCCTTGGCGTCCCGCGGCGCGTTGGTACGGCGCCGTACCGCCAGCGCGGCACGGCCGAACGCGGCGTCCCGGTCGGCAGCACCCAGCACCTCGGCGGCGTACGCAGGGGAGCGGAGCATCCGCATCATCACCAACGTGGCCGAGCCGCAGGAGGTGGCGTCGGGCTGCACGAGCGGGTGGTCGGCGATGACGTCGAGCGGGAACGTGCCACCGGCGAGGAGCAGCGGGCCGGGTGGCGTGCCGGTGGGGCGGCGCACGACCTGGAACCGGCTCACGAGACCCCGGCCGCGGTCGACCAGCCAGCGCTCCGCGTCCCAGAGGAGCCCGGACGCACTCATCGGGAGGCTCGGGCGACCAGGCCGCGGACCCGCACCTGCGCGGCGTCGGGGGACAGCGGCGTGCACCCGAGAGCGACGGCGTGGGCAACGACTGCGCGCTGCTCGCGGGCCAGCCGCAGCCCGCGGCGGACCAGCACCAGTGGCGGCTTCCGGTGCTCGCGCAGGTCGCGCACCAGGCGCCGCCAGAAGGTCACTGCCGGGTGCTGCGTCACGCAGAGCGCCTCGGCCACCAGGCCACGGGCGCGGCAGTCGGCGACCACCTCCTGGGCGAAGATCCCCTCGGCCACGAACAGCTCCGCGTCGCCGAGGTCGAGCACCCGGTGCCCGACCCGGCCGTCGCGCGCGATGTCGTAGTCGGGCACGTCGCTGCGGCCGGTCCGGCACAGCTCCTCGACCGCGGCCACGGCCTCGTCGTGCAACCAGGACCTCGGGTCGTCCCAGTCCACCAGCCCATCCGCACCGACCGGCAGTGCCGGGTCACCGGCCGACCGGTAGAAGTCGTCGAGCCGGAGCACGGGCAGCCCGAGTCGCTCGGCGAGCCGGCTCTTGCCCGACCCCGAAGGGCCGGCCACGACGATCACCTGGGCCCGCACCGGGACATCATCCCAGCCCGGTCGGCGTCAGACCACGCAGTCCGCCAGCTCGTGCTCGCGGTCGGCGTCGGGCCCGGGTGCGGGCTGCACGCCGTCGCTCCGCAACGGGTGCGCGATCTCGTCGTCGCGGAGCCGCCAGAGCAGGATCGCGAGCACCGCCAGCACGGACGGGACCACACCGGCGACCAGGAACGTCGTCCGGATCCCGACCGCCACGGAGATCGGCCCGGCCATCGCCATCGAGATCGGCATCAGGCTCACCGACACGAAGAAGTCGAGCGAAGCCACCCGGCCCAGCATGTGCGCCGGCACGCGTGTCTGGAGCAGCGTTCCCCAGATCACCATCGGCGCCGAGAACATCGCGCCGAGCACGAACGCCGCCGCGACCACCACCGGGATCGAGGTGGCGAACCCGATCACCGCCAGCGGCAGGCAGCCGACGCCCCACATCAGGTTCATCAGGCTCAGGTAGCGACGCGGCATCCGGACCGACGCCATGCCGAGCGAACCGAGGGCACCGCCGACACCGAAGGCCGCCATCACGATCGCGTGGTCGCTCGGACCGCCGTCGAGGCGACCCTTCACCAGGAACGGGATCAGCACCTCGAAGGGACCCATGATCAGCAGGATCATCAGCGAGACGAAGAGCAGGGAGGACAGCAGCCACGGCGTGCGCACCATGTAGCCGAAGCCCTCCCGCATGTCGCGCACCGCTGAGGCCACCGGGTGTCCGGCGCCGAGCGCGGTCAGGTCGCGTCGTACGGGCGTCAGCGGCACGGTCGCCAGCGCGAGCAGCGCCAGCAGTGAGGCACCCGCCGCGACGGACACGGCCGCGCCCGCCGAGAGCACGCCCACCACGAACCCGGCGACGCCGGGGCCGATCGCCTGGCCGATCGCGGGGCGCACCATGCCCTCGAAGCCGTTGACAGCGAGCAGGTCGGACTCGGGCACGAGTGCGGGCAGCCACGCGGAGTAGGCCGGGTAGTAGAACGCCATGCCGACGCCGGTGGCGAACGAGACCGCGGCGAGGTGCCACAGCGCGGTGGTGTCGGTCAGCGAGAGGACGGCGACCAGTGTCATGCCGGTGACCTCGATGCCGGCGACGCCGATCAGGATCAGCTTCTGCGGGATGCGGTCGGCGACCACTCCGCCGAGCAGGGCAGGCGCCAGCACCCCGACGGCGTTGGCGGTCGTGACCACGGACAGCTGACCGGGGCCGCCGCCGATCCGGATCACCTCCCAGACCAGCGCGACGATCCAGACCCCGGATGCGAAGCTGCTCAGGACGAGAGCAAGGGCGAGCCGGCGATAGCCGGTGTGCCGGAAGGGCGCCAGGGCGCGCGGCACCCGCCGCGGCGCCTGCAGCTGCTCGGTCATCGCACCTCCCTCGTCCTCGTCTCAAGCCTGGTGGGACCGACCGACATTCCCGCCGGAGTTCATCGGGCGGTGTCGATCCGGTCACGATGTCCCAGCGTGACGGGCCGGGTGTGCTGGGCGCACCAGGTTTTCGGTGGTGGAGTCGAGCTTCGCGGCTGTCGGCTCGTGGCGGTAACAAAGTCGCAGCGATGGGGACGGGTACGGCGAGGGTTGGGGTCCGCTCCCGTCGTGCGGTCGACTCTGGGATCTTTTCAAAAGAACTTCTCCACAGCCGCCCGAAATGCCCGCATTCCCGGGGCTTGAGTGTCGGTGGTCGGTGCCAGAATTCCCTGTATGGCAACGGTCTTCGGGGACTCGACCACCCACCCGGTGGCCGCGGCTGTAGCTGCCGCGGAGGCGGACCTGGACCAGGTGGTCGGGGTTGGGTTCTGGTCGATGACACCGACCGAGGCCGCTGAGACCCTGGCCGCGCTGCACCGGCTGGCCGCCAGGACCGCTGCGTTGGAGCTGGGGACCCTGCACCACGCCGAGACCCTCGACGTCGGCCCTGCTGCGGGTGCCACCGACACCGCGTCAGCTGGTGGGCCAACACCACCCGGCAGACCAAGCGGACCGCGCACCACCGGATGCGAGCCTCGCCCAGGCACTGGACCGTGACCACGAGCCGGTCCGGGACGCGATGGCCGCACGGGCAGGTCTCGGAGGTGCAGGCGGTGGTGATCGTGAAGGGTGTCGAGAAGCTGCCGGTCGAGCACCGTGGTGACGCCGAGGCGCACCTGGTCGGGTTGGCCGCGGAGCACGACCCGGTCGCGTTGGGTCGGCTCGCGGCCCACATCCTGGAGGTGGTGGCCCCCGAGGTCGCCGACGCCCACGAGCTCGCCGCCCTGGAGCGTCAGGAAGCGTTGGCGGTGGAGTCGTGCCGGTTCACGATGTCCGATGACGGGCACGGGCTGTGCCACGGCCGGTTCACCGTCCCCTCGGTCGTGGGCGCGATGCTCAAGCAGGGGGTGCTCGCGATCAACTCCCCGAAACACCGCCGCCACTCCAGGACGCCGAAGGGTCTCGGTCACGCGTTCTGCGAGTACGTCACCCGCTACCCCCTCGACCGGCTGCCCCACGCCGGCGGTGTCGATGCCACCGTGGTGGTCACGATGACCCTCGAGCAGCTCGAAGGGCGCCTGGAGACCTCCGGCATCGCCCGGCTCGACACCGGAGACCCGCTCACCGCCGGCCACGCCCGCAGGCTCGCCTGCGAAGCCCGGATCATCCCGATCGTCCTCGGCGGCAAGGGTGAGGTCCTCGACCAGGGCCGCGCCAAGCGGTTCCACACCAAGGCCCAACGGATCGCGATCGCCCACCGCGACCACCACTGCACCGCCGAGGGCTGCGACTGGCCCGCAGCAATGTGCCACGTCCACCACAACCTGCCCTGGTCCAGAGGCGGCACCACCACCGTCGCCGACGGACGCCTCCTCTGCCCAAGACACCACACCTACGCACACTCACCCAAGCACCAGATGAAGACCATCCCCAACGGACGCGTCATCTTCAGCCGCACGTGAGGAAAGAGTCCGACGTCAGCTACGTGCCGAGATCAGCGGCTACCCGGGGACGATGAGCGAGCGCGGCGCCTCGGAGCGCAGCACACGATGCACGGCGACGGCCGCCAGCATCGCCAGCACGGCCGCAGCGACCATCCCGGCCGGGACGTCGCCACCGGTCTGCCGGCTGAGGAGCGCGCGGCTGGCCCGGCTCGAGAGCACGGAGCCGTTGCTCCGGTGGGACAGGGCCGAGCCCGCGCTCTGGTGCGACAGCAGCGAAGCGACGGACATGGCCGAGCCGATCGACCCGGCAGACGCGAACGAGCCGACGCTGGCGAACGACGCGATGGAGGCAGCGCTACCGATCGAGAGGACCGAGTCCTGGGAGCAGATCGACAGGACCGAGTTCTCCGACCACAGGGACCACACGCCGAGCAGCGTAGCCGCCGGACGCACGCCTTCGTCCTGGCGCAGACAGCTGACACCGTCGCCATCCGCGGACGCCACCGACCGTCCGCGGGCACCGTGTCCGACGCGGCCTCTGGAACCATGAGACCCATGGCAGAGCCCGAGCAGGTCGTCGCGCGCAACCGCAAGGCGCGCCACGACTACCATCTCGAGGCCACCTGGGAGGCCGGCATCGTGCTCGTGGGGAGCGAGGTCAAGGCGCTGCGGGCCGGGCGGGCGTCGCTGGTCGACGGGTTCGGCGAGGTCGACGGTGGCGAGATGTGGCTGCACAACGTGCACATCCCGCAGTACGAGCAGGCGACCTGGACCAACCATGCAGCCCGGCGCAAGCGCAAGCTGCTCCTGCACCGGGCAGAGATCGACAAGATCGAACGGCGGGTCAACGAGCGCGGCCTGACCATCGTGCCGCTGTCGCTGTACTTCAAGGACGGCCGGGCCAAGGTCGAGATCGCCCTTGCGCGCGGCAAGAAGACCTGGGACAAGCGGCACGCGCTGGCCGAGCGCCAGGCCACCCGGGAGGTCGAGCAGGCGGTCGGCCGGCGGCTCAAGGGCATGCGCGACTGAGACCGGGAGGCGCCCAGAGGTCGACGGTCAGGCGCGCCGTCCCTGCGCCTCCAGCGGTACGACGTACGCCCCGTCCTCGGGCAACACCGACGTGCGTCAGATCCCGATCGGGTGCCAGACCGTCTTGGTCTCGAGGAACTGGGTCATCCGGTCCAGCCGGGGCGTCGCCAGCAGGTCCTCGTCACCGGGCCGTCGGACGCGCTTGAGGTTCTCGGCGCCCGCCGCCTCGAGGTCCGTCGCGAGCGTCGGGTCGTCGACGCCGGTGAGGTCGAGGCCGTTGACGTCCATGTGCGAGGCCAGCCAGGGTGCGATCTCGGCGCGCCGGCCGGTGAGGATGTTGACCACACCACCCGGCACGTCGGCGGTCGCCATCACCTCGGCCAGCGTGATCGCTGTCAGCGGGTGCTCCTCGCTGGCGATCACCACACAGGTGTTGCCGGTCGTGATCAGCGGCGCGACCACCGACACCAGGCCCAGCAGCGGGCCCTTCGGCGCGACCACGGCGATCACACCGGACGGCTCGGGAGCGGAGTGGTTGAAGTAGGGCCCGGCGACCGGGTTGGCGCCGCCGGTGACCTGCGCGATCTTGTCGGCCCACCCGGCGTACCAGACCAGCCGGTCGATCGCGGCGTCCGTGAACGTCCGTGCCTTGGCCGCGCTGATGCCCTCGCTGGAGCGCAGCTCCTCCTCGAACTGCGCGCGACGGCCCTCCAGCACCTCGGCGATCCGGTAGACCACCTGGCCGCGGTTGTACGCCGTGCGCGCGGACCAGCCGCCGAACGCCGAGCGGGCGGCCTTGACCGCGTCGCGGGCGTCCTTGCGGGAGGCCTGGGAGGCATTTGCCAGGAACCGGCCCTTGGCGTCGTCGACCACGTAGGAACGGCCGGACTCGGAGCGGGGGAACGCGCCGCCGATGTAGAGCTTGTACGTCTTGCGGACGTCGGTGCGCCGGCTCCGGGCTGAGCTGTCAGACGGCAAGGTAACCCTCCAGACCGTGGCGGCCGCCCTCGCGGCCGTAGCCCGACTCCTTGTAGCCACCGAACGGCGACGTGGGGTCGAAGCGGTTGAACGTGTTCGCCCAGACCACGCCCGCGCGCAGCTGGTCGGCCATCCACAGGATCCGGGAGCCCTTGTCGGTCCAGATCCCCGCGGAGAGCCCGTACGGGGTGTTGTTGGCCTTCTCGACCGCCTCCTTCGGGGTCCGGAAGGTCAGGATCGAGAGCACCGGCCCGAAGATCTCCTCACGGGCGATCCGGTGTGCCTGGCTGACGCCGGTGAAGATGGTCGGAGCGAACCAGAACCCGTGGTCCGGCAGGTCGCACGGCGGCGACCAGCGGCCACCCCCCTCGGACTCCCCGATCTCGGACAGCTCGCGGATCTTGGCGAGCTGCTCGGCGGAGTTGATCGCGCCGACGTCGGTGTTCTTGTCCAGCGGGTCACCGACCCGCAGCGTGGCCATCCGGCGCTTGAGCCGCTCGACCACCTCGTCGGCCACGGACTCCTGCACCAGCAGCCGGGACCCGGCGCAGCACACATGCCCCTGGTTGAAGAAGATGCCGTTGACGATGCCCTCGACCGCCTGGTCGACCGGCGCGTCGTCGAAGACGATGTTGGCCGCCTTGCCCCCGAGCTCGAGGGTGACCTTCTTGCGGCTGCCGGCGACGGACTTCGCGATCGCCCTGCCGACGTCGGTGGAGCCGGTGAAGGCCACCTTGTCGACGTCGGGGTGCCCGACCAGCGCCCGGCCGGTGTCACCCGCGCCGGTGATGATGTTGACGACACCCGGCGGCAGGTCGGCCTGCTGGCAGATCTCGGCGAACAGCAGCGCCGTCAGCGGAGTGGTCTCGGCGGGCTTCAGCACCACCGTGTTGCCGCAGGCGAGCGCCGGGGCGATCTTCCAGGCCAGCATCAGGAACGGGAAGTTCCACGGGATCACCTGCGCGGCCACGCCCAACGGCTGCGGGTCGGCACCGCTCCGCGAGCTCTGGGGCAGCGCGTACTCGAGCTTGTCGGCCCAGCCGGCGTAGTAGAAGAAGTGCGCCGCGGCGGTCGGGATGTCGACGTCGCGGGACTCCTTGATCGGCTTGCCGTTGTCGATCGACTCCAGGACCGCGAGCTCGCGGCTGCGCTCCTGGATGATCCGAGCGATCCGGAAGAGGTACTTGGAACGCTCGGCGCCGGACATCTTCGACCAGACCCGGGTGTAGGCCCGCCGCGCGGCCTTCACGGCCGCGTCGACGTCCGTCTCGTCGGCCTCCGCGACCTCGGCGAGGACCTCCTCGGTGGCCGGGCTGATCGTCTTGAACGCCTTGCCGTGACCCTCGGTGAACTCGCCGTCGACGAAGAGTCCGTACGACGACTTGATGTCGACGACCGAGCGGGACTCGGGAGCCGGCGCGTAGGTGAACGGGCTCGGGGTGGTGGAGCTTGTCGGAACCATGGAATCAGTCCAGCGTGAAGTAGTCGGGACCGGAGTAGCGGCCGGTCTGCATCTTGGTGCGCTGCATCAGCAGGTCGTTGAGCAGCGTGGAGGCGCCGAAACGGAACCAGTCGGGGTCGAGCCAGTCCTGGCCGGCCACCTCGTTGACCATCACCAGGTACTTGATCGCGTCCTTGCTGGTGCGGATGCCTCCGGCCGGCTTGACGCCGACCATGGTGCCGGTGAGCTCGCGGTAGTCACGGACCGCTTCGAGCATCACCAGCGTCACCGGGAGCGTGGCGGCCGGCTGGATCTTGCCGGTCGAGGTCTTGATGAAGTCCGCGCCGGCGAGCATCGCCAGCCAGGAGGCGCGTCGGACGTTGTCGTAGGTCTGGAGCTCGCCGGTCTCGAAGATCACCTTCAGGTGGGCGCCCGGTCCGTCGGGTCTGGCGCAGGCCGCCTTGACCTGCACGATCTCGTCGTACACCTCGAGGTAGCGGCCGGAGAGGAACGCGCCCCGGTCGATCACCATGTCGATCTCGTGCGCTCCGGCGTCGACCGCGTCCTTGACGTCGGCAAGCTTGATGTCCATCGCGGCCCGTCCGCTGGGGAACGCGGTCGCGACCGCCGCGATGTGCACGCCGCTGGTGCCGAGCGCCTCACGGGCGAACGGCACCATGTCGGCGTAGACACAGACGGCCGCCGCGCTCGGGCAGGTCTGATCCGCCGGATCGGGGTGGATCGCCTTGCTGCACAGCGCTCTGACCTTGCCGGGGGTGTCGTTGCCCTCCAGCGTGGTCAGGTCCACCATGCGGATCGCGAGGTCGATCGCGTAGGCCTTCGCGCTGGTCTTGATCGACCGCGTGCCGAGTCCGGCGGCGCGACCTTCGGCGCCGACCTGGTCGACGCCGGGCAGTCCGTGGAGGAAACGGCGGAGCGAGGCATCGGAAGAGGTCGCATCAGCGAGCACCGACCCTGCCGAACTCCTCGTTGAGTTCAGAATGGTCACGATCCGGAGTCTAGGGAGGTACGGCGCCGCGCGCGAAACGTAGGCTGCCCAGATGCGTCGGGTGACCGCGCGACCGATGGAGCAGCCCATGGGCCGCGAGTTCGACTTCCCGCCCACCAGCGGAGTCTGGTCGGGCTGGTTCGGCCTCGTGTTCGTGGCCGGGACGATCGTGGTGATCGGCTGGCACGGCTTCACCCCGCTCGGCATCCGGTTCACGGTGGGCCTGGCGCTGGCCGGGGTGCTGATCTACGCGTTCATGCTGCGCCCCCGGATCCAGGTGCGCGGCGGCGCGCTCCGGCTGGTCAACCCGTTCCACGAGGTCGAGATACCGCTGGCACTCGTGCGGACCGTGGTCGTGCGCTCCGCGACGTACGTCTTCGTGGGCGAGCGGCGCAGGAGGTACGTGGGCGTCGCCGTCGGCCGCGACCCCCGCGACCTGACCCGCTCGCGCAACGGCACCTGGACCGTCTCGCGGGGGAGCGAGAGCTTCGCCGGCTACCGACGGCCCGACGGCAGTGCCCCGGCGCGGGTGCCGTTGCAGGTGCCCGACATCCTCGAGGAGTGGGTCGACAGGCTCGCCCGCGAGGCCCGCACCCGGGCCGACGGCCGCGACGTCGAGGGTGACCTCGAGGTCGCGCGCACGCTGATCTGGCCGTTGATCCTCCCGACCCTCGCGCTCGCGGTACTGCTCGCCGTGGTCGTCACGACCGCCTGAGTAGGCTGACGAGATGCTCCGCCGCCCCGTTTCAGCGCCCCGAGCCGGCGACTTCGACTTCCCCGCGACCAGCGGTCAGGTGACCGGGTTCGCCGGCCTGCTGGTCGCCGTCGGCGGCACGGTCTGGGTGCTCGTCACGGTGCACACCGCGGTCGGTGTCCGGCTCGCGATCGCCCTCGCGCTGTTCGGGGTGCTGACCTACGCGTTCATGCTCCGGCCGCGGGTCCGGGTGACGCCCGGCGTGCTCCACCTGGTCAACCCGTTCGAGACGACCGCGATCCCGCTGGCGCTGGTCAGCCGCGTTGCGGTGCGCTCCGCGACGCACGTGCACGTCGACCAGAAGCGCTACATCGGTGTCGCCGTCGGCCGCAAGACCCGCGAGATGGCGCGCCCGCGTGGCGAGTTCGCCGCGGGCACCGGCTCACCGTTCGGCCTCGGCCTGGGTCGGCTCACCTCCGGCACCGAGCCGACGACGGAGCGACTCCCGGACCTGCTCGAGGAGTACGTCGGCACGCTCGCCCGGGACGCCGCGCGGGAGACGGCCGACCCGTCGCTCGCCGTACGCCGGGACTGGGCGTGGTGGCTGATCGGTCCGGCCGCCGGGCTCGCGGCTGCCCTGCTCGTGTCGTTCCTGGTCGGTTAGAGCCCCGCCGCGGCCTGCACGTCGGCCCGGATCGCGTCCAGGCGGCCGGCCGCGGAGATCCGCGCGGCGTCGACGCCGTCCTCGGTGTCCTCCACCGGCACCACGACCTCGAGGTAGCACTTGATCTTGGGCTCGGTGCCCGACGGTCGGACGATCACCCGCGCGTGCTCGGCCAGCCGGTAGCGCAGGCCGTCGGTCGGCGGCAGGTCGGCGGAGCCCAGCGACAGGTCGTCGACGCCCTCGACCGGGAAGCCGCCGAGCGTCGTGGGCGCCGAGCTGCGGAGCCGCTGCATGGTGGCCGGGATCTCGGCCAGGTCGCTCATCCGCACGCTGAGCTGGTCGGTCGCGTGCAGGCCGTGCTCGCGGGCCAGCCGGTCGAGGTTGTCGCGCAGCGTGCGCCCCTCGGCCTTGAGCGACGCGGCGAGCTCGCAGACCAGGAGCAGCGCCGAGATGCCGTCCTTGTCGCGCACGTGCTCGGGGTCGACGCAGTAGCCGAGCGCCTCCTCGTAGCCGAAGGCGAGGCCCTCGACGCGGGCGATCCACTTGAAGCCGGTCAGCGTCTCCTCGTGCGGCTGCCCGGCCGCCTCGGCCATCCGGCCCAGCAGCGAGGAGGACACGATCGACGCGGCGTAGACCCCGGCGCGACCCTGCCGGAGCAGGTGGTCGGCGAGCAGGACCCCGACCTCGTCGCCGCGAAGCATCTGCCACCCGTGCGGACCGGGTACGGCGACGGCGCACCGGTCCGCGTCCGGGTCGTTGGCAACCACGATGTCGGCCCCGACCTCCACCGCGAGCGCCATCGCGAGGTCCATCGCGCCCGGCTCCTCGGGGTTCGGGAACGCGACGGTCGGGAAGTCGGCGTCGGGCTCGGCCTGCGCGACGGCGACGTGCGGCGCAGCGAACCCGGCCCGCTCGAGCACCGTCGCCACCGTCGAACCTCCGACGCCGTGCAGGGGCGTGTAGACCGTCGTCAGACTGCTCCGCACCTCGGGCGACCCGTCGCCGACCAGCGCCGTCATCGCGTCGAGGTAGCGGTCGAGCACGTCGTCACCGAGCACGCTGCCGCCCCCGCCGCGAGGCACGTCCGCGAGGGCACCGACGGCCGCGATCCGCTCGGCGATCAGGGCGTCTGCCGGTGGCACGATCTGGCTGCCGTCGCCGAGGTAGACCTTGTAGCCGTTGTCCTGCGGTGGGTTGTGGCTGGCGGTCACCATCACGCCGGCCACCGCGTCGAGGTCGCGGATCGCGAACGCCAGCAGGGGGGTCGGCAGCGGCCGGGGGAGCACCAGCGCGGACAGCCCGGCGCCGGTCATCACCTCGGCGGTGTCACGGGCGAAGACGTCGGAGTTGTGGCGCGCGTCGTACCCGATCACGACGCAGGCGCCGTCCGCGGCGCCCTGCTCGCGCAGGTACGCCGCCAGTCCCGCGGCCGCGCGGATCACGACGACGCGGTTCATCCGGTTGGGGCCCGCGCCGAGCGCGCCCCGCAGACCCGCGGTCCCGAACTCCAGGGTGCCGGCGAACCGGTCCGCGAGGTCGGCCTGCACCGCCGCGTCGCCGGACCCGGCCGCGGCGACCAGCGCCTCGAGCTCGGCCCTGGTCTGCGGGTCGGGATCCTCCGCGGCCCAGGCCCGGGCGCGCTGCAGCAGGTCGCCCGGCACGTCACGCTGATCGCTCACCCCGGCAACTTACTAGTCTCCTCGGGTGCGACGAATCTGCGTGTACCTCGGCTCCAGCCCCGGCTCCCGGCCCGACTACACGGCCGCGGCCGAGCACCTCGCGTCGGTGCTCGCCGAGCGTGGCCTCGGCCTCGTCTACGGCGGTGCGCACGTCGGCACCATGGGCGTGATCGCGGACGCGGTGCTGGCCGCCGGCGGCGACGTCGTCGGTGTGATCCCGCGGACCCTGCAGGACAAGGAGGTCGCGCACGAGGCGCTGACCGAGCTGCGCGTGGTCGGGTCGATGCACGAGCGCAAGCTGCTGATGATGGACCTCGCCGACGGGTTCGTCTGCCTCCCCGGCGGCACGGGCACGCTGGAGGAGCTGTTCGAGACGTTCACCTGGCTCCAGCTCGGCATCCACTCCAAGCCGATCGGGTTGCTCGACGTCGCCGGCTACTGGTCCGGTCTGGTCGGGTTCCTCGACCACGCCGTGGCCGAGGGGTTCGTCCGCCGGGAGCACGCCGACCTGCTCCTGGTCGACGACGACGCCGGCCGGCTGCTGGACCGCTTCACGACCTGGCAGCCACCCGCGCTCGCGAAGTGGGTCGGACGGGACGAGGCATGAGCCGGATCCACCCGGGGCCGACCGGGCACCACTGCGGGGGGTCGCGGTCGCGCGACGTGCCCCCTCCGTCGACCCCGAGCCGTCCATCGACGTGCTGGTGGCGGAGCTGGCCCGCCGCATCGGAAAGCAGACCGCCGTCGCCACCTGCGCGGACCTGCTCGGCGGCGGCGACCCGTGGGCGCACGCGGAAGTGCTGCCCTACCTGGCCGGCAAGGGGCCGGCGAGCGCCCTGCTGGCCGGCGACCGGCCGGTGCTGTGGGCGCGCTTCTGGGGGTCGCGCGGGCTGCTCCGGGTCTGGGACCGCTCGGCGGTGCCGGCCGTGGTCGCAGCCCTCGCCGACCGGGAGTGGCGTCCGGCCGAGGGAGCGCTCCGGGTGGCCGCCCGGCACGAGGTGGCCGAGGCGGCACCGGGAGCGGTGCGACTGACGCACCACGAGCTGCCGCGGGTGCGGGCGACAGCGCTGCGCGTCCTCGGGGCGGCCGGCGACACCGAGCACGTCCCCGCGGTGCTGGAGGCTCTCGAGGACCCCGACCGGGCCGTACGACGGGCCGCCGCGCGGGCCCTCGGCCGGATGTCGCCCCGGCTCGACCTCGACCCGGAACTCGTCGGGCGCTAGACGAGGGGGACGATCGCGCCGAGCAGCTCACCCATCCGGCCGGCCGCGGCCTTGCCGGCCTCGAGGACCTCCTCGTGGTTGAGGGCCTCGCCGGTGATGCCCGCCGCGAGGTTCGTGACCAGCGAGATGCCGAGCACCTCCATCCCGGCCTCGCGGGCGGCGATCGCCTCCAGCGTCGTCGACATGCCCACGAGGTGCCCGCCGATCGCGCGGATCATGCCGATCTCGGCAGGGGTCTCGTAGTGCGGACCCGGCAGCTGCACGTAGACGCCCTCGTCGAGGGAGTCGTCGACGGACCGGCACAGCGCGCGCAGGCGGGGGCTGTAGAGGTCGGTCAGGTCGACGAAGTTCGCTCCCTCGATCGGCGAGGTCGCGGTCAGGTTGATGTGGTCGCTGATCAGCACCGGGGTGCCGGGCTCCCAGGTCTCCCGGAGCCCGCCGCAGCCGTTGGTCAGCACGACGGCGCGGCAGCCTGCGGCCGCGGCGGTCCTGACGCCGTGCACGACGGCCCGGACGCCGAGACCCTCGTAGAAGTGGGTGCGGCCCAGGAACACCAGCAGGTTCGTGTCGCCGGCGCGCACCGAGCGGATCCTGCCGGCGTGCCCCTCGACGGCCGGTGGTGCGAAGCCGGGCAGGTCCGTGGTGCTGAACTCGGCGGTCGCCTCGCCGAGCGCGTCGACGGCCGGCAGCCAGCCGCTTCCCATGACCAGGGCGATGTCGTGGGACTCGACGCCGGTCTTCTCGCGGAGAACTGCTGCCGCTTCCTGGGCCTGCTCGGTCGGAGTGCTCACGGCGGAACTCTAGGACGGAACGCTTGGCCGGTGGACGCTGGAACACCGGTGACGACCCGGGTCCAGACACCTGCAAGGTGACCACCGGGCAGCACGCCCTGCGTGGCGGGCGTCAGAGACCGGTCGAACGGCACTCGCGGGTGCGGATCCAGGTCACGTAGTCGGCCGGCGCGCCACCGGCCTCCGCGGAGTCGGACAGCACGCCGAGGTAGCTCGCGGACGGCAGCCCGCCCTCGAAGGCGTCCAGCACGTACATCCACGCGACCAGCTCGCCGGTGAGCACCGAGACCCGCACCCGCACCCGGCGGAACAGCCCGGTGTCGGCCGACTCCCACTGGTCGAGGTGGGCGGCGTCCTCGTCGGTGATGTCGTAGACGGCCACGAAGACCTGCTCGTACGGGTCCTGCACGACGGTCGCCATCGCGCCGTCCCAGCCGAGGTCCTCGCCACCGAACGTCAGCCGCCAGCCCTGGAGCCAGCCGGCGCCGCGCAGCGGCGAGTGCGGGCAACGCTCGACCATCCGGGCGGGGTCGAGGTTCGTCCCGTAGGCGGCGTACAGCGTCACGTCGACAGGCTAGTGGCGCGGGGCTGCGGGTCCGCGGTGCGACGTGCGGGTTTGGTGCCCGCGTCGTACGCCGTGGAGGATGGGCGCCGTGGAGCGAGTGGTGATCATCGGCGGCGGACCCGGCGGCTACGAGTCGGCGCTGGTGGCCAGCCAGCTCGGGGCGGACGTGACGGTGGTCGACTCCTCCGGGCTCGGCGGTTCGGCGGTGCTCACCGACTGCGTGCCGAGCAAGACGCTGATCGCCACCTCCGAGCTGATGGCCGACCTCGCCGACGCCCCCGAGCTCGGCGTGAACTTCCAGGGTGCCGACGGTGACGAGGCCACAAGGTCGTCGGTCGACCTGACCCGGGTCAACCGGCGGGTCAAGCAGCTCGCGGCCGACCAGTCCGCCGACATCGGCCGGCACCTCGAGCGCGACGAGGTGAAGGTGCTGGTCGGCAGGGCCGGCTCGACGGCCCGGGCCGGGTGCAGGTCGAGCTCGCCGACGGAGGCCAGCAGACGCTCGAGGCCGACGCGGTCCTGCTCGCGACCGGTGCGGCGCCCCGCACGCTGGACAGCGCGCGGCCCGACGGTGAGCGGATCCTGACCTGGGAGCAGGTCTACGACATCGCCGACGTCCCGAGCCGGATGATCGTGGTCGGCTCCGGGGTCACCGGCGCCGAGTTCGCCAGCGCCTACCTGTCACTCGGCATCGACGTCACCCTGGTCTCCTCGCGCGACCGGGTGCTGCCCGGCGAGGACGCCGACGCCGCCCAGGTGCTCGAGGACGTGCTCGAGAGACGCGGGATGACCGTGCTGCACAAGTCGCGGATGCAGTCCGTGACCCGCGACGGCGACGTCGTCACGGTCACCCTCGACGACGGCCGCACCGTCGAGGGCTCGCACTGCCTGCTCGCGCTGGGCTCGGTGCCGAACACCGACCGGCCTCGGGCTCGAGGAGGCGGGCGTGGCGCTCGACGAGGGCGGCTTCGTCAAGGTCGACCGCGTCTCGCGCACCTCCGCCCGCGGGGTGTACGCCGCGGGTGACTGCACCGGCGTCCTGATGCTGGCCTCGGTCGCCGCGATGCAGGGCCGGATCGCGATGTGGCACTTCCTCGGCGACGCCGTGTCGCCCCTCGACCTCGGTCAGGTCGCCTCCACGGTCTTCACCTCGCCCGAGATCGCCACCGTCGGGGTCTCGCAGCGCGCGGTCGACGACGGCGAGGTGGCGGTCGAGTCGATCACGCTCCAGCTGGCCGGCAACCCGCGCGCGAAGATGCAGGGCGTCCGCGACGGCTTCGTCAAGCTGTTCTGCCGTCCCGGCACCGGCATCATCGTCGGGGGAGTGGTGGTCGCGCCGCGGGCCTCCGAGCTGATCCACCCGGTCTCGATCGCGGTCGCCGAGTCGCTGACCGCCGACGGGCTCGCGCAGGTGTTCACGGTCTACCCGTCGATGAGCGGCTCGGTCGCCGAGGCCGCCCGGCGGCTGCACCACCGCCCGACCTGAGCCGAACCGGAAATGACATTGGCGTAATTCCCGAGGCGTAATTTTTCACGCTTTCTCGAAAGGCATTGCGGGGTCTTTTCCCGAGATATCGTGACCCGTCACACCAGCCACACAGACCACACGCCGTCGTCCGTATCGGGGATTCACGACCATGACGTCCATTCGCGCCGCAGCCCGGGCTTCGGCCGCCCTGGTGGCCGCCGCGCTCGCCGTACCGCTGCTGTCCGCGCCGACCGCAGCGGTCTCCGTCAGCCAGTCCTTCACGGTCCCCGCCAGCGGCTCGTTCACGATCGTCGGGCACGGCTACGGCCACGGACACGGGATGTCGCAGTACGGCGCGAACGGCGCAGCGCGCAAGGGTCTCAAGCACGAGGAGATCCTGAAGTTCTACTACCCGGGGACGGCGATCTCGAAGATCTCGGGCTGGCTGCGGGTCTGGATCACCGCTCACACCTCCAACGACCTGGTGGTGCTGGCGCAGTCCGGTCTGGTCCTGCGGGACCGCTCGACCCAGAAGGACTACCCGTTGCCCGGTGATCTCGGTGCCACGCAGTGGCGACTCTCGGTGTCGGGCACCAGGACCGTGGTCGACTACAAGACCGACGCATGGCACCGCTACCAGCCCGGCGGGCTGGCCACGCTCAAGGGCGACGGCGCCCTCCGCGCCCCCTCCGGCAGGCTCACCCTGGTGATGGCGTCGGGCAACCGGGTCTACCGCGACCGGCTCTCGGCGATCTCGCCGGTCGCGGGGTCCTCGAAGCGGATCGTGGTCAACTCCGTGACCCTCGAGAACTACGTCAAGGGCGTCGTCCCGGCCGAGATGCCGGCGTCGTGGAGCCCGGAGGCGGTGCAGGCGCAGGCGGTCGCCGCCCGCAGCTACGCCTGGTGGTCGCGAGCCCAGTACCCCGACCGCTACTACCAGATCTGCGACACCTCCTCCTGCCAGGTCTACAAGGGGTACGACGGTGAGTACTCCGCCTCCAACACGGCGGTCGACGCCACCCGCGGCCAGGTCCTGACCTACGGCGGCAAGCCGGCGTTCACGCAGTTCTCCGCCAGCAGCGGCGGCCGCACCTCGGCCGGCAGCGTGCCCTACCTGCCCAACAAGAGCGACCCCTACGACGACTGGTCCGGCAACGGCGTGCACAGCTGGAGCGTCAAGGTCAGCGAGACCACGCTGGAGAAGCGCTACCCGGGCATCGGCGACCTGAAGAAGATCAAGGTCACCAGCCGCGAGGGCGGCGGAGACTGGAACGGCCGGGTCTGGAACGTCACCCTCGTCGGCGGCAGCGGCTCGAAGGTGATCACCGGCGGCGACCTCCGCTCGATCTACGGCCTGCGGTCGACGTACTTCACGTTCAAGTGAACGTCGGTGGTTGAGGACAGCAGGAAGAGTGCATGACGTCCCGTCGCAGCCGCATGCAAGAGCCACGACCTACACCCCCACCACCAGGACCAGATCCCCACCCTCGACCTGCTGCGTCCCCTCGAACGCCAGGCGCTCGACCGTCCCGGTCACCGGTGCCGTGATCGAGGCCTCCATCTTCATCGCCTCGATGGTGGCGACGGTCTCGCCCTTCTCGACCGTGTCGCCGGAGCCGACCTGCAAGGTCACCACCCCGTCGAAGGGCGCGGCCACCTGGCCCGGCTTCGAGGCGTCCGCCTTCTCCTGCGCGGCCACCTCGGAGGAGACCGACTTGTCGCGCACGTTGACGGGCCGGAGCTGGCCGTTGATCGTGCACATCACCGTGCGGTAGCCGCGCTCGTCGGGCTCGCTGATCGACTGCAGCCCGAGCAGCAGGGTCTTGCCCTCGGCGATCTCGACCTCGAGCTCCTCGTCGGTCCGGAGCCCGTAGAGGTACGGCGTCGTCGGCAGCACCGAGATGTCGCCGTAGCGCTCCCGCGTCTCGTGGAACTCCTTGGTCGGGCCGGGGAACAGCAGCTGGTTGAGCGTCGCCCGACGACGTCGCTCCAGACCCTCGGCCTGCTCGTCGGTGACCTCGCCCACCGGCGGCTTCCAGGTGCGGCCCTCGAGTGCCTTGGTCCGGAACGGCTCCGGCCAGCCGCCGGGTGGGTCGCCC
>CAWAGN010000004.1:0-28108 GCA_963781545.1 uncultured Actinomycetota bacterium
CCGACCGTGCGGGCAAGGGCGAGGGCCGTGCGTTCTCCTCCACCGCCGAGGCGATCATGGCGCTCGACAAGGGCGAGATCGACCTGCAGAGCAAGGTCCGGATCCGGCTCGACGACGTGATCACGCCGACCGGCACCGAGGTGCCGGAGGGCTGGGTCACGGCGACTCGGTCACGCTCGACACCACGCTGGGTCGCGCCCTGTTCAACGAGGCGCTGCCGGCCGACTACCCCTTCGTGAACTTCGAGGTGGGCAAGAAGCAGCTCGGTGTGATCGTGAACGACCTCGCCGAGCGGTACTCCAAGGTGCAGGTGGCGAACTCGCTCGACGCACTCAAGGAGGCCGGCTTCACGTGGGCCACGCGCTCGGGGGTGACCGTGTCCATCGAGGACGTGGTGACGCCGGAGAGCAAGGCGCAGATCCTCAGCACGTTCGAGGCGCAGGCGGCCAAGGTCCAGAAGCAGTACGACAACGGTCTGATCACCGACGAGGAGCGCCGCCAGGAGCTCATCGAGATCTGGACGCAGGCCTCCAACGAGGTCGCGAAGGCCATGGAGGAGAACTTCGACCGGGCCAACCCGATCTTCATGATGGTCGACTCGGGCGCGAGCGGGAACATGATGCAGATGCGTCAGGTCGCCGCGATGCGTGGACTGGTGGCGAACCCGAAGGGCGACATCATCCCGCGGCCGATCAAGTCGAACTTCCGCGAGGGTCTGTCCGTGCTGGAGTACTTCATCTCCACCCACGGTGCCCGCAAGGGTCTCGCCGACACGGCGCTGCGTACGGCGGACTCGGGCTACCTGACCCGTCGTCTCGTGGACGTCTCGCAGGACGTGATCATCCGTGAGGACGACTGCGGCACCGAGCGCGGTCTGCCCAAGCGGATCGGCGTCAAGCTCGAGAGCGGCCTCGTCGTCAAGGACGAGAACGCCGAGACCGCGGCGTACGCCCGTTCGGCGGCCGTCGAGATCACCCACCCGACCACGGGTGCGGTGCTCGCCGGTGCCGGCGAGGACCTCGGCGACGTCAAGATCGAGGAGCTGGTCGAGGCCGGGATCGAGGAGGTCAAGGTCCGCTCCGTGCTGACCTGCGACGCTCGCACCGGCACCTGCGCCAAGTGCTACGGCCGTTCGCTGGCCACCGGCAAGCTGGTGGACATCGGCGAGGCCGTCGGCATCATCGCGGCGCAGTCGATCGGTGAGCCCGGCACGCAGCTGACGATGCGCACCTTCCACACCGGTGGTGTGGCGTCGGCCGACGACATCACGCAGGGTCTGCCCCGCGTGGTCGAGCTGTTCGAGGCGCGTCAGCCCAAGGGTCGTGCGCCGATCACGGAGGCGGCCGGTCGGGTCACCATCGAGGAGTCGGACAAGGCCCGCAAGGTGCTGGTCACGCCCGACGACGGCTCGGAGGTCCAGGAGTACCCGGTCTCCAAGCGCTCGCGGCTGCTCGTCGGCGACGGCGACCACGTCGAGGTGGGCCAGCAGCTCACCCAGGGTGCCCCCGACCCGCAGGACGTCCTGCGGATCCTGGGCGTCCGCAAGGCGCAGGAGCACCTGGTGGACGAGGTCCAGCAGGTCTACCGCAGCCAGGGCGTGTCGATCCACGACAAGCACATCGAGATCATCGTGCGGCAGATGCTGCGCCGCGTCACGGTGATCGAGTCCGGTGAGACCCGGCTGCTCCCGTCCGACCTGGTCGACCGGGTGCGGTTCGAGGAGGAGAACCGGCGCGTGGTGTCCGAGGGCTCCAAGCCGGCCTCGGGTCGTCCGGTCCTGATGGGCATCACCAAGGCGTCGCTGGCCACCGAGTCGTGGCTGTCGGCGGCGTCGTTCCAGGAGACCACGCGGGTGCTGACCGACGCGGCGATCAACGCCAAGTCGGACTCGCTGCGGGGTCTGAAGGAGAACGTGATCATCGGCAAGCTGATCCCGGCGGGCACCGGTCTCGACCGGTACAAGAACGTCCGGGTGGAGCCCACCGAGGAGGCCCGTGCGGCCGCCTACCAGGTGGCCGACTACGGCTCCTACGGAGACGACTACTTCGGTGCCGGCTCCGGCCAGACGGTGGCGCTGGACGACTTCGACTTCGGGTCGTACCAGAACTGAGCCCTGTCTCTCGCGAACGCCCTCGTCCTTCGGGACGGGGGCGTTCGTGCTTGTCGGGGTGGGCGTGACCGGGTGGTGGAGGGGGCGCGCTGACGCCGGTCTCTCCGGGCGGCGGGGGTGCAAGGCGTTGCTCGGAGTGGCGTGGCGGCGCCTGCGGTTCGCTCCCGGCTCGCGGTTCGCGCCCGTTCGGTGGTTGGGAGGGTGCCCTCTTCTCGGAAGCTGCGGGCGGTGGGTGGCTCAAATGCGCAGCGACGGAGGGAGGTACGGCGGGTGGTGGCGCCCGCTCCCGGCCTCCCGGTCCGACCCCTCCGGAGGTTGCAGAGGGCGCATGGCGCACGTCCCGAAACTCCCGAGATCGGCCTACGGAATCCACACTTCAGGCACCGGGAGTCGACGGATTCCGCTCTTGCTTCGAACATGTGTTCGAGTAGAATGGTGCCATGACTTCGGGCACCACCCTCACCGACGCAGCAGCGGTGCTGGACCGCGCGCGTGATGGCCGGCGTGCCGCAGATGCCGCCGAGGTCGAGCAGCTGCAGGCGGCCGTGGAGTGGGCGGACCTGCACCCGGCGGAGTCGATCCACGACGCGGCGCTGCTCTCGCGTTACGGGGACCAGCCGTTCGCGGTCGCCGGACCGGGTGCTCCGCTGGTGGCGGAGTTCTGTGTGGCCGAGTTCGCGCTCGCGGTGGGGCTGCCCACCGAGACCGGCAAGGCCTACCTCGGTGAGGCCGTCGAGCTGCGGCACCGGCTCCCCAGGACCTGGGCACGCGTGGTCGCTGGTGACCTGCCGGCGTGGCGGGCCCGGCGGATCGCCCGGGAGACCATCGGCCTCTCGATGGCGGCGGCTGGGTTCGTGGACACCCAGGTCGCCCCGTATGCGCACCGGATCCGTCCCGCGGAGGTCGACCGGCTGGTCGCCGACGCGGTCGGACGGTTCATGCCCGCCGAGGCCGAGAAGCAGCGCCGTCAGGCGGCGGATGGCCGGTACCTCGCGATCGAGCACACCCAGGTCTCCTTCGTCGGCACCTCGAGGATCCACGGCGAGCTCGACCTCGCCGACGCCCTGGACCTGGAGACCGGCTGTCGCCCACGAAGCCGCCGTCCTCGCCGCCTGCGGGTCCGAGGAGACCCTCGACGTGCGGCGGTCGCAGGCGCATGGGCCAGATCGCCCGCCAGCAGACCAGCCTCGACCTCCAAGCAGCCGATCCGTCAGTGCCGGCCCGGCAGACCGTGGTCCACGTCCACCTCTCCCCGGACGGCCCGTTCGCCCGGGTCGAAGCCCGAGGCCGCCGGCTCGTGACCGTCGACCAGGTCCGCGAGTGGCTGCACACCCCGTTGACCGAGGTGGTCGATCAAGCCGGTGGTCGACGTGGCCGAGCACCTGCACGTCGACCAGTACGAGGTCCCCGACCCGGCTCGCCGACCAGACCGCCGAGCGCGACCTCACCTGCGTCTTCCCCTGGTGCACCCGCCCCGCGGCCCACTGCGACGACGACCACGTCATCCCCTACTCCGAGGGCGGCACCACCAGCAGCGACAACCTCGCGCCGCTCTGCCGACGCCACCACCGGCTCAAGACCCACCACTCCGGCTGGGGCTACACCGCCCTCGAACCCGGGTCCTACCTGTGGTCCTCACCCCACGGCTACCAGTTCCTCCGCGACCACCGCGGCACCACCGACGTCAGCCACGACAAGACACAAGACCGGCCACACCACGGGCCACCCGACACCTGAACCCACCGCCCCACACCCCGCCATGCATCTGGCGGGGTCACAGGCATGTCCCACCAACCTCTCGGGCTGCGAAACCACCTGTTCGTGTCGTTGACACCGCTGATGCGCGGTCGGTCTGATGAAGAGATGAGCGATCGGGAGCCGTCGGACCAAGCGCAGGACGAGCGGAACGGGGACGAGGAGCAGGAACAACCGGACCAGGACCAGGTCCTCAAGGAGCGCGAGGAGCGGCTCGACCCGGACAACCGGCCGGACAACGTGGAGGTCGACAACACCGAGCGGACGTTCGACCCGGAGACCGGCTATTTCGAGGACCGCGACGAGCACGACGAGGCGCCGAAGCAGTTCGTCGACGAGGAGGAGATCTCGGGGGACAGCGAGTCGCACGACTCGGAGGACTCGGAGGACTCGGAGGACTCGGAGGACTCGGAGGACTGGGACTCGGAGGACGGGGAGTCGGAGGACTCGGGGAAGTCAGAGCAGTCGGAGGACTGAGCGGCGGGCCGGGGGTGGCCCGTGCGAGGTGGGTTGGGAGAATGACGGGGTGACCCAGCCCCAGGCCCCAGCGCGGGCCGATGTCCTGGTCGTCGGCGCCGGCCCGGCCGGGGCCGCGGCGGCGGCGTGGGCCGCACGCAGCGGGAGCGAGGTGGTGCTCGCGGACGCCGCGGTGTTCCCACGTGACAAGACCTGCGGCGACGGGCTGACCCCGCGGGCGATCGGGGAGCTCCAGCTGCTGGGGCAGGACGACTGGGTGCGCGCGCACACCACGAACCGCGGCCTCCGGGCGCACGGGTTCGGGCAGACGCTGCACCTGCCGTGGCCCGGTGGGAGCCTCCCGGACTACGGCTCGGCGGTGCCCCGGACGGTCCTCGACGACCACCTGCGGACGACCGCGATGAAGGCCGGGGCGATCGGCGTCGACGGTGCCCGCGCGGTCGACGTACGACGAGACGGTGCGCGGGTGGCGGCGGTGGTCTTCCAGCGCGAGGGCCAGCGGTTCGAGATCGAGTGCGAGCGTCTGGTGGTGGCCGACGGGGTGCGTTCGCCCCTCGGCAAGGTGCTGGGCCGGGAGTGGCACCGCGACACGGCCTACGGCGTGGCCGCGCGCGCCTACGTGCGCTCCGAGCGTTCCGACGACGAGTGGATCAGCTCGCACCTCGAGCTGCGCGGGGTCGACGGTGACATCCTGTCCGGCTACGGCTGGATCTTCCCGCTCGGCGACGGCGAGGTGAACATCGGCGTCGGCACCCTGGCAACGGCGCGACGTCCGGCGGACGTCGCGCTGCGTCCGCTGATGCAGCACTACGCCGACCAGCGTCGGGAGGAGTTCGTGCTCGACGGTCCGCTGCGGGCGCCGACCTCGGCACTGCTGCCGATGGGCGGGGCCGTGTCCAACGTGGCCGGACCGAACTGGGCGCTGATCGGTGACGCCGCCGCGTGCGTGAACCCGCTCAACGGCGAGGGCATCGACTACGGACTGGAGACCGGTCGCCTGGTCGCCGAGGTGCTCGCGGAGCACCCGGGCAGGACGACGGACCTGTCGGAGGTCTGGCCGGCGCTGCTGCGCGACCACTACGGCGAGTCGTTCTCGATCGCGCGTCGGCTGGCGGGGCTGGTCACCGTGCCGCGGCTGCTGCCGGCGCTGGGACCGGCCGGGATGCGCTCGACCTGGCTGATGACGCTGGCGCTGCGCTGGATGGGCAACCTGGTCACCGAGGACGACCGCGACCGCGCCGCGCGGGTGTGGCGCTGGGCCGGCCGCCGCTCGGTCCGCCTCGACGACCGTCCGCCGTTCAGCTGACGTCGGTGGAGCCGTACTACAGCCTCGTCAACCTGCTCGGGCGCGGGGTGCTGGGAGCGCTCGGGGTCGAAGTCCGTGGGCACGGCGCCGACAACCTCCCGACCTCCGGGGCGGTGCTCCTGGCCGCCACGCACGTGTCCTACCCGGACTTCGTGATGATCGAGAAGGTCGCCGTCACCCGGGGTCGCTACGTGCGCTTCATGACGCGGTACGACGCCTGGGTGCCCGTGGTCTCACACTTCCTGGACCGGATGCGGCACGTGCCCGTCGACAGGGAGGCACCGGCCGGGGCGTACCTCGAGGCGCGCCGGCTGCTGCGTGACGGGGAGGCGGTGTGCTCGTTCCCCGAGGCCGGGATCAGCCACTCGTTCACGGTCCGGGCGCTGATGCGCGGCACGGCGGCGCTGGCCCGTGAGACCCGGGTGCCGGTGGTGCCGGTCGCGCTGTGGGGCAGCCAGCGGATCGCGTCCGTGGGCGACCCGCACCCGAGACCGGACCTGACCCGCGGCCGGATCGTCGACGTCAGCTTCGGCAGCCCGATGCACGCCGCACCCGACGCCGACCTCGCCGACTGGACCCACGCGCTGGGGGAGCGGCTGACGACGATGCTCGAGGAGCTGCAGCGGTTGCCGCACCACCGACCGCGCCCGGGCGAGTACGCGCCGTGGTACCCGGCCCACCTCGGCGGACACGCGCCGGACCGTCAGCGAGCCAGCGAGCTCGACCGGTTGCCACTCAGGGCGCAGCCTCCTTCGTGGGGACCTCCCCTTCCCGAGGATGCGGGTCCCCCGGAGGCGGAAGGCCCCGCCGCCGACGGAACGAGATGATCGCGCCGATGGGGTCGACCGCCTTGCTGAGCACCCGGACGACCGGCGGCCACGACAGGAACGTCGAGAGCAGCACCGCGAACGGCGTGAGCACCAGCAGGCCCAGGTTCTCGTGGCCACCGAACGTGATCCCGGCGTAGAGCAGCGACTTCACCACGAACCCGTGGAACAGGTAGACCACGAGTGTCGCGCCGCCGAGCCTGGTGTACCAGGTGCGGGTCGGCGGCACGATCGACAGGAACGCGAACGCGCCCGCGGTGCCGATCGCGATCAGCGCCGCCCGGATCAGGATCGCTTGCAGGTCGTGCGGCTCGAGCTCGTCGTAGCGCGCCCGGTAGTAGAGCCACTCGGTGTTGATCCAGGCGTCGGTGAAGCGGGCCGCGAGGAAGATCAGCGTCAGCACCACCAGCCCGGCGATCCGCACCCACCGCCGGTGCAGGGCCTCGACGTGCTCCTTGCGCAGCGCGATGCCGATCACGAAGAACGGCAGCAGCCCGAGGACCCTGGCCAGGTCGAGCCAGTCGGTCGCCAGGATGCCGGCGACCAGGCTGATCGCGACGGCGACCGGCACCGCGGCGTACGACGCCCTGCGGAACAGCGGGGTCAGCAGCCGCCAGAAGAAGAGGGCGGAGAGGTACCACATCGGCCAGTGCGGGTCGGCCCAGATGTCGTTGAGGTCCTCGTGGCCGACGTAGGTCCGGAACAGGGCCAGCACCAGCTCGAAGACCATGTAGGGGACCACGACGGTGCGGAACAGGGCGCGCAGCCGCTCGTGGGTGTAGTCGAAGCTGCGCGACAGGTAGCCGGTCACGATCACGAACGCGGGGACGTGCCAGTAGTAGAGGAAGTCGTAGAGCCAGGTCCTGGCGCCGGTGTCCGCGAGCAGGGTCCAGGTGTGACCGATCACGACCAGGGTCACCAGCGCGAACTTCGCGTTGTCGAACCACGGGTCGCGGGCGGGCCTCCGCGCTGCCGGGGCAGGCGAGGCGTCGGGGGCGGACATCGGGTCAAAAGTAGCGGCTCCGAAGGGGTGCGGACGAGTCGTCGGGCAGGTCCCCGCAACTCCCTAGACTCCGGGACATGACAGACGGCGACCTGCCCCGCCGGCAACGCCTCGGCGCCTACGCCCTCGTGATCCGTGACGGGCAGATCCTGCTCGCCCGGCTCGCGCCGTGGCTGAGCCGGGCGCCGCTGTGGGCGCTCCCCGGCGGCGGGGTCGAGTTCGGCGAGGATCCGCACCAGGCCGTGGTCCGGGAGGTCCACGAGGAGACCGGCCTCGAGGTCACCGTCGGCGACACGGCGCGTGTCTACTCCGTGCGCAACCCGCACGCGGCCTCCGGTGTCGACACCCACACCGTCCGGATCGTGTACGACGGGTGGGTGGCCCGCGATGCGCCGGCACCCCGTGTCGTCGAGGTCGACGGCTCGACCGCCGACGCCGCGTGGATACCGCTGACCGACGTCGCCTCCGGTGCCGTCAGCGTGACCCGGGCGGTCACCGACGCGCTCGCCGACCATGCGCCCGCCCGCCGGCAGCGGCTCGCGGCGTACGCGTTGCTCCGGCACGAGGACGACGTGCTCCTGACCCGGATCTCGGCGACCGGCGCCCACCCCGGCACCTGGACGCTCCCCGGCGGCGGGGTCGACCACGGCGAGTCGCCCGCCTCCGCCCTGGTGCGGGAGGTGCGCGAGGAGACGGGGCTCGACGCCAGCATCGGCGACCTGCTCGGCGTGCACGACGAGCACTTCACCGGCACGGCGCCGACGGGGCGCACGGAGGACTTCCACGGGGTGCACCTGGTGTTCGCCGGATCGGTCGTGGAAACGGACGTCCGGGTCGTCGAGGAGGACGGAACGACGGACCTCGTGGCCTGGGTGCCGGTCGCCGAGGTGCTCTCGGGGTCCACGCCGGTGACCGACGTCGTGGGCTACGCACTGTCGCTCTAGGCTGGAGCGATGGCCCAGGAGACCGTCTTCACCTACGGAGCACCTCAGCTGAAGTTCGGCACCGGCGCCTCCGACGAGGTCGGCCACGACCTTCTCCAGTACGGCGTCCGGCGTGCCCTCGTGGTCACCGACCCGGGTGTCGCTGCGACCGGCCACCCGCAGCGGATCGCCGAGCAGATCGCCGGGTTCGGGATCGAGACCAGCGTCTACGACGCGGTCCACGTGGAGCCCACCGACGAGAGCTTCCGGCACGCCATCGACTGGGCGCGGGCCGAGGGTCCCTGGGACGCGTTCGTGGCGGTGGGTGGTGGCTCGGCGATCGACACCGCGAAGGCGGTCAACCTGCTGACCTCCAACGACGGCGACCTGATGGACTACGTCAACGCTCCGGTCGGCAAGGGTCGTGATCCCGAGCGTCCGCTCAAGCCGTTGGTGGCGGTGCCGACCACGACCGGCACCGGCGCCGAGTCGACAACGGTCTGCGTGCTCGACGTGCTCGCGCTGAAGGTGAAGACCGGGATCTCGCACGCCCGGCTGCGGCCGACGCTGGCGGTGGTCGACCCGGCGTTGACGCTGAGCCAGCCGGCCGGCGTCACCGCGGCGGCAGGCATGGACATCCTGTGCCACGCGCTCGAGAGCTACACGGCTCGCCCGTACACGTCGTACGACCGCAAGCAGCCCGCGCAGCGCGTGCCGTACTGCGGGTCCAACCCGATCGCGGACATGTGGTCGGAGAAGGCGATGTCACTGCTCTCCACGTCGTTCCGCCGGGCGGTGCGCGCGGGTGACGACGTCGACGCGAGGGGCGAGATGGCGATGGCCGCGACCTTCGCCGGTCTCGGGTTCGGCAACGCCGGCGTCCACATCCCGCACGCCAACGCCTACCCGATCGCGGGCCGGGTGAAGGACTTCCACCCCGACGGCTACCCCGGCGACGAGCCGATGGTGCCGCACGGGATGGCGGTGTCGCTGACCGCGCCCGAGGCGTTCCGGTTCACGTTCGAGTCCGCGCCCGAGCGGCACCTCCGCGCCGCTGCGCTGCTGGCGCCGGACAACGGGTACGACGCCGGACCGGACCAGCTGCCGCGCGTGCTCACCGACCTGATGAGCGACATCGCGATCCCGAACGGACTGTCCGCCGTCGGCTACGGCGCCGCCGACGTACCGGACCTGGTCTCCGGCACGCTCCAGCAGCAGCGCCTGCTCGCGACCGCCCCGCGCGACGTCGACGAGGAGGCGGCCGCGGGGATCCTGTCCCGCTCGATGGAGCTCTGGTGAGACGGCGCGAGCTCTTCGTGCTGACCCTCCTGCTGTACCTCGTGGTGCTGGTCGTGGGCTGGCTGCACGCCCCCGAGCGGGTCCCGGTCCACTTCGACGGCTCCGGTCGGGCCGACCGGTTCGGCGGTCGCGCCCAGGCGGGACTCGTCTTCGCCGCGGTGGGTGCCGCGACGGCGCTGGTCCTCGGGCTCCTGGCCGGCTTCGCGGACCGGCTCCCGAACGGGCTGTTCAAGGTGCCCAACAAGGCCTGGTGGACGGCGACGCCCGAGCGTGAGCGAGAGCTGCGGACCCGGTTGCAGGCCGACTTCTACGTGATCGGCTCGCTGACCATGCTCCTCCTGTCCGAGCTGGTCGGCGAGGCCTACCGGTCCGCGCACCGCGACCCACCGCGGCTGGACGCCTCCGCCAACGTGGTCCTCGTGGTGTTCCTGCTGCTGCTCGGCGCGCAGATCGTGCACATGGCCGTCCGTCGCTACGCCAAGGACGAGACGTGACCAGCGACCTGACCACCGTCCCGGCCGGCCGGACCGGCGACGTCGTCGCCGCCCTGCGCGGCAACGGCGTGCGCGACGTCGACGACTCGCCGCTGGCCCGCGCCCTCTACTCCTCGGACGCGTCGCTCTACCGGATCCCTCCGCGGGTCGTCGTCCGTCCCCACGACACCGACGAGGTGCTGGCCACGCTCGCCGCGGCCCGGGCGACGGGCACGCCGCTCACCCTGCGCGGCGCCGGCACCTCGATCGCGGGCAACGCTGTCGGGCCGGGCATCGTGCTCGACACCAGCCGCTGGCTCGACCGGGTGCTCGAGGTCGACACCGAGCGCCGGACCGCCCGGGTGCAGCCGGGTGTCGTCCACGCGGCGCTGCAGCGCGAAGCCCGTCCCCACGGCCTGCGCTTCGGCCCGGACCCGTCCACCCACACCCGCTGCACGATCGGCGGGATGATCGGCAACAACGCCTGCGGCTCGCGCGCGCTGGGCTACGGACGCTCCGTCGACAACGTGGCCGGGCTGCGGGTGGCGCTCGCCGACGGCACCGTCCTCGAGCCGGGTGCCGGCCACGAAGGTCTGGCCGCCCTCGTGGACGGCCGGCTCGGCCTGGTGCGCACCGAGTTCGGCCGCTTCGCCCGCCAGGTGTCCGGCTACTCCTTCGAGCACCTGCTGCCCGAGAACGGCCGCCGGCTCGACCGGTTCCTGGTCGGCTCTGAGGGCACCCTCGCGGTCGTGCTCGAGGCGGAGGTGGACCTGGTGGAGGACGCCCCCGCACGGGCGCTCGCGGTCCTGGGCTTCCCGTCGATGGCCGCGGCGGCGGACGCCGTACCGTCCCTGCTGCAGCACCCGCTGGTCGCCTGCGAGGGGCTGGGGCACCGGATCGTGGACGTGGTGCGCACCCATGGCGGCCACGTGCCCGACCTGCCGGCGGGGGAGGGCTGGCTGTTCGCGGAGGTGACCGGCGACTCCGTGCCCGAGGTGCGGGCGCTGGCGGAGTCGGTCGCGCGCACTGCAGGGGTGCCGCACCGCGTCGTCACCGATCCGGCCGAGCAGGCCGTCCTCTGGCGGATCCGCGAGGACGGCGCCGGACTCGCCGCCCGCTCGCTCGACCGCCAGGCGCAGTCCGGCTGGGAGGACGCCGCGGTGCCGCCGGACCGACTCGGCGACTACCTGCGCGACTTCGACGCGCTGCTGCGCGAGGCCGGCCTGGACGGCGTGCCCTACGGCCACTTCGGTGACGGCTGCGTGCACGTGCGGATCGACTTCGCGCTCGACGACGGTGACGGCCGGCGCCGCTTCCGCCGCTTCGTCGAGGAGTCCGCCGACCTGGTCGCCTCCTACGGCGGCAGCATGTCGGGCGAGCACGGCGACGGGCGCGCCCGCTCCGAGCTGCTGCCACGGATGTACTCCGCGGACGCGGTCGCCCTGATGCGGCAGGCAAAACGGCTGCTGGACCCGGAGAGCGTGCTCAACCCGGGCGTGCTCGTCGACCCGGCTCCGTTCGACGACGACCTGCGGCTGGCGTCGCCGCGACGGCCCGTGCTGCCGATGCTGCGCTTCGCCCACGACGACGGGTCGTTCGCGACCGCGGTCCACCGCTGCACCGGCGTGGGCAAGTGCCTCGCGGACCCGGCCCTGTCCTCGGGCTCCTCCGGCGGCGTGATGTGCCCGTCGTACGTCGCGACCCGGGACGAGAAGGACTCCACCCGCGGGCGAGCCAGGGTCCTCCAGGAGCTGGTCGACGGTGATCTCGTCGGCGGCTGGGACGACCCGGCGGTCGAGCAGGCGCTCGACCTCTGCCTGTCCTGCAAGGGCTGCGCCCGTGACTGCCCGACCGGCATCGACATGGCGACGTACAAGTCCGAGGCGCTGCACCAGCGCTACCGGCGCCGGCTGCGTCCACGCGCCCACTACGCGCTCGGCCGGCTGCCGCAGTGGGCCCGGATGACGCCGCCGCGGCTGGCGAACCGGATGCTGCGGGTCGCGCCGCTGGCTCGGTTGGCGAAGGCCGCCGCCGGGGTCGACCGGCGACGCGGGCTGCCGAGGTTCTCCGAGCAGCCGCTGCGCGCCGGACGTGACGTCTCCCCGGGGGACGTCGACGTCTGGGTGTGGGCGGACTCCTTCACCGACCGCTTCGCCGCCGACACCGGACGCTCGGCGATCCGGCTGCTCGGGGGCGCCGGACTGCGCGTCGGCGTGGTCCCGGAGCCGGCCTGCTGCGCGCTCACCTGGATCACCACCGGCCAGCTCGACCAGGCGCGCCGGATCCTCGGCGCGGCCGTCGCCACCCTGCATCCCTACGTCGCCTCCGGGGTGCCGGTCGTCGGGCTGGAGCCGAGCTGCCTGTCCACCCTCCGCTCGGACGCCGAGGAGCTGCTCGACGACCCGCGCGCGGGGGAGGTCGCCCGTGGCGTGCGGTCGCTGGCCGAGCTGCTCACGGGGCTCGACGGCTGGACGCCGCGCGACCTGTCCGGCGTCGAGGTGGTGGCTCAGCCGCACTGCCACCAGGCCTCGGTGATCGGCTGGGAGGCCGACCTCGCCCTGCTCACGCGGGCCGGGGCGACCGTGACCCGGCTCGGCGGCTGCTGCGGGCTGGCCGGCAACTTCGGGGTCGAGCAGGGGCACTACGAGGTCTCGGTGGCGATCGCGGAGCACGCGCTGCTCCCCGCCGTACGACGGGCCGGCGAGGGTGCGGTGGTGCTCGCGGACGGGTTCTCCTGCCGCACCCAGCTCGACGACCTCGCCGGCGTCCGGGCGCTGCACCTCGCCGACCTGCTGGCGGGCGACCAACCGTTTTGACCCTGCCTCGGGCAGCCGGTAATCTTGCTCCTTGTGTCTGGGGAGTCCCAGGCCGTCCTGCCTGCCCGTGCGCCGTCAGCGCGCGGCGACGTCGTTGGTCACAGGCGCGACCAAGAGCACGATGCAACATCATCGTGCCCGGCAAGGTGCCGGGCACAGAGAGCAACAAGAGAGGGAACCACCAAGGTGCCCACGATCAACCAGCTGGTCCGCAAGGGCCGCCAGGACAAGGTGTCGAAGAGCAAGACGCCTGCCCTGAAGGGTTCGCCCCAGCGTCGCGGTGTCTGCACCCGCGTCTACACGACCACCCCGAAGAAGCCGAACTCTGCCCTGCGGAAGGTCGCCCGCGTGCGCCTGTCCAGCGGCATCGAGGTCACGGCGTACATCCCGGGTGTCGGTCACAACCTCCAGGAGCACTCGATCGTGCTCGTGCGCGGCGGCCGGGTGAAGGACCTTCCCGGCGTCCGCTACAAGATCATCCGCGGCTCGCTCGACACCCAGGGTGTCAAGAACCGCAAGCAGTCGCGCAGCCGCTACGGCGCGAAGAAGGAGAAGAGCTAATGCCCCGCAAGGGTCCCGCCACCAAGCGGCCGATCGACATGGACCCGGTGTTCGGGTCGCAGCTCGTCTCCCAGCTCGTGAGCAAGGTGCTCCAGGACGGCAAGAAGCAGGTCGCCCAGCGCATCGTGTACACCGCCCTCGAGGGGTGCCGCGAGAAGACCGCGACCGACCCGGTGGTGACGCTCAAGCGCGCGCTCGACAACGTCAAGCCGGCGATCGAGGTCAAGAGCCGTCGTGTCGGTGGCGCCACCTACCAGGTCCCGATCGAGGTCAAGGGCACGCGTGGCACCACGCTCGCGCTGCGCTGGCTGGTCGGCTACGCCGCGGACCGTCGTGAGAAGACGATGTCCGAGCGCCTGATGAACGAGATCCTCGACGCCTCCAACGGCCTCGGTGCCGCGGTGAAGAAGCGCGAGGACACCCACAAGATGGCCGAGTCCAACAAGGCCTTCGCGCACTACCGCTGGTGACGTGGTCGCGGAGGCCACCCATCACCTCCGGTGGCCCCGCACCGCTCCAGCAAGCAATCTCTAGGTAAGGAAGCAGACTTCAGTGGCTGTCGACATCACCACGGACCTCAAGAAGGTCCGCAACATCGGCATCATGGCGCACATCGATGCCGGCAAGACCACCACCACCGAGCGCATCCTGTTCTACACCGGCATCACGTACAAGATCGGCGAGGTCCACGAGGGCGCCGCCACGATGGACTGGATGGAGCAGGAGCAGGAGCGCGGCATCACGATCACGTCCGCCGCGACCACCTGCTGGTGGAAGGACCACCAGATCAACATCATCGACACCCCCGGGCACGTCGACTTCACCGCTGAGGTCGAGCGCTCCCTCCGGGTGCTCGACGGCGCGGTCGCCGTCTTCGACGGCGTCGCGGGTGTCGAGCCGCAGACGATGACCGTCTGGCGGCAGGCGAACAAGTACTCCGTCCCGCGGATGTGCTTCGTGAACAAGCTCGACCGCACCGGTGCCGACTTCTGGCGCTGCGTCGACATGATGCGCGAGCGCCTGAACTCCACGCCGCTGGTCCTCCAGCTCCCGATCGGCGCCGAGTCCGACTTCCTCGGAGTCGTCGACCTCGTCGGCATGCGTGCCCTGACCTGGCGCGGCGAGACCACGATGGGCGAGGACTACGACGTCGAGGAGATCCCCGCCGAGCTGGCCGACCAGGCCGCCGAGTGGCGCGAGAAGTTCCTCGAGACGCTGGCCGAGGCCGACGACGCGATCATGGAGAAGTACCTCGAGGAGGGCGAGTTCACCGTCGAGGAGCTCGAGGCCGCGATCCGTCGCGCCACGCTCGCCGACCTCGTCAACCCGGTCCTGTGCGGCACCGCGTTCAAGAACAAGGGCGTGCAGCCCCTGCTCGACGCGATCGTCAAGTACCTGCCCTCGCCGCTCGACATCGACGGCATCCAGGGGCACTCGGTCAAGGACGAGGACGAGGTCATCGTCCGGCAGCCCTCGGACGACGAGCCGTTCGCGGGGCTGGCGTACAAGATCGCCACGGACCCGCACCTCGGCAAGCTGATCTACGTGCGCGTCTACTCCGGCAAGCTGGAGGCGGGTTCCTCGGTGATGAACTCGGTCAACGGCCGCAAGGAGCGGATCGGCAAGGTCTACCAGATGCACGCCAACAAGCGTGAGGAGATCGCGTCGGTCGGTGCCGGGCAGATCGTGGCGGTGATGGGTCTCAAGGACACCAAGACCGGTCACACCCTCTGCGACCAGCAGCACCCCGTGATCCTGGAGTCGATGACCTTCCCGGCCCCCGTGATCGAGGTCGCGATCGAGCCGAAGACCAAGGGCGACCAGGAGAAGCTCGGCACCGCCATCCAGCGACTCTCCGACGAGGACCCCACGTTCACCGTCAAGGCGGACGAGGAGACCGGTCAGACGATCATCGCCGGCATGGGCGAGCTGCACCTCGAGATCCTCGTCGACCGCATGAAGCGCGAGTTCCGGGTGGAGGCGACCGTCGGCAAGCCGCAGGTCGCCTACCGCGAGACGATCCGCCGCAAGGTGGAGAAGCACTCCTACACCCACAAGAAGCAGACCGGTGGTTCCGGCCAGTTCGCGAAGGTGCTGATCTCGATCGAGCCCAGCATCGACGAGGAGACCGGCCACGGCGCCGGCTACGAGTTCGTCAACAACGTCTCCGGTGGCCGGATCCCGCGGGAGTACATCCCCTCGGTCGACCAGGGCGCCCAGGACGCGATGGAGTTCGGTGTGCTCGCGGGCTACCCGATGGTCGACGTGAAGGTGAGCCTCGAGGACGGCGCGTACCATGACGTCGACTCCTCCGAGCTCGCGTTCAAGATCGCCGGCACGCAGGCCTTCAAGGAGGCCGCACGGATGGCCAAGCCGGTGCTGCTGGAGCCGATGTTCGCGGTCGAGGTGGTGACCCCGGAGACGTTCCTGGGTGACGTGATCGGCGACATCAACTCCCGCCGCGGCCAGGTGCAGAACATGTCCGAGCGCTCCGGCGACCGGGTCGTCGACGCGCTGGTGCCGCTCTCTGAGATGTTCGGGTACGTTGGCGACCTGAGGTCCAAGACCTCTGGCCAGGCGTCGTACTCGATGGAGTTCGACTCGTACGCCGAGGTTCCGCAGAACGTCGCCGACGAGATCATCAAGAAGGTCCGTGGCGAGTAACATCTGCGCGGCCCAGCACCACTTTCACTGGCAACGAGTCAAGTAACAACAACAGGAGGAGCCCACCGTGGCTAAGGCGAAGTTCGAGCGGACCAAGCCGCACGTCAACATCGGCACCATCGGTCACATCGACCATGGCAAGACGACGCTGACCGCAGCAATCACCAAGGTGCTGCACGACAAGTTTCCGAACCTCAACGAGGCTTCGGCGTTCGACCAGATCGACAAGGCGCCCGAAGAGCGCCAGCGCGGTATCACCATCTCCATCGCGCACGTCGAGTACCAGACCGAGGCGCGCCACTACGCGCACGTCGACTGCCCTGGTCACGCCGACTACATCAAGAACATGATCACCGGCGCGGCCCAGATGGACGGCGCGATCCTCGTGGTCGCCGCAACCGACGGCCCGATGCCGCAGACGCGTGAGCACGTGCTGCTCGCCCGCCAGGTCGGCGTGCCGGCCCTGGTCGTGGCGCTCAACAAGTGCGACATGGTCGACGACGAGGAGCTCATCGAGCTCGTCGAGATGGAGGTGCGCGAGCTCCTCTCCGAGTACGAGTACGCCGGCGACGACATCCCCGTCGTCAAGGTGGCTGCCTTCCCGGCGCTCCAGGGCGACGAGAAGTGGGGCGACTCGATCCTCGAGCTGATGACGGCCGTGGACGAGCACATCCCGCAGCCCGTGCGCGAGACGGAGAAGCCCTTCCTGATGCCCGTGGAGGACGTCTTCACGATCACCGGTCGTGGCACCGTCATCACCGGCCGGATCGAGCGCGGTGTGGTCAAGGTCAACGAGACCGTCGACCTGATCGGCATCCGCGACGACAAGCAGACCACGACGGTCACCGGCATCGAGATGTTCCGCAAGCTGCTCGACACGGGCGAGGCGGGCGAGAACGTCGGCCTGCTGCTCCGTGGCACCAAGCGCGAGGACGTCGAGCGCGGCATGGTCGTGATCAAGCCGGGCACCACCACCCCGCACACCAACTTCGAGGCGAGCGTCTACATCCTCTCGAAGGAGGAGGGTGGCCGGCACACGCCGTTCTTCAACAACTACCGTCCTCAGTTCTACTTCCGGACCACGGACGTGACCGGCGTGGTGACCCTCCCCGAGGGCACCGAGATGGTGATGCCGGGTGACAACACCGAGATGTCGGTGGAGCTCATCCAGCCGATCGCGATGGAGGACGGCCTCCGCTTCGCGATCCGCGAGGGCGGCCGCACCGTCGGCGCCGGCCGGGTCACCAAGATCACCAAGTGAGACGACGGAGGGCCCCGGACGCTGCTGGCAGCTTCCGGGGCCCTCCTGTTTGCCCTCCTGTTTGCTCCGTCCCGACGACGGTGCCGCGCGCGCCGTACCTGGTGGGCCGCGTCGGACCACCCGCCGGGACGACTGACACGTCAGCGGTGCCGCAAGCACATCTCAACGGTGCCGGGGGCGCTTCTCAACGGTGGCGGAGGCACATCTCAACGTGACGGGCGAAGGAGTGCGGCCGGCGCGGCCGCATGCACGGTTCACCGAGGACGGGCAGCGGGTCCGCGAGGTGCTGTCGTACGCGCGGCGGGGCAGCCGGTTCAGCGAACGCGAGCAGGACGCCTGGGACCGGCTCGCTGAGGCGTGGGTGATCCCGGACGAGGCGGTGGACGAGCCCGGGTTCGACCTGCGCCGCTGGTTCGGCCGCTCGGCGCCGCTGGTGGTCGAGGTCGGCTCGGGAGTGGGGGAGGCCCTGGTGTCCCTGGCGGCGGCGCGCCCGTCGTACGACGTGCTCGCGTTCGAGGTCTGGCGCCCCGGTGTCGCCGGGGCGCTGTGGCGGCTCGAGGCCGCGGGTGTCGACAACGTGCGGCTGATCTCGGTCGACGCGGTGTGGTCGGTGCGGCACCTGTTCGCGCCGGGGTCGATCGCCGAGCTCTGGACGTTCTTCCCCGACCCGTGGCCCAAGAAGCGGCACCACAAGCGGCGGTTGGTGCAGCCGGCCTTCGCCCACGACGCGGCCACGGCGCTCGCCGAGGACGGCGTGTGGCGGCTGGCGACCGACTGGGCGGAGTACGCCGACACGATGCGGTCGGTGCTCGATGCCGAGCCGCTGCTGGCCGGGGGCGTGACGCGGCGGTGGGACCAGCGACCGTTGACGCGGTTCGAGCGACGCGGCCTGGACGAGGGGCGTCCGGTCACCGACCTGACCTACCGTCGGGTGTGAGCTCAGCCGGTGCCCTCGAGGACCAGGCCGGCCCGGGAGAGCAGCCGCTCGACGCGTTCGCGCTCGAGGTCGAGCTCCGGTCCGGGCGGCAGCACCCCGAGCAGCTGGGCATGACCGAGCGCCCGGCAGGCCTCGCCCAGCACCGCGTCGTAGGACTGCAGCAGGGCGCCAACCCGCGCCGCGCTCCGACCGTCGTCGGGGTGTCGCACCTGACGGCCGAGCCGGCGGACGTCGAACGCGATCTCCTCGATCGGACGCCCGAGGGGCAGGTCGTCGAGGTGGCGGCTGCGGCGCCTCCGCACGAACCGCGAGCACGCGAGGTACGCCGTGCGCGTCCAGGACGCCTCCGGGTCGGCGAGCAGCGTGACCAGACGCGCGGTCAGGACGACCGGCGCGGCCAGGAACAGGAGGATCACCCAGGGACCCATACCTGACGGTAAGTCGGACCGCGGAAACCGGCAAGGAGGTGTGACCGGTTCGTGCCAGACTCGGGTCCGTGACCGAGTACCCCGACCCGGATCAGGCGCCCCAGCAGCCCGGCCAGCAGCCCGGTCAGCAGCCCGGCCAGCAGCCGTACGGCCAGCCACCGGGCTACCCGCCGTACCAGGCCTACTACGCACCGCCGGACCACCCGCAGGCCGGCACCACGCTGGTGCTCGGCATCCTCGGCCTGGTGGTGTGCGGTGTGCTGGCACCGTTCGCCTGGGCGATGGGCAACCGCGTGCTCACCGAGATCGACGCATCCCAGGGCCACCTGGGTGGTCGCAGCAGTGCCAACGCCGGCCGGATCATGGGCATCATCGGCACCGCGCTGCTCGGGTTCGGCCTGCTGGTGCTGCTGGGCTTCGGACTGGTCTTCGCGTTCGCCGGGGCCGGCGCCGTCATGACCTCGAACGGCTGAGGGTGCCACCTCCGCTCCGGATCCACCGGGCCTGGTGGGTGGCACTGGTGACGCTGCTCGCCCTGGTGGCGGCGGCGGGCTTCCGATCCTCGACCGGGGCGCTGCTGGAGCCGCTGGAGACCGAGTTCGGCTGGTCGCGGGGCACCACCTCGGGCGCGGTCAGCCTCAACCTGGTGATCTACGGGCTGACCGCGCCGTTCGCCGCCGCCCTGATGGAGCGCTTCGGCGTCCGGCGGGTGGTCGCCGGTGCGCTTGCCCTGGTGGCGCTCGGCGCCGGGCTGACCCTGGTCATGCGGGAGGCCTGGCAGCTCTGGTTCCTGTGGGGTGTGCCGATCGGCGTCGGCACCGGGGCGATGGCGCTGGTCTTCGGCGCGATCGTCGCCAACCGCTGGTTCGTCACGCACCGTGGCCTGGTCACCGGGGTCTTCTCGGCTGCGAGCTCGACCGGGCAGCTGGTGTTCCTGCCCACGATCGCGCGGCTGGCCGAGGGCCCGGGGTGGCGCTGGGCCGCCGGACTGGTCGCCGTCTTCGCGCTGCTCCTGGTGCCGGTCTTCCTGTTCGTGATGCGCGACCGGCCCTCGGACGTGGGGGCGCTCCCGTACGGCGCCGCCCCCGGCCACGTGGAGCCGGCACCGGTCACCGGCGGACCGGGTCCGGCGCGGCTGGCCGTGCGCACGCTGGCCCAGGTGTCGCGACGCTGGACGTTCTGGGCGCTGTTCCTGTCCTTCTGGATCTGCGGCTGGTCCACCAACGGCCTGATCGGCACGCACTTCATCCCGGCTTCGCACGACCACGGGATGCCGATCACCACAGCGGCCAACCTGCTGGCCCTGATCGGGGTCTTCGACATCATCGGCACGATCGCGTCGGGCTGGCTCTCCGACCGGGTGGACCCGCGCTACCTGTTGTTCGTCTACTACCTGCTGCGCGGGCTGTCGCTGCTGGTGGTCCCGAACCTGCTCGGCCCGGAGGTGCGCCCGAACCTGTTCTTGTTCATCGTCTTCTACGGTCTCGACTGGGTGGCGACGGTGCCGCCGACGGTCGCCCTGTGCCGGACGCACTTCGGGCTGCAGCGGTCCGGTGTCGTGTTCGGCTGGGTGTTCGCCGCGCACATGGTCGGCGCCGGGGTGGCGGCGTCGTACGCCGGACTCGTGCGGGAGCGCCTCGGCGACTACTTCCTCGCGTGGATGACGGCGGGCGTGCTGTGCCTGCTGGCGTCGTTGTTGAGCCTGTCGATCCCGCGGAGCCCGCGCGACCAGGAGGTCTCGGCGTTCGAGGACCTGGGCCGGGAGACCGCGCAGATCTAGCGGCAGGGGCAGCCTGCTCGGCCTGGTCACGCACCTAGCGACCGCGGAGGCCCGCTACCTCGGTGAGGTCCTCGCCCGGCACGGTCCGCATCAGTCGCGACGCTGGGCCAGGCGGTGCCGGAGCTCCGCCTCGCGGTGCAGCCGTCCGCGGTCGCGCTCGCGGCGCTCGGCGGCGACGGCGGCGAGGAAGTGCTCGGGGGAGGTGCCGGGGGGTGGGGGCGGGGCGACGTACGACATGGTCTCGTCCGCCAGCCGGACCACCAGCGACCGCCAGGCGTCAGGGCTCAGGTCGGTGCCGCGCCCGAGGAGCTGCCGGATCGAGATCGCCAGCCCTTGCGGCAGCGGCGCGATGTCGGCGGCGTGCGCCCAGTGCGCGAGGTGCGGGGGCATCGTGACCGGGGCGGGCAGCACCAGGCTGACCTTGTCGCGGACGACGTACGTGCCGGCGACGAGGTCGCCGAGCCGCTTGCCGCGCGAGTTCACCAGGGAGGTGACCAGGGCCGGCACTCCGTACAGCACGAAGACCTCGACCACGCCCACGAGGGCCCGGATGAACGCGTGGTGGAAGGAGATCGGGCCGGCGTCGTCGCGCACGGTGCGGGTGCCGACCGCGTACTTCCCGATGCTCTTGCCCCGGGTGAGGGTCTCGACGGTGGTCGGGAAGACCACCAGGGCGCCGACGAAGGTGAGGATCGCGCCGACGGCGTACAGCGCCTGGTCCGTCGCGAGCAGCCCGACCGTGACGAAGCCGACGAACAGGATCACGACCTCCACGATGACGTCGATCAGGCCCGAGAGCATCCGGGTTCCGAGGGAGGCAGGGGGCAGCTCGAGCGTGACCGCCTCGCCGGTGACGAGGTCGTCGGTGTCCAGTCCTGCGTAGATGTCGGCCATCGTGATCAACCCTAGGTGCCGGTGTGCCGGGCCCGCATACCCTTGCCCGCATGGACCTCGACGCCTACGTGGGCGCCCACCACCTCACGTGGCGACGGTTGGAGGAGCTCAGCGGGAGGCGCCCGGCCAGCGGTGCCGAAGCCGACGAGCTGGTCGACCTGTACCAGGAGGTGGCCACCCACCTGAGCGTGATCCGGTCCAGCGCCCCGGACGCGGCGACGGTGAGCTACCTGAGCGGGCTGCTGGCCCGCGCCCGCACCAGGTCGGTCGGCACCCGGTCGACGGGGTGGGCGGAGGTGGCCGACTTCTTCGTCCGCCGCTTCCCGGCCGCGCTGTACCGCACCCGACGCTGGTGGTTGGGGGCGATGCTGGTCAGCTACGCGATCGCCGCGCTGATGATCTGGTGGTTGCTGGCGCACCCGCAGGCGGAGTCGGCGCTGCTCGACCCGAAGCAGGTCGACGAGCTGGTGAAGAACGACTTCGCGGACTACTACAAGCAGGCAGCGGCCTCCCACTTCGCGGCGAAGGTGTGGACCAACAACGCCTGGGTGGCCGCGTTCTGCATCGCGCTCGGGGTGCTGGGGCTGCCGGTCGTCTACGTGCTCTGGCAGAACGTCCTCAACCTCGCGGTGGTCGGCTCGATCATGATCCGGCACGACCGCGCGGGACTGTTCTTCGGGCTGATCATCCCGCACGGCCTGCTGGAGCTGACCGCGGTCTTCGTCGCCGCCGGAGTCGGACTGAGGTTGTTCTGGGCCTGGGTCCGCCCGACCGAGGACACCCGCGCCCGGTCGCTCGCCGCCGAGGGTCGGTCGGCGGCCGGCGTCGCGCTGGGCCTGGTGGTGGTGCTGCTGGTGTCCGGTGTGATCGAGGGTTTCGTGACCCCGTCGGGCCTGCCCACGTGGGCCCGGGTCGGGGTCGGGATCCTGGCCGAGGCACTGTTCCTGGCCTACGTCTTCGTGCTCGGTCGACGGGCGTTCCGGGCCGGCTGGACCGGTGACCTCGATGCGTCGCTGCTGGAGGACGGGGTCGCGACGGCGGGGTAGGGCGTGCCGGCGGCGGTGGGCGTCGTTTCCCAACACTTGTTGGGCAATCACACGGAAAATCGCCGATTCCCGTGCAGTTTCCCAACAAGTGTTGAGAAACCGCAGCCCATCGAGAGCCCGCTCGAGAAACCGCCCCTACAACAAGCCGCGCGCCTTCAACGCCAGGTAGTGGTCGGCCAGCAGCACCGGCAACCGGTCGGCGTCCTCGTCGAGGACGTCGACACCGAGGGTGGTGAGCAGGCGCGCGGTGCGGTCGCGGTGCGCGATCGCCTGCTCGGCGGCGGCGGCGTGGTACGTCGCCGTTGCGTCGGTGCGGCCGGCGGCGATCCGGGCCAGTGCCGGGTCGCGCACGGAGCCGATCAGCACCCGGTGCCGCGCGGTCAGCGGGCCGATCAGCGGCAGCAGGCCCTGCTCGACCGCGGACGGTTCGAGCGGGGTGAGCAGGACGACCAGGGCCCGGTGCCGGCCGAGACCGTCGAGTGCGCCGACCAGGGCGTGCCAGCTGGTCTCGGCGAGGACCGGCTCCAGCTCGGCCATCCGGTCCTGCAGCTCGGCGAGCACGTCGCGACCGTGGCGGCCCTTCACCCGGGCGCGGACGGCGCGGTCCCCGGCGACGAAGTCGATCCGGTCGCCGGCCCGCGCGGCGAGGGCGGCCAGGAGCAGCGCGGCGTCCATCGCCGAGTCGAGGCGCGGGATGTCGCCGACCCGGCCGGCGGAGGTCCGGCCCGTGTCGAGCACGATCACGACGCGACGGTCGCGCTCGGGCTGCCAGGTGCGGACCACGACGTCCTTGCTGCGGGCGCTGGCCCGCCAGTCGATGCTCCGCACGTCGTCACCCCGGACGTACTCACGCAGGGAGTCGAACTCCGTGCCCTGCCCCCGGACCCGCACCGCCGACCGCCCGTCGAGCTCGCGGAGCCGGGCCAGCCGGCTGGGCAGGTGCTTGCGGGAGTGGAACGGCGGCAGGACGCGCACCGTCCCGGGCGCGCGCTGGGTGCCCTGGCGGGCGGCGAGGCCCAGCGGGCCGAGGCTGCGCACGGTCACCCGGTCGGTACGGCGGTCGCCGCGCCTGGTGGGCACCAGCGTGGTCGTGACCTCGGTGCTGCCTCCGCCGGCCAGCCGGACCCGGTGCCGGTTGTGGTGGGCGCCGGCGGAGGGTTGCCACGCGTCCCGCAGGGCGCCACGGACGGTCCGCGTGCCCGTGTTCTGCACGGTCAGCACGGTCTCGGTGGGCTGCCCCTGGCGCACCGACCCGCTCGCGCGCCGTACGACGGAGAGCAGGCGGGTCGACGGCGCCAGGACCAGGTCGACCAGCGTCAGCAGCACGACCAGCCCGAGCCAGAGCAGCACCGTGCTTCCGCGCGGGCGCAGCAGGACCGCGCCGATGCCGAGCAGCAGCAGCGCCGGGACCCGCCAGGTGATCACCATCCTCAGCGGGGGACCGTGACCGACCCGAGGGCGGTCGCCAGGACCTGGTTCACCGCGACCCCCTCGAGCTCGGCCTCGGGTCGCAGCGACAGCCGGTGCGCGAGCGTCGCCTGGGCCAGGGACTTCACGTCGTCGGGCGTCACGAAGTCCCGGCCGGAGAGCCACGCCCAGGCCCGCGACGTGCGCAGCAGCGCGGTGGCCCCGCGCGGGCTGACGCCGAGGCTCAGCGACGGCGAGGTGCGGGTGGCACGCGCGATGTCGACGATGTACGACGCGATCTCGTCCGAGACCCGCACCGTGCCGACCGCCGCCCGCCCGGCAGCGATGTGGGTGGCCGTCGCAACCCGGGTCACCCCGGCACTCGCGATGTCGCGCGGGTCGAAGCCGTCCGCGTGGCGGCGCACGATCGCCACCTCGTCGTCCTTGCCGGGCAGCGGCATCTGCACCTTCAGCAGGAACCGGTCCAGCTGCGCCTCGGGAAGCGGGTAGGTGCCCTCGTACTCGACCGGGTTCTGGGTGGCCGCGACGAGGAACGGCGTCGGCAGCGGCCGGGTGACACCGTCGGCCGAGACCTGCCCCTCCTCCATCGCCTCCAGCAGCGCCGACTGCGTCTTCGGGGGCGTCCGGTTGATCTCGTCCGCGAGCAGCAGGTTGGTGAACAGCGGACCCTCGCGGAAGGTGAGGTCGGTGCCGCCGCCCTCGATGACCATCGAGCCGGTGATGTCACCCGGCATCAGGTCGGGCGTGAACTGCACGCGCTTGGTGTCGACGTCCAGCGCCGTCGCCAGGGTGCGCACGAGCAGCGTCTTGGCGACGCCCGGCACACCTTCCATCAGCACGTGCCCCCCGGAGAGCAGGGCCACCAGGAGGCCGGAGACGGCGGCGTCCTGCCCGACGACCGCCTTGGCCACCTCAGTGCGGACGGCGGAAAGCGCGTCGCGCGCCTCGACCGCCCGGTCCCCGTTCTGGTGCCCGTTCTGGTGCCGGTCCTCGTGTGTGGTCTCGGTCATCGGGTGCGTACCTCGTCTTCCAGTTGCAGGAGCCGACGGCCGAGGTCGGCCAGGGCGGAGTCGTTGGTGACGCTGTCGGGCGCGAGCAGGCCGTGCACGTCGTCGGCACGACGACCGGTGCGTCCGGCGACCGCGAGCGCCACCTCGTGCAGGGGCGCGTCGGAGCCGAGCGCGAGCTGTTCGCCGAGCCGTCTTCGTGTCGCCCCTCGAAGGATGGTCGCGGCGTGGCTGCGGTCGCGGGCCCGGTGGTAGAGCCGGCCACGGCTCTCCGTGGACTCGGCGGCGCGCACCACCACCGGCAGTGGCTCGTGGACGAGCGGCCCGAAGCGCCGGCCGCTCCACACCAGCAGCGCCAGGGTGCCGATCAGCAGCAGCCACAGGGCGGGGTAGAGCCAACGGGGGAGCAGCGAGGAGAGCGAGACGCCGTCGCGGGCTGCCACATCCGTGCCGTCGGCGACGTACCAGACCACCTGGGGGTGCTGGCCGAGCAGCCGCAGCGCGAGCGCCGCGTTGTCGGCCTCGGTCACGTGGTCGTTGCTCAGGACGTCCGGCGCCAGGAGGAGCCAGAACTTGCGGTCAGCGGCAGGTCGGTTCAGCGCCACGGCGTCGCCGTCGGTGAAGCAGCCCTCGCCCGGGACCGCGGCGGCGTACGGCGCGCGGATCGTCAGCCCCTCCGCCACCGGCTCGTCACAGTCGGCGAAGAGGTCCTCCTCGCCGAGGTTGCGGGGCTCGAGCGCGAACGCCTCCTGCAGCACCTCCGAAGCCCCGACGACGACCGTCGCGCCGGCCAGCGGCGCCCGCGACCGCACCACCGCGAACGTGCTGCGGCCGAGCTCGGAGGGGTTGCTCACCACCACGGTGGTGTTCTCGTCCACGGCCGCGCCGCGGAAAGCGCGCTCCCCGCGCACGATCCGGACGTCCACACCGTGCGTGTCGAGAACCTTCGCAACCGCCTGGGCGCCGGTCGGTCCGGGGTTGCGGGGGTCGAGGTCGCCCCCGAACGGGGCGTTGTCGCGGTTGAGCACGGCCAGGCCCACGATCGCGACCACCACCGCCAGCCCGAGGAGCAGCGGCGTGCGGTTGCGCCGGAGGACGACGCCGGTCCCTGCGCCCGCCGGGGCACTCATCGCGGGACCGCCGGAACGGGTCCGCGGGAAGTGCTGCCGTTCGTCGGTCCGGCACCGCCGAGGGCGGAGTCGAGGTCGAGCATCTCGGCGGCCCGCTCCCGGGTCGCCCGGCGGTCGCCGTAGCGCGTCTCGTCGAAGACCGTGGCAGCCACCTCCAGCCGGTCGGCGAAGGACGGGAAACGTGGTGCCGCCAGCGCCGTGACCTCGTGTGCGGTCGCTGCCGGCACGTCGTCGACCAGCTGCCGCTCGACCAGCCCCGCGGCGAGCGCCCGCATGCCTTCGACCACCGCCTCGTCCCAGTCCCCCGACTCGTGGGCGACACGCGCCAGCCGACGGTGCTCCGCGGCCGGTGCGGCGGACGTCACCGAACACGGGCTCCGGCGACCGGTCGGCGCCGACGTTGCGCCTCAGCCGCGACAGCACCAGCACCAGGCCCACGGCGAGGAGCACGGTCAGCACGATCACGGCGACGTCGCTCAGGCCGCCGAGATTGCCGGTGCTCCCCTGGGCCTTGTCCAGCAGGCCCCGGAACCACTCCTGCAGCCGCTCCAGCAGGTTGGGCCGGTACTCCCGTCGCAGGAGCTCCTGGCGCAGCCACTCGCGTGCGGTCTCGGCGTCAGGGTGCAACGGGCCGCGCTGCCCCGGCAGCACCGCCGAGGACATCAGGGCTGCCGCCGGGACTGGACGTGGTTGACCAGCTCGATGTCGAAGCCCTCCTTGCGGAAGCGCTGGTCGAGGTACTGGAGCACGGCGATGGCGCCGGCGAAGGGGCCGATGATCGCGCCGGAGAGCACCGAGGCGACGTTGGAGGCGAGCAGCAGCCCGACCGTGCCACCGCCGCTCTGCAGGCCGAAGGCGAGGCCGGCACCGAGGAGCGCGAACGGCACCGAGATCACCTGGTTGACGATCACGGTCGCCAGGAAGGCGAGCAGGAACACGCCGAGGATCCGCCAGAACTGGCCCCTGCCCAGCCGGCCGCTGCGGGCCAGGGCGGCGAACACGCCCCGCCGCTCGACCACCACGATCGGCGCGGCGAGCTGGAACCAGCGGACGTGGATCGCCAGCGCGGCACACAGCGCCAGCAGCACCACCAGGATGCCGACCAGGACCACGAGGACGAGACCGCCGCCGGTGTCGCCGACCCCGAACGCCAGCAGCACGACCAGGAGCACCGGCACTCCGACCACCACGACGACGACCAGGCCCTCGAGCAGGGCCAGGCCCAGCAGTCGCAGCAGCCGACCCTTGGCCTGTTGCCACGCCTGACCGGCGGTGAGCCGCTCACCGATCACGGCCCGCGTCACGACCGGGGTGACCAGGCCCGTGACCACGATCCCGGCCAGGAAGCCGAAGATCGACGCGATCGAGTTGGCGGTGGTGACCCCTGCGTCGGCGAACGGGGAGGAGCCGGCGGTGGTGGCGTCGAGCCCGGTGAGCTGCCCGGTCAGGCCGAGCAGGATCGCGATCAGCGCCGGCAGCGACATGAAGCCCGCGGTGACCAGGGCCGCGACCCCGATCGTGGCCCGCGGGTTGCGGCGGATCGTGGTGAAGGCACCGTCGAAGAAGTCCGTGAGGTTGAGGGGTCGCAGCGGGACGGTGCCCGGTTTGTGCAGCGGCCGACCCAGCGGGATGCCGTACGGCGCTCCTGCGGCCGGACCGGGACCCCCGGCCTCGAAACCGGATCCGTGAGCATGACCGGGAGCGTGACCGGGAGCGTGACCGGGACCCGATCCGCTGCCCGGTGCCGGTCCACCGGCCGCGCCGTACTCCCGGGCGTCACCGGGGGGCGGCCACCCGGGCGGCGGGCCACCGGCAGGTGCCTGTCCCGTGCCCGGGGGCGGGTCGTGGTCGGTCATCAGCGGCGTGCTCCCCCGGAAAAGGTGTGGTGATCGTGCGGGTCGTCGCGCGGGGCAGGCGCCCGGAGACGTGGACTGACATCCTTGCATCCGGCCCCCGTTCACGCGGGGGCGTACGGATTTGGCG